>CAVONY010000025.1:0-20567 GCA_963697405.1 uncultured delta proteobacterium | reverse complement strand
AAGCCGATCAACTGGGTGATTCTGGTTGAGCGGGTTCGCTTCATGATGCGTGCCGTGCGAATGATGAACGAACAGCGGCAGCTTCAAAAAGAACTGGTGCAGGCCCAGAAGATGGAAGCACTGGGAACCCTTGCGGGAGGTGTCGCCCATGATCTGAACAACGTGCTGTCCGCTATCATCAGTTATCCGGAATTGCTGTTAATGCAATTAGACAGCAACAACCCATTGAGAAAATCGATTTTAACGATTCAACAGGCAGGGGAACGAGCGGCCGAAATCGTACAAGACCTGCTGACACTGGCCAGAAGGGGGGTCAGTGTAAAAAAAGTGGCCCATGTAAATGACATTATAACGGAGTACCTGACTTCGCCGGAACACCAAAAACTCATCTCTTATCATCCAGATATCTCTATTGAGACCAATCTCAGCCCGGATCTTCTCCATGTGACGGGATCGCCGATCCATATCCGAAAAACGATCATGAACCTGATATCAAACGCCGCGGAGGCCCAACCCGATGGTGGCCAAATATCCATAACAACCTACAATCACACGTTCAACCAGCCTCCAGTGGGAGTTGAACCAGTCCGTGAAGGTGATTTTGTCGCCCTCGAGATATCGGATAAGGGATGCGGGATATCCAAAGCGGATTTAATTCGAATTTATGAGCCTTTCTATACCAAGAAAGTGATGGGAAGGAGCGGGACAGGCCTTGGGATGGCCGTGGTTTGGGGTACCGTTCAGGATCACCATGGATATATCGATGTTACCAGCCAACCCAATGAGGGCACGACGTTTTGCATAACCCTTCCTGCAACGAGAGAAATAGCACAACGCACGCAAGAATCGGTTCCTGCCAGCCAATATATGGGAGACGGTCAGGTGATACTGATCGTCGATGATGTCGAAGAGCAAAGAGAAATCGCGGCGAATATTTTAGAGATGCTCAATTACCAACCCGTCTCGGTCGAATCCGGTGAAAAGGCGATTGCATTTTTGAAAACCGGATCGGCGGACCTGGTTCTACTGGACATGATCATGGACCCGGGTCTTGATGGTTTGGAAACGTTTACAAAAATAATCGGGTTTAAACCCAATCAAAAAACCATCATTGCAAGCGGATATTCGAAAACGGTTCGTGTCGATAAGGTGATTCGTTTGGGCGCCAGCCAGTTCATCAAAAAACCTTACACGATCGAGACCGTTGGTCTGGCCATTAAAAATGAATTGCAGAGATGATGATATGAGTAGATTCCGAAATGACATGCGGTTAGAAATCCGTTATCGCGACTGCCTGTTCTAAAGATAGTGCACATCCAGAAATGGTAGATTTTGGTTCAGGCCAAGGCCGCAGCGAAATTGAACCCGCAGGCGTAGTGGTACTACGTCGAGGATTTCAATCGAGCGAGAACGCAGGCCTGGGCCGAAAGATGCCGTTTCTGGATGGGCAATAGATACCTTTGCAGAAAGGAAACCGAATAATGCAATACAATGACGGGATTGATGATTCACGTCGCTATCTGCGCCTGACACTTGAACTGATCGGCAAGCATGGGCTTCCCACGGATCCCTTGAACTACTGTATCTGGTACGAATATGTGTCTGGTAATAACGATGAACTCAAGGCTGCCATAGACAATCACCTGGAAAAGGGAGAGACGTTCTCCACCGAGACTTCCCAACAATTTTACAACCAGTATATTGCGACGGATCAGGAAAGGCTGACCTCGCTGGTGCGCAAAGAGCTGAACAAGGTCTTTGCCGAAATCATCAGTACGATGGATACCGCCGATCAGTTGTATTCCCAATCGGCCAACAACATGGAAGCCATCAATGAAGCGATCGAACCCAATTTGTCTCAAGATCAGCTGAAGACGATTGTCAAGCAAATCAAAAATGAAATAACCAGCCTGGAGGGCTCCAGTTCATCCTTCCGAGAACAGCTCCAGCAGGCCAATCACGAAATCGATCATTTGAAAAACAAGATGGCGCATTACCGCACGGAATCGCTCAGAGACCCCTTGACCCAGATTGTTAACCGTCGTGGATTTGATAAAGCCCTGGCGGAAAACATCACCCAAAGCCAGGCTGCCGGGTCATCCCTTTGTCTGATCATTGCCGACATCGATTTTTTTAAGAAAGTAAACGACACCTATGGCCATCTGGTGGGCGACAACGTCATCCGCATGGTGGCAACGACCCTCAAGGAAAGCATCAAGGGCAAGGATCTGGCGGCCCGCATCGGCGGGGAAGAATTCGCCATCCTGCTGCCTGACACGCCCATTGAGGGAGCCATGAAACTGGCCAACGATATACGCCTCGCCTTTGAAGGCCTTGACCTGAAAAAGAAGAGCACCGGGGAAAGTTTGGGAAAAATCACCCTCAGCTTTGGGGTTACCGCTTACCGGGAAGGGGAAGCCGATGACGATTTTATCAATCGGGCGGACCAGGCCCTTTACCAGTCCAAGGAAACAGGCAGGAATAAGGTTACCGGACTATAGGGGATTAATTTCGTCATTCGTTATGTCAGAAGGCGTAGAGTAAATTACAATAATTAGAGAACAAACGCCAAGGAAATTACAATATTCAAATAACAAAAAACAAATAAATCACAATACCCAAAAGACAAATAACAAACACAATAGCCAAGAACCAAAAAGACAATGACTATAATTCAAAGAATGAGAATCAACCGTTGATCGCGTTCTTGTTTGCAGTTTGAATATTGTGATTTGGAATTTGTTTGGAAATTGTTATTTGCAATTTGGGATTTATCGACATTTGTTGCTCGAGCGTTTTTTCGGTTTTACACGGTCAGGGCTCAGTTCAAAGGCAATCATATCAGTCCAGCTTTTCGATCGCTTCCTCCGCCGCCGCCTGCACCTCATCATCGTAGTCACCACCGGCCACCGTCGCCTAAAAACGACAGTGCCGCCCGGTTTCCCGATTCTCCCAGCACATGAATCAGATCCCCTTTGACCCCGTCGTCCACATCCGAAAAAACAGCGACCAGCGGTTCGACAACCTCACCGGCCAGCCCCGGATCACGCTCGGCCAGCGTTTCAAATGACACCATGGCCCCCAGGCGCACGGACCAGCGCGGGTGGATCAGCAACTGGATGAAGGCAGGAAAAATCATGCCCCGTTCGGCCATCATTTCAGCCACGCCCTCGGCGTTTCCCGCTTCGATCATGCCCCTCAGGGCATCGGGCCCCAGGTCGGCCGGATCCCGGTCCAGCATCAGGGTGACCAGTTCACCGGCATCCACGGATCCCGTCCAGCGGAACCGGTCGTCCAGAATCACCGTCGGTGCGGCGCTGACACGGTCTTTTCGGGCGGCATCAACGAACAACTCACCGTCGATGACGGTCACCCGCACCTGGTCGCTGCAGGCGGCCAGGCCCAAAAGGATGGATACCGTGGCCGGACAGAAGGGACAGTGGGGTGTAATGTAGACCTTGATCAGGGCCGGCGCCCGCAGCTGCTGCAGACGCTGCCGGTGGTCAGGGGCAACGCGATCCGCAAACGCGCTGAGATCCCCCAATACAGCCAGGAACGGTTCCAATTCGTGGCCCAATGGCAGGGCCTGGTAGCCCACATGGCTGCCGATGAACAAGGTGGGCTGTGAAACCATCGCATCGCCCTCCTTCTTCACCCGGACACGGGGTGTAAGGTCGGCCATCTGATCGACAAAGGATTTAAATCGTTCATCCATTGCATGGCTGGTGGTCGCATAGCGAAGGGTGATATCGCCATCGAGCCCCCTGCCCCATCGCCGGATCCGTTCTTTGTCAATATCGGTAACGGCCGCCATTATGCCAAATCCCCAAATTTGAAGTGTTCCGCAAGCAGCCGGCGGGTGGCCGGATTCACCGTTAAACCAGCCAGTTCGTCTGCTGTTATCCAGCGGGCATCGGCGGCATCGTCTCCGGCCCGTGGTTCTCCACTCACATAGTCGGCAGTCAGGTCCACGATCACGTAGTGGTATTTAACCACCCCGCGGTCATCTTTTTGAATGACATCGAAGGCCAGGACCGGCCTGTTGGCCCGGATGACCACACCGGTCTCCTCGAGGATCTCCCGCTCGGCTGCCGCCTGGAGCGTTTCCCCCAGTCGGATGCGGCCGCCGGGAATGCTCCACATGCCCCGGGAGGGCGGATTGCCGCGCTGAACCAGCAGGACCGCGTCATCTTTGAATACCACTGCTCCCACCGCCGGTCGAGGCGCGTCGGGGTATTTCCGGATTGATGAATGATGGTTTTCCATGTTCTACAGCTTTTTCAACGTTGGGGTATATGCTTGCATGTCAGATTACGAGATCGTTAGTATTACCCATATTGAGCTACTTGGGTATCACCATTTGCCGGCTGCTTCAATTTTAAACTGAGTTTCAGGCTGGTCCGGGATCATTGACGCCCCCGATGAATTCTGATAGCTGCAAAAGCATTTGGAAGGTTCAGGGTTCAGAGGTTTTGAACCCCGAACATAATAGCTGATAAGCTCAAAGCTCAAAGCAGAGACCAGAGACAGAACGCAGAACCCTGAACCTCTGAACTGTGAACCCCTGAACCTCGAACCCAGAACCCAGAACCCAGAACCCTGAACCCATGAACCAAAAAAACAGACCCTATATCGGGGTGGCCGTCATCGTTGTCCGGGATGAACGGGTGCTGCTGGGAAAGCGCAGGAATGCCCACGGTGCAGGCACCTGGCAGTTTCCCGGCGGCCACCTCGAGTACGGCGAATCCATCGAGGCCTGCGCCCGGCGAGAACTGTTTGAAGAGACCGGCCTGTCCATCGTCAACCTGCGCATGGGTCCATTCACCAACGATGTCTTCGAAGACGAGAAGAAGCATTACGTCACACTTTTTGTGGTTGCCGACCAAACGACCGGCGACGCCCGGGTGAAGGAACCGGACAAGTGTGAGAGCTGGGGCTGGTACCGGTGGTCGGAAATGCCGAAACCCCATTTCCTCCCCATCGCCAATCTGCTCAGGCAAGGCTTCAGCATTACCGAGATGCACCACCACAGGGAGAAAAACGGATGAACGTTCCACAACCGGTGTCGGTTCACGGGGGCCACAGCGGCCAGTTCTGCGGCCACGCCAAGGACACCCTCGAGGAGATTGTGCTGGCTTACATCGATCAGCGGTATGCCTGGGTGGGCATCACCGAACACATGCCGCCGGTGTCGGATGCCTTTGTCTACCCCGAAGAAAAAGGCACCGGATTCAACGCCGGCACACTCAAGGAACGGTTTGCCGACTACATGATCACCTGCCGGCGCCTTCAGGCAAAATATGCCGACGACATCCGGATCTATGTCGGGTTCGAAACGGAAGATTACGTCGGCAGCCTCGACTTTGCCAACGCGCTGATCGACACCTTTTCACCCGACTATGTGGTGGGTTCCGTTCACCACGTCAAAGACATCCCCTTCGACTACAGCAAAGCCTGCTATAAGGAGGCTGCCGATCGATGCGGCGGGCTGGATGAAATGTACGCCGCCTATTTCGATCAGCAGTACGAGATGATTCGGGCGACAGTGCCACGCGTGGTGGGCCACCTGGATATCGTGCGGATATTCGACCCTGACTATCGCTCTCGGCTGCTCAAACCAAGGATCTGGAAAAAAATTCTCAGGAATCTGAATTTGGTCAAGCAGTTGAACCTAATCCTGGATTTTAACCTGCGCCCGCTGTCGAGGGGTGAGAACGAGCCCTACCTGTCGGCACCCATTTTGAAAAAAGCCGCTGAAATGGGCATCGACATCGTTCCGGGCGATGATTCCCACGGGGTGGACACCATCGGCGCACACATGCACCGTGCAATCACCATGCTCGGAGCAGCCGGCGTGTGCACGGACTGGCGACAACCCGTCGATGCTTCGCATTAGGCGGTGTTCGCCGGCGAATGACAGGTTTTGCCTGGATTGAACTGCAGCTCATTCGTCGTCTGACGTGATTTTCTTAAAAACGGCTTCCCGAGGCTCGGAAAAGCCTTTTTCATCAAATGGCAGGACCGCGTACTTCGCCTCCGGCTGGCTTGTCTGGATATTGATTTCGGGAAACGGCTCGCTGTTTCCCTCCACCCCTTTCGACTCAAAGGGCTCTAAAAAAGATCGATTCCTGATCGTCCGCCTGTCCATGCTGCGGCGTCGTTCCGGCTGATGGTTCGCGGACGGGATCCAACGCCGATCGAGCCCGGTTCTGCGGGTGTTAGGGTTGCTGGGTTTATTTTTTTTCATCATCGGTCCTGTTCGTTTGCTGCCTCACCCATTCCTTATAATAATGGGATCCAGTCCCTAAACACGGCTGGCCGGCTCCCGGATACAGGTGAGGGTCGGACATATGATTGATTATCGGCCGAACCGGCCAGAACTTTATCTTTTCGTGCATAGATCAGGCCTCATGTAAACTTAGGTGGCGGAGCACCAGCTTTCGCATAACCCCTTGACAGTCAGACTGTTTTTACCTAATGTTTTTTTTAAGCTATTTTGCCCGACGGCCGAATAAGCATTACAGATACCAACCATCTCGGTGCCGTTCTGTGCTGGACAGGGTTGACACCATCACCACTCTGTAACAGGCGAGAAACGGACTAGATATATACGCTAAGGAATGTTGGCAATGAACGACATCGCATCTTTATACACCCACCGCAGAACCTTTTTGAAATGGGGGGCATCAGCGATCCTGACGACCGTCTGCACACATCCGGTGCTGGCAGCTGCGAACCCCAGAAACCCTGAGCACCACATCTTGTCTTTTTATAATATTCACACCGGGGAGACCCTTAAAACGTGCTACCGGTCAAGCGGAATGCTGATCCATCGTGCAGTGAACCGGATCAGCCATATCATGCGCGATCACCGCACCGGAGAGGTCAAACCGGTGGACCCCAAGCTTCTGGATTTGCTTCATCGCATCGTTATGGAGGAAAAGCCGCGCTCTCCCCTCAGCATCATTTCCGGCTACCGCTCCCCGAGCACAAATGAGGCACTGAGAAAAGTCACTGCAGGCGTAGCCCCGCAAAGCCTGCATATGGAGGGCCGTGCCATCGACATCCGAATCCCCGGATACCAGACAACCGCACTTCGCCAGATAGCCGTAGATCTCCATTGCGGTGGTGTCGGCTACTATCCCAAATCGGATTTCGTCCATCTGGATACCGGACCCGTAAAGGTCTGGTAGCACCGGTTACCTGCCTGCCAACGTGTGGAACGTGTTGGATTCTTTTCGCTGTAAAGGGCTGTTGTCCTCAATTTACAATAACGAGTAACGATCGTTCAAACAGATCATTTTTCAGTGATATTCTGGGCGCTTGACATTTACCCGCCGATCCATTATGCTCATTCTCATAGTGCGTTGCAGCGCCTGCACCTTATGTTCTCAAGAGACTTTCAGGCGGCTTTATTTTTACTAACGGTTATTCCCAGCCCAGCAACGCCACATTGGCCGAGAGTATACCGGCACTTATCAGGCTGTCGAAAAAAAGAAAAATCAATCGAGCTGCTGCCCACCTGAATCGTTGAGTTGTATATCTGCCGAGCAGCATCTCGTCCTTTCCCAATATATCGTTTTAAAAAGAAAGTAATTGCACACCCCTTTACATGGAGGACTCAGGTTATGAAAAAAATTGTCAAAGACCTAAAAACCGTCGCCCGACAGTTAAATACGCTGGCCAAGAAAACCGAAACCATGGCAAAAGCGTTTGAGAAATCATCACCCGCAGCTGCCCCGAAGAAAAGAGCGGTACCGGCCGCGAAAAAAAAGGCAGCGCCAAAGGGAAAAACCATCACCCCCACGGATAAGGTGCTCACGATCATGAAACGATTTAAAAAAGGAATCTCCGTGGAGGCCTTGAGAGGAAAATCCGGCTTTACTGAAAAGCAGATCAGCAATATCGTTCATCGCGCCTGTAAGAAAGGCAAAATGAAACGGGCGGGGCGTGGTATTTACTCTGTATACGGCCTGTAAAATAAAAGTGCCGGGTAGGAAGGACCGTCGAGATTGGAGCGGTGGTGGCGGGTAGCTTGACTTGTACGGATCGGTTTAAAGTCATCTTTAACAGCCTGTTAATGGTGGGTTCCATCATTTTTGTGACGACCGGTTCTCGGTTGAATGGTCTTGAACAGGATATGTTTACTTTTTTTTAAGGAGGCTGCAGAAATGGCAAACGGTGTTGTAAAATGGTTCAGTGACAAAAAAGGGTTTGGTTTCATCGAACAGGAGGAAGATCAGGGTGACATTTTCGTTCATTTTTCTTCCATTCAGGCTGAGGGGTTCAAAACCCTTTCGGAAGGAGATCGGGTGACATTCGAAGTGGAGAAAACAGACCGTGGCCCCGCTGCCGCCAATGTGGTAAGAACTTAGCCAACTGACACAGACATAAAATGAAAACGGCATCCTTGATCATAGGATGCCGTTTTTTTTTGAACCCGTTGTTGAACGATGGCATCACACCCATGCGGCAGAAGCCATCAGACCACGCCCTGATCGATCATGGCATCCACCACCTTGACGAAGCCGGCAATGTTGGCCCCGTTCATGTAGTTGCCCGGCGTGCCGTACTGCTCGGCCGCATTCAAACAGGTCTGGTGAATGCTCTTCATGATCATCTGCAGCCGGTTGTCCACCTCTTCTCGGGTCCAGGACAACCGCATTGAGTTCTGGGTCATCTCCAGACCCGATACCGATACACCGCCCGCATTGGCCGCCTTGCCCGGACCATAGAGCAGTTTGTTCTCGATGAAGATGTCGATCCCGTCGGGCACCGTGGGCATGTTGGCCCCCTCGCTGACCACGAAAACGCCGTTGTCCACCAGGTTCTGCGCGTCGGTGGCGCTGATCTCGTTCTGGGTGGCCGACGGAAAAGCGCAGTCGGCCTTGTGGTTCCACAGGGCGTTGAAGTCCTGCTCCGGTGTCGCTTCGGTATACACCGCCGAGGGGTACTTTTCGGTATAGTCCTTGACCCGGCCCCGGCGCACGTTTTTCAGGTTCATCAGATGGGCCAGCTTTTCCCGGTCGATGCCCGCCTCGTCATAGATGTATCCCGACGAATCGGAAAAGGTCACCGGTTTGGCCTCGAGGTCCAGCAATTTTTCGATGGTGTACTGGGCCACGTTGCCCGAACCGGACACCAGACAGGTCTTGCCCGCCAGGGTCTCGTCGCGGGTGGCCAGCATCTCGGCGGAAAAATAGACCGACCCGTAGCCCGTAGCCTCGGGGCGGATCAGGCTGCCGCCCCAGTTCAGGCTCTTGCCGGTGAGCACGCCGGTGAACTCGTTTCTCAATTTCTTGTACATGCCGAACAGATAACCGATCTCACGGGCGCCCACACCGATGTCGCCGGCCGGCACGTCCGTGTCCGGGCCGATGTGCCGAAACAGCTCGGCCATGAAGCTCTGGCAGAAACGCATCACCTCCAGGTCCGACTTGCCCTTGGGGTCGAAGTCCGACCCACCCTTGCCACCGCCCATGGGCAGCGTGGTCAAGGCGTTCTTGAAGACCTGCTCGAAGGCCAGAAACTTGAGGATGCCCAGGTTCACCGACGGGTGAAAGCGCAGGCCGCCCTTGTAAGGGCCGATGGCACTGTTCATCTCGATGCGAAAGCCCCGGTTGACCTGCACCTCGCCCTGGTCGTCCACCCAGGGCACCCGGAACAGAATCACCCGCTCGGGCTCCACCAGGCGTTCTAAAATTTTGGCGGCCCGGTACTCGGGATTGCGGTCCATCACCGGCTTGACCGAGGCCATGACCTCCATCACCGCCTGATGAAACTCACGCTGTCCCGGGTCCTTGTCCTTTACCAGTTGAAGAATGTCCGACATGGCGTTTCCTCCTTTGTATGTATTTTACGTTCTGGGTTCTGGGTTCTGGTTTCTGGTTTCGATCATTGGAATATCATTTTGTTCAAGATCTGGTTTGGTATTTTGAATTTGGTCATTGTGATTTATTTGTCATTTGAATTTTGATTATTGTTCTTTTTTGGCTTCTTCTCTGTTGTTTTCTGACAAAAAAAATATTTCAGGATTAAGGATTTAGGAACTAAGGGGAACCCCTGCCGTTTCCTTTGACGATTACACACTGGGATCGCCGGCCGTCAACTTTAAGTGTCACCGGCGACTCAAGCCGTGCATGAGCAACAAAGGTGGCATCGTTCAACCGCGGCAGCGCAGTCAGCCAATCCCAGTCTATCCAGTCACCGGCAGCCTTGGAGACGGTAATGTAGTTGATCCCCAACGTGGTGATGTTGTGAAAAAAATGGGAGCCCTGGGAAGGTTCGGCAACGAGCTTGTCCGATTCCGTCTCGATCATGGCACCCACCCCCGAGATGTCGGCCCATGCAACGGGAATTCCCAGCCAGCGGTCGGCCGACCCCCATCTGCCCGGCCCGACAAGCAGGTATTTTCGGTCGGCTTTGACCAGGGTTGCATTGATCCTGGCAATCTCCCGGGCAATCTCCATGGTCCTGCCCGGGTCAAAGGCCTCCGGTTTGACTAAAATAATGTCGGCCATATCGTGCTTTAAGGCATTGCCCAGGGCCTTGCCCGAAAAACAGAATGCGTTCTCGATTTCTTCTGTAGAGATATTCACCTGCTCAAGTTCGGCCCGGGCCGTCATGGGCCGGAGTTGAAGAAAGGCGAACTGTGGCGGATGATCAGGTTCAGCGCTCAGGTTGACGGAGAACTCCATCTCCACCGGGCACCCCATCCCCTGTTCTCCCAGTTCGAGCATGTCCTTCAGGATATCAGCCAGAGGAAACTCACGGTATTTGAGGATGTGGGCAAAGGTGAGGACCCGCTGACCCGGGATATGAACGGTGTCGCGAATACGATGCTCGTCCGGCACGTAGGTGCTGGCAAGAAACTGCATGGGCAGCTCGTGCTCCGCTTCGGTCACCTCACGGTACCACAGGTTGGCACCATCGTTGGTTTCCAGGTTGTGGCAGGACTTTTCCATTTTAAGCGCATAAAAGTGACGTTGGGCGTTCTCGAGAATGTCTTCCACGGTCGAGCGTTGCGGGAGCAACTGGGGGTGGGCCGGCGAGAACCGGAGCGTTTTTTCCCCTTCTACCACGGTTTTGCCCAATCCCATGGCAATGGTGACGATTCCCTCCTCGGGCTTCATGCGGGCAAAGGGATAGTAATTGTGCGACTGGGCGACCCCTGAAATAGCCGGGTAAAAACTGTCATCATATGGAGATCCAACCAGTTTTTGGATGATCACAGCCATCTGCTCTTCTTCCGTCCGGTGGCCTACCCGTTTTGAGAATGCCTTGGGTCCTTTATAGTAGGTTGAGGCGTAGACCAGCTTGATGGCATGAATCAGATGGTTTAAACGCCGTTCCGCATCGGGACAGTCATTGGTGATCATATAGGTGCGGTAAAGGCCGGCATAGGCCCGGAACTGGGCGTCCTCCAGC
The DNA here is from genome assembly GCA_963697405.1 of uncultured delta proteobacterium. Classification (GTDB taxonomy): domain Bacteria; phylum Desulfobacterota; class Desulfobacteria; order Desulfobacterales; family Desulfosarcinaceae; genus Desulfosarcina. The sequence continues at coordinate 9,140 of CAVONY010000025.1, read as the reverse complement.
AAACTGGAGGATCGAATGGCCAGTGGATAGGTCACCTGGGCCAGGTAGTCCTGAAGTCTTTCTTCGATCCATCCGGGGAATTGGCTGGCGAGGAAAAGTTCGGCGATCTGCTCATCGGGCAGGTCGGTTTTGGACAGGTAACGCAGTCCATTGTCTCGCACAAAGGACTCGAACCCGTCGGTGGTAATCACCAGCGTCTGGGGGACAATAATATCCACCCCCTCGTAGGTGACATAAAAATCGGGGTTCTGGCGAAGCAGGGAGGCAACGAATGCCAATCCCCGGGCTTTTCCTCCCAGCGAACCCTTGCCGATCTTGAAAAATTCAGTGTCGAAATCCGCATCCGCCGCATCGAAATCGGCAACAACCCCCTTCTGGCGTCTTTTGCGTCGGTCGGCAATAATTTTGACCAGATGGCGGCGGTGGCTCTCCCCATCCGAGAAGTCATCGTCGCTGATCGGGCGGAGTTCTGCGGCCAGGGTCATCTCGGTGCGAGCGAACAACCAGCGGGAAAAGTCGTTGCGGTTGCAATGGTACCGGAAGGACGCCTTCGGTATGGAAAGCATATGCTGTTCCAGCGCCTTCAGATTGGAGGCACGGCCGATTTCCGATCCGTCGGGCAACCGGAAAACGAAATCACCGAAACCCAATTGGTCCTTGAAAAAACGGCGCACATCCTGGTGCAGGGTGTCAGAATTCTTGTCCACAAAGGCAGCGGGGATAGACGCCGCCTTCAGGGCATTGGCCGGTTCTGAGCTGGTGAGCAGCAGCGGGATATCAAACCGCCGCCCGCGCACCTGTTTGAGAAAATCGACCCCGGCCGTCTCGTTCAAGGTGCCGTTGCGGGAAAATCGAACATCGGAAATGACCCCGAGCACGTTGGATTCGTAACGCTCGTAAAGGGCCAGCGCTTCCTCGTAATTTCCGGCAACCAGGATTTTCGGACGCGCCCGCATGGTGACCAGCCGATGCTCTTCGTTAAGGGTGCCTTCCATCACCGCCTGGGTCTGACTGACCAGTTCCCGGTATAGGATGGGCAGCAGGGATGAGAGGTAATAAGGCGAGTCTTCCACAAAGAGAATTACCCGGACGCCCGCCGATTGGGTATCATTCTCCGCATTCATCCGGTCTTCGGCACTTTTCGTCAGCGCCACGAGGATATCCGTGTTGCCGGACCAGACAAAAGTGCGGTCAATGCCCGGCGCATTGTCCGGCTCTTGGATTTCCGGTGAAGGAATCGTGTCGTGGGTGAGCAGAATAACTGGCAGCCCGGGTGCCTTCTGCTTGATTTGATGGCCCAATGCAGCCGCACCCATGTCCGTCAGGCGCGGCATGGTGATAACCATGTCAAAGGGTTGGTCCTCAAGGGCGGCGAGGGCCTGTTCAGCTGAAGAAACCCAGGTCAGACGCGGCGGCTGACTGAGGTTGAGGCCCCGATACTCGTTGACGATACGCTCGGAAAGCCGGCAGTCCTCTTCCATGATCCAGGCATCATAGGGGGTCGAGACCAGCAGAATATGGCGCACCTTGCGGGCCATCAGCTCGTGAAAGAGTTTGAAACGGGAATCGGATTCGTTGGAAAATGGGCGCGTGTTGAAGGCCATGGATCAATCACCTTGCCCGCGGTAGTATGGGACGCAGGCGGAGCCCCCTTCAACTGTTCCGGTCCCGCAATAGCAGACCGTCTGAACCTGAAGGCATGTTGAGGTGTCGTGTGATTTAAGAACGTTATATTATACCGGAAACCAACGCAAAAAGAAACTGTCTGCTCGTTTTGGGAATAACAATAGCGGTTGTTTCTGGTGCCATAGTTTGGTAAACCATTCGATATGTTTGGACATATCAAAATGACCCAACGAACATCTCTGGACAATTCCGACGCCAACGCCCTGCTGCGGGTATGGCGCAGCGTATTCCCCTCCCCGGTGCGACCGCGCACCGGAAGGGACCGCAAGCGCTTTTTACGCGGCAACCTGATTCTGCACTTTCGACCGCCGACCGTAAAAGAAAAAACATTGATGTTCACGCTTTCCTGGGGGCTGGGCGGCATGGCGGCCATACTGGTGCTGCTGCAAATGGCCACCGGAATGCTTCTGAAATTCATCTATGTCCCCACACCGGTAGATGCCTATGCATCGATTCAGACGATCATGGTCCAGGTCCCTTTTGGCCGGCTCGTGCGCAATCTCCACCACTGGTGCGCCAACCTTCTCGTGGTTGTGTTAATGCTGCATATGCTCAGAGTCTTTTTCACCGGTGCCTTTCACCATCCTCGGCAGTTCAACTGGATCGTCGGTCTCGTCCTTTTTGCCATGGTGCTGGCAGCCAATCTGTCCGGCTACCTGCTGCCCTATGATCAACTGGCCTACTGGGCCGTCACCGTTTTCACAGCCATGATCGGATATATCCCCGGTATCGGGGGCGGGTTGCAGCAAGCCTTGGGAAACGGCTCCGAGCTGGGTCCCCAGACCCTGCCTTTTTTCTATTCCATGCACACGGCCGTCATTCCGCTGCTGCTGGCCGGCCTGATGGCATTTCATTTCTGGCGCATCCGCAAGGCCGGCGGCCTTGTCGTGCCGCGCAGACCCTCCGATCCCATCGATGAAATGCCGGTCCGTGTGCCGGTGGTCCCCGGTCTGCTGGTCAGAGAAGTCTCCATGGCGCTGGCGTTGACGGCAGCCGTATTGGTGTTTTCAATTTTATTCGACGCCGCGCTCTCGGCACCGGCCAATCCGGGATTGAGCCCCAACCCGGTGCGGGCACCGTGGTATTTCGCCGGGGTTCAGGAACTCTTGCTGCATGTCCATCCTGTCGCGGCCGTATGCGTGATTCCCCTTCTGGCAGGGTTTTTCCTGTTGAGCATTCCCTACCTTGCCTATCCCCTATCCACCGAAGGCATCTGGTTCGCTTCGTCCAGGGGCAGGACGCAGTCCATCTACGCGGCCCTTGCGGCGATGGCAGTTACCCCGGTCCTGATCGTGGTGGATGCACTTGTCGTCAAAAAAGCGCCCTGGGCCATCGGCATGCCCCCTCTCCTCCGCGACGGCATCTTGCCGCTGCTGCTCATATCAGCCCTGACGGCTGGTGGGTTACTCGCCTTGAAAAAGCGATGGGGTGCCACATTGAACGAAACGGCCCAGTCACTGTTCGTGGTAATGGTGACCGCCCTCGTCGTGCTGACCGTCGTGGGGGTGTTCTTTCGCGGACCCTTCATGCAACTGGTCTGGCCGATATGAGAAAGGGCGCAGGATGAGCAGTCAGAAAATCCAGCAAACGGTTGATAACACGCCACCCATTGAAAGCAATGCGCGTCGCAGCCTGCTCAATGGTCTGTGGCTGGCCTTAAGCGGCCTTGCCCTGGCAGAGATCGCCTGGTTGGTGGGATCTTTCTTGAAGCCGCTGCAGTCAACGGATTCATCGGTTCAGGCCGCTGATATCATCGACGCCGGACCGGTGGATCGATTTGCGCCCGACAGTGTGACCGCCTTTCCGCCGGGTCGATTTTACCTGGCCTGTCTTAAAGATGGTGGGTTTCTGGCCCTGTCCCGGCGCTGCACCCACCTGGGTTGCACCGTGCCGTGGGATCCGGAAAAAAAGCAGTTCGCCTGCCCCTGCCATGCCTCCGTGTTCGACATCCGCGGCGAGGTGATCCAGTCCCCTGCCCCGCGGGCGCTGGAACGGTTTGCCGTGTCCATCGAAAACAACCGGGTAAAAGTGGACATCAGCAGGCCGATTCGACGCAGCGCCCTTGGTAAAGCAGAGGTAACATATAAGTGAAGGGTTCGAGGAGTCGAGGGGTCAAGGATCCGAGTGAAATGCGCAATATTGATATCTCGGATGGGGAATTGGGATTTAGGAACCATGGACGATCTCAAGGTAAAGCTTCTGTCCAAACATCACGTTACCTCAGAAAAATCCTTGAGCCCTCGAATCCTGGAATCCTTGAACCCTTTGTAATCAACAATATTACTGATGGGACACACCCAAATCCATTTCGTTGAGAACCAAGGAACCACCCAATCGCCATGACCCGTTGGAAAATCACCGGCATCATCGCCACCCTGGTCATCATCTTCTCCATTCCGCTGTATGTGGTAAAGGAGAAATCCAGGCGAATGGCGACCCAGACCGACCGGCAGACGCCCGCCGAATTCGTGGGCAGCGACGCCTGCCGGGACTGCCATCAGAGCGAGTACGACAAGTGGAAGGGCTCCCACCATCAACTGGCCATGGCCGCCGCTTCCGATGAAACAGTGCTGGGCGATTTCGCCGGTGCCGAGTTTCGCCATTTCGGTGTGACCAGCCGGTTTTATAAAAAGGACGATCGGTTCATGGTTACCACCCAGGGGCCGCAAGGCGAGATGGGAGACTTCGAGATCACCCATACCTTCGGCTGGTTCCCCCTGCAGCAATATTTGATCCCTTTTCCCGGCGGGCGGCTGCAGTGCCTTCCCATTGCCTGGGATTCGCGGGAAAAGCGCTGGTACCACCTGTACCCGGACCGCTCCCTGGCTGCCGACGACTGGCTCTACTGGACCAACAACGGTCAGAACTGGAACGCCATGTGTGCCGAATGCCACTCCACGGACCTGCGCAAGAATTATGACCCGGACGACGAGACCTACCGAACGACCTGGTCAGAAATCAGCGTGGGCTGCGAAGCCTGCCACGGCCCGGGATCGGATCATGTGGCCTGGGCCCAACTGCCGGAGATGGGGCGGCCGGACGTGGTCAACACCGCCCTGGCGGTGAGAACCAGCGGGCTGACATCAGCCCAACAGGTCCAGCTGTGTGCGCCCTGCCACGCCCGTCGCATGTCCCTTGACGACAACATCCACGCCCACGCTGATTTTCTCGACTACGGCATTCCTCAACTGCTGAATGAAGGCATGTACTTTCCCGACGGTCAGATTCTGGATGAGGTGTATGTTTACGGATCTTTCATCCAGAGCAAGATGTACGCACGCGAGGTGCGCTGCAGCGACTGCCACGACGTCCACAGCATCCGGCGCATCAAAGACGGCAATGACCTGTGCCTGCAGTGCCACCGGGCGGCGATTTACGACACTCAGGATCACCATTTTCATAAAAAAGCAGGTGAATCGGGGGACCCCATCCGTACCGCCACCGGAGAGGTGCTGTTCGACGTGGGCAGCGGTGCCCTTTGTGAGCAGTGTCACATGCCCGGCCGGAACTACATGGGTGTCGATTACCGGCCCGACCACAGCTTTCGCATCCCCCGGCCGGATTTGAGCCTTGTCCTGGATACACCCAACGCCTGCAACCGCTGTCATGTGGACAAAACCGTCCAGTGGTCGGTGGATGCCATGGCCAAGTGGTATGGCAAAAAAAAACGCCCGCACTATGGCACGGTCCTGGCCGCCGGACGACGTCAGGATCCGAAGGCTGTAGCCGGGCTGATCCGTATGGCCGGGGATCGGCTCTACCCGGATATCGTCCGGGCAACCGCCCTGTCCCTGGCATCGTCCTATCCCGATGAGACCGCGGCAGAAGCGCTCAAGCAGGCCCTTTCCGACGAGTCGGCCCTGCTTCGTCACACCGCGGTCAATCGACTCCCCGTCCCGGACCCGGCGCAACGCACAGCGCTCGTCGGGCCGCTGCTCTACGACCCGGTGCGGGCCGTGCGCATCGAGGCGGCCCGGAGCCTGGTCGCTGCGGCGCAACCGGGATTGGGCCCACCCCTTCAACAACCCTACGAAAAAGCCCTGGCCGAATACATCACGGCCATGGAACGCACCGGTGATTTTGCAGCTTCCCGCCACAATTTGGCCAACGTCTACGTCGACCAGGGGCAGACGGCCCGGGCCATCGACAATTTCCGCAAAGCCATCGCCATCGACCGGCTCTTTTACCCGGCCAAAGTTAACCTGGCCATGCTTTACAATGCTCAGGGGCAAAAAGATTCGGCCGAAGCGTTGTTGCGGGAAGTCGTGCAGGAACACCCGGACCTTTATGAAATCAAATATTCATTAGGCCTGCTGCTGGCGGAAAAAAAGGCCTACGATACAGCCGTTATTTACCTGGGCGATGCTGCCGCCGGCCTGCCCCAGCGTTCCCGTATCCATTACAACCTGGCGCTGTTGCTCAAACAACTCAAGCGGAATGCACAAGCGGAGACCGCCCTTAATCGGGCCCTCTCCGTGGACCCGAATAACCCGGACTACCTTTACGCACTGGCGGTCCTGTATATTGAATGGGACCGGCCAGACGATGCCCTGAAGGCCGCATTGCAGCTGCGTGACGCCCATCCGGCACTTGCCATGGGCCGCGATCTGGTTAATTATATAAAAGGTCCAAGGCTAAAGAAAATTAAGCGCATCACGAGAACCGACGCATTCCTCATTTGAAGGTTGACGATTACCCGAGGCGGGCCACGGGAGGTGCTCTGCGATCGCGGTTCAAAAAATTGAAACACCCAGATAAAAAGGAGTCGCACATGAAAATCATGAAATGGATCGCCATCACCCTGCTGGGTCTTTTGGTTGTTGGCGCTTTTACCCCGCTTCCAGCTGTGGATGAAGCACGCCAGGCCTACGATAAAATGGTGGAAGAATCCGTTAAAGAAGCAGACGAATATCTGCAGGAAAAGGAGAGCCAGAAGAAAGCGACTGAGACACAAACCCAATCGATGCAGGATTCGGCCCTGTCCGAGAAAATTCAGGCGGAAGGTCAGCGCATTCAGGCGGAAATGGACGCGGTGAGCAACCGGGGTCTCGGCCCCACTTTTTCCCAGGGCATGAAAGACAACCTGCTGAAGCAGTTACAGGACAAACTCGATCTACTGACCAGCGACCCCGAAGCCTACTTTGCGGTTCAATAGGCCGGGTATTCCAAATGGAATGCTTCTTCACGGGAGGTTATCCTTATGCATATCCCAACCGATTCAAAAAGACGATCTGCCCCTTGCACATGGTTACCCCTATTATTGCTCTTTTGGCCCCTGGTTCTGCCGGTTCAAGCAGCCGCAGATGAAGATAAAGCGCCACTGACCACCGTCTCAGCCGTCGAGCTGAACCGCTATCTGGGCAAATGGTATGAAATCGCCAGCTATCCGGCCTGGTTCCAAAAGGGCTGCACCGGATCTACGGCGGACTATTCCCTGCTGCCGGACGGGCGGATCCGGGTAGTCAACCGCTGTTTCAAAAACAGCCTGGACGGTCCGCTGAAGGCATCTAAAGGCAAAGCGGAAGTGGTCGACTCGGCTACCCGTGCCCGGTTGAAAGTCTGGTTCTTCTGGCCCTTCAAAGGGGACTACTGGATCATCGACCTGGATGATGATTACCAGTGGGCCGTAGTGGGTGTACCGTCTCGAAAATACCTGTGGATCCTCAGTCGGACACCGACGTTGGATGGGAACGTGTACGACGGGATTCTCCGCCGGGTCATCGAAAAAGGATACGACCCGACTCGCTTGAACCTGACCGTGCAGCCGAAGTGAGAAGAGGAAGGGTCAGTATTGGAATTCCGGGCGGCGTTGGAATACAACCCCTGGGAGCATGTAGGTATCGGGGTGGGCGTTGACTCGCTGGCGGTCAAGGTAGAAGCGGGCGGGGAAGACTGGCCGGGGATCGACTTCAAGGGTAATGTAGAATTCAACTACACCGGCCTGCAGTTGTATCTGCGGATTTTCTAATAGGAAATAATCATGACCCTGAAAATCAAACGCTATCCGTTCTATGTCGGCATTACCACGCTGATCGTGGCCATCGTGGCCATTTTGACCGGGATGTTCTTGTGGATCAGTCATCGGGAAAGCAAGGCGGCGGCGATCCAGATGGCCGACCGCCTGTTCTCGGAGATCAACGAGAAGACGCTGGAACGCTACGAGAGCACCCTGGAATCGGTGGCTGTCCTGGTCGGGACGGCCGCGCGCATGCCGGCAATGGCCACTTTGCCGGTGGGCGGTGGGATGTCGCATCCGGGATTGGCGTTGATGCTCGACGCCCTCTCGTTTTACGATTATCTGTTCTCACTTTACACCGGTTATGATGACGGCAGCTTTATCCAGACCGTTGCCGTCAGGGACAACGCGGAATTGCGCCGTCTATTCGATGCACCGGTGGGGACCGCCTATGTCCTGCGCAGCATTGCCGTCGATGCGGACGGCAACCTGAAACAGCGCTGGCATTTTTTAAATCAAGAACGGCAGGTTACCGGAGCAAGGGCCGACCTGGACCCGGGATACGACCCCCGCACCAGGCCCTGGTTCGTCCGGGCCCAGAAGGAGGAAACGGCCTTTTACACGGATCCGTATCTCTTCAGTTCCACAAAGCTGCCGGGAATCACCTGCGCCGAGAAACTGATCTACGGTGACGGGGTTTTCGGTGCCGACATCACCCTGAACCGGTTCGCCATCTCACTCGAACGGCAGAAGGTGTCGGACAACGGCATGCTGTTTCTCTTCGACGACAAGGGGCGGATCATCGCTCGTCCCGCCCAGGACCCGATTAAAGCGAGTACGGATGAAACCTTGAGCTTTCTTGCCGGTGCCCAATCCAGTGATCCACGCGTCAGGGCGATCGTCGCCGAGTACCAGGACAATCCGGCGGACAGACTCAACCGCACACTGGAAATGCAGATCGACGGGGCCGCCTACCTGGTGAGATCAACGGGGTTGAAATCCGCGCTGAGGTTTGATCAGATCCTGGCTTCCGTGGCGCCGGTTTCCGACTTCACCGGCCATATCCGACGCATGCAGCAGCGGGTGTTCCTCTTCTCCAGCCTGGTGCTGCTGGTGTTGTTGCCGCTGTCCCTGCTGGTATCCCGTAAGATCGCTGGATCGCTCACGCAATTGGAACTCGAATCCAGAAAAATCCGCCAGCGCGACTTCTCCACGTCCGTCCTCTCCGACTCCAGCATCAAAGAAATCCACTCGCTCACCCAGGCGTTTGTCCTGATGAAGAGCACCATCCGGGACTACACGGCCAGATTGATCCAGGCCCGACAGGAAATCGAACGTCTGTTCACCGCCATCACCGAATTGATTGCCGGCACCATCGACGCCAAATCCCCCTATACCGGCGGCCACTGCAAGCGGGTACCCGAATTGGCCAAGATGCTGGCCACGGCAGCCCATGCGTCCACGGAGGACCCATTTGCCGATTTCCGGATGACGTCAG
>CAVONY010000024.1:0-48864 GCA_963697405.1 uncultured delta proteobacterium | reverse complement strand
TGGGACAAATTTGAAGAGGTCGTTGGCAAAGAGACCATGGATCTGATCCGCAGCAAAGCCGGCAAATAAATACTCAATCGAGCCGGATGGCATTTTTTGCCATCCGGCTTTTTCCCTAACCGATATGAGGTAATTATGGCAGGCCACGAAAACAAGATATTGCGTTGGCTTTATTTCGCTGAAGATACCGGTCGAATCGTCACCATTGTTGCCATGACGGGATTGGTTTTTTATCAGGTGGTGGCGCGTATCTTTTTTCATTGGTCCTCTCCAGCGATGGAGGAGGCTGCCCGATTTATCATGATCTGGTCAATATTTATCGGAGCGGTGGTCACCACACGTGAAGATAGCCATATCAGGATGGGGGGTATATTCAAAGGGCCGCAAGGAGAAATATGGTTCGAGCTTGTTTCTAAAACGGTAACACTGATTTTTTTGTGCGTGTTTGTTGCCTGGTCTTATGAGTTCGCCACCTACTCGGTTCGCAAGGGCATGAACTCAATCGTTTTAGGCGTTCCTTTGATCGTGGTCCATGCCTGTTTTCTGGTTACTGGCGCATTGATGACAATCCACACGCTGGTCCACTTGCTCAATCAGATTAAGCGTATCATCACATTTTATAGGGGAGATCCATCATGACCATGCTCCTCCTGCTTATTGGCCTAACCGTCCTGATGATAATCGTCGGATTTCCGTTGTTTGCCTCGTTTGGCGTTGGTGGTCTGCTCATGATGATCGTTCTTGAGATCAATTCTGGATTTGCGGTTCCGGCAATCTTCACCAACCTAAACTCTTTCGTCCTGATGGCCATTCCCTTTTTCATCTTTGCCGGTGGTTTAATGACCGTATCGGGAATCTCATCCAGGATTGTCGAATTTGCCAATGCGATCGTGGGTCGATTTAAGGGCGGGTTAGGTGTGGTGACAATCCTTTCCAGTGCTCTGTTTGGTGCCATCTCAGGCTCATCGGCGTCAGCGGTTGCCACCATCGGCATGACCATCCTGCCCCAGATGGAAAAATACGGTTATCGCCGCGAGTATGCAACCGCTCTGGTGGCTTGCTCCGGCCTGTTGGGCCAGCTTATACCTCCCAGTATCCCCATGATTCTGTTCGGGATGCTGACCAACACATCCGTGGCCGGGTGTTTCCTGGCTGCCGCTGGCCCGGGGATATTGATCGTCATCGCTTATTGCATCATCAACTACTTCTATTGCCGCCGTCGACCTGAGATCAGAGTTGAAGCGTTTGATTCAATGGGAGATAGCGCCAGGCATATCCTCAAAGCGACCAAGCGATCGTCCCTGGCCATGATGATGCCGGTCCTGGTTTTGGGGGGAATTTACGGTGGTATTTTCACGCCGACCGAGGCTGGTTGTGTTGCCGCGGTCTACGCCATATCTGTGGGGGTGATTACAGGTAAAATAACCAGAAAGGGCTTTGCCAGAGCGGCTGAAGAAACCGCCTCGATCGAAGGTGCAATTGTGTTCATCATGGCTTTCATCATGGTCATGAGCCGAATTTTCACTTACGAACGGTTGCCCGACGCCATAGCCGATTCAATGCTAAATCTCACCAACAACAAGATTGTTCTCCTCCTGCTGATTAACCTGTTTATGATCCTAATGGGCATGATCATGGATGACATCACGAGCATGCTGATCGTAGCGCCGTTGCTCTACCCGTTGTTCATGAAGTTGGGTATAAGCCCATTCCAGATGGCCGCGATTCTGGCGGTCAACCAAGGAAGCGGCCAAATGACACCTCCGGTGGCAACCAACCTTTTTACTGCCGCGCGAGTCTCAGGCATACCGGTTTCATCTTTTGTAAAGGATTGTATTCCATTCCTGCTGTTTGGCAGTTTACCGGTACTATTGATTGTAACCTTCGTGCCTGAAGTCTCCACCTGGCTGCCCGCAGTTGTGATGGGCAAATGACAAAAAAGCTAAGCGTCGATTTCAATTGAGTAACCAACTGCTGATTAAGGAAAAATAAGAAAATTAAGGAGGACAATATGTCTGATCAAAGACCTGTCTGGCTAAATGGCCAGATGATACCTTGGGAAAATGCCAAAGCACCGCTTCTATCTCACGGATTGAGTCGTGGTTCTGCAATTTTTGAAGTTTTCGGCGTTCATCCCGGACCGGATGGTCCGAAAGCATTTCGGATGGATAAGCACCTTGACCGGTTGTTCCACACCGCCAACTGTCTGGGAATGGAATTGGCCTATACAAAGGAAGAATTCGCCGAAGCCACTTCCAAGACGGTAAGAGCGAATAACATCGGCCGTGGGTTGGTCAAGATGATTGCATATTGGAGCGATGAGCCAATAATCTCACTTGTCCTTGATGCCAAGCTGGATACGGCCATTTTTGCCGTTCCGGAGGGCGACGGATTAGCTCTGGATTCCACCAAACCGGCCACGGCATGTTTCAGCAAGTGGTACAAGCTTCACCCACTCACCGTACCGACCACGGCCAAAGCTTGCGCATACTATCTCAATGGCATGCTTGCCCGCAAAAGTGCCATGGAACGCGGTTATGATATCGGCATTTTGCGCCATACCGATGGTTTCGTGGCTGAAGGATCGATCGAGTCCGTCTTCATGGTCAAAGATGGTATTCTCAGGACCTCGCCACTGGGCAAGATTCTGTCATCCATTACCCGGATGTCGATCATCGAAGCTGCCAAGGCCGCTGATATCGAGGTTTCTCAGGCAATGATTACCACCGACGAACTGCTGAATGCAGACGAAATGTTCACTTCACACACTGGAACCAAGATCCTGCCAATCAAGAAATTTGAAGATAAAGAATTGCCTGCACCCGGTCCCTGCACCGCTAAGCTGAGCCAGATCATGAAGGATATCACTTCATTCAAGGATGATCGGTTTAAGCATTGGTTTCAATCTCTTTAATAATCGCTACGATAAGTAATTTGTCATCTGACAGGGAGATTCCATGCCCCCCAAAAAAAGAACTGCCCGTCTTACGCCCGTGGGCAAAAAAATCAAGAAGGCCCGCACCGGCAAAAAGATGTCCTACGAGTCCCTGGCCAATGAGACCGGTTTCTCCGTCGACTTTATAAAAAAGGTCGAAGCCGGCAAGATCACGCCGCCGGTAGGGTCACTGCTGCAGATTTCCAGGGCTCTCGAGATCGACTCCGGGGATCTGCTCAAAGAAGATGAAGACCGCATGCAGGACCGCATCAAGGCCTACACCAATCGCACGGACAGCTACGCCTACACCACCCTCACACCGGGCGCCGAGAACAAACATCTCAAAGCCTTCCGGGTGAAGATCGATGCCATGAAAGACCACGAGGGCGTCAGCTACAACCACGCCGGGGAAGAGTTCGTCTACGTGTTGGAGGGGGCCATCGAGGTTGTGGTCGGAGAACACGTGAACACGCTCGGTCCCGGTGGCTCCCTGCACTTCAATTCAGGCGTCCAGCATCACCTGAAGAATATCGGCCAAACCGATGCCGAACTGATTGTGGTGATTTACAACCCATAGAGGACTGCACCATGTCATTCAAGCTGACCGATGAACAACTGATGATTCAGTCCATGGTTCGCGAGTTCTCCCGCAAGGTGGTGGCTGAGACTGCAGCGGAGCGCGACAAGACCAAGGAGTTTCCCGCTAAGAACCTGAAGCAGATGGCCGAACTGGGGCTTCTGGGGATGATGGTCCCCTTCGATTACGAGGGGTCGGATTCGGACACGGTGGGCTACGTCCTGGCCCTTTCCGAAATCGCCTACTCCTGCGCTTCTACGGCGGTGGTCATGTCGGTGCACAATTCCATCGTCTGCGAAAGCATCCTGAATTACGGCAGCGAAGACCAGAAACAGCATTATCTCAAGGAGTTGGCCATGGGCAAAACTATCGGCGCCTTTGCCCTGACCGAGCCCGAAGCCGGCTCCGACCCGGTGAGCCAGCAGACCACGGCGGTGAAAGACGGCGACCACTACATCATCAACGGCACCAAACGGTTCATCACCACCGGCAAAAACTGCGGCCTGGTTATCGTCACCGCCAAGACCGATCCGGCTGCCCGCCACAAAGGCATCAGCACCTTTATCGTCACCAAGGACAACCCCGGGCTCAAAGTTGGCAACTTGGAGGACAAGATGGGGTTGCGCGCTTCGGACACCACGGACCTGCATTTCGAGGAGTGCCGGGTGCCGGCATCGGATATGCTGGGACAAGCGGGTGAAGGGTTCAAGATCGTCATGAAGGGGCTCGACGGCGGTCGCATCGGCATTGCCGCCCAGAGCCTGGGTGTGGCCCAGGCAGCCTTCGATGCGGCCGTGAAATATGCCAAGCAGCGGGACCAGTTCGGTCAGAAGATCTCCAAATTCCAGGGCTTGCGCTGGATCATCGCCGACATGGCCACCGAGATCGAGGCGGCCCGGCAACTCACCCTGTCCGCGGCCGCCATGAAGGACCGCAAGGAGCGCTTCACCCTCCAGGCTTCCATGGCCAAACTGTACGCGTCCGAAATGGTCAACCGGGTCACGGCCAAGGCCCTGCAGATGCATGGCGGATACGGTTTTACCACCGACTATCCGGTGGAGCGTTTCTACCGGGACGCCCGTGTGTTCACCATCTATGAAGGCACGTCGGAAATCCAGCGGGTGGTGATTTCCAACAACATCTTGAAAGATAAACGAACACCCTGATTAAAACTGCTGTCTTCGGCAACAAGTCGAGATGATTCATATAAGGAGTATCTGCGAATGGCTCACCACCACACTATCGATGAAAATAGCTGCAAGGGCTGTGGTCTGTGCATCACCGTATGTCCGAAAAATGTTCTCGAGATCTCTTCCGAGGTCAATGCGAAGGGCTATTTCCCCGCCTTCCAGGCGCGCCCAGAGGACTGCATCCATTGCACCATGTGCTGCATCATGTGCCCGGATGTGGCCATTACCATTACCGAAACCGAAGGTGCCAACGCCTGAGGGCGAGTAACGGAGGCGTACCATGTCAAAGGTATTGATGAAAGGAAACGAAGCCATCGGTGAAGCAGCCATCAGGGCCGGTTGCCTGAACTACTTCGCCTATCCCATTACCCCGCAGTCCGAAGTGGCCGAATATCTGGTCCGCCGCATGCCTGAGGTAGGGGGTGTTTTTCTGCAAGGGGAGAGTGAGGTGGCCGTCGGATACATGCTTTTCGGGGCTGCTGGGGCCGGGGAGCGGGTATTCACCACTTCTTCCAGCCCGGGTATCAGCTTGATGAGTGAAGCCATCAGCTACATTGCCGCGGCCCAGTGTCCGGCTGTTTTTGTCAACATCATGCGAGGCGGACCGGGGCTGGGAGGTATCTTGCCCTCCCAGGCGGACTATTTCCAAGCTACCAAGGGCATCGGTCACGGCGATTGTCGTCTGCTGGTGATGGCGCCGGCCAGCGTTCAGGAAGCCGTTGAAATGGTCATGAAAGCCTTTCCCCTGGCTGAGAAATACCGCAATCCGGTGATGATTCTGGGAGACGGTCTGATCGGGCAGATGATGGAACCGGTCGAATTCCCCGACCATTTGAAAACCGAGCCGTCCAACAAGGACGCCTGGGCCACCAACGGCATGGACCATCGCAAGAGCAATACCCGCAATCTGGTCAAATCCCTGTTTCTGGACCCGGTTCAACTCAACGACAACAACCTTCAGCTCAAGGCCAAATACGATCGCATGCGTGCCGAGGAGGTGCGTTTCGAAGCCTACAACACCGACGGCGACTATCGTGGCCTGATCGTCAGCTACGGCACCATGAGCCGGGTCTGCCGCACGGCTATCGACATGCTCAAGGAAGAAGGTATCGAGGTCGGCATGATCCGCCCCCAGACCCTGTTCCCGTTTCCCGCAAAGGACGTGGGCGATGCGGCGGCAAAACCGTCGTGCAGCCACGTGCTGAGCATCGAAATGAGTATGGGCCAGATGGTGGAGGATGTGGCGCTTGGCGTCCTGGGCCGCAAGCCGGTGAGTTGGTACGGCAAGTGCGGCGGTGACGTCCCCACCCCCGAAGAGATCATAGAGGTGGTCAAGGAACGCATCGGCTGATCGGCCGAGTCTGCAGCGGCCGGAATTCAGGATCCAAATCAAGGAGTAAACAACCCATGGGAAAGACGTTTAAAAAACCGGAGGCGCTCTCCGACGCCCACACTCACTATTGTCCCGGATGTACCCACGGGGTGATTCATCGTCTGGTGGCTGAGACCATCGATGAGTTGGGCATTCGTGGACGTACCATCGGCATCGCCCCCGTCGGCTGCGCAGTGCTGGCCTACAACTACTTCAACTGCGATTTTCAGGAAGCGGCCCATGGACGGGCTCCAGCCATGGCCACGGGCATCAAACGGGTGCGGCCCGACCTGATGGTCTTCACCTACCAGGGAGATGGCGACCTGGCCAGCATCGGCATGGGCGAGATCATCCACGCGGCCAACCGCGGTGAGAAATTCACCACCATTTTCGTCAACAACGCCATCTACGGGATGACCGGCGGTCAAATGGCCCCCACCACCATGCCGGACCAGCGCACCAGCACCTCGCCCTTTGGTAGAAACGTCGAGGAGGTTGGCATGCCGATCAAGGTGGCCGAGCTTCTGGCGGCCCTTCAGACCCCGGCCTACATCACCCGGCAGACCGTGATTCGGCCCAAGTATATCAACAAGGCTAAAAAAGCGATCAAGCAGGCGTTCACCTACCAGATGGAGAATACCTGCTTCAGCCTGGTGGAGGTGGTCAGCACCTGTCCGACCAACTGGGGTATGACGCCTATGGATGCCATCGACTGGACGGAAAAGACGCTTCTGGCTTACTATCAACCTGGTGATTACAAGGTTCCGGCATAAAGGAGGCACCATGCAGAGCGAAATCATGTTCGCTGGATTTGGCGGACAGGGTATCTTGTTGATCGGCAAGGTTCTGGCCCATGCCGCCATGGAAAAGGGATACGAAGTGGCGTGGATTCCTTCATACGGCCCGGAGATGAGAGGCGGGACAGCCTATTGCACCGTGGTGATCAGCGCTCGCCCCATTGGCTCGCCCATCATCAAGAACCCGCAGCATTTGGTGGCCATGAACGGACCTTCCCTGGAAAAATTTTCTTGCACGGTCAAGCCTCGAGGCATCATTTTTGTGAACAGCTCCCTGATATCCTTTGGCGCTAACCGAGGTGATATTGATGAACTGCGGGTACCTGTGGTTGAGATCGCCAAGGATCTGGGCAGTATCAAGGCTGCCAATATCGTCGCCCTGGCCGCCTTCGTTGCCCGCAGCGGTATCGTTCCCATCGATACACTCAAATACTGCGTGCGAAAAGAATTTAAAAACAAACCCAAGATAATTCCGTTGAATATGGAAGCGGTAAAGATGGGGGCACAATATGGCGATAAAAAAGGAATGATATAGGTAGGTTGAATTTTTATTAACCTCGTTTTCTTAAACTTGAATGCATCGGGAGGAACCATGATTGTCGGCATTTTAAAAGAGATCAAGACGGAAGAGAACCGCGTGTGCATGACCCCTGCCGGTGTGGAAGTGATGATCCACAATGGCCACAGTGTACTGGTGGAGAAAAATGCCGGTGCCGGCAGCGGCTTTGCCGATGAAGCTTATGTGAAAGCCGGGGCCAAGATGATCGACACCCCCAAGGAGATCTTCGATACGGCCGACATGGTCATGCATGTCAAAGAACCGTTGCCTCCCGAGTACGATCTGATCCGCGAGGGCCAGATCGTCTTCACCTACCTGCACCTGGCCGCCGACGAGACCCAGACCCGCGCATTGGTCAAAAGCAAGGCGGTGTGCATCGCCTACGAGACCATCCAGAAGGCCGACGGCAGCCTGCCGTTGTTGACCCCCATGAGCGAAGTGGCCGGGCGCATGGCCATCCAGCAGGGGGCCAAGTACCTGGAGATGGCCCAGGGCGGCCACGGGGTGCTGCTGGGCGGCGTTCCCGGCGTGGACCCGGGCACGGTGGTGGTGATCGGCGGCGGCGTGGTGGGCGTCAACGCGGCCAAGATGGCCTGCGGGTTGGGAGCCAAGGTCTACCTGCTGGACATGAACCTGGACCGGCTGCGCTACCTGAGCGACGTCATGCCGGCCAACTGTTTCACCTTGATGTCCAGCCCGGCGACGATCCGCAAGCTGGTCAAGGAGGCCGACGTGGTGGTGGGCGCCGTGCTGATCCCCGGAGCCAAGGCGCCGCGCCTGGTGACCCGGGACATGCTCAAGACCATGAAGAAGGGCTCGGTACTGGTGGACGTGGCCATCGACCAGGGGGGCTGTTTCGACACCTCCAAAGCCACCACCCACGGCAATCCCACCTATGTGGTCGACGGGGTGATCCACTACTGCGTGGCCAACATGCCCGGCGCCGTGGCCAAGACCTCGACCCTGGCCCTGACCAACGCCACCTTGCCCTATGCGGTGCAGATCGCCAACAAGGGCTGGAAAAAGGCCATGCAGGATAACGAAGAGATCCGGCTGGGGGCCAACGTGATCGACGGCAAGGTCACCTACCAGGCCGTCGCCGAGTCCTTCGAATTGGAATATTTTGCTATAGAAGGGCTCCTATGAAATTTTTTTAATCAACAAAAATTTCACCATCAGTCATTAATTGTAAAATTGGATCAATCCCTTTAATTGCATAGAGGTATTGATCCAATTTATTTTGATTGCCAACCTCTAACAAATTGACATTAGAAGTTTGAGTTGAAATTCAAAGGTTCCCTTGGGCTTTCCAGAACGTACCTCAATATCTGCTGATCTTTTGATTACTGCATTGGTCCTGTCGCTACCGTCTTTTTGAAGGAAGTTGTTTTTCCATCTATCAGGCCGCTTTCACCAGATCTTGTTCAGCCCTAATATTACAATTTTGTGAAAAAGTGGCTGTCTGTTGTTGCCTTGCGTTCCTTTTAATTTGGAGGCATGGCAAGCTGTAATTTCTGCAAGCGCAAATAGACTGAGTTTTTGTGATCTATCCTGAGCCGGGTCATATCGAGGCCAACTGCCCATATCAAGGTTGTCATGGCTAAATTGGGCTTCGCCAACCCGACTACCGCAATGAATTTTTTCAGCATGGACCATTCTCCGCCTTATCGCGGACCTACAACAGGGATTCCACCGGCAGCAGGCGGATCAACCCCACCCCGAATTTCTTCCAGAAGCCGACGTAGGGTTCCGCATCATAAACAACCTCCCCGTTGTCCTTTTTAAGATGCCAGCGAATGGATTCGCTGCCGTTTTTGGCAGTATGAAGCTTCAGCCGGAAGGCCACTTTCTCGATGTTTTGGTCGAATGCCTTGGCGCTCTGGCCGGCGATCTCCTGGTTGAGAAACAGGATGCCGATCTCGTTGTTGATGTTCAGGGAGCGCTGGTCCAGGTTCATGGACCCCACGAACATGGCTTTGCGGTCGAGCACCATGGTCTTGGCGTGCAGGCTCGATTTGCTCAGCCCGGGCAGCCAGGTGAACTTTTTCTTGACCTCCTTCTTGACCTGCTCGTCCAGTTCGTAAAGCACCACTCCGGCCCTGAGCAGCTGCTTGCGGTATCGGGCGTAGCCGGCGTGAACGGCGGAGACATCGTTGGAGGCCAGGGAGTTGGTCAGGATGCGCACCTTCAACCCTTTGGTGCTCAGTTCGCACAAGGCGGCGGCCCCTTTTTTACCGGGCACGAAATAGGGCGACACGATGATCAGCTCATCGGTCGCTTTTTGCATGTATGGCCAAAGCTTGGAAATGAGCAGTTCCGCCTGCCAGTTCTCTCCACGGGCTTTCTTTTCGGCCGAGTCGTGGATCACCGTGGCCTCGGCCCACTTGAATTGGGCGCTGCCGGCGCGCAGGGCGTTGGCCAGGTGCGAGTTTCTCAGGGCCTCGATATAAGCGGTTGCCGCCTCACTTTCCGGAACGCTGTCCATGTGCGCCCGGAGGTCGTTGAGTTGCTCGAGGGCGGCGGGCTGGGTCAGCGCCGAGGCGGGATAGGCCCAGTCGCTGTTCCAGTATTGATCGAAGGCTTCGGACACTTCGGGTACGACCGGGCCGATGGTCAGCAGATCTAGATCGGCAAAGGCCAGATTCGGATCGGCATCGAAGTACTCGTTACCGATGTTGCGCCCGCCCACGATGGTTGCCTGGTTGTCAACGGTGAATGACTTGCTGTGCATACGGTAGTTGACATCCCTGAAGCGGGTGATCCACTGCAGGTTCTTGGACGCGCCGCGTGCAAATGGATTGAACAGGCGCACCTGCATTTGTGGACGGGCATCCAGCGCACCCAATAACGTCCCTGATCATCGTATTCGGATGTGGTGTGCCCGCCCCATTTGACACAGTAAGCGATCTCGGGCCGGTGGATCTCCCAGGGGTTGCCCAGGTGGAGCCAGGGGTCGGTGACCTCCATCTGCCAACCGTCCCGAATCTCCTGATCAAACATGCCGAATTCATAACGGATCCCCTAGCCCACGGCCGGAATTTCGAGCGTGGCGAGGCTATCCAGATAGCAGGCGGCCAGCCTTCCCAGCCCCCCGTTCCCCAGACCCGGTTCTTCCTCCTGTTCAATCAGTTTCTGGAGATCTATCCCAAGATCCTCCATGGCACGGCGCACCTCATCATCGATTCCCAGGTTGACCAGATTATTCTCCAGGTGGGGTCCGAGGAGAAATTCCGCCGACAGGTAGCTCACAATGCGAACCCCCGGCTTGTCGTAGTTTTGGACGGTGTGCAACCATCGCTCCAGGAGCTGATTGCGAACCGTATACGCAAGGGCCATATAGAGATCGTTCGGGGTTGCCGTTTCAAGGACCCTTCCCTGGGTGTAGAAAAGGTGCCTCAGAAAATCCCGGGTGAAATCCTGGGTCTTATTGTCGGGGCCTGTGGCCTTGGACAATGACTTTTGGCCTGCTTTTTTCTTGGTAATGTTGCTTTCGTTTCTTTTTATCATTGAACTCGCCTCCAGACGCTTTCATAGGGAATGAGTGGTGATGCAATGCCAAACCAAAGTCGCCAACGATCCGGCCTTGTCCGGCCTAACCTCTTCCGGACCCTTCACGAAGATCGACGATCTCCATGCGATGGTTCGTTTCGGGGTGTTTCGTGGAAGGCCCTTCCGTCAGGATGGCGAGCTTCGCTTCCAGGCCTTGTACGCTCAGCCATTGCTTCAGGTAGCCCTTCCACTGATCCGGGTGCTCCGGCTCGTGCACCGGATAAACACCCGAGGAGAACTGGAGTTGCCGGCAGGTCGACTCCTGCGCGCTTAGGGCCACGGTCCAGACAGGGAAGCGGAATCGCGCAATGCTCCTCGCGGTGGCGCCGCCATGGGTCGGAACGAACACGGCTGCGGGAGATGTGAATCCGAGGCATGCCTCCACGCCGATGGCCACCAGATGTTCTGGCCGGATCTTCCCGGTGAGATCGATCCCCCGATACAGCTCTTTCACCGCAAGGGGGGGGCGACGCGCTTCCACGGAGGCCGCGATCTTCGTGAGCATCGCAACGGCGTCAACGGGGTATTTTCCCATGGCCGATTCCCCCGAGAGCATCACACAATCGGTTCCGTCAAGGATCGCATTGGCCACGTCCGTCACCTCGGCTCTCGTCGGGCGCCGGTTGTCCGTCATGGATTCAAGCATCTGGGTCGCCGTGATCACGGGTTTTGCGCGCATGTTCGCAAGACGTACCAGACGCTTCTGCACCACGGCGATCTCTTCGATCGGGACCTCGACACCCAGGTCGCCGCGAGCGATCATGATCCCGTCGGCCGCGTCTATGATCGCGTCGATGTGATCGAGCGCCCCGGAGCGTTCGATCTTGGCGATGATGAAAGGTTGATACCCAAGGTCCGCGGCCGCCTTGCGGACGGCATCGATGTCCGCGGCCCTTTCGACAAAGGACTGGCTGACCGCATCCACGCCGTTTTCCAAGGCGAACTTGAGGCATTCGTGGTCTCTTCGGGTAAACGCGCCGATCCCGAGATCGATGCCCGGCAGATTGAGCCCCTTGCGCGACCGGAGGTCTCCACCGACCTTGACAACACAGTGGATGTCCCGTGCCTTCACGTCGATCACGTTAAGCTGGATATTGCCGTCATTCAGAAAAAGTGTATCTCCCTGGTTCACGGCCCGGGGAAGGGCGTCAAAGGAGACGGAGACGCGGGTCCTGTCCCCGACGATGTCGTCGGTGGTCAACGTGAAAAGGTCGTCCGGCCTGAGTTCGATGGGCTCCGGGTCGATCTTCCCGATCCGCATCTTCGGGCCAGAGAGGTCGGCCATGATCGCGATGCGACGCCCCACGGACGCCGAGGCCGCCCGCAGGTTTTCGATGATCTGCTTGTGAGCCGCAAAGTCGCCGTGCGAAAAGTTCATCCGGGCGATGTTCATGCCAGCTTCGATCATCTGCGCGAGCACCGCTGGCGACTCCGAGGCGGGCCCGATGGTACAAACGATTTTGGTTTTATGAGTCGGTAAAGCCATGTTGATTCCTCCGATGGGATTCGTCCTCCGCGGGCATCAGCGCAACTCTCTGGGCTGACCGGTTACGGTAATGACACTGTTCCAGACCCATCCCTCCGGATCCATCTTTTTGCGCGTCGAGGTGGCCATGGGCATGGGCACATGGGTAAATTCATTATGCCAGACACCCACCACCATGTTGGTTCGTCCGGTCATACCCGCATGAACGGCATTTTGCCCCAACAGCAGACAGAAGGCGGAATCATTGGCATCGGCCGGTACACTTCGTATGGTGTAGCTGGGATCGATGCTCTTCAGGACGATCTTTGTACCCTTGTTTTTGAAGTAGGCGTGGATCCGGTCTTTCAGAAAGATCCCCACGTCCCCGAAACGGATGTTGCCGGAGGCGTCCCGCTCACTGCTGGCCTCCAGAAGGTCCTGGCCCGCACCTTCCGCCACCACGATGACCGCATGCCTTCTTTTGGTCAGTCTGTCGTTCAGGCAACTGAGGAGTCCCTCTATCGTGAATGGAACCTCGGGGATGAGGCAGAAATTCACATCGCTGTAAGCCAGGGCGGCATAGGCGGCAATGAATCCAGACTCCCGGCCCATCAGCTTGACCAGCCCGATTCCATTTTTGGCACCCTGGGCTTCGACATGGGCGGAGGTGATCGCCCTGCCTGCTTCGGAGACCGCTGTCGCAAAGCCGAAGGACCGCTGGACGTAAGCGATGTCATTGTCAATCGTCTTGGGGATGCCGATCACGGCGATCTTCAATTTCCGGCGGTCGATCTCCTCGGCGATGGCACTGGCGCCGCGCAAGGTTCCATCTCCCCCGATGGTGAAAAGAGTGCCGATATTCATCTGCTCCAGGGTGTCCACCATCTCCCCCACATCTTGATTTCCCCGTGACGAACCCAGAATCGTCCCGCCCTGCTCATGGATGCGTTCCACCACAGCAGGCGTCAAAACCATCGGCGCATGCCCGTAGCGATAGGTAAGGCCCTCGTAACCGTAGGGAAAACCAACAATCGTTCGTACCCCGTAATTGTGGTGCAGACACAAGACGATCGCCCGGATGACGCTGTTCAGACCCGGACAGAGCCCTCCGCAGGTGACGATGCCGCATTTGAGCTTGGAAGGATCGAAGTAGATCGTTTCCCTGGGGCCTGCCCGCTCAAAGGATGGAATGGGTTTTGCTTCCCGGACATATTCATTGATCTCGCTCAAAGCCGAATGAAAAATGATCCGCTCCTGATCCTTCACAAAACAGATATCCTTCATGGGAGAAGGTATTCGGCCTTCTCCCAAGCGTAAAATCTCAAAATTAAGATCACCCGACATCATGGCTGCTCCTTTTGTCTCGAGCGCATTCAACCCTTTTTAACGACCGCCTCCAAAAAGGGTGGTGCCGACACCTCCCAACTCGGTCACCGCCCGCTTTACCCGTTCGGCCAGGGATGCCTCCCCCAGTTTCATGTAGGAACGGGGATCGTATTTAGCCTTGTTCCCCACATCCCCCTCGATCTTGAGGACGCCGTCGTAGTTCTTCATCATATGGTCCACGATGGGGCGGGTGAAGGCATACTGGGTATCGGTATCGATGTTCATCTTGACGACCCCGTAGTCGATCGCCTCCCTGATCTCCCCGGGAGCGGATCCCGATCCTCCGTGAAAGACCAGGCCAAAGCGCGCTTGTTTGCCATAAGCCTTTTCCACGGTTTCCTGGCCTGCTTTCAGAATCGCCGGCTTGAGCTTCACCGCACCGGGTTTGTAAACGCCGTGCACATTGCCGAAGGTCGCCGCCAGGAGGTAGCGCGCCCCTTTGATCCCACTGAGCCGGCGATAAACCTCGAGCATGTCTTCCGGCGTGGTGTAAAGTTTTTCTCCGCCGCCGCCTGAGATTCCATCTTCCTCTCCGCCGACGACACCGGCCTCCACTTCGAGGATGATTTCATTCTTGTGACAGCGTTCGAGCAGTTTGACGGCCACGTCGAGGTTCTCATTTAGGGACAGATCGCTGCCGTCGAACATGTGGCTGTTGAAGAGGTTGGGTAGACCGCCGGCGCGGCGCCTCTCCGTCTCCTCGATCAGCGGAACCACAAATTGATCCAGCATCTTGGCCTGGCAGTGATCCGTGTGCAGGGCCACATAGATGGGGTATCGCGCCGCCGCGCGGTGCACGTGCTCGGCGATGGAGATGGCCCCCAATGGCATGTCCTTGACGGTCAACCCGGAGGCAAAGGCCGCCCCTCCCGTCGAAACCTGGATGATGCCGTCGCTCTTGCTCTCGGCCAGGCCCTTTAAGACGCCATTGGCCGTGGTCAGGGAGGTGACATTGATGGCGGGGTAGGCAAATTTATTTTCCAGGGCATGATCGATCATTCTGCAATAGGTTTTGTAATCGGCTACGGGCATGTTCTTTCTCCTTTATAGCGATGTCAATCAAGCGCGGCCAATTCTTTTGGCCTTTACCCCTGAACGCTTTTTTTGATCATCTGGTTTTCACGCAGCCGATGGGCAAAGGCCACCGCAACGGCGCAAGAGGCCAGCCGGGCTTCGGCCGAATCCGCTCGACTGGTCAGAATAATGGGAACCCGCGTACCCAAGACAATGCCGGCCGAATCGGCTCTGCCCAGATAGGTCAGCTGTTTGGCCAGCATGTTGCCGGCCTCAAGGTCGGGCACCAGGAGAATGTCCGCTTCACCGGCCACCGCTGAATGGATGCCTTTGATCAGGGCGGCCTCTTTGCTGATGGCATTGTCGAAGGCCAGGGGGCCGTCGACAAGGGCCCCTTTGATTTGCCCGCGATCGGCCATTTTACACAAGGCGGCGGCGTCGATGGTGGCGGGGATCTTCGGGTTCACTGTTTCCACCGCCGAGAGAATGGCTACCTTGGGCTGCGGATTGTTCAGCGCGTGGGCCAATTGAATGGCATTTTTGAGAATATCGACCTTGTCTTCCAGGGTCGGGTAGATGTTGATGGCCGCATCGGTGATGAAGAGCGGCCGCGGATAGGTGGGCACGTCCATGACGAAAACGTGGCTGATCCGCCGTTCGGTGCGCAGCCCCGTGGCCGACGGCACCACCGCGCTCATCAGTTCATCGGTGTGAAGACTGCCCTTCATGAGCGCTTCAGCCTCGCCCGAGCGGCACAAAGCCACGGCTTTTGCCGCTGCGTCATTACTGTGGAGCGCGTCCACCAAACGATAGGGGCCGATGTCCAGGTTCAGGCTTTCGGACAGGGCGCGGATTTTGGCTTCCGGTCCTACCAAGATCGGATCGATCAGGTTGGCCCTGGCTGAATCGATGGCACCCTCAAGGGCCTCTTTGCTGCAGGGATGGCACACGGCGACAGGGATCGGCTCCCAGTCATCGACGTAGTCGATAAGCTTTTTAAAAGCGGTTTTGCGGTGTAGCTTCATGGTGACGTAAGGCGAGCCGGCATCGGTCGGCTTTTTAGTGGGCGCCTTGACCCTGGCGACACCGGTGATGATATCCTCACCGCGTTGATTGACCGCCCGGCAGTCGAACAACACACTGCCGTCCGCGGCATTCTTGGACGTTGCCGTCACGGTAATGGTCAGCGTGTCGTCGAGTTCCATTGCATTGTGGAACTCGAAATTTTGAGATTGATAGACCGTACCGGGACCCGGCAATTCATTGCCTAGCAGGCTCGAGATCAGGGCCCCGCCCCACATGCTGTGGCCGACCAGCTTGTGGCGCTCCAGCAGCATCAGCGCGTACTCGTCGCTGAAATGGGTCGGGTTCATGTCGCCTGACAAAAGCCCGAACAAATCGATATCCTGTTTGGTCAACATCCGCTCCATTCGAGCGCTCTCACCGATTTGAATTTCATCGAACGTCTTGTTGGTGATCATGTTTTCATTCCCTCTTTCTTGGGAGATCTTTTAGGCTTGCGCCCCGGTTGTTTGACCGCTGGAGGGGAGGTGAACAGCCGCTCCAACTCTGCCAACCGCCGCTTTCCTTCCTCTCCCAGCGGTCCGCCGGCGGTGGCGACCTTTCGGATATATTCCAGAAGCTTCGGCCACTCGTCTTCATGACCTTTGAGCAATTCGGGAATCAGCGCCACCGCCCCTACTTCATCGAGCCGGAGTATGAAATACTGTTCGCGAAGATCCTGTTTGAATTCGGTCAGGGTTTTTTCCGCACCATGTTCGGCCCTGATCCGGCGGAGCATCTCGAAAGCCCTTTCGTCAGCCGCCTTCTCCGGCATGCGGACATAAACCAGAGCACGAATCGCCGCCTCGCGCGGTCCTCCTTTGTTCATTTTTTTCCGCAGCTCTTCGATCCGGCGGTTGACGAAGGCCGTATGCTCAGGGTTCGCGCCGGGATGCTTTCTGGGCGGCTCATCCGATGCCGGCAGACCCAACAAGGCTTGCAGCCAGGACTGTTCGTACACTCCGAAGAACATGTTCTCCATCATCGCATCCCGTCATTCCCCAAAGGTCTCAAGGCTCGACTTGATCCAGTCCGAGAAGACCTTTTCCCACTGCAGAAAGATGTTGTCGGCGGCCACCGGTTGGCGATTGTCCTCAACCGTCCGGGCCACTGCGGCCAGCGGCTGCAGCGCCGGATTGCGGTCGGAGAAAAGCTCATAGCCGACCCGCAGCGGATGAATGCGCCGCAGCCATTCGGTACTCCGTTCGGTGGCAAAGGCGCGGATGATCGGCTGCGCCGCGGTACGGTAGAGGCCGTTGGTTGCTTCAGACAAACGGGCCACGGCGGCAAAGCAGCGCTCCTCGTCCGGCGTGTTCCCGCCCAGGGCGCGAATGTCGTCCAGGGTTCTGCTTTCGAACCGGGAGATGTGGTCTCCGGTCACAAGTCCCACATTGGCCGCATCCGGGGGTTTCTTCTGGATGACGGCCTCATGGAGCCCGGGGGGCAGACAATCGATCAGATCGATGTTGTCGACGATGTACTGCATTTCTTCGCCGGTCAGCACCACGTGTCCCCCCCACCAGCGCTCGAAGCCCAGATAGCGGGGCGCCTCGGTATCGATATTGGCATAGATGTTTTATTGCTTGGACCACAGGGTGTTGGCCGGATTGAGACCCTCGAAGTTCTGCACCAGCCAGGCGCCGTCGAACTGCCCATGCCCGAGGTCGCTGACCAGCGCCGTTAACCAGCTGCCTCCCAGCAGACCGCCGGTATAGCGCATGGGGTTGACGCCGCGCACACCTGCCCAGTAGGAGAGCGGTGATCCGGCCAAA
The DNA here is from genome assembly GCA_963697405.1 of uncultured delta proteobacterium. Lineage (GTDB taxonomy): Bacteria > Desulfobacterota > Desulfobacteria > Desulfobacterales > Desulfosarcinaceae > Desulfosarcina. Next base: position 31,186 of record CAVONY010000024.1, on the reverse strand, counting down.
ATCAGCGGACCGCAAAGATCGGGGTATTTGGCCGCCAGCATCATCAGCGCCCAGCCCGCCTGGCAATTGCCGATCACAACCGGTTTGCCCTCGGCCGCGGCGTGCAGGTCCGCGACCCGCTCGAGGAAGACCGCCCAGGCCTCGATCACGGCTTCGATCGTCTGGTCCGGCTCAGGCATAGGTGTAAAGCCGATAAAGTAGCAGGGATGTCCCGCCCGCATGGCCTCGCCGATCTCGCTCTCGGCCTTGAAACCGCCGATGCCGGGCCCGTGACCCGCGCGCGGGTCGATGACGACAAAGGGCCGCTTTAGATTGTCAATGACGGTCCCCGCAGGCGGGTGTATCTTGACGATGCCGTAGTTCACAGGTCGGGGCAGCGTGCGGCCGCCCAGGACCAACTCGCCTTCGAACTGCAGCACGTGGGGGACTGTTTCGGCCATGTGCTCCAGATACTGATTGCCGCGCCGGCGCATGACATCCCAATACAGCACCGTTCGCTGCCCGGCGTCGAGCAGATAGTCGGCCAGTTCTTTGCTTCCAAGAATCGGCTTGAAATTCTTCTTCTCTGTCATTTGGTCCTCCTTGAGGGTCACGGTAAGAAATGATTTTACAATATTGTGACGGGTTATGAATTGTCTACAAGGCACATCCATAGACGCATATCGAGATAGGTATTGATGGATGTAACGCAGTAGGCGAGCCCTAAAACAAACAAGATGTGGAATTAATTTTTGCCGGGGCTCTTAAACCCAACAGCAAGAAATTCATTGCCTCATTGGGTCGCTGTTCAATTTTTGACTTATGCCATAATGCTGGCGCCGCCGTCGACATAGACGGTCTGGCCGGTGAGGCGCCGCCCGTAAGGCGTCGCCAGGAAAGCACAGGCGAAACCCACGTCCATGATGTCCACCAGTTCGCCGACCGGCGAGCGCTCGACGTGCGGTTTGGCTTTGTCGTTGAGATAGGTGACCGCCAATTCGGCACCCATCTCGCGGAAGGCCCTGGCGCAGCCGTAGGCAATCGAGTGCTCGTTGGCGATGCCGACCACCAGCGCCTTTTTGTTTTTCAGGACCGGTCGTGGAACCTCTGTTTTCATTTTCCTTCTCCTTGTATCGTTTCAAGCAAGCGTCGGGTATGACGCGCAATCATCAGTTCCTCGTTGGTGGGGATGACCCAGACGGCGACGCGGCTCGAGTCGGTGCTGATGCACCCCCTGCCGGTCGTGTTGGCCGCTTCATCGATGTCGACACCCAGCCATGCAGCATCGCGACAGACACGACTGCGGATAACCGGAGCGTTCTCACCGATGCCGGCCGTGAAAACGATGGCATCCAGCCCCCCCAGAGCGGCCGCCAATGAGCCGAGCTCGCGGCGGATGCGATATAGAAAAAGATCCACGGCCAGCTTGGCCTGGGGCGCTTTACTCGAGAGCAGCGTGCGCATGTCGCTGGATATGCCCGATACGCCGAGTAGCCCCGATTTTTTGTAGATAAGCTTTTCGATCGCCCGGACGTCCATTTTCCGCTGATCCATGAGATAAAGGATCACACCGGGATCGAGCGAACCGCTGCGCGTGCCCATCGGCAGCCCTTCGACTGCCGTAAACCCCATGGTGCTGGCAATGCTGCATCCCGCCTCCAGGGCGCACATGCTCGCCCCGTTACCCAGGTGCAGCACAACGCTCCTGCCCTTGGCCGCCTTCGGATCGATGTCGGGCAGGATCGACGCGATGAATTCATAAGATAAACCGTGGAACCCATAGCGCAAGACTCCGGCCTCCCGTAGCTCCGTCGGCAGGGCGAACATCTGGGCCACATCGGGCTGGGTGCGATGAAAAGAGGTGTCGAAGCAGGCTACCTGCGGCAGCTCGGGAGCGCGCTTCAGCACCCGGCGAATCGGGGCAAGGTTGTGCGGCTGATGCAGGGGGGCCAGCGGGACGAAGGTTTCCAGCACCTTGAGCACCGCCTCATCCACCTGAACGGGTTGGGTGTAGGCCATGCCGCCGTGTACCACCCGGTGCCCGATGCCGATCAGCCGATCGCCCGCCAGCTCCGAGCGCAAATGGTCGATCAGATGGTCGAGTGCCCCGTCGTGACCCAGTTTTAGGCCGGCGGGCCAGGACTTCTCGGCTTTCACCGCACCGTCGGGCGCCTTCGAAACAAAACGCCCCGTGGTGTAGAGCCCTTCGACTTGCCCTCGGACGTCCGGCTCCAGGGTTTCGCCGCGCTCGAAAAACAGCGAAAACTTGATGCTCGATGAGCCCGCGTTGAGAACGATAATGGCGTTGGACATGGTGGCTAACTTTCCCTTGAGTTGACTTCCTGACGTGCGCCTGCTCGTAAAATTCCCGGCTCAATGTGGACAGCCCCGAAAGAATACGCATGGAAGTGGCCGCAATTTTATACAACAAACGGCTGATCAGGCATCTACCCCCTTTTACGTTGTTTTTATCTGCGTGGTGCCGCGCTCAGAACTCTTTTCACGGGCCGCCCGCTGCGTGAAAAGACGGTCAGCATCGCCTTGTTTTCCGAAAGCACCTCCGCCTCCGACCGTGACCACCAGAGCGACCACGTTCTCGAAGTCAACTTCAGTCACGGCCTTTAATTCTTCCTCGGTCAAAAGTTAGTTGTGTTGGAAGACCGCGGGCAAATCGATTCGGTTTCGATGTTGTGGAAGGCTTCGGAAATTCGGTGCTTGTCGTCAGCCCGAGTGGACCTGATTTTCACCGTGGTGTCGTTCTTGAGTGTCTCGATGGTATTGTGTTTTGCTGCATCTAACACGCCTGATGCCCCCCACCGCGACGCACTTTTCTCTGACGACTTAAGTGTCGGTTCAACCGGCTTCCCATTCCTAATTGGTTCACCGTTTCCACCTTGCTGATCTGAGCTTGAATGCTGTTCACCCCGATTGGCAGAGTTTTTGGTGAAGTAAACCTGTAATCGATTTCAATAGGCCGATTATCATCGCATTTCACAAAAAACAGCAATGATGAGAGAAGTGGAGGAAACGAGTAGGCGAAAACTACCAATTGCTCTTAGTGAAACCAAGGCCTTTTATGTTGCGGTGAAATGATCTCGAGAAAACAGACAAAGGACACCTTGCAGATTGAATTTAATCATTGATTTGGGTCCTATAGCGTTTTTGCATTAGTGCGTGTTTGGGTTGGATAGATACTGTCTTCTTAGGTCCATTCAATGTAAGATTGAAATCTTCTGACAGGATGACCATTTGACTCATTCATTAATTTAAGCGCTGGTTGCGTCGGCTTGACCGCCAACCGCCGTCTACTGCTTGGGTTCAAAGCTGAACTTCTGACCGCCCACAGCGGCTTCGAACATCAACCCGCCTTTGGCGTGAACGAACACGGCCATCCCCTTGTGGTAACTCGTTTTGGCTTGTGCGCCAGTGGCCGGGCCGGCGCTGGCGCCGGCACTGGCGCCTCCGGTACCGGCGCTGGCCTGCGCGCCGGCGGTAATGGCAACCGCGGACGCATCGGCACCCAATTCGAAGCTGCCGCTGGTGAACTCCTCATAAGACCGCTTGTCCTCAAAGAAAACCATCTGGCTGAAGGCCTGCCCGCCGGCCTGGAAACCGATAGTCGCCTTGATCAGTTTGGCGGTGCCGGTGACCTTGGCTTGGGCATATACCTGGCCGGTGCCGTATGAACCCCCGACAACGAAGCCCCCTTTGCCCACCGTCGGGAACACCGCGTAGCCATAGCAATTGTCGATAAAGGGCTTCACCGCCGGCGATTTGGCAAAAACGGCAACGGTATCCGTATATTGATCGGCATGGGCCAGGTTGAAACCGGCCGCTGCCACCACCATAAAAACTGTCAAAACTACCCATCGAAAAATTTTCATGATAACTCCTCCTGAAAAATTAAATTATGGTTTTCAACTGTCGGGTTCCGAAGGCCACATATGAAATCCGACAGTTGAGCTGCGTCTAAAATTACCGGATAGCTGGCCGATTTCCTGATGATTGCCAACTGAACGACGGGCAAAGGGCTAATTCACCCCGCCCACGGCAATCTCAACCCGCCGGTTCAGTTGCCGGCCTTCGTCGGTCGCGTTGTCGGCGACCGGGTTGAGTTCACCGAACCACAGGGTCACGATCCGATCGGCATCGACGCTGAATGTGTTTACCAGGTAGTCCTTGACACTGGCGGCCCGACGTTCCGAAAGGGCCAGATTGTATTCCTCCTCACCGGTGCTGTCGGCAAAGCCGCCGGCAACCACATAGGCATCCGGGTTCTTCTGCAGATAATCCCCCAGCATATCCAATTTTTCATTATATTCACTGCGAATGGCCGAGCTGTTGTAATCGAAGAGCATGTCGTTGGCGACAACCCCGACCACCTGGGTGACGGGTGTCAGACGTTCATATGCTGTCGTCTTGACTGTGAACAGCGCGCCTGTCAAATACAATGGATTATCGAGGAACTGGGTCAGGGGAATGACCCGGGAGCAGGAATTGATCTTGGACACCGCTTCAACAACTTTCGTTTCACGATCAGCAGTGGCGCTGCTGACCAGGTAGAAACAGACGTCGTTGTCCCTGGCGTTCTCCTGGGCGATCTGATAGGGGCGCTTGCTTTTGTTGGATTCGGTGAGCGTCCCGTCGGTGAACATGATGACGGCTGTCTTCCCGCTGAGACCTGAAAATACGTCACGAAGACCGCTGAGCCCCCACACCATCATCGTCGGCCCGGAACCTTCATCCGGCAACCGATCGATGGCGGCGCCGAAACGGTCCCGGTTATAGACCTGCATGGGGAAAACCGGATCCAGCTTTTTTAGGCGGTTCGTGTAGATGTACAGACCGGCCTGTTGGCCCAGTTCAGGGAACCATTCATTGCGCTCTTTCAGCATGGCTTTGGCCGCCTGGATCTTGGACACATTCCTGCCGGGGACCATCTCGTTGGTCGAGCCGGAAGTGTCGAAGAGAATGATAAAATTGTCCACTGTTTTAATGAGGTCGGTTTTCGTCACCACCTCCTTTTCAACCATGTCACGGGTGATGATCTCGAATGCCTGGACGTTGGTGAATGCCCATAGGGGAACCAGGCAGGCAAAGGCCAGAATGGCAACAACTGTTTTCTTCATGGTTATTTTCCCTTCTTCTCTTTCGTGGTTTTGATACCATGGCAGACACCAGGTCGCTCGCCTGGAAAGCCGCCAGGTTCTAAACCTGAATTTGAATTGAATAGGTCTTTTCCTTGTCGCGTATGCGCTGTTCCATCTCCTCCAACCGGCGTTTCCTCGTTATCACCTGTTTCCGATACCGCAGCCGCATTGGTCATTTTGTCATTTTTTCCATCACGGACAGGGCCTTCTCCTTGGGGTTGTCCAGGCAATATTCCACAAACCTGTCGGTGGCTTCGCCGAGCTTTGTTACGTTAAACTTAGTGGTGCCTTTCTTGCCCTACCCAAACGCGTGAAAACCAACAATCGCCATATCACGGTCTCCGCCGGACATGCGCATGACATCCTTGCACGTGTAATCGTTCAAATCTATGATCGTCTCATCTTGCCCCATAGCAATACCTACTGAACCGACACTGAGTGAAAACACCAGAAAAAGCGATGCCCAAAAACTTTTCGAAGTTGCCATAATGGTCTCCTTTCTTAATCCTTTTATTTGAGGATAAACATTTTCTACCATTGCACCCTACCTGCCATGCAGTCATCATAGGCGCGGCGGCGCAGTTCGCTGCGATCAACACCCCGTTTGACTCCGCTGCCAAGTGCTCCAAGAGCGGCTCCCCGCTTGGTGGCTTTGCTACTGTCACCAACGATGGCGCCGAAAATTCCTCCTCCAATCGCTCCTTTTGCCGCACCACCCAACATACTTCCGCTGTATCGTTCTGCATAATTGCGGGCGTAGGCATCACAATCCGATGGGGTCGGCCTGGGTCTGTTTTGATCGTTTTGTGCAAACGCTACCTGGGCAAAAACGATAAGAATTATAAGAATACCCAAAAAAGTTGCTATACGTGTGCATGTTTGGTGTCGTAACATCTCAATCCTCCTTTCTCTGTTTTTCAATAAATCTCTTCAACTTTACCCCGTCCCAATCGAGCGCACCGTTCTCCATCCGTGGCACGGGTTGTTCGAAAAGCAGCGGAAAGCCTGGCCGAATGAAAAAGGTCCTCTGGTTGCCGCTGCCGTCCTGCGGCAGTGAAAGAGGAAAAACGGGCTGGAATACCATCGTGTAGTTGTCCTGGTCGTCGGCACCCGGCAGGTCACCGGTATACCATCGATACTGGTTTTTAAGTGTCAGGGTTGCCAAAGAGGAGTTGGGGTTTGCCAGCTCGCGCGCCACCTCGCTGGCCGATTGTTCCTGCCCGCTTGTTTCAGCAACTGCAACAAGCGAGGAAATGCCAAAGACTACCAACGTCATAAAAAATAAGGTAAACGGCAAGTGGTTGCCACTTTGATATTGTCTGTAATTGGGTTTGTCTGTCATCAGCGTAACTCCCTTATCATTCTGATTGAGGTGGCAAGAGATCAGGCCTGCGCCATCGTGGGGCATGAAGCGCAGCACAGACTTCGATCAGTCATTATTTTCCAGCCAGTTACTTGGCCGTACGACGCAGAAAACCCCGTATTTTGTCTTCTCCGTATGGCGGTATGTAGCCATTGGTCGAGTAGCAGACGCCGACAAAATCCCTTGCGGGATCGATGATGATGAATCGCCAGGCTTCCTCGAAGGGAACCTTCGAACGTGCGTAGAACTCTGTTGTGTCGAAACCGCTATTCATTTCCCGCTCCTGGCTGTAATTGTTTTTACGTGGTCGGAGGCATCATTCATCGAGGGATCCGATGCCCAGGCATTCCATGCTGATCACGGTAATGGAGCAGTTGTTGAGCTGCTGCAATACCCCCATCAGCGCGGCCTGATCGGGAAGCGAACCGATGAGCTCCGAGTATGCCGTTCGTCCTTCCTCTTCAACGGTGGAAATCGTCATCCCCTGGAGCCATTCGGAACATTTCGGGTCCATACGACCGGTAATGCGGATTCGATACACGGCCGGGAGGGCTATTAGCGATTGTAAATGGGGCTTATCAGTCATTGGTGGTTTCCATAGTTATTTGAAACAGCCTCCGTATGTTGAATAGTGTCCAGCCAGAAATGGTAAATCTTGGTTCAGAGCAAGGACAGAGCATTTCGGAGCCCGGAGGAATAGTGGCGCTATTTGTTTTAGAAACCAGATGCTACGCACCAGGTCCAGACGAACAACAAGAGGGTTCTGCCTGAAACGGCATTGCTGCGCGGCACCGTAAGGATGAAAGTCGATTTATAGTTCGCTCGCTAACGCGGTTCAGAAAGTGCGTGCCAGCCCGGCGAGAGGATGCGAGCGCTTAACAAATGGCCAACGATCTAACTGGTATAGCCCTTGCCTTGTTAAAAGGGCTTAATTACGCCGCTCTGTGCCGAAAGACGCTGTTGATCAATGGTATTTAACTTTGGAAGCGAGTGGGCTATATGCAATTCCCCGAAAGGTGGTAAAAATGGGGTAGTGTGGCAGCGATTAACAAGGTCTAAGGACTTTATCCAACCATTGCACTGCCAGAGTGGTCTTACCAAAGCCGGCCGGCGTACAGATAAGCGTCACCCGCATGCTTAGTCCTTCATCCAAGCGTGCAATGAGCCGGGATCGCTGAACCCATTTGGCGCGAACCAACGGGCGGCTTAGTTTGGTGCGAAGGATATCCATGTTGAGGATTTGATATCTGCTATCAGGAACCCTTTGTTGTCACCTTAGAATCCGACTAAAACGAAACAATACAAGCCACCAATGCCGCCACTTAGATATCAACCACATATACTTTCCCTGTAATTCTGGAGTATCCCAGACATTCAATCCCAGATTCATTTCGGGTGTTTCCTCTTAGGGTCACCATTCCTCCAAAATGACGGCAAACAGTCCCCGTTGAAAAGATCGTCCCGTGAATTATCCGCTAAATCAAGGAATAATATCCTCAAGAACTAATGCCCTAGTCACCCTTATCGGGTCACTTCTCATCCGATTCAGGTGGTCTTTAAAAAGCACAAACAACTCCAACCGGCTCCTCTGGCTCTCGTTGAAACCCTCTTCCAGGCTAAGTTCCTGTTCTATGCTCAGCATTTGCTCATTCATCTGCACCTCCGGGACTGTCAACCCCTGGGACAATCGTATGAGGTATAAGTCCCCGAATCTTGATATGGCCGCGTCAACCTGTTTCACTTCTCCAATAGCCCGATCCACATCTCCTTGGAGGGTTACGAGGACGTGTTCCGGGAGGCTCTTGCGCGTCAATAGTTGGAGCCGTTCCAGTTCAAAGATCATCACCTGCCGGCGCCGGGCATAACTGATCATGGATTCGGCGGTGAATAGTGCGCTTTGAATTGTGGCCAACGCAGTCGCTTCCGCCGGTGTCGATGGATTGGTCATCGGCGCTGTCATCAACGCCGACCCAGGCGTAGTTTCCTCATCTTGCGCCATCTTCGGCGCTTTGGCACGCCACTCCTGGTCCAGCATATCGAACCGGTTGCGGGAGGTGACAATCGCGGAGAGGACCACCCGGAACCCGAGGTCGGTGGCACGATAGGCCCCATCGTCAAGAAAAAAGGGGATCTCTTCGCGACGTCCAGGCATGATCTCGGCAAGGCGTTTCCGGTAGCTGCCCCCCTTGGCGATGAAACCGCCGGTGGCGCCGTGAAGACGGAACCCCAATGAAAAACGAAAGGGATCCAACAGCATTTCGGCGGCGTTTCCGGCCGTGTCGTACAATCCCAGCGGGTTTGCACATCGACTTCCGATCCAGGCCAGCCGTTCCGGTTGTTTGGCCGCCATGGGATCCGTAAAGACGGCAAAATCCCGGAAGGAACGGTTTCCCAGGGGAAAAAACTCCTCGCGGTTGAGCTGCTGCCCGGTGACCATGTGGCCACCACGGGCGGCATACTCCCACTCCTCCTCGGTGGGCAGACGGATATATCCGAAGCGGCCACCGGCAAAATGGGGCAAGGCTGCCGGGGCATTTTCCAACAACCACTCGGTATACCTCCTGGTGAACATCACGGCATCGAACCAGGAGATATCGGTCTTGGGGCGGGGATCCGCAGCGGTCAGTCCTGCGTTCGTATCGGGACAAGCCGCGTCCATGACCACATCCCATTGGAGGTTGGAGATCTCGTACTTGGCGATAAAATAGTAAAACCCGGTCTGCTCCGCTTCATTGGGATCGGGACAGGTGCCTTCGCCACCGCGGGCCGCTTTATAGAGCCCAAGCTGCCATTGTTCCGGCAGGTCCTCGATGGTAAAGGGACCGGATACCGAGGCCTTTCGCCGCCCCTCCATGAAACCGAGGCCTTCCCGGCCACAATCGCTGCATCCCAGGTCTAAACGCAGATCCCCGAAAAACCCCTGCGCCGCCACGCAGACATGCCGCAACACCAGCCTCGCCCCGCAGGGCATTGGCAAGGTGATATCCATTTCATCGGGATTGGGGTTGACGGCCCGGGCCAGGGTCGGTGTCAGCCGCTGCAGGGTGCGTTGGGGTTCTGGGCAGTCCATCGCCGCCAGTGGTGTGGCCAGCAAGACGAGCAGAATCGCCACCGTCGGCCACACCCGAGTTTTCGGGTGTGCCTTCGTCTCAGACATCGCGAATCACCTCGGACGGCTCGATGGAGGCCGTGCGATAGGCGGCATAGGCCGAGGCCAGTATGGCGATGGCCACGGTCAAGAGCAGGGAGAAGATCATGTGGGGCACGGTGAGACGACACACATATTCCCCTATGGCAAGATAGGTGCCGAAGAGGCGGTTGATGCTCTTTTCGACCACCTGGTATAGGACCAAGGCCGTCAGGTTGCCCAAAACAGCAGTCATCAGGGCTTGGAAAATCGGAAACCAGATGATACTGCCGGTGGAAAATCCGATCAACCGGATAACGCCCAGGTGACGGCTCTTGCGGTTGACGTTGGCCAGAACGCTACTGGTCATGGAAGCGAAGTAGCCCAACACCGCCACCACGGCGATAAGCTGGAAAATCAGGGTAAAAGCGCGGTCCAGGCTTTTAACCACCTCGATTTCCTCGGCCTTGGTGTAGACTTCCATGCCCTGATCGGCGAACTGGTCCCGAAGATCGGGCACATCATAAATAGAACGGGCATAAAGCCTGAAGCCGGGGTAATTCCGCACACCGGCCGGCCTCACCTTACCGGGCCAGCCGAAGGATGGGGACCCGAAGCCGTCCCGGTAATCTTCGGTGGCGGTCAACAGGTCGAGGCGTACGAATGCCGCGTCCAATTGATAGGCGGCCAGGGGAAGGACCGCACCCACCGTCAGCGGGACCGTCACCTGCTCCTTGCGCCCCGCCATGGAGCGACCGATCCTGCCGGAGAGGGTTGATCCCTTGGACACCCCCAGCTTGCGGGCCGCCGAGGCGGAGAGCACGATGGCCAGGTTGTTGTCCGGAACCATCGCCCATTTTCCCAGTAGGGGATCTCCTTTGCCGGTGGGGATCAGATCCACCCCCACCGACCGGGGGTCCGCCCCTTCCCGATTCACCAAAACCATGCTGGCCGCAATGGAACGGGTTTGGGGGATAACGAAGGCCACGGCGGAAAGATCGGAAACAGCCTGGAACCACGCATCGTCAAAGCGCCCGCTGCCCACCGGTGCAATCTCCCGATTCTTGGGGTTCTCAATGAGACGATCCGCCATGGTGCTGATGATGCCGCTTTTGACGCCGAAAAGCACCAGCAAGGGGGCCAGAACGGCGGCCAGGCCCAGGATGGCACAGACCGACAGCAGCCGCTCATGGAGGTAGTCACGCAAGGACATGCGGATCACGGTCTTCAACCCTGCCAGCGGTTGGCGACGTTTCACACGCATGCCGTCACCTGAACCGCGCCATTGGGCTCCGTCTGCTTTAAATCGAAGGTAATTTGCCGGAAGCCGCTTTCGGCCACCCGTTCCCAATCGTGAGTCGCCACCACCAAGGTGACCTGAAAATCATCGGCCAAACGGCTGAACAGGGCCATGATCTTCTCGGCATTAATGGGATCCAGAGATGCGGTGGGCTCATCGGCAATCACCACAGCCGGCTGGTGGGCCATGGCCCGGGCAATGGCTACCCGCTGGCGTTCACCCACCGACAGCTGTCCGGGGAGCCGATCCAGATGGGATTCGATGTTCAGTTTGGCCGCCACCTTTTCGACGGCCCGACCGGTTGGCAGCCCCAACCCCTTTCGGCTGATGCCAATATTGTCCCGCACCGAGAGGAAGGGAAGGAGCCCACCGGTTTGAAGCACATAGCCCATGTGGCGCATGCGCAATCGGGACAGGGCGTTCAGGTTGTTGGTCTTCCAGGCGGCCATGACGTCCACCGACCGGGATGCACCCTTTTCGTCGTGTTCCCAAAAGAACTCGAAACAGCTGGCCTGGGTAGGCTTCAGGATCATGGCCAGCATGTCCAGAAGCGTACTCTTGCCGCAGCCGCTATAACCCACCAAGGCCACTTTTTCGCCCCTGTGGATGGTCAAGTCGGGCACCTCCAGGAAAAATCCCGGCGCACCGGTCCAATGCTTGCCGACTCCGCGAAGCCGAAATACCGGAGTCTTGATCTTTTCGATCAACCGCGCGCCGTTGTTGCTCACGTTGCCGGACATGTCCTTCTCCGCATGCTAAGGATATATAATACTCCGCAGTGACGAGGGATGAAGCGTAACGAAGATATCGGACTTTATACCAAGTCGTCAATTCTAAGTGTCAGGGCATCATGCCCAACGGCACCCGGTACATGGCATCGCCGGGTTCGCCGGGACCGAAGCTGACCCAGTTGGACACATCGTTATGATAAGCCTCGTAGCGCCGAATCTTGGATTTGATATCATCTACAATGGCCTGCTGTTCGCCGACACTCAACCGGTACCAGTCCTCTTCGGTGAGCCGCATGATATTGCTGCGATAGGGCAGATCATCGAGGAACTCGGCCAGAAAACCCAATTGCCCGAGGTTCTGGTTGGGGCGCTGGCTGAAGCGGGTGGGATCTCGGGAGGTCTGGGCGGCCGCTGACAGGATGCTCTGAAAAAAATCCCGGGCGCCGGTACGCTTGGTCCGCTGGGCATTGTCGAGAATGATCTTCAATCGATGGTGAAGATCGCTGAGCTGGTTCTTGGAAAGCAGGATGGTGACTTCGAAGGTCGGGATGTCGGGCCTGGTGATATCCATGTCCGACACCCATGAAGTCACTACCCGCGGGACCCGACCCGACCCTTGGCGTCCCAGAAAATCCAATTGCAGCGCATACCCCAAAATGGCTGCCTTCTTGGCCGCCCGGGCAGCCACATCACCCGATTTGGACATATCCAAATCGTCTAAGGCCAGCCGCTGGCCACTGGCGGTGGCCTGCACCAGAGCGACCATCTGTCCAGCCACATCCTCCACCACCTGTCCGAATCCGAGTACACCGGCGGTGGCATCTTCGGCATCGATGGGCACGTAGAGATCGCCGATGGTGGGATCGGATTGTCGCGTCAGGGTTTGATACTGCTTGCGCGCATAGTTGTGGTTGTTAGGTGTTTCCCGGGCGCCCGGGGGCGTTTTCAGGTGCAGGGCGAAGATCTTGACCCCGGCGGCGGCAGCCATGTCCGCCATGGCATTGGCGTTCATCCCGGTGGAGGAATAAGGATCATCGTTGCGGATGGCTCCGGCATCGGTGATCAGAAATATCAGGCGTGAGTGATAAGGGCCCCAGTCCAGGCGTTCCAGGGCTGTTTTGATACCGGCAAAAGCATCCTCATTGAAGGAATGAGTGGAGACTCTGGCCTCCTCCATTGAGGCCAGGGCACGTTCGAAGGCATCACGGTCGGTTGCCTTCCGGAGATCCGAATAAACCCGGCTGACATATTCCAATTCGGGGGCATTGGCCATGCCGTTTCGATACCCAACCAGACCGAAGGCCACCTTGTCGGTCAGGCCCCGCTTCTCAATAGTGGCATAAATCCGGCGGACTGATTCGCGGGTGCGCTCGATATAGGGTTTCATGGAGATCGTGGTGTCAATCACGAAAGCGATGGCCGTTTTAAGGTCCAAGTCCAAGGGCAATTCACCGGAACCCGGGTCGATGGAGGCTACCTGGAGGAATTTCACGCCTTCGAACAACTCCGCCGCCTGAAAGATTGGCATGAGGTAGAATTGATCCCTGGACACTGCCTCCAACTTCGGTTCCATAGCGACAAGGGGAAACACGGAGGCATCCTGACTGTCCCCAGACTGAAAATCGGAAAATCGGGTCATCAGGTCAAGGTAACGGCCGGCGGGGTCACGGTCGGCGGCCACAGCTTCCAGGTCCACCATATCCTTGAAAAACAATACCGGCTGGCGGCCGGTTCGCTCGGTAAACTTCAGGGTCAGGGCCTGCAGCCAGGGCGATGTTTTACCGGCCTCAATCCAGCCGTCGGGCGTGCCACTGGATGCTAGCCCCACCTCGAGCCATTGGGTGGCGTCCGTTTGGGACGTGGCGAAAACATAGTAGGCCGTAAAGGGACGTATCCACCCTTTTCGGACGGCAGAAGCGGTCGATGCACCTTCATAGAGGTGGGCACCGGGATGGGTGATCACCCGCTGGTAGAGTGTTTTTTTTCCCGGCATTAACAGAGCCCGCCGAGAATCTGCCCGGGCTGGTTCATGATCAACCGACAGAATAGCGGCCAAATAGAACAAAATCAACATGGGGGTGACGATACGAAATACGCTCCTTGGACGGGGTCCTCCCCAAAATCGTTTTTCCATGGTTTTTCCTCGCAGGTCAAAGTGGCATCGATGCCCAGGCATTATTGAGAGTATCGGCGGTTTCCGTTAAGGCCAGGTTTCTAAAAGTGCCTGCGCGTCGGCAGCTCCGTTTTCGGCACTGGCGACCACCCATCGGCGAAGATCTGTCAGCCGATTCCTGGATTCAGTATGGCCACCCTCAAGGGCGATCTGGTACCATTCGAAGGCATGGGCCGGATTCTTACGAATGCTACCGCTGGGTAGATCGAGGCTGGGGTCATAGTACTCTCCCACGGCCATTGCCGCCTCGGCATTTCCACTCTCCGCGGCATATTCCAGAAGAAGAAAAGCCGCATCCGCCCGCTCGGGTTTTTCAGGCAGGGTTGCGGCCATGGCTAAGGCATCGGCCGGTGTGATTCCCTCACGCAGGGCCTGTCTGGCTTGCTCGAGTACCCGGGCATCCGGCGCATAGGTGGGTTTGGGTGGATATTTTATCTCCGGTTTCTTCCGCGGCAGGTTAGCCATTTTTGGCAGTGATGGGGAAGGCGCGGGCGGCAGCGTCTCCTTACCATGGTCCTTAAAAAGCCAATAGCCGCCGCAGATGACGGCAACCACGGAAATGGCGGTAATAGCCATCCATAAAAAAGAGGCTCTGCGCATTTGGTTTTGCATACGGTTTCTCCCCTTGTGGCGTAATTCGGATATAACGCGCCTTTGCTTTGTGGATTGAAACAGCGAGCGACCTTGACTAACTGGAAGCGAAACTATAGGCCGCTGAAAAATAGGTGTCAACAATGGCAAGGTTTTTTCTGAAAGGCTGGACCGCAATGTCTTTAGGGTCGCTCTTAGACTTACCGATTGGTCGGCGGAAAAAACCGAAACGGCCTCCGGACCGTTTCACCTTGAATTCATCGATCATGTCCTTCAGGTCTTCCGTCAGGCGGCTTAGGTCCGAGGCGCTGGTGTGAACCGTTGAACTGATATCGGCAAGAATCCCGGCTAACCTGTCAGAAAATGCTAATTGTTGGTTCATGCACCGGCAACGAAGCCGGCGCCATGCAGCCCATCACAGCTAAAAAATAGCGACATATTAGCTAAACCGGCTTGACCCGACCCGATGCTGATGTTAAGAGGAATAATCCGAACACCTTCGAAACAAACCCCAATCCAGTCACTCGAAAAGGATGGGCATTCATCGTGGCAGACGACAAAAAAAACCAGATGGCTGAAGCACCGCCGAGCCTAACGCCCACAAAAGTAAAATTCGAAATATACGGGGAGGAGATGATCGAGAAACTGGTCAAATCCAGTGGCAATAGTGGTCGCGTCTATTTGCCTCCGGACTGGGTAGGCCGTCATGTGAAGATCATTCGGGTCGATTAACCCCAATTACGCAGAAAAAAAGGACCATTGACGTGGAAAATATCCGGATCAGAGAACTTGCGGCAGCGGATGCGGACGATATCGCCGACATCTACGCATCCATTGTCCGAAAATCCGTAGATATGGACTTTAAAGAGCTGATTGAAAAGCATGCCCGAAGCGAAAATGACATCTGCTTCGTGGCCGAGTTGGACGGCAGGGTCATCGGGTTTATGATCAGCTACATCCTCACCTTCGGCTTCGGCATTGAAAAAAGCGCCTGGATCGCCACCCTTGGCGTCGATCCGGAATACATGGGCCAGGGCCTCGGTGACCGCCTGGCCCGTGAGATCTTCAAATTGTACAAGCGCATGGGAATCAGCCGCGTGTATACCTCGGTGCCCTGGGACTCCTCCGATCTGCTATCGTTTTTCAAGACCCTGGGGTTCGACCGCAGCAAGTTCATCAATCTGAAAAAAGATCTTTGACGGTTTCGTAAAAAACCCGATATCTGCGTTACGCTTGATCCCTCGTCACTGCGGAGTACCATGAGTACGCCTCATTCCTCGGGATCCGCAAGCCTTGATCTCGGGCTTATTACGAAACCGTCGGAAATGCGGCTTTTGACGGTTTCATCAACTTTAGCAGCAAAATATATTTTTTCGCTCACCCGCTCGGCGGGTATCTTGTCCGCGTCCTTACCTATTTCGCTGCATCGGTGTCGGATGCCGCCGACGGAAACGCCAGGGCTTCTGTCAAGACGAAGGCTGCCTGGAGATAGGATGTCGGGCAGAGCGGGAAACATTCCTTGCAGTCATTGCACACCCTGGCGGCTATTTCGGGAATAAAACTGATCTCTTTCCTGATTCCTCTGTCCACAAATCCAATGGCGTCGGCCTTCTTGACCTCGGCACAGTATCTGACGCACAGGCCGCAATGGATGCAAAATGAAGCGTCTTTTTCATAGCGGTCTTTGTCTGCGTTATAGTCCTGAGCAAAACGCTTTAGTTCCGGGGAATCCGGCGCATGGGCCAGCAACAGCTCCAAGATGGTCTTGCGGATTCGGTCGACCTTTTCCGACCGGGTGCTTACGACCAGCTTTTCTTCTACCGGGTAAACGCAGGAGACAACGAGCTTGGTCCATCCGCGTGATTCTACCTCTACGATGCAGAGCCGGCACCCCCCAAAGGGCTCCAGTTTTTCGTGGTGACAGAGCGTGGGGATCGATATCCCGGCGTTTTGGGCGGCTTCCAATACTGTCATCCCTTCACTGGCTTCAACGTTGGTTCCATCGATCTGTAAAAGGATTTTACTCATTTTTTTTGCTCTTTCTGATTATGTTTCTTTCTTCTTCAGGCACAGCGGGCGGGACCGGTTCGCCGGAAATCTTTGCTACCGCGCCAAAACGAGAGGGGCAAACTTCGAAGCACGTTCCGCAACTGGTGCATTTTTCCTGATCGATGACATGGATCTTCTTCTTGCCGCCATCGATCGCCTCTACAGGGCACTTGCGCAGGCAGATCATACAGGCCTGGCATTTGTTTGGATCGATGTAGTAGGCGATCAGCTCCTTGCAGGCCATCGCCGGGCATCGCTTCTCTTTGATGTGCGCCTCATATTCATCCCTGAAGTAGCGCAGCGTGCTTAGAAACGGATTCGGGGCACTCTTGCCCAACGCGCAAAGAGAGGCTTCGATGGCGGTCTCGGACAGTTCCTCCAGGATCTCGATGTCACCCGCTTTTCCCTTTCCGTTGGTGATGTTGGTCAGGATCCTGTTCATCTGCCGCAGGCCTTCACGGCAGGGGACACATTTACCGCAGGATTCGTCCGTAAGGAATTCAGTGAAGTACCTGGCCACATCCACCATGCAGGTATCTTCATCCAGAACGATCATCCCGCCTGATCCCATCATCGAGCCGGCCTCGGTCAATTCGTCAAACCCGACCTCCAGGTCCAATTGCGCTTCAGGGATACATCCACCGGACGGTCCGCCGGTCTGCACGGCTTTGAAACGCTTGCCATTGGGGATGCCGCCCCCGATGTTGTAAATGATATCTCTCAGGGTAATGCCCATGGGGACTTCCACCAACCCGGTATTGGTGATCTTGCCCACCAATGAAAAGATCTTCGTCCCCTTGCTGCCTTCGGTTCCGATCTGGGTAAACCAGTCGGCGCCGTTATTGACGATCAGCGGGATATTTGCCCATGTTTCAACGTTATTCAACACAGACGGTCTTTCCCACAGGCCTTTGATATTCGAGCGGGTGTACTTGGGTCTGGGCTCACCCACCCGGCCCTCCAAGGCTGTCATCAAGGCCGTTGATTCACCACAGACAAACGCACCCGCCCCCTGGTGGACAATGACCTTGAAAGTAAAACCTGAACCCAGAATATGCTCCCCGAGAAAACCATATGCTTCAGCCTGCTCGATCGCCAGGTGGATATTTTTTACTGCAAGGGGGTATTCCTGTCGGACATAAATGTAGCCCTCTTGTGCGCCGATGGCATAGCCGCCCAGGATCAGCCCTTCAAGGATGGCGTGCGGATTGCCTTCGAGCAGGGCCCTGTCCATAAATGCGCCGGGGTCACCCTCATCGGCATTGACGATCACATACTTGATGGGCTCCGGGGCATTTCGGGAACCTTCCCATTTCCTGCCTGCAGGGAACCCGGCCCCCCCCCGTCCTCTGATGTTGGATTTTTTGACCTCCTCCAGGACCGCCACGTCCGTCATCTGAAAAAGCGCTTTGCTGAGTGCTGAATACCCGCCGATTGACAGATAGTCATCGATGCTCTTGGAATCGATTTTGATGTTATTGCACAGCAGCCTGCGTTTCTGGTTTTTGTAGAAGGGGATATCGGATTCCCGGGCAGCGCGTTCACCGGTAACGGGATCCTGGTAGAGCAGGCGCTCGACTATTTTATTCGCCTTGATTGTCTGTGAGACAATCTCGGGAACATCCTCAGCCGTTACCTGAAGATAGCATATTTCTTCAGGATAGATCACGACCACCGGTCCCCGCTCACAGAATCCAGGGCACCCGGTTCCCTTGGTATCCACTTTCGCGGTCAGGCCCTCTTTTTCAATTTCCGCTTTAAAAGCGGCAATGACGGCATCTGCACCGGAGGCCACGCAACCCGCGCCGGCACAGACCGAGATGCAAGGAGCGCTTGGGTCCCTTTTGGACAATAGTTCCTGTCTGAATGTCTCTAATGCTTCAGGCGAATTTAACCGCGCCATAATTCTCCCCTACTCGTAAGTTTTTAGCACGTCTGCTGTCTGTCCCGGCGTCATCTTTCCATGGACTTTTCCATCCACTTCCAATACCGGTCCCAAGGCACAGCAACCCAGGCAGTTAACCGTTTCCAGGCTGAACTTGAAATCAAGGTCCGTTTCACCCGCTTTTATTCCGGTCACATCCTGCACGGTGTCAAGCACGCGGGGAGCACCGCGGACATGACAGGCCGTCCCCAAACAGATGTGAACCTTGTGGCGCCCCTTGGGAACGACACTGAACGCCTTGTAAAAGGTTGCGATGTGCTGTACCCGGGTTGAAGGGACATTTAATCGTTCGCTTACCCGTTTTAAGGCTTCCTTGGGAAGCCAGTTATTCTCACTTTGAATATCAAGCAATATTTGAATGAGTGAACTGGCTTCGCCGTGATGGTTGTCGATTATCTGATCAATTTTTTCAATTTCCATAAAGCGTTTCCCTATTTTCTTCCTGACCGCTGCTTAACCACACCCGTTTCTTTGAACCCTCCCCGCGGCAAGCCGCTGGGAGGGTTCACCGTAAGGATAAAAGTCTATTTTCAGTTCGCTCGCTAACCCCGCCGCAAGCGGCGAGGAATGCGCTCGCTATCGCGGTTCAAGCCAGTGCGTAACAATTGCTGGTTGTATCGTACCTGACCAACCCGTGCCGAGAAGAACTGTTCATGTGCTTGGATACATCTGACGGGTTAAGGCCCAGCCTTTCTGATATGTCGATCGTTGAAAGGGGTTTTTTCTTCAGGAGCAGCATGATCTGGCTTACGGCCAGTTTTTCTGCGAATATCTCATCGAATAACCGGTCTATCTGGCTGTTTTCGAAAAATTCGGTATACGCTTTTTTTGATTTTTCAGGTGCTCTCAGCCGCTCCCGTTCAACCAGCCGAAGGTAGGGGACCAGTTTCATGGCTGCTTCGAGTTTAAACTTGACCGTATTTACGTCGATGCCTTCACCTTCGCCGAGCGGTCCCAACGATTTGACCTGGTTGGTAAAATCATCAGTTGCATCGGCCAGCAGGTTTCCATCCGCACCGGACATAAATTCGATCCTCAACCGCTCCGGGTTCAGGCCGATGTGACTCATAATTTTCTTGCACAGGTAGACGTTGGCCCATGCATCATAATTGCCGTGGGTAATGTAGTTGCACTCATCCAGGCGGCAACCACCGATAAACACGCCATCTTGTCCATTGAAGAATGCCCTGAGTATGAATTCCAGGTCCACCCTGCCGGAACACATGACGCGAATAAGCCTGATCTCACTCGTATATTGCAGTCTGGAAACTCCAGCCAGGTCAGCGGCGCCGTATGCTCACCAGTGGCAGACAAAACCCAACAGTTTTGGTTTAAATTCAATACCTGTAGTCATCCGTGCTCACCCCTTTAGTTAGTGCCCATCCATAAATGGTTATTTTGCCCGACCTCTGCGTTGCGCGAAAAATTTTATCCTCGGAATATCAACTATATGCACCCCAAGGGCACTTCTTTTAGGGCGCCTCCGGTAAAATTTTTCGCACGCCTTGATCTCGACCAAAATCCCTCATTTCTGGACGGACACTAGTTAGTAATTCCGGTTGGACGCCGCTGCAAATCGCTATTGAGACTCAACCGCTGCATCCATTTGCTGCAGGATCTCCTGCTGGGTAACCGCCGCATCGATCTGGCTGCAAAGCGCGGCATTGGTGAAGTGCTTCAGTACAATCGCATCGGTCGGGCACTTGGTGGCACAGACACCGTCTCCCTTGCAGAGAATGGGATTCACCCATGCTTTTTTGCCTTTTGGCGTGTCAACGAATTCTATCGCGTCATACGTACACGCGGTAATGCAGGCACCGCAGGTCACACAATCGTATGCGCTTACCTCGGCAACGGAACCCGAGGCCGCGACGGTATCTTTTGATAGAAGCGTCATGACCCGGCCGGCCGCGCCATAGGCCTGGTTGATCGTTTCCTGGATATGCTTGGGATAGTGAGCCGTCCCGCAAAGAAAAACACCATCGGTGGCAAACTCGACCGGTTTCAACTTGACATGGGCTTCTTTGAAAAAGTCGTCCGGGCTCAAGGTCACCTTGAACAATCCGGCCACCTCACGGGTTGAGGCGGAGGGAATGACAGCGGCCGCCAGAGAGAGAATATCGGCGTCCAATTCAAGCCGTTGGCCCAGGATGGAATCGGCAATGGTCACCCGAACGATTTCCTTGCCCCCCTCGTTGGCGGCTTCGACCAGGGGTTTGTCATCCGGCTCATAGCGGATAAATCGTACCCCTTTGTCTGATGCGTCGCGGTAATAATCCTCTCTGAGCCCATAGGTTCGCATATCCCGGAAGAGAATATAAATATCCATCTCCGGGTTTATCGCTTTGAGTTTCAATGCATTTTTCACGGCATGGCTGCAACACACCCGGCTGCAGTAATTTCGGTCTTCGTTTCTGCAGCCCACGCATTGGATCATCACCAGGCTCTCGGCAGCCATTACCCGTTCTTCTTTTTGGGCGATCAGCTCACCCAATTCAAGATGGGTGAAGACCCTGTCGTTTTCGCCGTAAAGGTATTCGGTGGGTTGATACACATCCGCGCCGATAGCAAGGACGGATGCACCATGTTTGATCTCTTTGACCCGACCTTCAGTTTCCACCGTGGTCATAAAATTTCCCAGATAACCGGAAACACTGGTGATGGTGGCCTCATGGGAGACGTGGATCAAGGGGTTGTGATACACCGCACGGATCAGGTCATCCAGGTAGGCCTGAACATCCATGCCTTCGATGGTGGTGTGAATTCTGCGCGCCATGCCGCCCAGCTCTTTTTTCTTTTCCACCAGGTGGACCTCATGCCCCTGACTGGCGATGGAAAGGGCACAGGTCATGCCGGCGATACCGCCACCGACCACCAGGGTCGCCTTGTTTACCGGCAGATCAAACTCCTGCAACGGTTCCAGACGGCTGGCGCGTGCCACCGACATCCGGACAATGTCCTGCGCCTTTATGGTGGCCTCTTCCTTTTGCTTGGAGTGGACCCAGGAGCAGTGTTCCCGGATGTTGGCCATGTCCAGGTAATATTGATTCAGTCCCGCCTCCCGGAGGGTGTCCCGGAACAAGGGTTCAAGCGTCCTTGGGGAGCAGGCGGCGATCACCACGCGATTCAAGCCTTTTTCCTTGGCCAGATCGGTAATTTCCTTGGCGGAATTGGTGGCACAAGAGAACAGCTGTTCCTGGGCGTAGACGACATGGGGCAGGGTCATGGCATAGTCGACGGTGGAGGGAACATTGACGACACTGGAGATATTGGCCCCGCAATGACACACGAAAACACCTATCTTCGGCTCCTCCGTGGAGACATCCCGTTCCGGCGGATACATTCTTTCTCTGGCCAGCTTTCCTCGTCTGTAATCAAGCAACGCACCGCACTGGGCGCCGGCAGCGCTGGCGGTAAACACCGACTCCGGGATGTCGGTTGGCCCCTGGAAAGCCCCACTGACAAAGATCCCGGGCTGGTTGGTTTTCATGGGGTTTTCATGGTTGGTTTGGTTGAATCCGTGTGAATTGAGATCGATGCCGAACGTTTTCGCAAGCGCCGCATGATCGGTAGGCGGGTTCAATCCGACGGACAGGACGACCATGTCGAATGCTTCCTCTTTTACGCCGTCATCGTTCGTGGCATAGCGGACGACGACGTTCTTGCTGTCCGGTTGCTCTCCTACGATGGACACGTAACTTCTGATGAATTCGACGCCGGGAAGCTGTTCGGCGCGTTGGAAAAATCGTTCGAAATCCTTGCCAAAGGAGCGGATGTCGTTATGGAAGATGGTGCACTGGGCGTCGGTGTCATGATCTTTTGTCAGGATCACCTGTTTCTGGGTATAGGTGCAGCATACGCCTGAACAATAGCTGTTCTCGCCCTCGGTCACCCGCCTGGAACCCACACATTGGATCCAGGCTAATTTTTTGGGATGCTTCCTGTCGGAGGTTCGCAGCACTTCACCGCCGTATGGCCCGGTGGATGATAAAAGCCGCTCATAATCCATGCTGGTTACCACGTTCTGCAACCGTCCGTAGCCATATTCGTCCTTAACCGAAGGATCAAATGGCTTGATGCCGGAAGCCAGAATGATCGCGCCTACGTTTACCTCCTCTTTTTGCGTCGTCTGCTTGAAATCGATGGCGCCGGTCTGACACACGCCTCTGCAGATGTCACACTTGCCTTCTTTCAGGTAAAGACAGCTTTCATCGATATAGGCGACAAGGGGAATGGCCTGAGAAAAGTACACGTGAACGGCCTTGTTGTCCGATATTTCCTGGTTGAAGGGATCAGGGTACTGCACCGGACAATATTTTACACATGTCGTACAGCCGGTGCACTTGTCCTCGATAATGTAGCGGGGTTTCTTGGTCAGGGTGACCGTGAAATCTCCTGCCTGCCCCTCTACACCGTCTACTTCCGTAAATGTCAGAATCTCTATGTTTGGATGCCGGCCGACCTCGACCAGTTTCGGTGAGAGAATTCACATGGAGCAGTCGTTGGTTGGAAAGGTTTTGTCTAGCTGGGCCATGTGCCCGCCGATGCTCGGCCCTTTCTCGACCAGATACACTTTAAATCCGGCAGTGGCCAGATCAAGTGAGGCCTGGATCCCGCTGACCCCCCCACCGACAACCATTACGTCTCCAAAATTAACGTCTCCAAGGCTTCCGGAAAATTGTTGAATGATTTCTTTTGGCAATACTTCGTTTTCCACTTTCTATCACCTCATCATCATTGTTAGGTTCATGGTGTCCAGATTGACCGGACCGGAAAAAATGTGCTAGATCACGTCCTGAATAATCTCCGTAATATCCTTGATTGCTATGACCTCATCATACTCCAGGTTCAACCGGCTTTCCTCAAAATTGGTGATGCAGTAAGGGCAGGCGGTCACCAGTTCAGCGGCACCGACGGCAACCGCCTGTTTTAACCGGATGTCGGAAAACCTTTCTTCCATGGGTGTATCCATCCAGATCCGGCCGCCGCCGCCGCCGCAGCAGAGACTCTCCTTGCGCGAATCAGCCATCTCTACCATTTCCAGACCAGGGATTTGCTTCAAAAGGTCTCGAGGCTGATCATAGATCTCATTATGCCGACCCAGGTAACAGGGGTCATGATAGGTCACTTTCTTCTCATAGGCATTGGTCAGTTCAAGCCTTCCCGCGCTGATCAGCTCCACTATATATTGGGAGATATGAACCACCTCGAAATTGACCATGAATTCGGGGTACTCGTTTTTAAATGTATGGTAGCAGTGGGGAGAAGAGACAATTATCTTTTTAACCCCGTTGTCAACAAAGGTTTTGATGTTCTCCCGGGCCAGGCTTTTGAACACCTTTTCACTGCCCGTCTTGCGGATGCTTTCCCCACAGCAGCTTTCCTTTGCACCGAGTATACCGAATTCTACCCCGGCCCGCTTGAGGATGGTGGCAGTGGCGGTAGCCACCTTTTTCATTCGTGGGTCATAGCTGAGGTAGCAACCGACAAAATAGAGCGCATCCATCCCCTCGGTGAAGGTTTTTACACCCAGGCCCGCAGCCCAATCCGCCCGTTTGTTTCGTTCCCCCTGCAAGGGATTGCCTTCGGAAATCAGGCTTGCCCTCGCGGTACGGGCAGAGCGGACAGAAGCGGGAAAAACCTCATATTCCGCGGCCACCCTGCGTAAGGACACACCGACTTCTATCTGTTTTACGCCCCGTGGACACTGCTGTGGGCATCTCCCGCAGGTCGTGCATCGCCAAATATCTTCGCCATCTATCTCGGTCAAACCGAAAGTGGCTTCCCGGATAATCTTGCGAATGCTGAATTGCCTGACCCGGTTCCATGGGCAAACCGTATCGCACAATCCGCACTGAAAGCAGAATCTGAGGGCGTCTCCACCGGCATCTTTTATCTCGTCGATGACTTCTTTGAAGGGAGCGACTGTTTCCACTGTCTGTATCAATCCTCTTTTTCGCCTTGTTTATTTAGTCTTTCTTCGATATCCGCGCAACCGCGTCCTGGATCTTTTCCAGTCCGTATTTGTCCGCCAGCGCTTCCAGCCCGATCTCCAGATCTTCCCGCTCATCCTGTGGATCCAACGCTTCGCCGTCCTCTTCCCTTTGCTCCAGAATCAAGGCATCATGCGGGCACCACTTCACACACAAGGGTTCCTCTTCACCCTCACACATATCGCATTTCAACGGGAGGCCGGAATCGGGCTCTTTGAATTCGTCCCTGGATGGGCACGAGGCCCGGCAGAAGGAACACTCGTCATATTCCTTGCCGTCAATGGTGTATTTGTCCCTGCCGGCACACTCGGCCACCGCATATTCACCCGCGTACACAGGAACGTAGAGGTCTCTTAAGGGTTCACGGATGATGCGAATGCGGGACCGGGCGGGATTGTTGCTGCTGTACTTCGGTTCCGCGTGAAAGGCGGAGCAGATCATCTCACAAGCCCGGCAGCCGTTGCATTTATCGACATTGATTTTGATCGTTTTAATGGTTTTTTTCTCTTTTTTACCTTTCAAGGTACACGTCCTCCAGGCTAATCTGTCTCTTGTTGAGCGGCAGCCGCTTCGGCAGGGGCGTCCTCACCCTCCGTCAAGATCCCCCTTTTGACAAAGTCTTCGCTTACGTAATCCAAACCCAGTTCATGCAGCGATTCTTTGGTGGGAATGCCGTCATTGTTCCACCCTTTGAACCGGTAATAGGTATCCAAAAGCTCTTTTTCGAGTTCGGGGAACCGTTTCTTCCAATGGTTCTCCGGCGGCTTGTCATCTTTTCGGCGCATACCTCTTCTTATATTGATGGCCCTGACCAGGGTTCGGTATCTTTTGGCCGCCTGGCTGAGTGAGGCTTCATCCATATCGAAGCCGGTTGCCGTCGAGATAAATTTCGGGTAGTTGTGTATGTGGTAGGGCGGTTTCAGGGGGAAAGAGGACAGACCGGCGCACATGCCGAGGGCGTCATCGATGTAGTGCATTTTCT
Organism: uncultured delta proteobacterium; assembly: GCA_963697405.1. Lineage (GTDB taxonomy): Bacteria > Desulfobacterota > Desulfobacteria > Desulfobacterales > Desulfosarcinaceae > Desulfosarcina. Next base: position 5,803 of record CAVONY010000024.1, on the reverse strand, counting down.
CCTGCCAGTCGACGATGTCACAACACATGTCAACCGTCGGGTAAAAGGGCATCGATTTTTCTCCACGCGGTTCCCAGTCCAGAAAATATTGTTTGAATTTTTCATCGGGAACATGGTGCCAGTCCTTTACAAACGCCTCCCTGTGCTCTCTCTTGGGATAAGGGGCCTGGGGGAACTGGCCTTCTATCTGGGTGATATTCATCTTCTCGCCGGTACTGTACATTAAAAAATAGATCGGATTGAGCATGGACAGCTTGAGCGGCAGCTGTTCATGCTTCTTGATGTTGTTGTGCGCATATTCATCCGCGCCGTTGCCGATCTCCTTGGCCGCCCAGTAGGTGCCATTGGCCAGAACGTCGCCGATCCCTTCACGCCTGACAATTTTGTCCAGCAGATAGTAGAATCTGCCCTCGTTGTCTTCCGGCATATCCGGAAAGTCCGCTTTGGCCAATATGCCGTTTTCGAGAAGCTCAAGGCCGAAGGCCATCACCTGCGGGGCTGAGAATCCATCGACGCCGTACTCGGTGGCACGCTGTGCGATTTTTAACCCAAAATCCAGGTTGGAAAAGGCCCCCATGGTATAGGTCAGTTTCGTGAAGCATTTCATCATGTAGGTCGGCAGACCCGGCATGGAAATGGTTGCCCCGCATGTCATCGGACAGTTGTAGCAACTGATCAGTCTCGTGCGGGATTTGTCCAAGGTCTCCATCCACTCCCTGGCGATCTCATCGGTCCAGAAACCTTTTCGCCGGGTGCGTGAATTCCCCCACATGAAATTTTCGGTATGCCATTTCTCGTCATGAACCTTCATCTCCTGGGGGGATCCCAACCCGGCCAGAATCGGCATGACCCCCGGAATCGGGTTGTCATTGCGAAATTGGATATATTCCAAGACTTCGTTGCAAAGGTCCATGTATTCGGCCGGCTTGGCGACATGGATGTCCTGCGTGCCGCGAACGACGATCGCCTTTACCCCCTTGTCTCCCATAACGGCCCCAATGCCGCCGCGACTGGCGCTGGATCGCCCCTGCTCGATGGAGGCAAAAAAAACCCGGTTTTCACCGGCCATACCGATGGCGGCGACCTGGGCTTTGGGCTGCTTAAGCTCCTTGCGTATGATTTCTGCCGTCTCGATGGCGCCTTTTCCCTTTATATGAGAGGCGTCCCGTATTTCGACCTTGCCGTTGTTGATCCACAAATAGACCAGATCCGGTGACTTGCCGCGAAGGATCACTTTGTCATAACCGGCATACTTCAATTCAGGTGCAAAAAACCCCCCCATCATTGAAAAGGCCATCAATTTGGTTTGAGGAGAAATGGTGGTCACAATGGTTCGATTACAACCGGTTGCGGGTGTTCCGCACAACAGACCGGCGCTGAAGATCAATAGATTTTCGGGAGAAAACGGCTCAACTTCAGGGGGAACGCGATCCCACAAAATCTTGGCATTCGTGCCCAGACCACCCAGGTAAAGCTCGGTGTCTTTCGGGTTTGTGGCAACCTTTTCGATGTTTCCCCGGGTTAGATCAACTTCTAAATTAAACCCTGTTTCTGCGTACCTCATTTTTTAGCCCCTTTAAAATAATGCTTTATGACACCATATTTTTTTCAACGAGTTCGGCGATATCCATGGTTTGGATCTCCTCTTCCCTGCCCAGCTCCTTCATCCCGTCTTCGATCATGGTCAGGCAAAAGGGACAACCTACCGCTACGTTCGATACCCCGCAATCGACGATTTCTTCCGAGCGCGCCAGATTGATTCGTTTACCAATGGTCTCCTCCATCCACATTCTTCCGCCACCGGCGCCGCAGCAAAAGCTTTCCCGTCCGTGTCGGTCGAGTTCTTTGACGCCGCCTTTGGCAACGGATCGCAGGATCGATCGGGGTTGATCGTAAATGTTATTGTAGCGCCCGAGATAACAGGGGTCATGATAGGTCAGCGCGCCGTCGAGCGACTGTTTCAGGTTGATTTTTTCGGCTTGAACGAGGCCATCGATGAACTCGGTATGATGGATCACCTCGTAATTTCCCCCCATTTGTGGATAATCATATTTAAGGGAATTGAGGCAATGCGGACAGGCCGTGATTATTTTTTTGACCTTATAGGCGTTCAGTGTAGCGATGTTTTCCTCGGCCATCATCTGGAACAGCATTTCATTGCCGACACGTCTGGCAAAGTCACCGGTGCACTTTTCTTCCACACCCAGCATGGCGAAGCTGATCCCTGCTTTTTGCAGGATTTTGACCAGGCTGATGGATACTTTTTTGGATCGATCATCGAAGGAACCGGCACATCCGACCCACAGCAGATAGTCGACGTCCGGGTCGTCAGCCATTATTTTGACGTCCAGCCCGTCGGCCCAATCGGCGCGCTTGTCATAACCGATGCCCCACGGATTGCCGTTGCGTTCGAGCCCTTTCAGGGACGGGTTCAGCTCTTTGGGATAGGCTTCCGCAATCAAGGTCTGCCCCTGCCGCATGGCGATGATCCGGGGTACATGTTCAATGGTCACCGGGCACACGTCTTCGCAGGCACGGCAGGTCGTACATGCCCACAGGGTCTCTTCTGCGATGACCTCGCCCACCAACTGCTTATCGCTGTTCAGTGCGGCGATCGCCTGCTTGGTTTTTTCAAGCTGCTCGGCATCCTCGCTTTGCCGGAGGGTGGATGACAATTTGGCCCGCTCGATTATTTTTTCTTCATTTTCCGACAGTTCTAATTTCAGGGAGTCATTGAATTCATGCAGGTTCAAGGGTTTGTCAGTGATATAGGTCGGGCAGACATCTTTGCATCGTCCGCATTCGGTGCAGGTGTACAGGTCCAGTCCCTGTTTCCAGTTGAGTTGATGGATATGATTGATCCCCAGGGATTCTTCCTCCCAGGCGGTTTCGTCTTCCAAGTCCAGCGGTTTGGTTTTTTCATGGGGATAGCCCAGGCTTTTAAAGAAAACGTTGGGAAGCGCGGTAATCACATGGAAATGCTTGCCGGTAGGAAGAATATTCAAAAATATCAACTGCGTACAGATGTGCACCCAAAACATCATCACCAGTATGGTGAGGTTTGCATCAGCGTTTAATCCCGAAACCAGGCTGGCCGCACCCACCGTTACCGGTGTCCAGAGAAATTCAGAACCATACTTCAGATTGTTGAAGTAGTGAATATTTTCCGGGTTGTCATACAATTGGATCAAATTGTAGCGTGCGCCATCGTACAAAAGATCCGACACCATCAGGATCCCGATCATCACCAGGACCAAATAGGCTTCGAAGGTGTTGTGCATGCGTTTGGGTTTTAAAACGGCACGACGATAAATGGCCACGACCACCATCAATAAAACGATGCCCTCCACGACATCTTTTATGGCGACATAAAGGTATCCGAACAGATAATCGCCACCTAAAAACGGAAGGTGGTAGCCTTCCTGAAATCCTTCTCCATACAGGGTCAGGCTGCGAATCAACAGGATACAGAACCCCCAGAAGATAAACGCATGCATCAAGCCCGAACTTCTCTCTTTTTCTCTTCCGACCAGGCGCTTCTGGCCGATGGCCAGAACGGCCATGTTGATCAGTCGCTCCTTCAGGTGATTGGCTCTATCGGTGGGTTCAAGTGCCTTTAACAACCGTATTTTTCGAACCATCGACCGACCGAAAACGGTCAATCCGACAATCAGTAAAAGGGCCATCAATAGGGGATTCACAGTTGCCTCATCAACTCATGGTTAGCTGTTCTAAAGCCAATGCGTAGCGCTCGCTGCGGCAGTCGATTTCCGGTCTAATTTCTTAATTTTTTTATCTCTTCGCGCAGAATCGGCACCACCTCGAAGAGGTCGCCGACGATACCATAGTCAGCCACGTTGAAAATGGGTGCTTCGGGATCTTTATTAACCGCCAGAATCACTTGTGAGCCGCTCATACCCGCAAGATGCTGAATGGCGCCGGAGATCCCGATGGCCATATAAAGGGTCGGTGCGACAATCTTGCCGGTTTGCCCGACCTGCTTGTTGTGGGCCATGAAACCGCCGTCTACCATGGCGCGGGACGAACCAAAACCCGCTTTCAGATCGCCGGCCAACGCTTTTACCAGATCGACACCGGCTTGATCCTTGGCGCCCCGTCCCACAGAAATGACCACGTCGGCATCGGCAAGATCGATTTCACCGCTGGCATCCGACAGGAGCTCCCTGATCACAGCCTTTAAATCAGGTGCCGGAGCGGAAAGCCGGACGACGTTTTCGGTTCCTGTGATCGCTTCCGTCGCCTCGAAGGCACCGGCTCTGACCACCGCCACCAGTTGTCCGGTATTGATTTTCACCCGCTGCATGACTTTATTGGCAATGGCGGGTCTGACTATTTCGATTTGATCGCCGTCGAGCATCACGTCGGTAATTTCCGTCGCACAGGCGGCATCCAGTTGTGCGGCAACTCGTGGGGCGGCGGCTTTGCCGCTTTCGGAAAAACCGAACCAGATCAGATTGGCACCAAATTGTTTGGCGGCGTCGACGACACAGGATGCGAATGGACCGGCTGAAAACAGCTCCAGCCCAGGATCATCGGCGATATATTGCGTATCGGATCCGGCATTGACCAGATCGGGAATTAAAGACGCCAGGTCGCTGCCAATCGCCACGACCGCGGTTTTGGCGCCGAGCGTTTTGGCTTTTGATAAAAGTTCGGCTGTGCTGCCTTTCAATACACCTTGTTTGATGTCTGCAATCACGAGTACGTTAGCCATGATAGTGTCTTCCTTGGTTGAATCCGGTTAGGGTCCGATATGATCGTGAACCATATATTTTAAATTGGTTATAACACCTTGGCTTCATTGGCCAGAAGAGCGACAACCCGGGCGGTGATGTCGGCAGCATCGCCTTCAAATTTTTGCCCGGCCGTGCGCGTTTCCGATTTCATGAATTCAGCGATTTCCGATGTCGGCGCGGCGCCGCCGACGTCATCAACCGATGTGCCCAGGGCCGCCAGATCCATTACATCGATTTTCTTTTTCTTGGCCATCATGAGGCCGCGCATCTGAGGCAGCCGCGGTTCATTGATACTGTCGGTAACCGTGATCACGGCGGGCAAGGTCAGTTCGACAATTTCGGTTCCGGCGTCACCCAAACGGGAGACCTTAAGATGCTGGTCGTCGATGACCTCGATGGCGACCACATTGCTGACGCAAGGCAATCCCAGACGCTCCGCCAAGATGATTCCGGTTTGGCCATTATCCGTATCCTGGGCCTGCTTACCGGTGATAACCAGATCATAGCCGCCCTTTTCGTAAACCTTTTGCAACACGCTGGCATAGACAAACGAATCCACTCCGGCCAGCGCCGGATCATCGATTTGAATCCCGTTTTCAATCCCCATGGCGAAGCCTCTGCGGATGATTTTGGTATTGTCTTCACCACCGCCGATACTGACCAGGGTTGTTTCCGCCTGGTTATTTTCCTTAAGTTGAACAGCGGCTTCCACCGCATTTTCATCCCAGGCATTCATGACGTACTGCAGTCCGTCTTCAACAATCGCCCCGTTCTCCACCCTGATGGTCAGTTCCACATCGACTACCTTTTTAATGGTTGTGAGAATTTTCACCGTGTCCTCCTGACATTTTATGTTTCCTATATTCGGATTATTTATCTGGTGTCGCTTAAAAATGGTAAGGGTCCTGGCTCAACGGACCCGGCTTCTTCGGGAATATCAATCAGAAATCTTCCTGAGTCGGGGCGGCTGCGATCGAAAAACCACAATGTAACTATATTGTAGCTATTTTGTGATTATATGAAGAATTCTCAATGGGATGTCAAGT
>CAVONY010000023.1:0-219672 GCA_963697405.1 uncultured delta proteobacterium | reverse complement strand
GTATCTAAAGTTCTCCGTATCAATCATCAGTGTGACATTTTTCATGTGTTCCATGATTGAATAAATGGCGTATACTCGGTGTCAGGATGCAGGTCTTCCCTCACTGGTGAAAATATTTCAATGATAACTGAATCTTTTATGGCAAACGTGCCATGTTTCGCATCAGCGGGGATGCACCAACTGTCGCCCGGGTTACAGGTGTATACTTGATCATTGATGAACAGCCGGGTTTTTCCGGACAATAGGTACCCTGTCTGCTCACTAGGGTGTTGGTGAGTTGGGATGCGAGTCCCCCTTGACATCCTTAATTCGGACATCAACGTATTTTCTCCGTAAACCAGCGTTTTTTGTTTAATGCCTTTTATGGTGGAGCGGTAACCTTCGCTGCTGTTTTTGTTGAACATGGGCCTTCTCCTTAGGCCAAAATTTAATGCTCTACCTTTTAATTTAAAAATGGACGGCGCTCAAGGTCAGCCTGTGATATCCTGAGGCTGAATGCAAATTAGACGTTACCTCGGAAAGTTAAAGCGCATGGCAGGATAATGCAAGTTCCGGTGGGACAGGTCAGTCATTGTTGCCATTCTGCGCAAAGGTGGCCATTGAAGGAGATTTTTAAGAATCTCCCTCAACCGTCGCCTGCCCCCGGAACTGGTGCTGATTTACTTTTTAAAATGCGAAGTGGCTTTATCGAACGCCGTGGCGAGGGATTTCCAGGCATCTTCAGCCCCATCTTTGAGGTCATCCCAGGCGTTTTCACTGGCCACTTCAAGTTCAATTATTTTCGTTTTCATATCTGTGCGAAGCTGCTGCAAGGCCTCGCGTTTCTCTTCAAATTTCTTAATGGCATCGGCGCTTTCATGCTGAGCCCTGGCCTCCAGCTTGTTGCGCTCGATATTCCAGCGATAGTTCAGGTCGTCATACTTTTTTTTCAGTTGAGCCAAAAATTCTTCTTTCTTGCTGTCCATTTTTACCTCCTTTTTTTATGTCCCGCATAAAAAATAGCCATCACATATCGTAAGGTTAATAATGCATCGGCATGATGCCAAGTCCTTTTGGGCTGAATATTTCTTAAAAATTGTGTGTCTGGGTATCAGAAAGCACATCCGTTCTCAAGTTGCCCCATCAACAGCCGGTTTTTGGGTGTAATATCCGCGGGTATCCTTCGCGTCATCACCTGATACCCCTATGCACGCAATCGTCGCCGCCCGTGTAACGTCGACGGCCATGGGTCCATCCAGCCAGCCCTCCAGGCCGCCGGTGTCGCAGCGTTCCAGGTCGTGGCAGCAGGGCAGCACCGCCACCCGGGCGCCGGCTTCGACGGCTTTTTCCAGCACGGTGTCGGTCAAGGTACCGCAGGCGTGTACCGACATGATCAGATCCGATGATGAAACCTCGATGGTTTCGATGATCGGCTTGCACATAGCGGATCCGCTGGCGCAGCCGAGGCCATGATTCGATCAATTCTTCGGACAGCCGGTGGGCGTTTTCAGGAAGATGAACGTCAACGGCAAGGGCTTCGGGAGAGGTGTCATCTAACAGGAGCATGATATGGGCCAGCAGTCCATGGCCGCAGGCCAGATCGACCACCCGGCCGCCCCGGAATTTTCTTCTCACCCGCCTGGCCACCTCCCAGGCCTCGAAAAGCTCCTTGCCGGGCAGCGTACCCACCCGGCAGACGGCTCGACCAATTTTCTCGAACAAGGTGTCGCCGGGAAACCAGTCCAGTTGCTTGACGGTCAGCCGGCTCTTTGTGGATCGGTTCACGAGGGCTCCAGGTCCTTGCCTGCCGCATCTTCCGATGCCTCCCACTCCCAACCGTCTTTTGACCGCACGGACGACATCGTCCACGATCAGGTAGAGCGCCGGCACATAGAGCAGGGTCAGCAAGGTGGCGGCCAACAGGCCGAAGCTGATGCTCACCGCCATGGGAATGAGAAACTGGGCCTGAAAGCTGCGTTCCAGGAGCAGCGGGAAAAGCCCGGCAATGGTGGTCACCGAGGTGAGCAGCACCGGCCGGAAACGCGATCGCCCGGATTCCATGACCGCCTCAACCACCGTCATCCCATTGCGGTGGGCCCGGTTGATGAAATCGATGAGAATCAGCGAATCGTTGACCACGATGCCGGACAGGGCCACGATGCCGAAAATGCTGATCATGGTAAATGCCAGCCCCATCACCAGGTGGCCGACGATGGCGCCGATGAGCCCGAAGGGGATGGCCATCATGATGATCACCGGCTGCACGTAGGAGCGGAACTGGGTGGCCAGCAGGAGAAAGATGGCCATGAGGGCAAGGGTGAAGCCTTTCTTCAGGCTTTCCAGGGACTCCTGGGTCCGCTTTTCCTGCCCCTCCAGGTCGTAGCGCAGTCCCGGATAGCGCTTCATCAGCCGCGGGAGAAAATCCGCCTTGAGGTCGGTGACGATCGTGCTGGCGTTGCCGATATCCTCATCGATGTCGCTGCTCACCGTAATCACCCGCTTGCGGTCCACCCGCCGGATCAGGGAATAGGCCCGCGAACTGGCGGTCTCGGCCACCTCGCTGAGCGGAATCTGCCGGCCGTCCGGCGTGCGGATGCGGGCCTGCTCGATGGCATAGAGGGAGCGCCGGTCCTTCTCCGCGTAGCGGACCTGCACCTTGACATCATCTTTGCCGCGCTGGATGCGCAGGGCCTCTTCACCGTAAAACCCCTGGCGCAGCTGCCGGGCGATATCGCTCATGGTCACACCGATGCTCTGGGCACCGTCCTTGATCTTGAAACGCCGCTCCGGCTTTGCCCGGCTTGAAATCATCGACGATGTCATAGGTTCCCGGGTACGTTGCCAATTCCTCCTTGAGTTCCGCCGCCGCCTGCTCGATCTGTCTGAAATCATCGCCGATAAGCTGGATTTCGATGGGACTGCCCGCCGGTCCACCCTCGATGGTGAAGAAAGAGAGCCGATCCAATCCCGGGAATTTCTCCGGCCAGGGTGCGCCACTGGTTGATCACCGTGTTGACCGACAACCTGGGCCGCTCGGCCGATGAGATCATCTCGATCCACACCTCGCCGCAGTGGCCGCCGATCTGCTGGGGTTTCCAGTCCCGCCGGGGAATGAACCCGGTCAAGGAGTAGGTGTTGGTGATCAGGGTTTTGCCCGCGTCCAACTGCCCTTCGAAGGCCTGGTTGAGTTTAAAGGCCTGCTGCTCCAGGTAAGCGATGGTTTGCGCGGTGGTCTCCACCGGGGTTCCCAGCGGGTAGTTGACCTCGGCAATCACCCAGTCGCTGTCGCCCTTGGGCATAAATATAAAGGGCACATAGCCGCCGCGCAGAATGCCCAGGCTGATGATCAGCACCCCCAGGCCGATGGAAAAGGTGAAATAGCGATTTTCCACCACGTAGCGCAAGGTCGGCGTATAGATGCGGTCAATGGCGAACTGGAGGCCCTTTTCGATGCGCTGCCTGACGCGTTCGTGGATCGTCCGGCCGATCTTCTCACTGGCCCGCCGGCTCCTGAGCAGGGCCCCCTCCAGGTGCGCCGGAAGGATGATCAGGGCTTCCCCCAGCGAAACGATCAGGATGGCAATCACCGCCCGGGGCATGACACTGATGAATTTACCCATGATGCCGGAGATGAACATCAGCGGCGTGAAGGCCACGACCGTCGTGGTCACGGCCATGAGCACCGGCCCGCCGACTTCACCCATGCCGTCCACCACGGCGCGGTCCGACGATTTTCCCTGTCCGTAGTGGGTAAAGATATTCTCACCCACGATAATGGCATCGTCCACCAGGATGCCCAGGGTCATGATGAAGGCGAACAGGGAAATCATGTTGATGGTCTCCCCGTTATAATCCAGGACCATGAAGGCCCCCATGAAAGAGACCGGAATGCCCACGGACACCCAGAAAGCCAGGCGCAGGTTGAGAAACAGGGCCAGGACGATGAAGACGAGAATAATTCCCTGGAACCCGTTGCGCAGCAGCAGGTCGATACGGTCGCGCACCATGGTCGACAGGTCGAACCAGGTGGCCAGCTGGATGCCGGCAGGCATGCGGCCACGGCTGTCCGCCACGTATTGCTGCACCGTGTCGGAGATGGCGATCACATCTTCCTGGCTGGTGCGGTTGACCTGAACCAGCGCCGCCGGCTTGCCGTTGAAGCGGGCCTTGATGTCCGTATCCTCGAACCCGTCGACCACCGTAGCCACCTGGCCCAGCCGCACCACGGTGCCGGTCGCATCGGTGATCAACGGCAGGTCCTCGAACTCTTTGCCGGTATACAGCTGCCCCTTGGCACGGACGATAATCTCGCCATGGTCGGTCTTGATGGTTCCGCCGGGCAGATCGAGGCTTCCGGTCCTCAGAGCCTGGACGACCTGGTCGAAACTCAGACCGTATCGCCGCAGGTTCTCCTCGGACACCTCCACCGCGATCTCATAGTCCCGCACCCCCACCAGGGTGGCCAGGGAGATCGGGCCGGTATCCACCAGGTCATCCCGGATGCGGTCCGCCGTCCGGCGAAGGAGCTTCTCGGACACATCCCCATAAACCGCCACGGTAATGGCCGGGTTGCGGTTGATGATCTCGGTGATAATCGGATCTTCGGCCTCAGCCGGGAAGGTGTCGATGAGATCCACCTCGTTCTTGATGTCATCCATGACCTTCTGGACATCGGCCCCCTTGTCCAGTTCCACGGTCACCGATCCCAGGCCTTCACGGGATGAGGAGTATGTCCGGGAAATATTCTCGATGCCCTTGATCTTTTCCTCGATCTTGATGCAGATCCCCTCCTCCACCTCCGCCGGACTGGCGCCGGGATAGGGCACGGAGACATTGATCATGTCCAGGGCGAACTGCGGGAACATCTCCCGTCGCATGTTCATGACCGTCAGCAGACCCGCCACGATGATGAACATCATGATCAGGTTCACCGCGACGCGGTTATTGACGGACCATTGGGCGAGCTTCTTCATCGTTTTTCGTTCATGATTTCACGAAAACAGATTGAGGGATTGTGGGATTTAGGGATTGGGGAATTAAAGCAATATTGTACATAGTGTCACGCCTGCTTTTCATTCGGAGCCATAGGATCGCAAATACCGACGGAATCCTTTGATTTGTTTTCGACAACTGGCCGCTGCTTTGTAAACAGACTCAAATTGGCCGCGACTGATATATCCACAGTCTAAGGCGCGATAAAGCTGGGATTGAATTTCACTGGCTGATCGTTGCGCGTATCCGAGAAATCGGACAAACTCATTGGGTGAGCTATCGTCAAAACCTTCGGCAATATTGTCCATGACGGATCCTGTCGCTCGCCAGATCTGATCTCTGAGGCTAAAATCTTTAGACAACTCCTTCTGCTGGATCAGTTCAAAAACCATCTTAGACAGTTTTCGCGCATCCTGCCAGCAAGGCAGTTCCTCGAACCGAGCATACTTCATTTCACGATCCTATCATTCCCCAATTCCCCAATTCCCCAATCCCTCAATTCAACAATCCCTCAATCCAACAATCCAACAATCCCTCAATCCCTCAATTCCCCAATTCCCCAATTCCCTAATCCCCTAATCCCTCAATCCCTCAATCCTTATCCTCATCCCCGGCACAGCCCCGGAAAGCGGGGTGGTGACCACGAGGTCCCCGTCGGAGAGGCCGTCGCTGATCAGCACGGATTTCTTGAAGCGGCGCAGGATGGTCACCGGCCGGACGCTGAGCTGGTCGTCGGCGGCGAGATAAACCGTGTCCCCGTCATGGACCAGGTGCCGGGGCAGCCGGTGGACATTCTCCACCTGGCGGCCCTGGATTCTAACCGTAACGAACATCCCCGGCTTCAAGCGGTCGGCAGCGTGGATTATAGCATCGCCGGGGGTTGGTTCATCCACCTCGATCACCACGGGCAGGGTGCGGGTGGTTTGATCCAGGGCGGCCTTGACCCTTGCCAGGCGGCCATGCCACAGCTTCGGCGTGGAGGTCTCCATGAACAGCACCTCCACCGGCAGCCCCTGTTCAGATCCACCATCATCGGGAAACCAGGCCAAGTCGGCCATCGGAATCTTGACTTCAATGTCAAAGGCACCGGCGCGGTAAATGCTGCCCACCGATTGGCCAACCGCAAGATGTTGACCGGTTTCCACCGCCTTTTGCGTCACCCAGGCATCGAAGGGCGCATCGATCTGGCAGCGCTCCAAATCCAGGATTGCCTGTTCCATGGCCACCCTGGCCATCTCCAGCTGGCTCTCCAGCCGAATCCGGTTGGGACCGGTGACGGCCAGCTGATTTTCCAAGGCCTGCAATCGTTCCCGGCTGGTGAGATGCTGGCGGTTCGCTTTGTCCAGCACACTCTGGGAGGTCATGTTCTTGCCGGCCAGGTTCTTGAATCGATTGACCTCCGCCAGGGCCAGAGTCCACATCCGATCTGGCCAGTTTGAGGCTGGCCTTGAGGTTGAGAATGTCCTGTGCCAGTCGATCCAGTTCGGCCTGCGCCTGCCGGATGCCCACTTTTGCCCGCCGCACCGCCAGTTCATAGTCCCTCGGATCGATGGTCAACAGCACCTCACCGGATTTCACGAAACCCGCCTTCGATGAAGGCCGGATGCATGGCCACCACCTGCCCGCGCACCTCAGCCACCAGTTTCAAGGACTCCCGGGGGGCAACCGTTCCGTATGCGTCGACAATCATGGGAAGGGTCTGTGAACGGGTGCGGACCACCTCCACCAGCCGCCCGTCCGACGTGCGTACCTGCTTTTCGGCGCGGGGCCGCAACTGCACCAGTGCGACGGCAATGACCACCGCAAGCAGCAAGACGACGGCAACACGAACGGTTTTAAACAGCGCCCCTTTTTTCATCGGGTTTGGCCTTTGGTGAACTCGTAAAAAGATGGGGTTGCGACCCCGTCAACTTTTATCGCTTTCATGTATCCGAACAGGCGCGAGAATTGAATCGGTGGGAACAGGCATCGGATTTACAACGCAAATCCAGTCACGGGATCAATCTATCGAATCGACGGTTGGTTTTCAACGTCTTTTTGGAAGCCGGGGAGATGGCATTGGCGGTGGTCGGATATCAAAAAAAGGCTGTTCGTAGCAATGGACAGGTCGTTGCCCGCTTCCAATAGCGCCCCTTTTCAGATCCTGTATCGATCGAACCGTAAAGAAAAAGACAGAATGGAAAAGGTTCTGGACATTCCTGCAGACCGTTTGTATAGTACAAATAAATAACTCTTTCGTAAACGCCTACACCCATGCGATCGATGTCTTCCGAACCATTTTGCGGCCAGGTGATCAACCGCGATCAAATCAGCGAAATTGCGGTTATCGTCGACACGTTCCCGAAGCTCAGCCGCACCGAACTGGCCAATACCATTTGTGAGCTGTTTTCCTGGAAAAGGCCGACCGGCAAACTGAAAACCGTCGAATGCCGACAATTTCTCGAGCGCCTGGATGCCAGGGGCATTATCCGACTGCCGGCGTGCAAAAACCAATACACCAGGCAGACAAAGCCGACTGCCGACAAGACCAAGCGGACGGATAGTCAGCCGACGATCTCGACAAAATTGAGCGAGCTGTCCCCGATAGTGTTGACCCGAGTCCGGAATTCCTCCCAAAGACAGCTCTGGTGTGAGTATGTGGATCGATATCATTACCTTGGATACCGAATCCCTTTTGGCGCGCAGCTGCGATATTTTATCCAGTCCGGCATCGACCAGGCAAGTCTGGGGTGCTGCAATTTTCCAGTCCGGCGTGGCGGATGGCGGCCAGGGACCACTGGATTGGCTGGAGCGATGAACAGCGCCGGAGAAACCTGCAAAAGATCATATCCAACAGTCGTTTTTTAATATTTCCCTGGGTTCAGGTGAAAAACCTGGCCAGTTCGGTGCTTTCCCTGGCGGCCAAAACAGTGCCGCATGATTGGATCGACTGTTACGGTTGTCGCCCGGTCCTCATGGAAACCCTGGTGGATGGGAAACAATACAGCGGCACATGTTACCAGGCCGCCAATTGGGTGTATGTGGGGGAAACCACCGGCCGGGGACGCATGGACAGGCAGAACAAGCGCATGGGGATGGCCGTCAAGGATATTTATCTTTACCCGCTGTCAAAAAAGTTTCGGCAAGAGCTGATGCAATCCTGAGTGGGCGGCACCAAGTTACCGGAACGAATAATCATTCTAAGGATCGAATAACCGACTGCATGCTCGAAAGATTTTTTCCGGAAGAACTTAAAATTCCGATGGGACTGCAGTAAAAAGCCAGTTGCATTTTTTTTGACCACAACATATGGTCTATTTGCATATATATACAACAATATGATGTGGTTTGAATTCGATAATTTCGACTTTCTTACGAGACCACCAGAGGCAGAATCGATTCTGCGCCATCTAACATATCGACATTAAAGTAAAATATAGCCGATTCGGGTTGCAACCGAGGGAGCGGAGCTATATTTTTTATCTTATGGATATTAGGGAAGCATTTGCTATTTGAACCGCGATAGCGCTCGATTCCCGCCGCTTTCGGCGGGGAGGGTTCAATGCCCTCTATTGTTCAATACTTGAATTTCAAAACGAAATACGGACAATATTTGTCGGTTTCAATGAAAATGAAACAGCTAATAGAAATATCCCATCGAAGATCAATAATTAGAACGTTATTATACCCAGCAATAATTATCAGACGCCTGTTTTTGAAAATCAGGTACATGCATAAAAAAGAGGTTTTAGATAATCTTGGGAAGGTGCTAGTTGGTGATCCAGTTATAGCTGTCGATGAATTTGAGGGCTTATTTGCTGTAGACGTCCATAGCGATCTTTTCATTAGAATAATCTCCGAGAAGCACTATGAACCCGAATTGGTTAAAATTTGTAAAAGATATCTCGACGTCAATAAAGATGTTATTGATGTGGGAGCCAATATTGGTTTCTATACGATTATGTTTGCTAAAAACATTGCCCAACAGAGAGTATTGTCAATTGAACCGACCCAAAATGCCATAAATCGCTTGCGTCGAAATATTGAATTAAATGGAGTAGCAAATAAAGTTGAAGTTTTTGAAGGTGCTGTCTCAAATAGACAAGGTAAAGCAATAATAAAAACAATAAAAGGCAAGGAAGAATACTCGAGCTTGGGTGAAATGATTCACCCGGCTATATCAAATGAAAAATGGGATTTAGAAGAAGTCATAAGTGAAACTTTAGATGAACTCGTTAGACGTAAATCTTTAAACCCTGGATTTTTAAAGGTTGATGTTGAAGGGGTCGAACATTTAATTTTTTCAGGAGCCCGAGAAGTCTTGAGTGAGCATCGACCAATTATTCTTTCAGAAGTTTCTGAGTTATTATTGAGAAATAATAGTTCATCCTCAAAAACAGTCATAGATTCTATTAAATCATATGAATATGATGTTTTGGATCCGACCCAACCATCGATTCAACCCGGGACGAAAGATTTTGGTAATATTTTATGCATTCCAAAAGAAATGAATATACGAAATGAAAACTGAATGAACCTGACACAATTCACATCTAAAAAGCATCAACCATACTGATTCACATCTAAAAAGCTTCAACCATACTGCCCTCTTTTTTCAACATAATTTAACATCGTCCGAGCTAAAAATTCTCCCAAGCACCACACTTATCGTGTTCTATCAACATGGTCCAAAAAAAACAGAGTGTTCCCTCATGGGTTCCTTATTCATGGGGAAAAAGAATTTATGGTCTTTTTTGGAAATTTAATGAGGAACAAATTAGTAAGAAATATTTTTTCAGCGGCCGGGCAGATGATAGTCCAGTCGGTCATGCTATTGATACTCTATCGCTATTTAATAGACCGCATTGGCATTGACCAGTTGGGCATTTGGTCTGTCGTGCTGGCAACAGTCTCGGCCGCGCGAGTCAGTGAACTAGGTTTTGGCGGCAGCATCATCAAATTTATTGCGGCCTACCGCGCCCATGGGGATGATCAGGCCGCTGCAGCGTCTCTGCAAACAGCAGCCATAAGCGTTGGCGCTTTACTCGCCATCATCACAGCAATAGGATATCCTTTGTTGTTATTGGCTTTGCCGTATGTTTTGCCAGCGGAAGGCCTGGATGCGGGACGGGTTATATTGCCGTATGGCCTTGCGTCTCTCTGGTTAACTTCGGTAGCGGGAATTTGGATGAATGCTCTTGATGCCTGTTTTCACAGCGGGTTGCGGGCAGGCATCATGATTCTTGGCAGCCTTTTCTTTTTCCTATCGGCGCTTGTAGGTGTGAAATTATATGGTCTGGTCGGACTTGCAGCCGCGCAGTTGGCTCAAGGCGTAATACTCGTCACTGCAGGTTGGGTCGCCGTACGCCGAGTCATGCCGTCAGTGCCGATACTCCCAAAGCAATGGAAGTTCTTACACTTCAGGGAGATGCTCTGCTATGGATTAAATTTTCAGATTAATTCTGTTGTGATGTTGCTGTTCGAACCGGCCACTAAAATGCTGGTCGGACGTTATGGAGGACTGTCCGCCGCTGGATATTTTGAGATGGCCCAACGGATGGTAATTAGCATCAGAGCACTCGTAGTTGAAAGCAATCGGGTAATCGTTCCCGTGTATGCCGGCATGACTTCTTATGAGACAGACGCACCCGACCTTTATGCTCGAAATACACGTAACCTTCTATTTTTAGTCATACCGGTATTCGCCGCATTGATGGCCTTGACGCCTGCCATTTGCGAGGTATGGGTTGGCAGTTTTCAGCCGCAGTTTGTCATCATGGGTGTATGGCTTTCATTTGCCTGGTTCCTGAACACTGTTTCCGCACCAGCTTACTTCGCCTACTTGGGGCAGGGAAAACTTCGATGGATTACAACAGCGCATATTGTTATGGGTGCGACCAACACCTTTGCCGGATTGACCCTTGGTAGTATCTTCGGTTGGCAAGGGGTCCTCGCCTCTTTTGTTGGCTCTCTGGTTCTTGGTAGCCTCATACCCGTATGGGCGTTTCATTTCGAGCACCGAATAACAAAATAATCAGCTCCTGTCTACTCACGATATGATGTCGGCCGGGATTTGTTTCGGTTTGGCTGTAATAACTATAACATCCTATTGGGCAGTTCTTGATGCATCCCTGATAGACAAATGGGCGCGTGTTACGATTGTCACGTGCTTCATGGGTATGGTGTCAGTTGCAGCCACTTGGTTCCATCCTTTACGCAGGCAAATACTAATTTTCGCCACTTCTCGATTGATGGATACTGGGACAAACGATTGAAACGTCAACCCTGACATGCCGATATCACAATTGAGAAAAATCAAAAATACACAAACATCAGACAAAGTCGCACTACCATCTGAAAACCCTCATGTATGGTTACCCCGTAAATACCTGTTCAATATATGAAAGAAACCATGCCGCTGGCACCAAAGCTGCCAAGTTTGGGCATCTTGATGTTTTGGCACTTCTGATTCCTATCAGCAGTTTCATCGAATTTGAATTGATTGGAAGGGTCTTTGCAACGGAACTGCTTCTTGCATTCTCAATACCGTTTCTACTGTATTCCGGAAAGGGCCGTGAGATCTCTCTTGCATTACCAAAATTTTTCCTCCTATTAGCCTGCTTATGGCTCATCGGGCAAGTTATCACAGATATAGTAAGGCAGACGCCATTTAACGACTGGATCCGAGGGTGGGCTAAGATTACCTTTACCATGATCAACTTCGTCGCCTTGAGCATGTTGATTGAGCGCCGGCCACAAAGAGTATTCTTATTTTCATTAGGTCTTGCCTTGGGTGGTATATTGACATATTTTTTTAATCCTTCGGATTATGCTGCCTATTATCCTTGGAAATTTGGCTATGGTTTCGCTATAACTTTACTCATGGTACTTTTAGCGACAGGGTTCTACAAAAGGTCTTTTTTTAGGTATTTTGTGGTGTTTACAATCATAGCAGGAATTGGATTGGTCAACATCATAATGGGCTATCGATCTTTAGGAGGGGTTCTTTGCCTTACGCTATTTTTTCTGGTATCAAAATCAATTGTAGCTAATCATAACAGCAAACTTCGACCAATGGGAAATCGAAAGTTTATCCTTTTGGTAACGATTATTATTGTAGGAGGTTGGTCTGTTTTCACGCTTTACAGTACCTTAGCAGAATCTGGTGTCTTAGGATACGACGCCTTGCAGAAATACGAAACACAAAGAACTGGCGCTTACGGTGTCCTCATCGGCGGCCGTACCGAGATATTGTCGACCGTGATCGCTATCAAGGACTCACCTCTTGTTGGCCACGGTTCCTGGGCCAAAAATTGCCTCTACTCCGACATACTATCAGAAATGAGGCGCAAACTTGGCTATTTTCAAAGTCCCGATGATGACGACTGTCTTATTCCCAACCATTCTATTTTTTTGGGCGCCTGGGTGGAATCAGGTATTCTGGGTGCTGTCTTTTGGTTTTGGGTAGGCATTACCGCCATGAGAACGTTGCTGGTTGTTTTTCAACATAATATTAAACTTGATCCGCTGATCACTTTTTATGGGTTTCTGTTCTTTTGGGACTGGGCCTTTTCTCCTTATGGGGCGACTAGCAGGTTTGTAACGACATTTTATTTTGTATCATTTATTGCAGCTTTGACTTCCATTACCAATGGAAAAGCATATTCCGTCCGTGATATTAGATACTTCGGTAACGCTTTTATTCGAGCGGCAAAGAATACAGGGAGATCATGAAAATATCCATTGTAACGATCTCGTATAACCAAGCTGATTACTTGGAACAGGCCATTTGCTCCGTACTAGACCAAAAATATCCTAATTTAGAATATATCGTTGTAGATCCAGGTTCCACCGATGGAAGCCGAAAGATAATTGATAAGTTTCGTGGCCGAATTAACAAAGTGATCTTTGAACCGGATGCCGGACCTGCAGATGGCCTTAACAAGGGACTTGCCCATGCGACCGGGGATGTTTTTGGTTATATTAATGCTGATGATCATTACATTCCAGGTGCATTCAAGATTGTGAATGAAGCCTTCCGTAATAATGAATCATCATCGGTTGTATATGGACATGGCATTATAATCGATTCTTTCGGAGAGACTATTCGCCGTTTTCGATCAGGCTATTTTTCAACACGAAGATTTGTTTATGAGGGGTGTCCGATATGCCAGCAAGCAAGCTTTTTTCGGCGGCATGCCGTAAGCGCTGTCGGTGGTTTCAATCCTCTCAACAAGACATGTTGGGATGCCGAATTATTCCTTAGAATTGCTATTCGAGGATACCGATTCAAGAGAATAGATCGATATTTGGGAGCGTTTCGGGTTCACGACCAATCAATAACTGGGTCACAAAAATTCAAACAAGAATATGAAGATGATTGTAATCGATATTTCAAAATGGTTTCCGGTCGAGACAAGAGGCCGCGGGATATTTTCATTGCTAATTGGATGCGAATTTTAAAATGGGTATTCGACCCTGTCGGACTTGCAATCAGGCTACAGGATCATATTCCTTACCTATTTATACCGCGCAAAAATGACCTTCGTGCGAGATGGCGTTAATGTCTGCATAACTGAGCTCAGGATCGATATTTGGACTTGGTGTCATTCAACCTATCGCCAGGTACCATAGTGAGGGTGTTTTTTTGTGTGTGGGCTTTCGGCGATATTCAGGTATAACAACGGTGGCGAATCGGCCGACGTTGTAAAATGGCTGCGTGTGGCCAATAAAACCCTTTTTAGGCGAGGGCCAGACGGAAAAGGAACCTGGCTTTCAAAAGACGGTACCGTAGGTCTTACCCACCGGCGACTTGCCGTAATCGATCAGACACGGGCTGGTTCACAACCAATGTCTACAATCGACGGTAGGTTGCGCATCGTTTTTAATGGCGAAATTTATAACTACAAAGAACTGAGGAATGAGCTCATTAGTCGAGGTTGCCGTTTTTTCTCAAACAGTGACACTGAAGTCCTACTTCACCTGTACCGCGAAGAAGGACCGGAATTTGTTAAGCGGTTACGCGGGATGTATGCGTTTGTTCTTTGGGATGAAGAAAGACAGGGTCTTCTCCTTGCCAGGGACCCTTTAGGAATTAAGCCACTCTATTTCTCCGATGATGGTCACGCTATCCGGGTGGCAAGCCAAGTAAAATCAATCTTGGCAGCCGGAGGAGCGGACACATCTCCTGAACCTGCCGGGCATGTGGGGTTCTTTCTATGGGGGTATGTTCCTGAACCATTTACCCTCTATAAGGGTATTCGCTCTCTCCCTGCCGGATCAATGCTCTGGGTCGATCGAGACGGTGCCGCGCCTAAACACCGGATCTTCTATAGTCTGGCAGAACAATTGAAGAAGGCGTCAGATAGTCAACCACCTTACAGCGTATCCGAGGTAAAGGAACACCTGAAAGCGGCTCTGGAAGACAGTGTGCACCATCACCTGGTGTCGGATGTACCGGTGGGCATTTTTTTATCTTCAGGAATGGACTCTACTTCTATTGCAGCTTTGGCTGCACGTCAATCCATCGCACCATTACGGACATTTACCTTAGGATTTAATCAGTACAAGGGCACGCCTAACGACGAAACAATTTGGGCGGAGGATATAGCAAAAAGGCTCCACTGCATCCACGAAACACGATGGCTGTCAACAGAGGAATTCGTACAGGAACTATCAAACATCTTCACGGCTATGGACCAGCCCAGCATCGATGGAATTAACACATACTTTATCAGTAAAGCTGCTGGGGAAACAGGCCTTAAAGTCGCCCTGTCCGGTCTTGGGGGAGATGAACTTTTTGGTGGGTATCCATCATTTGCACATGTTCCAAGAATGGTAGGATTAGCAAAGCCCATCGCTTTTTTAGGCAAAACTTTTCGCATGGTTACTGCACCCGTGCTTCGGCACTTCACCTCTCCTAAGTTTGCCGGCATGTTGGAATATGGGAATTCTTTTGGCGGCGCCTATCTCCTGCGGAGAGGACTTTTCATGCCTTGGGAATTGCCCGGAATTCTGGATCCTGACATGGTCGAGGATGGCTGGCAGCAACTCAACCCACTATTGCATCTCAACATGGCAATGGGTCGTCAAGTTTGCGACCACCACCGTGTTTCGGCACTCGAAACTATTTTCTACATGCGAAACATGCTTTTGCGTGACACCGACTGGGCCGGCATGGCCCATTCCTTAGAAGTGCGTGTTCCGTTGGTAGATGTGAAGCTGATCGACGAAGTAGCTCCGTTGATGTGCAGTCCAATGAAACCTGATAAAAAAGTCATGGCTCAGGCAGCTTGGAAACAGGTCCCTAAGGGGTTGCTAAACCGGTCCAAGACCGGTTTTTCCTTCCCTATAAGAGATTACACGGAGAATAAAACAAAAGAACGCGGTCTAAGGGGTTGGGCCCATGTTGTCTATAACGAAGCTCAAAAACATCCGGTAAAGTTTTAGAATATCAACAACAACATTGGTTATTCACCAAGTGATGAAAAAAATGATTAGACGTAAAGAAAATTTTTATTGCACCCCGCTGTTTCAAATAATGAATCGCTTTATTCGAGAGTTGGCAGGCGTCTATCAGATCGGAGGAAAACGCCTTTTCCTCAGATATTCCTTTGCTATTTTAAGACATATTCATCAAGTCGTTTTCGAGAAAAGCTTGAAATCTGCGGATGATATGATGGCTGGTAGGGAAATCTGTCTCAAGCCTTTTGGAAAGAAGGTAATGATAGATGGGAAACACTTTGGCCTTGTTCGAGAAATATTCTGTTTAAAATGTTATTTTCCTCCCTTATTCGGTTTTGAAATTAAAGATAATGATACGGTTGTGGACTTGGGGTGCAATGTCGGGATTTTTACTCTGATATCTGCTAAAATTGCCAAGCATGTTGTTGCTGTAGACGCCCTTTCGAAATTTCTGGATGACCTGAAGGATAATTTATCTCATAATCATTGTCTCGACAAAGTATCGATACATCAATCGTTAATGGGATCAAAAAGTGGTGTTTTTGCCAATGAAGTATTTTTAAAAGAAAACTCAAAATATGGCGACTTTCCAACAAAATTATCCATGAACGAAATACTTCATATTCATCAAATAGATAAGATCGATTTTCTTAAAATAGATATCGAAGGTTCTGAGTTCGATCTATTTTTATGTAAAAATTTGTGGCTATCGCATGTACGTAAAATCGTAATGGAAGTCCATCAAGAATTTGGAGAATTGGATTCGATACTTGACATCATGAGGGAGTGGGGTTTTAAGGTATGGCTTCGAAATAAAAATGGTTTTTTTGTTGATAAATTAAATGATTCAATTGGGTACATGTATGCACGCCATATGTCTGAAAGCGGTTGAAAATCATTTCGCACCTCCTTGAGTCAGGAATCCAGATCAACATGTTCATGAACTACCTATAAACAGTCCATTTTCTTAACATTATCAAATATCTTTGCCAGCGTTCACGACACCTTTCAATACCGGTTCAAATTAATTTCACCCCACATGGTAAAAATTAAAAACCCTGAAATAACTGCCGTTGTTCTTACCTGTAATGAGGAAAACAACATCAAGAATTGCTTGGATCACCTATCCTGGGTCGACCGTATTGTCATCGTGGATTCGGGAAGCACGGACAAAACCGGTGAATTGGCGAGACATCTTGGATGCCAAATCTATTCTAACCCCTGGCTTGGTTTTGCATCCCAAAGGAATTGGGCACTTGATAATACAGATATATCCACAGAATGGGTCATTTTTATTGATGCTGATGAAGAAGTAACCTCAGAATTGCGATATGAGATCCGTAAGACCCTGATATCAACCTCCTACAACGCATTTTATCTTTGCTACAAGGTGATGTTGTTCGGCAGATGGGTAAAACGCAGCTCAAATTTCCCGGTTTGGCACCCACGCATTGTCCGTTTTGGCAAGGCCCGTTTCGTAGAGGCCATTACTGGACACGGAGAGACATGGGATGTCGAGGGAAAAGCTGGTTACATTAGGTCGCCATATATCCATTACAGTTTCTCAAAGGGTCTGCTATTCTGGTTTCAGAAACATAATCAACTGTCAGCAATAGAATCAAACGCTTATCTCACGAAAAGAATATCACTAATGGAAGGACTTAGTGGCCTCCTTTCGAAAGACCGGCACAAAAGGCGACAGGCCTTAAGGGGGCTGTCCTACCAACTTCCCTTTCGACCTTTTATTCGATTCCTGCTTCAGCTCTTTATTAAAGGCGGCATCATAGACGGTCCGGCTGGATGGACCTACTGCTCTCTTTATTTGGCCTACGAGATCATGATATCCGCCAAGATTAAGGAACTAAACTACCTATCTGAAATCAACAACATCTGAACAGAAAACTGCCAATTCAATCAATGCGTATCACCTTTGTCACAACTCATTTCCCACCATCCCGTGGTTTCGGCGGCGTGTGTGAATCAAGCCATGGGCTATCAACGGCCTTAGCACGTGCTGGAGTGACCGTTAACGTGGTCACAAGCGACGCTACAAAAGGATCAAGAATTCCCTTTAAAGCTTTTTTTAAAGTTGAACAACCGAACCTTCGTATTTATCCTTTCAAATATTTGGTGAATGAAAAAAGTTGTATTTCATATGATGCTGTACGAGTTCTGCGAAAGATAGTGTCGCAGAGCGATCTAATCCATGTTAACGGCATCTTCACTCACCCAGTTACGCTTGGGGCATGGTTTGCACGACACCGAAGCAAGCCTCATATCGTTGCAGTCAGAAACGGATTAGATCCTTGGATGTTAAAAATACGTCGTAAAAAAAAAATGTTAGGTTATAAATTATATGTACAAAAAGCCCTTGAGGGTGCAAGTTGCATTCATGCAACGGCCGACCAAGAGATCAAAGCATGTCGAGCTCTCGGCCTTAAAGGTCCTTTCACGATAATACCCAATGGGATAAACCCACAGAATTTTGAAAAGCTTCCGGCACCGAGTGTGGCTGAAAAAATATGGCCCGTACTGCAGGGAAAAACAGTCGTATTGTTTCTCTCGCGATTGAGCCCCCAAAAAGGGCTCAACATGCTCATTTCCGCGTGGAATGGAATTGTAAAAAAATATCCGGATGCCTTCCTGGTGATTGCCGGTCCGGACTACATGGGGTATTCAAATGATGTCCATCAGCTCGTGGATCAATCTGCATCCCCAAAGTCTATTTTGCTCAGTGGTAGTGTTTGGGGAGAAAAAAAAATGGCGCTCTATTCTCGTGCAGATGTTTTTGTATTGCCTTCCTATTCTGAGAATTTCGGAAATGTTATCGCTGAAGCACTTGCTAGTAAAATACCAGTGATAACTACTCAAGCAACCCCATGGAGTGCAATCGAAAAGACCAATTGTGGACGGTGGATTCCCATCCATAAAAAAAATCTCACCGAAGCACTTACTGAGATGATTTCTAAGCCGGATGCAGAAAGAAAAATGATGGGGGAACAAGGAAAAGAACTAATCTTACAAAACTATACATGGGATATCGCGGCCCGAAAAATGATAACTGTCTATAGAGCAATGCTGAATGGTGACGGAATCCCCCTCCATCCCACGTTATGGAAGAATGATCTTTAGTTGAAACAAAAAGAAAACCGGCTGACAGTGTTGCTCAGAGAAATATTTTATGAATTTCAGTCCTACCCTGATACGTCTTTGGAAAATTATACAAACATTTCGTTCCCCACGGTTAATGAGAGCGCTATTTTGCCACCGGGTACTTGCAGGTACTGAACATCGCCGTATCCTTTCACAAGACCTTGCGACGATAGTCGATATCGGCGCCAACCGCGGGCAATTTTCACTTGCAGCAAGAAAATGGGCCTCCAAGGCCGGGATCATTTCCTTTGAGCCCCTCGCCAGGGCTGCCTACAGCTTTCGGAAAGTATTCAGAAGGGATTCAAGCGTTATTTTTCACCAAACAGCAATCGGTCCAGAGGCTGGTCAGGAAGCCATTCATGTGTCGGCTGCCGACGACTCCTCTTCGCTGCTTCCCTTTTCACCCCTGCAGGAACGTTTATTTCCCGGTACCGAGGAGATCCGGACGGAAATAGTCAACGTGGGACCTTTGTCCGACTATGTTAAATCGGAACAAATTGTACCCCCTGCCATGCTCAAGCTGGATGTGCAGGGATATGAGCTGGAAGCGTTGCGGGGATGTGAAGACCTGCTGCGTAGGTTTGCCTACATCTACGTCGAATGCTCGTTTGTGGAAGTGTACGTCGGCCAGGCCCTGGTGGACGACATTATCGCCTGGCTGCGCGATCGTGGATGGCATCTCCGGGGCGTCCACAACATGATCTGCGACAGCAACGGCAGAAGCATTCAAGCCGACTTTCTGTTCGAGAACGCTCGTTTGAAGGAGGCCGCATGAAGTCAGATATATATTTTCACCTCGTCCACATTAAACTACCGACAAGAAGAACAAATTGATGCGCATTGCCGTGCACGACTACGCGGGCTTTTCGTTTCCGCTGGACCTGAGTATCGAATTGTCTCAAAGAGGACACAGCGTTCTGCACCTCTTCTCACGAAGCAAGCGGCGGCCCGAAAGCATCATTCGATGAAGAACGCCATCGACATCTTAAGATCGTCGATGTCAGAATTGAGCGCATAGCAAAAGACAATCTTCCTGAAAAGGTGGGTGCAGGAACGGCGCTACGGTGATCTGGCAATCGGGGAACTGGACAAATGGCGCCCCGATGTCGTCATATCCGGAAATACGCCGTTGGAAGCCCAAAAGAAGATTATCGCTGGGCGAGGCATCATGCCGTTCCGTCGGTCTTTTGGCTTCACGATCTGCTGAGTATTGCCGCTCAATCCATCATTTCCAATGTCAGCCGGACGCTCGGCCGTCTTGTCTATGCTTATTTGAACAGAATAGAAATCAGACGCCCTACTCCATAGCGAATCATATCGTCGCCATCACGAATGATTTTATTCCCTATTTAAATCAATGGAATATCGACCCTGCTAAAGTCAGCGTCATACCCAACTGGGGACCTATCGAGCAGATTCCCGTGCTGCCGAGAAACAATCAATTTTCCGACAGTCATGGATTCAGTGAGAAATTTGTAATTTTATATTGCGGCACGTTGGGAAAAAAACAAGGAATCCAAGCTCATCGTCGACACCGCTGCCGGTCTGGTTGATGACCCTGGAATCCTATTCGTTGTTGCCACAGACGAGCGTGGGCATAGATTGTTAAACGATCAGATTAGCCGGTAGAGCGCTCTCCAATCTGATCCAGATGCCACTTCAGTCGTCACACCTTTACCCGTACCTGCTGGCCTCCTCGGATGTGTCGCTGATTACGATGGAAGCATCTGCCGGTTCGTATTGCGTGCCCTCAAAAATTTGGTCTGCTTTCTGTGCTCAGAAACCATGCATTGTCGCTGCCGATGATAAGCAATTTATGTGCGCGAATTACCGAGACTGAGCACGCCGGAATTGTTATCCCTCCCGGATCGGCTGGATGCGTGTATCACGGCGATCAGGAAACTTAAGAAAGACCACCCCCTGCGCGCAAGCATGGGATCAAACGCCAGACGGTATGCGGAAAGACACTTTCCCATTTCCAACATCGCTGACCGCTTTGAAACCATATTGCACCAAATCAGGATGCATTGATCTAAATTTAGCTCCGATGCGGTTTGAGTCGTTGAATAAAATGTTTAATACATCGTGCATGTCCAAGATTTAATTACCGAATAGCCTGTCAGAAAATATCATCTATCCGCTTTTGACCATTCCGATCAATTAGACAAGACGAGGTACTGAGATGCAAAACGGGAACTCCAGAATCCTGTTCATCATCGATTTAACGATCATGTTCGCCTTTTTCTTCGTTGTGTTTAAATATTACACGGGCGGAACGATGATTCCATTGAAAGGCAACATCTTGATGGGACTTATCGTCATTTATTGGTTTTTGATATCCGTCAATTCAGATATTCTCAGGATCAATCGCCTATCCAACACAATTAAGGTCTTGAAAGACATCCTGATCGCTTACTCGGTGTTGAGCACCGTCACGATTGCAACCGTTGCCATTTTTGGTGAATTCAGACCCAATGACAAACTGATCCTCTACCCGTTGTTTTTCGGGGTCATTGCATCAACCGTTCTGCGATTATTCTATCTGATCATCATCAAACAATTTTTAAAATACGGGTATCAGCAAAAATCAGTTCTGTTGATCGGCAGCGGGCATTCGGCCAAACAAGTCATCGCAAAAATTATATCCACGCCGGAACTGGGTTTTCGGATTCGGGGCATATTGTCCGATAGCCAGTTGGATCTTCCACTTGAGGGGATTTATCTTGGCAAATTAGAGCAGTTTCCCGACGTTTTACAGAAACATCAAATTGATGAAGTCATCATTGCCAAACCGTTGAGCGAAGCGCAAGCCATCAGGCGCATTGTTGAACGGTGTGAAGAAGAAGGCGTGCGATTCTGCATTGTACCGGACTTTTATAACATCATCCCCAAGTGGACGGTTCTCAACAGCCTCGGCAACATTCCCGTGATTGCCGCTCGCAACGAACCCCTCAGCATCTTCAGCAACCGCATGATTAAGCGGTCATTCGATGTCATCGTTTCATCTGCCGGGCTGCTTATCCTTTCCCCGGTCTTATTGGTTATCGCCCTTGCCATTAAGATAACCTCACCGGGTCCGATCTTGTTCAGACAAAAACGAATTGGAAACAACAACGCTGAATTCACACTGGTCAAATTCAGGAGCATGACCGTACAATCAAGGCTGGATTCCGATACGGTCTGGACAATACCCGATGACAAACGGGTGACGCCTTTCGGAAAAATTCTGCGTCAGACCAACCTGGATGAACTGCCGCAGCTGTGGAATGTGCTTGTGGGTGACATGAGCATCGTCGGCCCCCGGCCGGAGCGGGAGCATTTTGTCGAAAAATTCAGCATGGAAATCCCCAATTATCGAATCCGCCATCGGGTCAAATCAGGCATCACCGGTCTGGCACAGGCCAACGGATGGCGAGGTAACACCTCAATTCAGAGAAGAATCGAAAATGACCTCTACTATCTTGAAAATTGGAGTCTGTGGCTCGATCTTAAAAATTGTTTTTCCTGACTTTTTTCAATCGGGAAGCCTGGAAGAATGCGATATTAGAAACACGCTATGACCATCCTTAACCAAGATATACTGTATCTCTTTTTATCATCGGCACCATACCCATTCTCTTCGCCGCCGTTCAGCCGTGGGTGTGGTCGCTTTACTGCCTGCTGATGATCGCTGCATTTATCCTGTATTTGTGGACCACGCTTGACCAACACTGTTTTCCCTCGAGTCCGTCTTTTTAAAAATATCGGTTGCCATATTTTTCATCTGGACGCTTTTTCTGTGCATCCCTTTTCCGTACCCGGTCCTTTCTTTTCTCAGTCCCACACGCGCTGAAATCCTCTCCCAGGCATGGGCGCTTACCGGCAGCACTCCGACCTGGGAATCGCTCAGCTATCTGCCAAGGACTGCACTATCCTGGTGGGTCTTTCTACTCAGCCTGGGACTTTTCTTTCTCGTGGTGCGAAATCTCTGCACCGAAAGAAAAACACTCAAACGCGTTGTATTCGTCATGATCGGAATCGGCCTGCTGGAGGCGGTATACGGATTGATTCAGGCGCTGGTACCGTCCATGGGTGTGCTCTGGGTTGATTATATCCAAGACTACCTGGGTACTGCTCGTGGTACATTTATCAACCGCAACAGCTTTGCGGCATTTATCGGGATGATCTGGCCGCTGGCATTGGGCATCACGCTGGCAATGACCGGCCGGGTTTACTCGTTGAAAGAAGTGCTGGGATCCGACAGACTCAACCGGCAGGCGCTGATGGCAATGGGCATCATCGTTTTTCTGCTGGCCCTGATTTTCACCCGCTCACGGGCCGGTATCGTCAGCGGGCTTGTCGGCTTTCTGGCATTTTCGATCATGGCGCGAACGGGAATGAAAGCCTTGGCCTTGCAGACCCGGGTATTGATGGGCGGCATCATCGTTCTGCTGTGTATCTACACCATGACCATCGGCGTCGGACCGATTATGCAGCGTTTTTTAACCCTCGGTGCCGATAGTGGTTCACGAATGGATATCTGGCGGGATAGCCTGCCGATTATCAACGATCACCCGCTGGGCATTGGTTTGGGAAACTATGAAAATGTGTTCCAAGTGTACAACCAATCCTTGACCTCAGACAAGACGGTTATCCATGCCCACAATGACTATCTGCAGCTCCTGATAGAGACGGGCTGGATCGGATTTTTTGCGATAATGAGCGGTTTTTTCATTTTCCTTGGAAAGAGTGCCCGACGCATCAAACAACTCGATTTTAGAAAAGACCCCCTGCGTTTTTATTTAGCCGTGGGTGCCTTCAGCGGATTGATTTCGATGAGCGTGCACAGCCTTGTTTGATTTCAACCTGCAGATCCCTGCCAATTGTCTGTATTTCGTTGTTTTGATGGCTATTCTGAGTGCTTGCACGCAACCACGAAAAACGATTAACGTCGAACATCGAACGTCCAACATCGAATTTTGAATATATAAGCGTATTATAGCCAATCCTCACCAATACCTGACCATTGAATGACCCCAATGATCGATTTACACTGTCATATTCTGCACGACCTGGACGACGGAGCGAAAACCGCTGCGGAAAGCATGCAGATGGCACAGGCCTTTGTGCAGTCGGGTTACCGCACGGTTGCAGCCACCCCGCACATGGTTCCAGGGACCACCTGGATGCCGTCCATCGACCGGATCAAAACACGGGTCGCCGCTTTGAATCAAACCATCAAGGATGATGGTTTGGGGTTGGAAATCGTACCGGGTATGGAAATCGCCATAGACCCGCAGATTCCGGACCTGCTTGATGATCACCGTCTGCTTCCCCTGGGAAACTCTTCCTGCCTGTTGATCGAGCCGTCGTTCCAGCAACTTCCGCCGGGGTGGGAGCAGGTCATCTTTTCAATACTGGCCAAGGGATATTCAATCCTGCTGGCCCATCCCGAACGATGCGTGCAGCTTGCAGCCAATCCGGGCCTGATCGACCGGCTCATCGGATCGGGTGTGTACCTGCAGGTCAACTGGGGCAGCTTTCTCGGCCAATACGGTCGGGCGGTTGCCCGCAAAGCCCGGTTGATGGCCGGAAACGGCCAGATCCACTGCCTGGCCACCGACAGTCACCACCCGGGATGGCACAACCCGGCGAGGATGCAGGCGGCAACGGCCAAACTGCGTGCGATGATCGGCCAGGAAAACCTTCAGCGAATCACCACGGACAATCCGCTGCGCGTGCTGAACGGAGAGGTCCTTCAGCCGATGACAGTATCCGGCGCAATGAGCGGGAGAAGCAAGAAGCGCTGGTGGCGGTTTTGGTAGAGGGTAAGAATCCTATCTTATAAATAGCGCCAGAGCCGAAGGCGCAACTATTCTACTTCTATGAATGGCGTGTGGCACTTTACTAAAACCTGAAGAAAAAAACCGCCGTCAGCAATCTCCGATCGGTCGGAAATGTAAATCATTGTGAACCAACGATGATCTGCAACTACTCCAAATAACATCGATCTATCCACGTTACAGAATCTCGTCGAATGAAATCGCTCCGCTCCACCTGCAAAAGATTAGGATACTACTTATTGCGTTTCGCACTTTGCAAAACGTGTGCTACCCCTCACCCTGTCCCTCTCCCCAAAGGGGCGAGGGAACGTTGAAACAGCCATCGTTCATCTTGGGCAACTATAATTTGATGCGTACACCACTTCGTATTCTTTTAAGCGCGGTTCTATTGGCGTTGGGGTGCTGGACGGTTTATTTCAACTGGCCGCAGCGGGCAGTTTGGCAGGCAGACTATGCCTTTTCGGACGAAGAGGCACAACAGCTCAAGGTTTTATCCGAAGGCCCAGTATGCACTGGGCATGCACGCCTGGCTGCAGCAGCAGCCGGAGCGGGCCGCAGGGTTTTTCAGGCAGGCCGTTTCACAGGATGTCCTTCATCTTGACGCGTGGCTCAGGCTGGCCGAAACCGAGGCTGCACTGGGCAGTGAAGAAAAAGCCAAAGACATCCTGACGTTCACTGACCGATTTGACGGAGCAGGTGTTTCGCTGGAAGTGGTCACAGATGGTGCTGGCCCGTGAACTGGGCATGCAAGAGCGCCTCTACCGCAACACCAATTATCTCTTGTCCAGAAAAGTGCTCGTGCAGGATGCGCTGCAACTGCTGCACACCCACCTTGGCGGTGAGGCTTCAGCCGTAATCGCTGTATTGGAGCCGGCAAATCTGGCAGCTTATCTCGACTGGTTGATGCGCTGGGGAATGACTGACGAGAGCTTGATGGTATGGCAGGCCATGACTGCGATCGCCGAACCGGAAAAGGAAATCGCCCTGCGTTATGCCCATTTTCTGCTGAACCATAAACGCATCACCCCATCGGTGGACATTTGGCAAAAATACACCGGCAGTGCCGGCCTGACCAATCCGGGGTTCGAAAGCAGCCTTACCGGACAGGGGTTTGACTGGCGTCACTGGGGTGAAAAGGACGGCAGCTGGGAACTGAAACGAGTCTACAACGAGGCTGCCGAGGGTGAATATGCCCTGAAAATCAAATTCGATGGGCAAGAAAATGTTTCATTTCAGCATCTCTACCAGATTTTCGCAGTCATCCCGCAGGAAACATATCGTCTGACGTATGCCTGGAAAAGCAGAGGAATCACGACGGATGAGGGTCCGTTTGTGGAGATTGTCGGCTACGACAAGCAGGGACTTTACCGCGCCGGCCCGATGATCACGGGATCTAATGGCTGGCACGAGGAATCCATCGCGTTTGAGGTGCCCGCGGACAACCAGGCGGCGGTGGTGCGTTTGCGGCGCCGGACCAGCATGCGTTTCGACTCCAAAATCAGGGGCACGGTGTGGTTGGACAACTTCCGGCTGGAGAAGACTACAAATCAATTGACGAGGTAATCAGATGGCGCCAGATCAAGACAAAAACATAGACCATTTCAAGGACGCTATGTTACCGGATGTCGCCGGCAATCATCTTCCGGCCAACGAATTTCAAAAAGCCTTCTATCATTGGCAGGAGACCGAAGAAATCCAACTGCGCGACTACCTCGATGTCATCCTGCGCAGAAAGTGGCTGATCCTGACGGTGCTCACACTGGTGTTTTTGTCGACATTGATATTCACCCTGGCCGTCACCAGAATCTATGAGGCATCGGCGGTCGTCGAGGTCAGTCAGGAAAACCCGCATGTGACAAACTTTCAGGAGGTATTGGGGTCGGAAATCCAGGCGCGGGAATTTTATGAAACCCAGGTGGAACTGATTCGCAGCAAGGCGATGATCCACCGCGTGATCGAAAACCTCGATTTAGTCGCCCATCCCGTTATCCGGAAAACGGTTTTCAATGACGGTCAATCGGGAGTGTTTCAGCGAATCGGAAGTGCGTTCAAATCCCTGGCGGGAAGCGTATCGCCCGGGCAGGCCCAACCGGCGGTGGCCGAAGATATTGCGGCGCATCAGGAGGTGGCCACATACCTGTCGGAAAACCTCACGGTCTCCCCAAGCCGAAAATCCATGTTGATCGATGTGGCTTTTCGCTCACCGGACCGCCAGTTGTCCCAATCGGTGGTCAACACGATTGTTGAAGATTTCATCAGGTGGAAAATGGAGTTGAAGGTCGAGGCCTCCGGCATTGCCCGGGATTTTCTGATGATGCAGATGGACCGGGCCAAGATCAACCTTGAAAAAGCCGAGGAGCGCCTCAACGAGTTTGCCAAACATGCCGGGATCGTTTCCCTTGATGCCCGTGTGAACAGCATTTACCGCCACCTGGAGGAATTGAACTCGGCCTTCGCTGCGGCCGAGGCCAACATGATCTCAAAAACAGCCATCTACCAGCAGGCCGTCAAGGACGGCCATGCCAATCTGCCCCGGGTGTTGGAAAGCGACCTGATCGCCAGCCTGATAGACAAATACGCCGATCTGAACGCTGAATACGAGGAGTTGAAAGCGACCTTCCACGACGATTATCCCAAGGTAAAAACCCTGAAGGCACGCATGGACAGCATCGCGGCCCTGATTGAAGCCCAGGAAAGAGGAATCTTTCAATCCATTGAAAACGAATACGAATCCTCCACAGAAGATCGTCAGTGCCATGGAAAAACGAATCGAGCAGTCAGAAAAAGCTGGTTTTGGATCTGAACGATCGTGCCATCCAGTACTCGATCATGGCCCGCGAAGTGGACACCAACAAGGTCATCTACCAGAGCCTGCTGCAGCGCGCCAAGGAGATCGAATCCATGGCCGGCGTCTCTTCGAGCAACATTCAGATCGTCAACCGCGCCGACTTGCCGCTGTTGGCCGTCAAGCCGAACGTCAAACTTAATTTACTGCTGTCCATCGTCCTGGGTCTGCTCGGTGGCATCGGCTGTGCATTTTTGGCCGAGTACTTCGCCGATACGGTGACCAATCCCAGTGAGATATCGGACCGATTTCAAATTCCGCTGTTGGGCACGATTCCACAGGCCAAACCCGACGAACATGGACTGGAGAACGCCTTTCTGCGCCATCCGCGGTCACCTTTTTCCGAGGCCATTCGCTCAACGCGTGTTTCCGTTCAGCTTTCCGGTTCCGGTACCCGCTCCAAATGCTTCCTGGTTACCAGCACCCTGCCCAGTGAGGGGAAGACCACCCTGGCTGTCAACCTGGCCCTGAGTTTTGCCGCCGCCGGCGAAAAGACCGTGATCATCGATGCCGATTTGCGCAAACCCCGTCTGCATGAAATGTTTGACCTCAAAAATCGCGTCAACGGCAATGGCATGTCGAGTTTTCTGGCCGAGGTTACCGATGAGCTGAAAATGTATAACAACCGGACTAAAAACCTGGGGATCATTCCTTCCGGGCCGGTTCCGCCGAACCCGGCCGAATTGCTCGCCTCCGAGCGGTTTAAAATACTGCTGAGCAGGCTGACCGACCAGTACGACCGCATCATCCTGGACGGCCCGCCGCATATTGGTTTTGCCGACACCTTGATCCTGTCAAAATGCGTCGGCGGTATCGTCCTGGTCAGCAGCATCGGAGAATCCAGTCGTGAAGCCATCGGACATTTCAAGCGCTCCATTACCAACGTCAACGGCAAGATCCTGGGTTGTGTCGTCAACAAAGTGGATTTCAAAAGGAAATACGGCTACGGGGGGTACTACAAAGCCTATCAATCCTATTCCAACTATGGGTTGGACCAGCAAGGCAAGGAAACGCTGTTGGAGAGTTAGGATCTAATTGACAACACCGTCGAACCACCCCTATGAGCAAGAACAATTGCTCACCCATTTTATCCGTCAGGTAGGTCAGCGCAGCGACACCCCGTCACTGATCATGCTGATCGCCGCTGATGCCGATTATCTGAGGTTATGTCGTTCAATTGTCGCTCCGGACGCCGATCCCACCGCACAATTCACCGATGCCCTTGTCAGCGTTTGCCGTGATTGCGGCATGAACCCGATTCGTCTTAAGGAAAAACTCACACCGGCCGCCAGGGCGCTCGGAATCGTAAATCCTTCCGATACCACTGTCGATTACTACCGTCTTCTGGGAGTTCGATCCAAAGCCGATGCGCAGGAGATCAAAAAGGCCTTTCGCAGAAAAGCGGGCAGGGTCCACCCAGACGCCAATGCGAACCTGAAGGGCGGCAGCCGGCAATTCGTTGAATTGAACGATGCCTATCGAACCCTGCGTGACCCGATATCGCGGCATCACTATGACATCAACCGACGACATCTGTCGCGATGGCGCGAGCGTCCCTCATGGTCTTTCCCGGCAGATGAGAGACCCGCTATTTTAATTTGGTACTTGGGCGGCATGATTTTCATCTTCATACTACTGCTTCTTTTTTTGGATATGATCGTCTATTAAAACGCTGTTTAATAAAAATACAGGAGGTTCATGTCATGGTCTTTTTTAGAAAAAAAAGAATTGAAATCAGAATCGTTGTCTTCTCACTGGCCTTTCTGATGGTCAGCCAGGGTGTGCCAGTTCTGGCCGACGCGGACAGAATTTATCCGACAAATAAAGTGACCCTTTATCGTGGTGATAAAGTCGTAGGCGTCTACACCAAAGAGGCACCGCTTCCCGAAGGGTCGATCATCTCCGCTGACGGGAGGTGTGCGGTCAAGCTAGACGATTTGTACCTCGTGGGTGAAGATCAAAGTGTATTTTCTATAAATACCTCCGGCCGGCAGAGAAATCTGTTCGTCAAGGAAGGCACCGTCTATTTTAAAACGTCGGCAATGAAGCGCTCGTTTTCTTTCATTACACCGGACGGCCCGATCAGCGTCCAACGCATTCGAATCAACGCCGCCGCTGGTGATGGCTCGATTAAAGGGTATGTGGCCGTTGATAAAAACCGGAGTGAATTGGGGGTGGCGGAAGGCGGATCGTTGGATGTACTTACCGATAACGGCCTGATGACGATTCAATCCGGCAACAAAATTATTCTTTCACAGGCGGATATGGATATTGGACTGCCCGAGGATGAAAAACCGGCAGCACAGCAACCACCCGAACCTAAGCCGGGCATGTCGACGGGTAAAAAAGTTGCCTATGGCGCCATAGGCGTTGCGGCGATCGCAGGCATTGCCTTGGGCCTCGGCGGCGGCGGTGGAGGCGGCGGCGGTGGGGACGCAGTCGTGAGCCCGTCGACGCCATAATGGCAACAGGACCATTTTCAATGACCTATGCCCGCCCTGCCATATCCATTTTGGCAGTTGAACCGTCGGTAACGGTGCCTTTGCCGCATCGCCAAGGTGTCGAGGGAGCGTACACGGATTGAACATTAAAAATGGGTCGAACGGCACAAAAGGAGTAACCAAGGTGAAATATTACAGACGGATGGTTCAGTGCGGCGCCCTTATTCTGCATGCTCTATGGGTAACCCTGCAGCCTGCATGTTTACTGCTGGTCGGGATTGTATGGATCAGTGCATGTGCCTCTCCGAACAATGCCTCGGTGGCCAGGCAGACGGAGGAACCGCATCGCGTCGACTATTCCCTGGGAGAAGACGAAATCAGCAGGATGAATGAGATGATTCTCTCCCAGGTTCAAATGAACAGTGACCCGGGTGAATATCTGCTTGGAGAAGGGGATTTGCTGCGGATCAGCGTTTTCGAAGCCAAGGAGCTTGATACGACGGTGCGGGTCAGCTCACGCGGTTTTATTGCCCTCCCGCTGATCGAAACCGTCGATGTAAAAGGCCTGACCGCCATAGAGGCTGAAGAAAAAATTGAGGCCATTTACCAAAAACAATACATCAAGAACCCCCATGTCAGTATATTTGTTGAAGAGCACATCAGCCAGCGCATCACGCTGGTGGGTCAATTCAAAAATCCCGGCACGTATGATTATCCAACCAAACAGCGGCTGCTTGACGCCATTGCCCTGGGGGGTGGTTTGAGCGAGAAGGCTGGCCAGATGGTTCAGATTCGCAAATCGCGTCAGACACAGGGTCAACCCGATGTCGTGATGGTCGATCTGGACCGGCTGATCAAAAAAGGCGATGTTCAGCAAAATATCGAGATAAACGGCGGCGATGTCATTTTCATTCCTGAGGCCGGCGTCTTTTTTGTGGACGGTGCCGTGAAACGACCCGGTGCATATGCCATCAAACACCGGACTGTGGTTCAGGAAGCCCTGGTGGAAGCAGGCGGGTATTGAAACCTGGGCGGTCAAGGACAAGATCAAACTGGTGCGCATGACGCAAAACGGAGAGCGTGAAATCATCGATCTTGACCTGGGTCAACCGGGTGTTAAGGAAATGGCCATCAACGACCGGGATATCCTGATCGTCGATGCCAGAGGCACCGCCAGTTTTATGAGAGGCTTCAGTGTGTCGATTCTTGGCACCGGTTTCAGTTATTGGGGAAGATAAATGAGCATGTTGAGCTGAATTTAACGCAGGCCGGCCACACGCAATCGTTTTTCATCACCGCGATTGGGCCCCTGCGTCCTTGAACACGAACCCGATTGACCTTTTAAGACCTTTAAAAAACCTTTGATTCCACCCGCGGCTGGGTCAGACGGAGCATTTAATCCGATAAATACCAAATGTATTCATCTGGTTGAATTTCTCGGTCGCCCTTGAACCGCAGCGGAATTGAATGTTTCTTAAAGGTCTTTTTTTTGCGGCCTGCCGGATTCGGGAAAGAATCTGTTCAAAAATTATTTAAACCATATAATAACCAATTGTTATATTTTACGTTGCTTTAATTTTGACTCTTGGTCAGATTTGTTGTATAAGATACCGGATACGGAAATCGCATCGATCGGCACACGATCCTTATTGGAAACGGCTAAACCACGGCACATGTACCTCGATCACTATCATCTAAAAGCAAAGCCCTTTGATCTAAGCCCGGGGCCACGCTTTCTCTGGCTCGGTGAAAAGCATAAAGAAGCTCTCGCCACCTTGACCTACGGAATTTCAGAGGACCTGGGCTTCCTGTTGTTAACCGGTGATGTGGGTGTGGGCAAAACCGCACTGATCCATCGATTGATCAACAATCTGGATTCCTCGACGATTGTTGCCCACATTACTGATCCAGGCTTGGGAACCATCGATTTTTTCAAACTTCTGGCCGTCGAATTCAACATCCCTACCGAATTCTACAGTAAAGCTCCGTTTTTAATTGAGCTGGAAAAATTCCTCTACGCCGCATACTCGGATCATAAAAAGGTCCTGTTGATTGTCGACGAGGCACAGCGGTTGAACAACAAGCTGCTGGATCAAATAAGGGTTCTTTCCAACATCGAATTGACCGACCGAAAACTGATCAACATCTTTTTTGTCGGCCAACCTGAATTTAAAAACATGTTGATGGCCAACAGCAACCGAGCCATCCGCCAGCGAATTGCAATCAACTACCACATCAACCCGCTGACTGAATCTGAAACCGGGCAGTACATCGAACACCGTCTGAAGGTTGCCGGTGCCACCCAGAAAATTTTCAAATCAAACGCGATTCGTGAGATATTCCGATTCACCGGCGGCTATCCCCGCGCCATCAATGTTATCTCCGATCATGCCTTGTTAACGGGCTTCGCATCCGGCTTGAAATCAATCGATTCGGATGTAATCAAGGAATGTGAACAAGAGCTTAACATTCGAGCAGGCTTTGATTTTAGCAAAACCGCTTTTCAATCATCGACCGACACAACCCGACCCGAAACGCGCCAGCCCCCACCCCGCCGATCTATGTCTATGGGGGTTCCCATACTCATCGGCCTATTTATGGTCCTGGGCACGTTGGTGAGTTATTTTCTGCTGTGGCCGGCACCCCGCTGGACAATGACGCCGGCCCCCCAAAACCAATTGGCAGACGCCTCCAATCCGCAAACGGGCCCAGTCGCAGAGGCGCCACCGAGTATAGCCGAGAACATCCAAAAGGCGACAACCCAGGCCTCACCAAACAATGAGATCGTCCGTACACAGCCTGATAAGCAAAACGACACCCGGGACCAAGTTGCCCCCGATGAGGAATTAGCGATTGCTAATGACCAACCGCCACTTTTTACAGCCCAAGCCTCTCCTGCACCCGACCCATTACCCTATATCAGTGCCGTGGACAGCAAAGTGACCGTACCCGACAAGCCAGCGGCAGATGTAGCCGTGGTCGCTACCCTGGCCGCCGAACCCGGACCAACACTGGAACCGACCCCCCGGAAAGAGACAGTTGCTCAAGACGCACCGACAGCCCGGGACGTAGATAGCGGGCGCCGCTGGTCAAGCGGCAGTGCCTGCAGGCGAGGCTGCGGTTGAACCCGCCCCGTCCACCGATTCGCCTGCGGTTGACAGCCCTGTGACCGCAGCCGGCAAGGCGGCGGCGGCCATGGTCGCTGTCCTGGCTGCCGAACCCGGACCAACAGGGGAACCGCCCCCCCGGAAAGAGACAGTTGCCCAAGACGCACCGACAGCCCGGGACGTAAATACGGGCGCCGATCGCCAAAAAGCAGTGTCTACACCCGAGGCTGCACCTGAACCCGCCCCATCCCCTGATACACCGGTGGTTGAAAGCGATGCGACCACACCTGGCAAGGCGGGGGCGAAGGCAGGCGTTGTCGCCGTCCTGGCTGCCGAACCCGGACCAACAGGGGAACCGCCCCCCCGGAAAGAGACAGTTGCCCAAGACGCACCGACAGCCCGGGACGTAAATACGGGCGCCGATCGCCAAAAAGCAGTGTCTACACCCGAGGCTGCGCCTGAACCCGCCCCATCCCCTGATACTCCGGTGGTTGAAAGCGATGCGACCACGCCTGGCAAGGCGGGGGCGAAGGCGGGCGTGGTCGTTGGCCTGGCCGCCGCCACACCCAGTTCACCGGTGACCCCAGAGACATCGCTGGGCAATGCAGACGACAAATCAGCTACCGACGCCAAAGGCCCGCGTACCACTGAACCGGAAAATCCGGCAACGGTTTCACCGTCCACCGTTACGACCGAAAAAACCACATCGGCTGAAGAAACACCTTCGGGCGACAGCCCTGAAGCATCCCTGCGAGCCAAGGCAGAAACTTCGCTTCAATCGACATCCGAGACAGGTGGGAGTGCCACGGCCGCGGCAGGTCAATTGGATATCATTGGTATGGAAAGCCGACTTCGCTCATTTTTGCAGACCTATTGCAAT
This sequence comes from uncultured delta proteobacterium, assembly GCA_963697405.1. GTDB lineage: Bacteria > Desulfobacterota > Desulfobacteria > Desulfobacterales > Desulfosarcinaceae > Desulfosarcina. Next base: position 186,010 of record CAVONY010000023.1, on the reverse strand, counting down.
ACCTATGCTGCAAAAGATTTAGATCGGTTCACTCAATTTTTTTCGGTTAATGCCATGGAAAACGGCAAGTTATTTGACAGCCTTTTGCCCAAATACGAAAGGAACTTTCAATTCATCGAAACCATTCAATATCGGATTGAATTGCAGGATTTTTCAGTTGCCGAAGACCAGCAGACCATAACAATCGACGGAGATTTTTTCCTGAAATGGTTACCGCCCGACAAAAAATGGCGGGAGAATTCGGGTAAGATTTCCATGAACCTGATAGAAAAGGGGTCGTCTTTTATCGTCCAACAGCTTGACTATCACGGAAATCCTTCCCCAAAAAAATAGGATCCGCCGAACAGACTGTTGCAAAACGTCATAAGGGCAGGCAAGACAAGGCGACATCCATGGAATTAGATATAAGACAACCCAATTGGGCATCACCAAGAAAATAAACACGGAGAAATCAATGACTGCGCCGAACCGGACACTGATGGAAAGACTCGATGCGGGCAGCGTATTGGTTGCCGAAGGCTATATTTTTGAACTGGAACGCAGGGGATTTTTGAAAGCCGGCCCTTTCGTCCCCGAGGCGGTTCTCAAGTATCCGGACGCAGTGCAGGGTCTGCACCGGGAGTTGGTTCGGGCAGGAACCGACGTGGTCGTGGCCTGCACCTATTACGCCCACCGCTCGAAACTGCAATCCATCGGCATCGAAAACGCCCTGGAGCAGTTGAACGTAAAGGCCGTTAAGTTGGCCGTCGAGGCGGCCCGGGAAACCGGTGCCCTGGTCGCCGGAAACATCTGCAACACCTGGGAATACGACCCGTCGGACCTGAAAGCGTCGGAGGAGAAGGTCAGAATGATTTTCCGTGAGCAGGTCCAGTGGGCCAAGGCTGGCGGCGCCGACTTCATCATCGCCGAAACCTTCAGCCATTATGGTGAAGCCCTGCTGTCCGTGGAGGAAATCAAACGGGTCGGCCTGCCCGCCGTGGTCACCTTCAGCCCGGTGGCCCAAAACACCTGCGACGGGATTTCTTTAGCCGAGGCGTGCAAACGATTGGCAGACAATGGTGCCGATGTGGTGGGGCTCAATTGCGGTCGGGGACCGAAAACCATGCTCCCGATTCTCCAGCAGATCCGCGGGGCGGTGGACGGCCACGTGGCCGCCCTACCGGTGCCTTACCGAACCCATGACCGGCAGCCCTGCTTTTTCGATCTGAGAATGGAAGACGGTAAAAACGCCTTTCCAGTGGCGTTGGATCCTTTTTTGTTGAGCCGGTTTGAAATGGCTGATTTCGCGGTAACGGCCAGGGACATGGGCATCAACTATGTCGGCATCTGCTGCGGGGCCGGCCCCCACCACGTGCGGGCCATGGCCGAAGCCCTGGGCCGCACGGTCCCGGCCAGTGAATTTTCCCCTGAGATCAAACTCCACCCCATCTTCGGCGATCAGCAGGTCCAGCGGCAGAACTATGTGGAGTGCCTGTATGGGCCAAGGCAGAAAGAAAAACAAGAATGAACGTCGAACATCGAATGGTGAAAAGGAAAGGCCGGACAGAAGGGTCCACGGGAAGGGGGGCTCAACCTGCAGATGGCCTGAAACGCAGAAAGCTGCTTTTATAAAACGCATTTACCAATATGGCAGTGGATGGTCGATGGTGGACAACATCAAAACGGGCGGAGGACTATCCCCGCCCATATTGTTTTCAATTCCCTAATCCCCAATACCCTGACCCGGACAAACCGGTGCTGTTGAAAAGGCGCAGGCCGTAACCTACAAATATTATATCCAAATTCCAAATAAATTCTAAATTTCAATATCCAAACCTCAAACCTTCAAGATCATAGGATTTGGAATTTTAGTCTTTGTGATTTATTTGTCATTTGTTTTTTGGCTATTGTTATTTATTTGTTATTTTTCCTGAAGTTCGGCAATCCCGGCGAAGTAATCCAAGGCTTCAGGATTTCTCAACGCATCCTTATTCTTAACGGCCTGGTTGTGGATCACCTTCTTAACCGCCAGTTCCACTTTTTTCATGTTCAGGGTATAGGGGATGTCCGGCACCGGAATGATCTTGGCGGGCACATGGCGCGGTGACGCATGCACGCGAATGGTCTTGCGGATCTTGTTTTTCAGATCGTCGGTGAGATCAAAGCCCGGGGCCAGTTTAACGAAAAGAATCACGCGAACATCGTTGTCCCATTTCTGCCCTACCACTACGCTGTCCTCGACCTCTTCCAGCTGCTCCACCTGTCGGTACAATTCGGCCGTCCCAATTCGCACGCCGCCGGGATTCAAGGTGGCGTCGGAACGGCCGTGCATGACCACGCCACCGTGTTCGCTGACCACGATGTAATCGCCGTGGCGCCAGATGCCCGGGTAGACGTCGAAATAGGCGCTGTGATACTTCTTGCCCTCAGGGTCGTTCCAGAAGTAGATGGGCATCGATGGGAATGGCGCCGCGCAGACCAGTTCCCCCTCCTGGCCCACCACGGGTTTGCCGTCGTCGTCGAAGGCAAACACCTTCATGGCAAGCCCCCGGCACTGCAGCTCGCCGGCGTATACCGGCCCCATGGGGTTGCCCAGGGCAAAACAGCCGTTGAGGTCCGTGCCGCCGGCGATGGAGGCCAGTTGGAGGTCGGACTTGACCGCGTCGTAAACGAATTCAAAACTTTCGATGGAAAGGGGTGATCCGGTGGAGAGCACCGCCCGCAAGGGGGCCAGATCAAAGTCCGCTTTCGGTCGGACACCGGCAGCCTGGAGTGCGGCCAGGTATCCGGCGCTGGTGCCGAAAACAGTAATCTTTTCATCCTGGGCCATTTTCCACAGGGCCCTGGGAGAAGGATGAAAGGGATTGCCGTCGTACAGCACCAGCGTGGCGCCGGTGGCCAGGGAACTGACCAGCCAGTTCCACATCATCCACCCGCAGGTGGTGAAATAGAAGATCGTGTCCTCACGCTTGAGATCGGTGTGCAGTATCAACTCTTTGAGGTGGTGGATGAGAATGCCCCCGGCACTCTGAACCATGCACTTGGGCAGGCCGGTCGTACCCGATGAATACATGACGTACAACGGATGATCGAATGGTAATTGGGCGAAATCGATCTCCAGCCCGTCTTCCGCCGATTTGAAGTCGGCATACAGCACGGCATTGGGGATGGCGCTGATGTCCGGTTTTTCCCGGGCATAGGGCACCACCACCAGCCTTTCCACCGAGGGAATCTGGCTGATAATGTCGGCGATGCGCGCAAGCGAGTCCAAGGGTTTGCCTTTAAAAAAGTAGCCGTCCGCTGTGAAAAGCACCTTGGGTCGGATCTGGCCGAAGCGGTCCAGGACACCCTTGATGCCGAAATCCGGCGAGCAGGAGGACCAGGCCGCCCCGAGCGAGCTGGCGGCCAGCATGGCGATGATCGACTCGGGCATGTTGGGAACAAAGCCGGCCACCCGGTCGCCGGCCACCACCCCGGCATCTTTCAACGCCATGGCCACCCGGGCCACCTCGTCGTAAAGCTGGGCATAGGTGAACGTCCGCCGAACCTGGTCTTCCCCGCGGAATACCAGGGCCAAGCGGTCGTCACGGTAGCGCAGCAGATTCTCGGCGAAGTTGAGCCGGGCGCCGTCAAACCAGCGGGCACCGGGCATCCGGTTAGCATCATCGATCACCCTATCATAGGGCACCGAGGCCTTGATCGCGGCGAAATCCCACATCTCCTTCCAGAACTCGGGGATATGGTCGACAGACCATTGATAGAGGCCGTCGTAGCTGTCAAAAGATGTGCCATACCGCTCGTTGATCAGCGCCATGAACCGGTACATGTTAGATGCTTTGATCTGCGCTTCAGACGGCTGCCATAATAATTTGCTCATGCGTGGTTCTCCTCCCTGCAATTCGGTGATTGAAGCGGATAGAAAAGGTGTCCGACGCCGCCTGCCATCCATTGAAAACAGCGGCGGGGCGAGGCTGCCTTGAGGCCTTCGGCGGATTATAAACAAGGTTCATTAGTTGAAGTGGTTCATATCAGAATGGTGGATTCTTGACAATCCCATAAATAGCCATCAGATTATCACCGAATGTTATTATGATCCATATCCGAATTCGGGAATTTTGGAATATAAAAAAGGAATGTCATGCACTACGAAGGCAACATGATCCGGCCCCCAAGCGAAGCCAACAGCATCCTGCTCCAGGTCACCGTAGGTTGCTCGCGCAACAAGTGCACCTTCTGCGGCGCCTACCAGGGAGAGCGGTTCAAGATCAAATCAGATGACATCATCATGGCGGACATCGCATTTGCCGCCACCCACTGCCAGCGCCAGCGCCGTGTGTTTTTGTGCGACGGCGACGCACTGATCATCCCCCAGAAACGGCTCATGAAAATACTCACCGAAATCCGCCGCCAGTTGCCCTGGGTAACCCGGATCGGGGTGTATGCAAACGCCAAAAGCCTGAACATGAAAACCGTGGATGAATTGAAAGCGCTCCGGGAAAACGGCATAGGCATCGCCTACATGGGGCTGGAGACCGGCGACGACGTCACCCTCAAGGCCATCAACAAAGGCGCCACCGCCCAACATATGATCGACATGGGCAAAAAAGCCAGGCAAGCGGGCATTAAGCTCTCCATCACCGTTTTGCTGGGTCTGGCCGGACGGGAGCGGTCCCAGATCCACGCCCGGGAGACCGGCCGGGTATTGTCAGCCATCGATCCGGAATATGTGGGTGCCCTGAGCCTGATGCTGATTCCCGGCACACCCATGCACGAAGACGCTAGCACCGGACGATTCACCCTCATCGAACCGGACGAGATGCTGGCCGAGCTGCGCACCATGATCGCCGAAACCCACCAGTCCCAAGGGTTGTTTCACGCCAACCACGCCTCCAACTACCTACCCATTCGCGCACGCATGCCCAAGGAGAAAGCCAAAACCCTGGCCCTGATCGATGCGGCGCTGGCAGGCAAGGTGGCCCTGCGTCCGGAGTGGATGCGGGCGCTTTGATTCGTCACGGAAACCGTCCTTAAAACCCTTGCGCCGACATCAAATCTTTTGTATCAACCCACATTGATGTCGACACTTAATTGAATCCATTGCAAAAGGAGCAGCATTAAATGAGCAAGGGCACCCCAAAGACGCAGCCGGCCATCGACGATCTTTGCATCAACACCATCCGTACCCTCTCCATGGATGCGGTGCAGAAGGCCAACTCCGGTCACCCGGGCGCACCCATGGGGCTGGCCCCGGCCGGTTATGTGCTCTGGACGCGGGTGATGAAGCACAGTCCCAAAAATCCGGACTGGACTGATCGGGACCGATTCGTGCTCTCCGGCGGTCACGCCTCCATGCTGCTCTATAGCCTGCTGCACCTGACCGGCTATGACCTCAGTCTCGAAGAGATCCAGAATTTCAGGCAGTGGGGCAGCAAGACCCCTGGCCATCCGGAATACGGCCACACACCGGGGGTGGAGACCACCACCGGTCCGTTGGGCCAGGGTTTTGCCAACGCAGTGGGCATGAGTATGGCCGAACGGCATCTGGCCGCCTGCTTCAACCGCCCCGGTCACAACGTCGTGGATCACTACACGTACGTCATGTGCGGCGACGGTGATATGATGGAGGGCGTGACATCTGAAGCGGCCTCCCTTGCCGGCCACCTTGGGCTTTCCAAACTTATCTGCCTGTACGACGACAATGGCATCTCCATCGAGGGTTCCACCGGCATCGCCTTTACCGAAAACGTGGCCAAACGCTTCGATGCCTACCGCTGGCAGGTGATCAAGGTCAAAGACGCCAGCGATCCCGATGCAATTGAACAGGCCATCCTGGCGGCCAAAGCCGAAACCGGTAAACCTTCGATCATCATGCTCAAGACCCACATCGCCCACGGCAGCCCCAACAAGCAGGACACGGCCGATGCCCACGGCGCCCCACTGGGTGAAGAAGAGATCGTGTTGACCAAAGCGGCATTGGGCTGGAAGGAAAAGAAACCCTTCACCATTCCGAAGAAAGCGCTGACCGCCTTCCGTAAATGCGTCAAGGCGGGCGAAAAAGCGGAAACCCGCTGGAAAAAGGGTTATCAGACATACAACAGGAAGCATCCGGAACTGGCCGACGACTGGGTCAACGCCCTGACCCGTTTCATGCCCAAGGGCTGGGAAGCGAACCTGCCCCGGTTCAAGCCGGAAGACGGCCCCATGGCCACCCGTGCCGCCTCGGGCAAGGTGCTCAATGCCGCTGCGGCCATTTTCCCCAGCCTGGTGGGCGGTTCGGCCGATCTGGCGCCCTCGAACAAAACCTATATCGACGGATCACCTGAATTTCAGAAAAAGCATTACGACGGCCGCAACATCCGATTCGGCGTCCGCGAGTTTGCCATGGGCGCCATCATGTCCGGCATGTTTCTGCACGGCGGCGTCCGCCCCTATGGCGGCACCTTTCTGGTGTTTGCCGATTACATGCGCCCGGCCATCCGCTTGGCAGCCCTGATGAAACTACCGGTTGTCTATGTCTTCACCCACGACAGTGTAGCCGTAGGTGAGGACGGCCCCACCCACCAGCCCGTGGAACACCTGGCGGTCCTGCGGGCCATCCCGAACCTGACTGTGATCCGCCCGGCCGACGCCACGGAAACCGCTCAAGCCTGGCAAAAAGCCATCGCCATGAACGACAGCCCGGTCGCACTGATTCTCAGCCGCCAGAAGCTGCCCATCCTGGACGCGAAACAAACGGCACATGGTGTTGAAAAGGGTGGTTATGTGCTTTCGGACTGCAAGGGAAAACCACGCATCATCCTCATCGCCACCGGGGCAGAGGTTCACATCACCCTGAAGGCGCAGGAGTTGTTGGCCGGCAAAGGCATTCCTGCCCGTGTGGTCAGCATGCCATCCTGGGAGATTTTTGAAGAGAATTCAACGGAGTTCAAAAACCGGATTCTTCCACCGGCCATCAAAAACCGGATCGCCGTGGAAGCCGGCATCCCCATGGGATGGGAGCGTTACGTCGGCCCGGGCGGGAGCGTCATCGGCATCGATCGGTTCGGGGCCTCGGCGCCGGGGGGAACGGTCTTGGAAAAGTTCGGTTTCACCCCCGATAGGATAGTTGAAACCGCGCTTCGGATGCTAAAAAAATAACCCGTTGCGAAACTGACGAAATTTTAGGGGCGCTTGCAAAGGCGCCCTTTTTTTTACAAAAGTTTCCTGAGGAGATGCCGATAACAAGGATTGTGTTGATCACAAAACCATGCGCAAATCCGACGCATGGTGATGGGTGAAGCAGAAAACAACTTTTGCTCTGAAAAAGGTTCTGTTATCTTTATGTTTTTCCAATTCTGGACCTGAGTCATACAGATGACCGGAACCAATGGAGGCTCTATTGAAAAGAATTTTTGCAGGCATATTGACCGTGCTCATGGTTATGTCGCTGACGGTTCCCGGCCTGGCCGGAACCCGCGACGATTGTATCACCAAATGCAAGGAGGCCGGGGATTTCATTAAAACAAAGGGAATCGATGCCGCCGTCAAGGAGATCGGCAACAAAAACGGCCGCTTCGTCTGGAACGACGGCGTCAGCTATATTTTCCTGATGAACATGAAATCCAAGATGCTGGCCCATCCGCACAAACCGGAACTGACCAAGCCGGCCACCCTGATCGAAGCGACGGATGTTGATGGCAAGGCCTTTTTCAAGGATTTCGTCAAAGCGGCCGAAAAGGGAAAAGGCTGGACCCATTACATGTGGCCGGTCCCCGGCATGGAGATCAACAAACCCAAGCATACCTTCATCTACCGGGTGCCGGATACGGATTACTTTGTGGGTGCAGGGTTCTACGTCATGTCTCCGGGCGTGTTTTATTGATTTGAATCATTTCCGCCACGATGCTCACGGCGATCTCCTCCGGGGTTTCGGCCCCGATGGACAGGCCGATGGGCGAATGGACCCGGTCGATATCCCTCTTCGAAAAGCCTTCTTTAAACAGCGCTCTATAAATGGCGTCCCTTTTCCTTTGGCTGCCGATCATGCCGATATAGCCTGCACCGGTTTTCAATGCCTGAGCCAGAACCGTTTTGTCGTGAATATGCCCCCTGGTGAGAATGACAATAAAATCATCCCTGTTCACGGACAGACCTGAAAAGGCATCATCAAAACGTTCCAGCACCCGGATCTCGGAGGCTTCGCGAAAGCGTTTCCGGTTGGCATACTCCTCCCGGTCGTCGGCAACCGACACACGAAACCCCACTGTGGCGGCGATGGCCGCCGTTGCCCGGGCCACGTGGCCGGCCCCGAAAAGATAGGCGGTGCACACCCGTTGCGTCGGCTCGATCACCACAAAGGCGCCGTCGAAGGCCAGTGTCCGGACCGTTGATGATTCGGCTGCCAGCGCCAACACCTTTTCCCGTTCCATGTCGGGCAGGGGAAAATCACCGACGATCTCCCCGTCGACCGTTGCCAGACCGTGGGCAGTGGTGCCGACCTCGTTCTCAGATCCCATGACAATAATGAACAGAGATCCTCTCTGTCGTTCGTCCAGCATCCGCCGCCATCGATTAAAGACCGCCCGGTTCATTTCCGTGGGCGATACGCAGTCCAGCAGCACCTCCGCCTGCCCCCCGCATATCATGTCCATGCTGTCGACGGTGTCGTGACTCAGGTCAAAAGAGATCCTGGCCGATTGCCCGAGCCGGATCATTTCTGCGGCCCGGGACATCGCCCCGGCCTCCAACAGTCCACCACCGATGGTGCCGATGCCGCGTCCGTCGGCGGTGACGATCATCTTGCTGCCCGACGTGCGCGGGGTGGAACCGGAGTGGTTGATAATCGTCGCAAGGACGAATGCTTCGCCTTTATCCAGCAGTTCACAGGCCGTTTGTGCAATCATGTTCATGGGAGCTTGTTCCTTTCTCTCAAGTCTCGAATCCGGCGTTTGCCGATGCCTGTGGAGACAGTCATTAAATTATGTGCAAAAATCGGAAGACATAACCCCTTTAAGGGCCACTTTCAGACTGGTATAAGAGACGCGCTCCTGTTCAAGCCGTAGCGCCGGTGCCCACCGATTTTGCCTGAGCCCTTCATACACGGCAGCCTCTGCAGGGTTCAGGCAGGGCAGATCGCGATTGAGCGGCGCCTGTTCCTTGCCCCAAAGCGGCTGGTGGTCCAGCAGCGTGCGCAGATCCATCAGCAATGATCGCGCGTGTGGGAAGTAATGCCTAATCTGATCCAGCATGGCGAACCCATGCGTATCGATGTCTCCCCAGTAGTAAAGTCTCTTATCCTCTATCCACGCGGATGACGCCAGTCGCTCCAGGCCATAACCGAGTCCGAAAACGACCATCGCGTTTTTTACCGCCGGAAAAGCCAGCCCGTTGATGTCGTTTTCGGTGATGAAAATCCACTCTACACCAGGCGGATCGAGCCTGGCGAAGTCATTGGCAGGAATCTGCAGGTCCGACAGCCTGGCAATAAATAAATCGGGGTCGAGCAGGCGAAAACGGATCTGGGCCGGTTTGGATAGAAACCCGTAGCGCTGCTCGAACCCGGAGATGCCCGTGGCGCTTTGATCGATGGCTTCAGCCGGCAGCAGGATATCCAGCAACTCGGCCAGTAGTTTCCTATGACCTTCGATAAACTTGGTGTCGACCTCGGCAATTTCGAGTTGACGAATATAAATTCCCGGCCGGGGGTGGGCATTCAGCCATCGCAGCGCTGCTATCAAACCTGGCCAGCTGGTCAGGTGCCGCAGGGCGATCAGGGGTTTTCGGACCAGCCACGGTTCAAGCTCGGGGAAATCCATGATGATCCGGCGACAAAGCGCCTCAAAGGCGCCGGCCTGCCCCTGCTTGCCGATGAAACCAAGCGCATCGGCCGGCCGCTCGAAAACGGCAGCCACCGGCAGCCGGTTGCGACCCAGCTGCCGATGATTGACCTCGCGCCATTCAAGATCGTAGGTTCTACCCTGGCCTGATCCGGCCTGCTGCATCAGCTCCTCGATCCACGCTTTCACCTCGCCGTAGTGGGCTCCCAGTTCGCTCGGCGTCGGGCATTTCAATGGCATGCGCAGCGGAAAAAGCGATTCAGCGGTTAATTGAGCAGACAAGAATCGTCCTCGGTTCCACAGCTTTTGCAGCCGAGCCTGGATCTCTTGCGGCCGGGTCCAGGATCTCATGCGGACCGGGCCTCCCGTTCGGCACGGTATTCTTCGATGGTCAGGTTGCGCAGCTGGGAATGCAGGCCGTTTTCATTGTGCACAAACCCGACGCCGGCCACATACGGCTCGATGATGTGGATTTTTTGCAGTGGCGTGACAATCAGCAGCTGCAGGTTGAGCCGCTTGAAAAGCTCCAGGGCGTAGCGCGTGGATTCATCCGAGCCGCGGCCGAAGGCTTCGTCGATCACCACAAAACGGAAGCTGCGCGAGCGCACCGCGCCCCATTCCAGGCCGAACTGATAGGCTAGACTGGCCGCCAGCACGGTATAGGCCAGTTTTTCCTTCTGCCCACCCGATTTGCCGCCTGAATCGGTGTAGTGTTCATACTCGCTGCTGTCTTCGCGCCAGCGTTCGGAAGCGGCAAAAACGAACCAGTTGCGCACATCGGTCACCTTGCGCATCCAGCGTTTGTCCAGCTCGCTGGTGCCTTCGCGGCCGCGGAAGCGATCGATGATCTGCTTGACCTGAATGAACTTGCCTTCGGCATACTGGTCGTCCTCCGATCCGGTCAGGCTGCCTTCGGTGCAGGCGCGCAGCTGCTGCTGAAAGTCACGGATGTCGGCTTCCGGGGTGAACTGGGCTTCCAGCTGGATGAAACGGCCCGCGTTGTATTCGATGTCGGTCAGGGAACGATTGATGCGGTCGATGCGCTCCCGGATGGTCTGGCGCTCACGGTTGAGCTGGGACTGAAAATTGGCGATCTCGCGGATAGTGTTTTCGTTGAGCAGTTCCTTGAATTTCAGTTCGAAGCGCGGCAGATCGTCTGCCTGCAGCCGTGCCAGCATGCTTTCGTACTCGGTGGCGGCCTCTAAACGGGCATCGGTCTCCTGGGTCTCTAAGGGGTAATCGCGGCGATAATCCTGCATGGCCTTGATGACGCGTTCTTCCAGCGTTTTCAGGCGCCGGTCTTCGGCATCGATCTTGATCTGTAGCCAATCGCGCATCTTGCGCTCGTGGTTGTCGCAGGACTCGACCGTCAGGCAGTGTTCGCCCAGCGCTTCCGATCGGTATGCCTCCAGTGATTCTAATAGTTCGGCCTGCCATGCATCGGGCGCTTCACTCACCGTCTGCAAGCACTCGTTCAATTGCCGGTCGGCCTGTTGCTGTTTTACTTCATTTTGGGCGTGCTTTTTCTTGTACGCGTCCAGGGCGGCGGTGGTATCGGCCATGGCCTGCTCCAACTCCGCCATCCGGCGGCCCAAGGTGACCAGCACATCGGAAGCGGCTTCCAGGGCCTGCTTTTCCGCCTCCAATTCGGCAATGCCACGGGCCAGTGTCTGCCAATCCATTTCATCGAAGTCGCGCAGTTCGCCCAGCTTCCCCAGGGCGCTTTTGCGCCCGGCAAGACCTTGCAGGTGGCTTTGCAGGTCGGCGATTTTTTCGGCGATGGCCTGCATGGCCTGTTCGAGTTGGTCGGCCCGGCCGGTCAGGGCGGCGATTTTGGGCGCATTGCTCCAGCCTAGCACGTAGCGGCTGCGGTCGTCCAGGCGATGCCGGTCGTCCTTTTCATGGCGCCGGCCGCCCGATTTGATCTGTCCGGCGCGGGTGATGGCCTGCTGCTCTCGGCCGAACTGTTCCAGGGTCTCGCAGCAGGCAAAATCGAACCGCCGACCGAGCTCGTGCTCCAGCCAGTAGAAAAAGACCGAGTCCGGTTTGATGTCCACTTTGGCCGCCAGCGATTCGGGACGCAGCGTGATCGCTCCGGTGACGCGCTCGTCACGAACGCGAAAGTACACCAGCCGGCCGCGCAGGTGGGTGCGGTCCACCCAGCCGGCCACGGCGCGGTAATGGCCCTCGGGAACCAGCAGGGAGAGGCCGAAATTGTGCAGCAGACGTTCGGCAGCCCCCTCCCACGCCGCCGCTTCTGCTTTGACCTGGATCAGCTCTCCGGCAAAGGGCATATCGGCTTCGTCGATCTGCAGGGCCTCACAGAGCATCCGACGGATGCGGATCTGTTTGGCGTCGATGTTGCTGCGCCGCTGGCGCAGCGATTCCAGTTCCGCGGTCAGTTCTTCATGCTGCTGCTTCAGCCCCTGCAGCTCGACGGCGGCCTCGGTGTGCGCGTTTTGAAGATCGGCTTCCTGGCGTGCCAGGTCGGCCAGCAGCGCGTCGATGCGGTTGCGGTTTTCCACGAATGCGTCGATGGTCAATATCCCAGGCAAGTCGGCCTGTTGCGCCAGGTGCTGGTAGCGCCCGGCGCGCGACTTGCGCCGGGCCTTGCGGTCGGTTTTCTCAATGATCTCCGCCATGAGGCGCTCAATGCGGTCACCTCCGTTTTCAGCAATGGCCTGTTTCAGCTGGTCCCGGCTCCCCGACTGCTCGCGGTGCTTCAGTGCAAACTGTGTCACCTGCTGGCCCAGCAGGCGCTGCTCATCGCGCAGATTGGCCAGGCGCCGGTTCAACAGATCCGATTTTAGATCTGCAAAATAGACCCGCAGCGCATCCCGGCAGGTTCGTAAATGCGTGCGTTGCCGCAGGATGCGGCGGTGCCGGTCGCAGTCGGCCGCAAGGGGCGTCAAGCGTGCAATCTGCCGTTTGGCTTTGAGCACGGCTTCATGGGCGCGGTTCAAGTCATCGACATGGCCGATCAGGGCATCGATGCGCGGCTGCACATCGGCGGCCTCGAGCATGTGTTCGCGGACAAAGGCGGTCAGATTGCCCACGGATTTCATCGAAACCGTCTGCAAAAACAGATCCAGGGCCTGTTCGTTGTCGATGCCGAAATGGCGCCGGAAGAGTGCTGCATAGGGCGGAAAACTATCGAACAGATGTACGCCGCCGGTGGCGCGCAGGCGCTTGCGTAGTTGGTTGAGGTCACTGCCGAAGTTCGCGAAATGGGTGGCGATGGTCAGCGGCTGGTCGGCCATCACATAAAAACGGCCGGGCTGCCCCTGCATATCCTTGTGCCAGAGCACCTGCGCCAGGGTGATATCCTGGCTGTAGCCGTCGTTGCGGAACTCCCCCAGAATCACGGAATAGCTGTTGTGATCGCGCAAGGCCACGGGTTTGGCGGATTGGCCGGTTTCGCTGCGTTCGGACTTATAAAACCCCAGCACGTAGGAGCGCAGCGAGCGCTCCCGGCTGTCTGCGCCGGCAGCCTTGTTGTAGGCGATTCGCTGGGCCGGCACCAGCAGCGTGGTCACCGCATCCACCAGAGTGGACTTGCCCGAGCCGATATCGCCGGTGAGCAGGCAGTTGTTTCCGCCCAGCTGCAGAGTCCAGACGCGGTCATGAAAGGTTCCCCAGTTGTAGACCTCCAGGCGCTTTAAACGGAAACCGGCCAGCGTGTCGCTGACCGCAAAATCGAGCAGTTCCTGCCGGGCCATCAGGCGTCTTCCTCTGCGACTGAATTCACCCCGGCCAGATGCCCACGATAGGCCTTGAGCCGGGCGTCAAACTCGTTGAGCCACTGGGCATCGACAAACGCCTTGAGAATCCGTCGGATTTCGATCAAGTGAGGCTGCCCGCGCAGGCGACGAACGAATCCCAGGTCCACGACCTTGTTGAGGTGAGCGTCGATCTGATCGACCAGGCGGGCTTCATTGGTGCCGGCCGGCAAAAAGGTGCGGACCATCTCGAGGATGTCGTCGCGCGACAGAATCAGACGCGGGTCCCCGCCGCCGGCGTCGGATTCGGCCAGCTTGCGCCGCAGCAGCGCCACCATCAGGCTGACAGGATAGGAGAGTTGACGGCGAGCCACCAGGCGCGGCGGCGGTTGTTCGTCTTCACCGGGCTCACGGGTCTGCAGCCAGGAGTAACCCTCGGCTTCATCCAGCATCAGGCTCAGCCCCATAACGGCCACATAATCCCTGACACGTGCCTGAAGGTTCAACAAGTGCTGCCACGACTCCGGGTCGGTCTCCTGGTAGAGGACCCCTTTCATCAGCATGACGACGATCTTGGACAACGCGTCGCCACCGGATGGGTCGGTAGAAGATGGGGATGCTTCGGGTTGCATGGGCTGGTTTACCTGTCCTGCTTACCGGTTAAAAATCACCCGCGGAAGGCGGGCCAGGCGCTCCCCGCCCTGCTCGTCCCGCCACGCGATGCAGTCGGTTGTGGCCTCATCAAATAGCGCATTTTCATCGTCGGCTGCAAGGCAAAGATAGGTCACCACCTCGGCCAGCCCCTCCTGGATGGGGTGCTCAAGGGTCACCTCTCGCAGGGTGATCTGGTGGCGGGCCGCCAGCAAGCGGCGGATGTTGGCCTGCAGCCGCGCCTTGTCCACGATGACCTGATCGAACAATGCGTCGGCGTCGATACAAGCTTCATCACCGACCAGCACCTTGGCCGTGATCAGCGGCTTGACCGGCGGGGAGTACATCGGCCGTTCCATGGGCATGTGGATCGTGGGGGACGCTTCGTCGATATCCATAAAGCCACCCGGCGGCAAGGCGTCGCGCACGGCCAGGGCCGAGGTTTCAATCTCGTGCAGCAACTGCATGATGCGCTTGTTTTCCAGAAAAGCGCGATCGTCCAGGTAGCGCCGCAACTGCTGCGACAGCCGGGCCACCGTGCGCTGGGTCTGCTCGCCCGCCTCCAGCCAATCGTAGTGGATCCGTTTCAGTCGGGGATCTGTGTCCAAGTTGTCAATGGCCGGCAGCGCAAAGACGTGGTCGAGCAGGTCGGAGAGCTCTTCCTGCCGCGCTGGCGACATCAGAAAATCCCAGAACGCGCGAAAACTGCGGCCCTGATCCGAATCGGCGATGGCATCGCGCTCGCCGAGAATCCGTTCCAACAGCAGCCCCTTGCGGCCTTCCCAGGTAGCGATCTCCTCGCGCACACGGCGATCGAGCTGGCGGAAATTATGCTCGACTTCACGAAAATCACCCAACAGTTCACGGGCGACGGAGCTTACCTGCTGGAATCGATCTCTTAAGGCCGTATCGTCCAGCAGGGCCAGATCGCCGCTGCGGATGCGTTCGATTTGTCGGTCGATCTCCGCCTTGCGCGTTTCCAGCTCGGCAATCCGAGCATCGGCATCGGCTTCGCTACCGGTGACCATCTGCCGCAGCAGTTCAAAAACCGTCAACAGGCGCGATTCGGTACCCACAAAGTTTCGCTGACTCAGGCTTTCCAGCCAGGCAAGCGCCTTTTCGGCAGCCGGCGTCAAATCGAAATGGGCCTCATCGGACCCCGGCGGATAGTACTTGCGCAGCCAGCCCTTGTCGTTATGCGCCCATTCATCCAGATAGTTGCCGGCACTGCGGGCAAAGCTTTCGCTGCCCAGCGTCTCTCTCAGATGGAACAATTCGTCCTCGAGTCTGGAGACCAGCTCCTGCTGCGCCATCACCCGCGCGTTGGGTTGGATGAACACCCGGTGCAGAAAACTGGCGATCAGCGGCGCATAGTCGGCCATGAGCAGCCGCCAGGCCGGATGGGCTTTGCGCAGGGTCGTGATACTGGCGAAATCCATTTGAAAGTCTCTGGGGAACTGTCGATCTCTTTAACTGTTACTTCAATCATCCAGTATTTTCAATCAACTGTCTCAGTTTGTCGCGAAAATAGCAAAAGCTGGGAGAAGCGTTTTTCAAAATTCTCATGTGGAGCGGTATTTTCTCTGCCCATCTCAATTTTTCGGCGCCAATCGCCTGCCAGCCTTTTGCGTGCAAAGCCAATGATCCGCCTTTATAAACTGCGTCGGCAAGTTTTTCCCACGTGCCGCAAATACTGTCATTGACATACGTATTGAGGACATTGTTCTTGGCATGGGGATAAGCATTGCAGACAGCGTTCAGGTCACCCAAAAACCAGGCCTCTCCCTCTTCAATGGCGATGCAGAACCGGGTTTCCGGTTTAGGAGTGCATTGGTTAAGGACATCGAATAATTCTTGGCGGAATTTCTTGAGGCATTTATTGTCAAGATCGCACACCAAAATGACCACCGCCGGGTAATTCGCCGGATAGCTGTTAAATGTCTTTCCATATCCCCTCAACAGCTTTGGCAGATTTTCAAGCAAAATTCGCCGGCTGGCATCACCGGTATCTTTCATATGTCGTGGGATGCGGCCGATACCTTTGTAAGGATGGACTCTGAAGGTATGGGTATTTCCCACTATTTTGGGAACAAGCATATCAAGCGCTTTTTTACCGGAGTGATCCTCGACGAGAATTTCAAAATGCATCCGGTCACCTCGCATCCAGATAATCGCTGTACCAAAGGCTGCCCAGAGGAAGCCCTTCGGCGACCATATTCTTTACCGTCGTATCATCGCTGGCGCGCCTGATGATCGAGAACCCATTTTCTCCCTTCTCCAGGACCCATACCTCCTCCGGGGAAAATGCATCGACGAAGTAAGGTTGATGGGTCGTGATAAAAACCTGGGAGCCCCCTTTCTTGCCGGTGGCGTGATTGCGAAATTCCATGGCAAGCGATTCCAACAGCTTGTGGTAGAGGCCGTTCTCCGGTTCTTCGATGCACAGAAACGGAGGTGGTGCCGGATCTTCAAGAAGCAGCAGATAGGCAAAAATTTTCAGCGTTCCATCTGACATTTGTTGAGCATAAAAAGGATCGGTAAAACCCCTGTCATTGAACCTCAATAGCAATCTGCCGTCGGCTGTCTTGTCTGTGTCGATCTTATCTACACCGGGAATTTTTTCAGCAATGCGATCAAGAATCGACTTTAATCGTTTTGGATGTTCTCGCTCCATGAATTGGACGACATTTCCCAGATTGTCCCCATGAATGTTCAGGTGTTTTTGGGCGCCAGCCAATGGAAGGCTGCGGGCCGCGTCCGGGGTAAAGTAGCTTAGGTACCATCCTTCGATAAACTTTCGAAAAGCTGAAATCCGTGGATGCTGTTTCAAAGATCCTAGTGTCGCGATACCCAGTTTGCGCTTATCGTCGAGTTCGACCACCTCAGTCTCTCTGCTTTCTTCCCTTTCCTCGCCCTTGCGGATGGAATCGATAAAGCCGAACAGATCGAATTGTTCCTTGTCTTCATTGATCTGCCTGCCCTCCTGATCGCCTTTCCATACAACGCCCTTGCCTTCATTCATTACAAGGAAAGAGAAAGGTCTACCGTGTTTTTGCCCCTTTCTTCTCTGGCGTAGGCGCTCTTTCTGCACATGGGGTCGGCCGGATTTGTCCAGTCCAATGGAAAGTTCATAAGTGATTGGCCGTGCGTTGCCGTCTTCCTTATAGTAGACTTCGATTTCGATTGGACCGTCTTGCCCTTGTGAGCGAATGCGGTCGAAACCCCCACGCCCCCGAATATCGCAAGCCTCTTCCACACCGGTTTTTAAACAATCGGCAAGAAAACCGAACGCATCAAAAAGGGTACTCTTGCCGACACCGTTTTTTCCGATCACGGCAGTCATCGGCGTCAGTGAAACGGCCTGTTGGAGGCTCCAGAGCTTTCCAATGGTTACATCTTTCAAAGCTCTGAAATTCCGTATCCGAATCCCCTCAATTTTGGCCATGGCGTCCTCCAAAAATTACTCATGATCGCCACCCCCTTATTTTAAAAAATCATCGATTTTTAAAATAAGACAGTGAGCGTCCTTTTGTTATGATGGTTTTCTAAAATAAGTATTGTTCTTCCAATACCGAATACAGATCAACGCTTCGGTACCCCATCCTCCGACGCTGTCTGTGTAGTACCCGTACCATCAACATTCTGGTCGGCGTATAGACGGGCAGCGGCATGAACGACCCTTTCCTGGTTGAACATTGCAAAAAATCCTGGAAACTCGGCGAAATAGAAAGGGAACATTCCAAAACGATTTTCTAACTATCAACAATAAATAAGTCAATGATTTTAGTATATTTTATGCGTCTACGACGGCAAGTTCACAACAGTTGGCAAAGGATCGGATAAACCATTTTCCCAGGATCAATGTATGGGTTGACACCGTTAACCGACCAGCCCGAGAATCGTTTTCGACGTATACTCGCCCACATCGGCCAACCCGTCTACGGGCATGAAGCGGTTGGCGTTGCTGGAATAGAGGCAGACCACCGACGGTGGGAAGTCCTCGTCGGCCTCGTAGAAAATGTAACACAGGAAAATCTTGGGCAAAGACCGCACCACGAAGGCGAAATCACCGCTCACGGAAGACGGCGCCGCCTCGCCGGAAAACCGCTCTGTGATCAGGCCGACATTCGCTTTGATTCGGTGGACTGCCGGCACCAGGATCTGCTCGGTGTGGGAGGCAAAGGCGCCCACATAGGGTGCTGAATCGGGAAACTCCTTGAAGGCCCGGAACGGCTCCAGCAGGGGAAACTCGGATACGGCGTTTAAAGCATACAAGGAGAGCAGAATGCCGATCACACCAGGCGGCTCCACGCCACCCAGGGTAATGCCATCCGGCGTAATGACGCACGTTTGGCCAAATGCGCTGAACGAATAAGCCGAACCATTTTTCCTGCCGGGCAGCCGCTCCTCCAGATCCCCCGGCAAATTCGCGTAGAGCCGCTCCAGATTAGCCCTGGCCAGTTTCAGATAGTTGTCGGTCATTATCTCGCGTCCATCCTTCATGAATCCATGGTTATACCCGCCCGAACCTTTCCAGAAGGCTGTTTCAAAGGAGGCTGTTTCAAAAGGTGGCAGTTCGGTCAAGATCAAGGCGAGCGATCATTTCAACCGGAGGAATACTTTAGGTATTTCGAGGATTGAAATGTGAGCCCAACACCGATATTGACCGAAATGGGGCATTTTAAAACCGGCTCCCAAAACAGATATCATTTTACCCGCCCACGTTGCAAATGGAAGCATAGAACGGTATAAAGGGCCGAACCGATTCGATCAATCAGGAGGCGCGTTATGAGAACCCTGCGAGACAAACTCTCCCATCTGTCCTTTTTGCAAGCCGTTAAACTGCTGGGGCCCCAGGGCCGGGAACTGATCATGCAAGGCGGCAAGTTCGAGATCGACCTGGACCAACAGGTGACCCTGGACCACCGGCAATTTCGACTGGAGGTGGTTGAGGCCACGGTAACCATCGGCCTGAGCGACGACAAGCGGCAGCGTTTCGACCTGGGCTGCAGCGTCTGCCACGGCGCCTGCGTGCATCAGGGGGCGGCCCTGTCCCTGGTTCTGGAGGAAAAACTGGCCCTGGGATTGTCGGCGCCGCCCCCGGAGCGCACCCCCATCGAAAGCCTGGACGAAGCGGCCCTCATCGACCAGGCCGTCAGCGAACGCCGGCAGCGCGCCCGTGACGAAAAAATGCGCCTCACCGCCATGAACCCGCAGCAGTTGTGGACCGACTACGTGGTCACCAACCCGCTCTCCGGCAAAAGCTACCGACTGGCCCTGCGCGGCTGGCAGCCGGGCGAGTCCTATTGCGCCTGTCCCGATTTCCGCAAGAACACCCTGGGCACCTGCAAGCATATCCTCTACGCCCTGGAGCGCGGCCGGGCCAAATTCCCCAAGGCGTGTGCAGAACACCCCGGCCATCGTCGAAGAGATCTGCGTATACCTGCGCTATGGCAAACGCCTGGAACTTCGCCTGCTGCTTCCCGACCAGCTGGAGATGCCCATCCAGGACCTGTTGGCGCCGCTGAAGGATAAGGCCATCGATGACCCCAAGGATCTGTTGCAGCGTATCGGCCGGGTGGAACGCCAGGGCACCTCGGTGACGATCTACCCGGATGCCGAAGCGTACATTCAGCAGCTGCTGTTTCAACAGCGCATGGCGGCGGTGATGGCCGAGATCCGCAGGGATCCGGCGGCCCATCCCCTGCGCAAGACCCTGCTGAAAACCGATCTGCGGCCCTACCAGCTGGACGGCATCGCCTTTGCCGCCGGAACCGGCCGGGCCGTCCTGGCCGACGATATGGGCCTGGGCAAGACCATCCAGGGCATCGGCGTGGCCGAACTGCTCTCCAGCCATGCCGATATCTCCAAGGTGCTGATCATCTGCCCGGCCTCCCTCAAGTCCCAGTGGCGCAGCGAGATCAGACGCTTCAGCGATCGCAGCGTCCGCCTGGTACTGGGCAGCCACAAGGAGCGGCCGGCGCAATATGCGGGCGATCGGTTTTTTACGGTCTGCAATTACGAACAGGTGCTGCGCGATATCCTGGCCATCGAGGCGCGTGGCCTGGGACCTGATCATCCTCGATGAAGGCCAGCGCATCAAGAACTGGGAAGCCAAGACCAGCCGGATCGTCAAAGCCCTCAAATCCCCCTTCGCCCTGGTGCTGTCCGGCACCCCGCTGGAGAACCGGCTGGATGAGCTTTTTTCGGTGGTGGAGTTTATCGACGACCGGCGCCTGGGGCCGGCCTTCCGGTTTTTCAACCGCCACCGGGTCGTCGATGAAAAAGGCAAACTGCTGGGATACAAGCATCTGGACCGACTCCGTGAGGCATTGCAGCCGATTATGCTGCGCCGTACCCGCCGGCAGGTGCTGGAGGAATTGCCGCCGCGCACCACCGAGGTGATCCGCATCGCCCCGACCGACGAACAGCTCGACATGCAAAAGGGCCATCGCAACATCGTTCAGACCATCATCAACAAGAAGTATCTGTCGGAAATGGACCTGCTGAGGCTGCAAAAGGCCCTGCTCATGTGCCGCATGTGCGCCGACAGCACCTTTCTGGTGGACAAACAGGCCCCGGGCTACTCCAGCAAACTGAAGGAACTGGGCGACCTGCTGGATCGACTCAAGGCCGAAGCGGACCGGAAGATCGTTCTGTTCTCCGAATGGACCACCATGCTCAACCTGATCGAACCCCTGCTGGAGGCCCGCCAGATGAACTATGTGCGCCTGGACGGTTCGGTGCCCCAGAAAAAACGCCAGGAGCTGATCCACCGTTTCCAGGACGATCCGGCGTGCATGCTTTTCATCACCACCAATGCCGGCGCCACCGGCCTGAACCTGCAGGCGGCCAATACGGTGATCAATGTGGATCTGCCCTGGAATCCGGCCGTGCTGGAGCAGCGCATCTCCAGGGCGCACCGCATGGGCCAGAAGCAGCCGGTACAGGTCTTTTTGCTGGTCACCACCGACACCCTGGAGGAGAACCTGCTGGCCACGTTGTCGGCCAAGCATCAACTCTCCCTGGCGGTTTTGGATCCGGACACCGACACCAGTCAGGTGGAGATGAGCACGGGCATGGAAGAGCTCAAACGCCGCATGGAGATCCTTCTGGGGGCCCGGCCCGAAGCGGCCGAAGACGAGAGCATGAAAGCCGAAGCCGAAAAAACGGCCGCCGCCCTGGCCAGAAAAGAGAAGGTGGCGGCCGCCGGCGGCCAGTTGGTGGGGGCCGCATTTGCCTTTATCGGAGAGATGTTCGCGGACCAGGCGAACGGCGACGGCCTGGAAGAACTGGCCGGAGCATTCAAAGCCAAGTTGGGCGATTGCATGGAAAGAACGGCGGATGGCCGGTTGAACATGACCATCACCCTGCCCGATGAAGCCTTTCTGGACACCATGGCCCGATCCCTGGCCGGTATGGTGGGGTTGGGGGCAAAGTGACGGATATGAAAAGCAAAAAGAGATAGAGATGTCATGAAAGAGTTTTTCAAGGTTGAAACCATCGAAGGGGTCCTCGCCCACGCCCCGTCCTTTTCAGCGGTGGATAGGGAGACGGTGGCGCTGGCCGACTGTCTGGGGCGGGTGACGGCCGAAGATGTCTACTCCGATGTGGACATTCCCGATTTCAACCGGTCCACCATGGACGGTTTTGCCGTCACGGCCTCCTCAACATTCGGCGCATCCGAGGCCAACCCCGCCTATCTGAACATACGTGGGCAAATCAGGATGGGCGAGCGGCCCGACTTTTCCATCGGTCCCGGTGAGGCGGCCAGGATTGCCACCGGCGGCATGCTGCCCGAGGGCGCAGACAGCGTCATCATGGTCGAACACACCGATACGCTTGACGACACCACCATCGAGGCTTATCGGAGTGTGGCCCCGGGCCAGCATGTCATCGAAAAAGGCGAGGACATCCGGCATACCCAACCGGCGCTGAAAGCAGGCACGCGGATACGCCCCCAGGAGTCCGGCCTGCTGGCCGCCTGCGGGCGGACGGAAACGACCGTTTTCAGGCGCCCCCGGGTGGGCATCATCTCCACCGGTGACGAAGTGGTGCCGGTGGACCAGGTGCCCGGCGAAGGACAGATCCGGGACATCAACACCCAGACCCTGTCCGGCCAGGTGATGGCGGCCGGAGGGATGCCCCTGGTCTTCGGCATCGTCAAGGACAATCGTGGCGACCTCATGGACAAGTGCCGAAGCGCCCTGGATTGCTCCGACATGGTCATGATTTCCGGCGGCAGTTCGGTGGGGGCCAGAGATTTTACCGTAGAGGTGCTCGACACCCTTCCCGACACGTCGATCCTGGTCCACGGGATCTCCATCAGCCCCGGCAAGCCCACGATCCTTGCCCGCTCGGGCGGCAAGGCATTCTGGGGACTGCCCGGCCATGCCGTGTCCGCCATGGTGGTCTTTGCCGTGGTGGTGCGTCCTTTTCTGGACCGGCTTTGTGGACTGTCGCAGACGGTCCGGCAATTTCCGGTTCAGGCCGTCCTGAGTCGCAACCTGGCCTCGGCCCAGGGGCGTGTGGATTATGTCCGCGTGCGCCTGGTTGAAGTCGACGGCCAACCCATGGCGGAACCTGTCCTGGGCAAGTCCGGACTGATCAACACCATGGTCAAGGCAGACGGCCTCATCGCCATCGGCATGAATACGGAAGGGCTGGAGCAGGGAACAGCAGTTGAGGTGATGCCATTATGACGGCCACCAGCCAGATTCGAGACTTTTTGAATTAAAGCGAATTTCCAATATCGAACAAGGAACCGCAGAATATCGAAGGAAGGTATTCTACCGATTTTCAATTATCGACATCGCGCAGCGATACCACCCTTCGACAGTGGATATTGGAGATTGGACATTCTGCGGTTCTCTATTTTTTTAAAAGTCTCACCCTTTAAACGCTAACGGGAGTTACCCTTGATCACCAAACGCAACGTGTACTTGAACATGAAATCCCTCGAAGAAGCCCGGCAGATCCTCTTCGAGCATTTTCCCGGCACCGGCACCATGCCTGCCGAAACCGTGACGCCACCGGAGGCCGTGGGCCGGGTCCTGGCCGAACCGGTAACCGCCGCCGTTTCATCGCCCAACTTTCACGCCGCGGCCATGGATGGCGTTGCCGTGAAAGCGGAAGAGACCTTCGGTACCAGCGAAACCCGGCCCAAAGAGCTGGCCGTGGGGTCCCAGGCCCGCTTTCTCAACACCGGCCACGTCATGCCCGAGGGCACCGATGCAGTCATCATGATCGAGAATATCCAGACCGTGGGCGACGACCGGATCCGCATCGAAGCACCGGCCTTTCCCTGGCAGCACGTGCGCAAAATGGGTGAAGACATCGTGGCCACCGAACTGCTCTACCCCCGGGGCCATACGGTGACCCCATACTGCGTGGGGGCCCTGATCTCGGGCGGCATCTATCGGGTGCCGGTACGAAGAAAACCGCGGGTGTTGATCATCCCCACCGGATCGGAACTGGTGGACTGGCGAACCACCGCCCCCCAGGACCTGGAACCGGGACAGGTGCTGGAAACCAATGCCTACGTGCTTGAAAAAATGATCGGCGCCTGCGGTGGTGAGGCACTGCGGCACGAACGGGTCATGGACGACCTGGATCTGATCCGGAAAACGGTGGCCGACGCCGTGGCCGGCGATGTGGACATGGTGATGACCATCGGCGGGTCGTCGGCCGGTTCAGAGGACTACGCCCTGCCCGTCCTCCAGGACCTGGGACGGCTGTTGGTCCACGGCGTGACCATCATGCCCGGCAAACCGGTGATCCTCGGCGATATCCAGAGCAAGCCCTTCTTCGGCATCCCCGGTTACCCGGTGTCCGCCATCATCGCCGTCGAGCAGTTCGTTCAGCCCCTGATCAGGCATATGCTGGGCGTCGCCGACCATCCACGCCAGACAGTTGCCGTGGTGCCTACCCGCAAGATCGCCTCCCGGCTGGGGGTGGAGGAATTCCTGCGGGTCAAGCTGGGTCAGGTGGGAGATCGCATCGTAGCCACGCCGCTGCCCCGGGGGGCCGGCATGATCACCAGCCTTACCGAAGCCGACGGCATCATCCGAATCCCCAGCCAGGCCGAAGGCATCAAGGACAGCGACCCGGTCCAGGCCGAACTGCTCAGGCCCCTGCCCGCCATCCGCAACACCATCGTCATCGTGGGCAGCCACGACAACACCCTGGACGTGCTGGCCGACCAGCTGCGTGCCGGCGACGGTGCCTTGACCCTCTCTTCCAGCCACGTGGGCAGCATGGGTGGGCTCATGGCCGTCAAACGCGGGGTATGCCATTTGGCCGGCACCCACCTGCTGGATAGGGAAACCGGGGAATACAATCTCTCCTATGTAAAACGCTACCTCTCCGACACACCGGTCCGGCTGGTAAATCTGGTGATGCGCGACCAGGGGCTGATCATCCCCAAAGGCAACCCCAAGGGCATCAAGGGTATCGAAGACCTGGGACGCGACGACATCGTGTTCATGAACCGCCAGGGTGGCTCTGGCACCCGGATCCTGCTGGACTATCGCCTGGGGCAACTCGGCCTCTCCCCGGAGCAGATCAACGGCTACACCAGCGAAGAGTTCACCCACATGAACGTGGCCGTGGCCGTGCTGAGCGGAACGGCTGATGCAGGACTGGGCATCAATGCCGCAGCAAAGGCCCTGAGCCTGGATTTTATTCCCGTAGTTACCGAGCAATACGACCTGATCATCCCGCAGGTCTATTTCGAATCCACCAACATTCAGGTTCTTCTGGAGACCATCAATACCGCTTCGTTCAAAACGCGGGTGGAAGCACTGGGCGGATACAGCACGGAGAAGACAGGCAAGATTATCAATTTTTAGCCTGTGGAAGATTTATTGAAAAAATGAACATCGAACATCCAACGTCCAACATCGAATGGTGAATAGCAGAAGATAGTACTTCCTGAAGAAGCAGGAATTGAATACTATTTTCCTTGAGAGTATCAACACGACCGCAAGGGAAAAAAATGGTCTTTGGATGTTAGCTTTTCATTCGACGTTGGACGTTGAGCGTTCGATGTTCGACGTTCATCTTTTAATTAACGTAACGCTTCCGAGAACCAATCTTACCCACATAAAAGATATCATTATTCATGCAAAGCCATTACACCCTTCTTGACCACACCGCGGACCTGAGAATCCGCGTCAGCGGCACTGATCCGGCCGATCTGTTCAAAAACGCCGGTCTGGCCCTGTTTGATCTGATCACCAGGTCGGACCAGCTGAGACCGGGGGAGGTCATCGAGATCAATATCACCGGCGACGATCCGGCGGATCTCATGGTCAACTACCTGCGGGAGTTGCTCTACCTGTGGACGGGAAATGAAAAATTGGTTAACATGATCGATATTGCTGACATCTCAGACACAGCTATCTCCGCCCGGGTATCCACCGACCGCTACCAGCCTGAACACCATGAGATTCTTCACGAAATCAAGGCGGTGACATACCACCAGATCGAGGTGGGCCGGACGGAGGAGGGATGGCAGGCAACCGTGGTTTTTGATGTATAGTATCTTGACTCTGAAATTCGGCTTTTTATGTCAGAAAACAAATGACAAATAAATCGCAATACTCAAATTCAAAATTCAAAACAATTGTTGGTTTTGAGCTTGTTTGAAATTTGGATATTGCAATTTGGAATTTATTTGGAATTTGGATATTATAATTTGTAGTTTGCGGCCTGCGCCTTTTCAACAGCACCGTTTTATCCGGGTGTGGTTTATTCAGGAGGTTGCTATGGAATTAAAAAAAATCAACCCCTATTGTTATGAAATCCCCAAATCCGGAGCGATGAACGTGCCGGGCCGCATCTTCATGAGCGGCCGCATGGCCGACCATTTGCACGAAGAGGAAGCCCTCAAGCAAGTAGCCAACGTGGCCACGCTGCCCGGCATTCTAAAAGCCGCCATGGCCATGCCCGACATGCACTGGGGCTATGGTTTTCCCATCGGCGGTGTGGCCGCCTTCGATTGGAACACCGGGGTCATCTCACCGGGCGGTGTGGGCTACGACATCAACTGCGGCGTGCGCCTGGCCGGCACCGGACTGGAGGAAAAAGAGATCCGGCCCGTGTTGGACCGGCTGGTGGAGGCCCTGTTCCAGAACATTCCATCGGGCGTGGGTTCAACCGGGTCGGTAAAGCTGTCCGCCAAAGAGGTGATGAAAGTGCTGCGTGAAGGCGGCCGCTGGGCCGTTCGCCAGGGTCTCGGCAACCCATCGGACGTGGATCGCACCGAAGACGGCGGCCGCATGCCCGAAGCCGATCCCTCCGTGATCAGCGAACGTGCCCTGCAGCGGGGCGCCAAACAACTGGGCACCTTAGGTTCCGGCAACCATTTTCTGGAAGTGGGGGTGGTCGATGAGATTTTCGATGAAGCAACGGCCCGGACCTTCGGTCTGTTCCAGAATCAGGTGACGGTGATGCTGCACTCGGGCTCCCGTGGGCTGGGATATCAGGTCTGCGACGATTCGCTGGCCTTCATGGCCAGGCACGTTAAAACGCTGGGCATCCAGCTGCCCGACCGCCAGCTGGCCTGTGCCATGATCCAGTCAGAGGCCGGCCGGCGCTACTTTGCCGCCATGGCCTGCGCGGCCAACTACGCCTGGGCCAACCGCCAGATCCTTTTGCACCGGGCCAGGGAGACCTTCCAGCAGGTGCTGGGCATCGGCCCGCGGGACCTGGCCATGCATCAGGTGTACGACATCTGCCACAACATCGCCAAGCGTGAAGAACACACGCTGGATGGAAAACCGCGGACGGTCTGCGTGCACCGCAAAGGGGCCACCCGGGCCTTTCCCCCGGGCCACCCGGCCATTTGCGAGGCCTACCGGAAGGTAGGCCAGCCGATCCTGATCCCCGGCGACATGGGCACCGCCTCCTACGTCATGGCCGGCACCCAGACCGCCATGGATGAGAGTTTCGGATCCACCTGCCACGGCGCCGGACGGGTGCTCAGCCGCACGGCCGCTAAAAAACGAAGCCGGGGCCGCGCGATTCATCGTGAACTGGCTGACAAGGGCATCCTGGTAAAATGGACCGGCCGCAGCACCCTTGCCGAAGAGATGCCCGACGCCTACAAGGATATCGACGAGGTGGTCGAGGCCGTACACGGGGCGGGACTTTCTAAAAAAGTGGCCAGGCTCAGGCCGATTGGTGTCATCAAGGGATGACGGGTTCGTAAAATAGCCGATATCTGCGTTACGCTTCATCCCTCGTCATTGCGGCGTACCGTCAGTACGCCTCATTCCTCGGGATGGAACATAAATGTTCGCCGTAAGGATCTTGATCGATTTGCTATTCGCTCGCTCAAGCTCGCTTTCGCGGCCCGCAAGCCTTGATCTCGGCTATTTTACGAATCCGTCGGAAATACATCTTTTCACGAAGGCATCAAGGGATGATGCTGCACAAGAATTAGGGACCAAGCCGGCAGCACCCGACTGCACGTCGGCGCTGTCGAAAAGGAACGGAAATGCGCGTGGGAAAGTCGATGTGGATCACACTGACGGGAATTGTCCTCTTGCTGTTCGCCTGTATTGCCGGCGCAACCATTGGTGATCGAAACCTGTCCACAACCGTTGCCGGAGAGGACACGCCGGCAATGACAGTCGGTCAGGCGATAATCCTGGGCGTGGTCGAAGGCCTGACCGAATATCTGCCGGTCAGCTCGACCGGTCACTTGCTTCTGGCGGAGCGGATGATGGGCATTGGCGACTCCCCATCCGCATCGTTAGCGGAGAGGCAACGCACCAGAGATGCGGCCGATGCATACACCATCTGTATTCAGGCAGGCGCCATCATTGCCGTGCTGGGGCTGTATTTCGCGCGAGTCAAACAGATGCTTCGGGGACTGGCGGGAAGGGATCCGGACGGGAGCCGGTTGCTGGCCAACGTGGCAGCCGGGTTTTTGCCCGCTGCCATCATCGGATTGCTGTTCAACAAAAGTATCAAGGCCTACCTCTTCGGGATATGGCCGGTGGTGGCCGCCTGGTTCGTGGGCGGCGTAGCCATCCTGGCGGTGGGTTGGTACAAACGCAACACCCGCGGGCCGGTTCATCAAGGCCTGGTACTTGAGCAATTGACCTGGCGCATGGCGCTGGTGGTCGGTTTTGCCCAGTGTATCGCCATGTGGCCGGGGGTCAGCCGCAGCCTGGTGACCATCGTGGGCGGATTGGTTATGGGGCTGTCGCTCTCGGCTGCCGTGGAGTATAGTTTCCTGCTGGGCGTGGTCACCCTGGGGGCGGCCACGGCATATGACGCCCTCAAGCATGGTCAAATGATGCTGCAGACTTTCGAGGCCATGCCCATCGCCGTCGGCCTGCTGTTTGCCTTTATCTCGGCCGTGGTGTCGGTCAAGTGGATGGTGGCCTATCTGAACCACCACGGGCTGGCCGTTTTCGGCTACTACCGGATCGCTATAGCGCTGGCAACGTCAGCATGGATCCTAACCGGCACCATGTGACAGCTAATTTTTACGGATTCGTAAAAAAGCCGATATCTGCGTTACGCTTCATCCCTCGTCACTGCGGCGTACTTCAAGTACGCCTCGTTCCTCGGGCTTCGCAAGCCTTGATCTCGGCATTTTTACGAATCCATCGGAATTGCGACTTATTAGGACGTCAATTTAAGTGGGGAGCCTGTTTCAAAACGTTTCAGTTCGGTCAAGATCAAGGCGGGCGATCATTTAAACCGCAGGCGTAGCCGCGCTACGTCGAGGATTGAAATGTGAGCACAACACCGATATTGGCCGAAATGGGGCGTTTTGAAATTGGCTCTACGCGTCGGTGACACACCCCTCCGAAGCACTCCTCACCGTCCGGATGTACTTGTAAAGGATCCCACGGGAGGCCTTATAGGGCGGCGCTGTCCAGCTCTTGCGCCGGCGCGCCATCTCCGCCGGATCAACGTCGACATCGAGGGTGTGGGTGGCCGTGTCGATGGTAATGGTGTCACCGCTTTGAACCAGTGCAAGGGGACCGCCTTCCTGGGCTTCGGGGGTGATATGTCCCACAATGAATCCGTGAGAGCCACCTGAAAAACGACCGTCGGTGATCAGTGCCACGTCTTTTCCGAGGCCGGCCCCCATGATCGCCGAGGTGGGGGTCAGCATCTCCGGCATGCCGGGGCCACCCTTGGGGCCTTCATAGCGGATCACCACCACATCGCCTTTAACGATCCGCCCCTCCTCCAGGGCCCTCAGCATCGCCTCTTCGGAATCGAACACATTGGCCCGTCCGCTGAAAGCGACGCCTTCCTTTCCGGTAATTTTGGCCACCGCACCGTCCGGTGCCAGGTTGCCCCGCAGGATCTGGATGTGACCGGTGGGGTGAATGGGGTCTTCCAGGGGGCGAACGATTCGCTGTCCCGGTTCGAATCCGGCCACATCCTTTAAGTTCTCGGCCACGGTCCGACCGGTAACGGTCAGGCAGCGGCCGTCCAGCAACCCCTCGCCCAACAGGACCTTCATCAATGCCGGAATGCCGCCGATACGGTCCAGGTCTTCCTGAACATAGGTGCCGCTGGGCTTCATGTCCGCCAACAGCGGCACCCGATCGCTCACCCGCTGGAAATCATCGATGGACAGGGGTACGTCCACAGCCCGCGCCATGGCAATCAGGTGCAGCACCGCATTGGTCGACCCGCCCAGGACCGTCAAGACGACCAGTGCATTTTCAAAGGCTTCCCGGGTCATGATATCCCGCGGCTTGATGTCCGCCTTCAGCAGATGCAGGATCGCCTCGCCCGCCCGGCGGCACTCATCTTTTTTCTGGTCGGATTCGGCCGGCCGGCTGGCGCTGAAGGGCAGCGACATGCCCATGGCTTCGATGGCGGACGCCATGGTGTTGGCAGTGTACATGCCGCCGCAGGCACCGGCGCCCGGGCAGCTCTTTTTGACGATGGCCAGCCGGTGCTGTTCATCGATGGTGCCGGCCATATATTCACCGTAGCTTTGAAAGGCCGAGACGATATCCAGCTTGACACCATCCAGCTCCCCGGCCCGTATGGTCCCCCCGTAGACCATCAGGGCCGGTCGATTCACCCGGGCCATGGCGATCAGACAGCCAGGCATGTTCTTGTCGCATCCCGGTAGAGAAATATTGGCGTCATACCATTGGGCGCGCATCACCGTTTCAATGGAGTCGGCAATCAGGTCTCGGGACGGAAGGGAGTAACTCATCCCCTCGGTGCCCATGGAAATCCCGTCGCTGACCCCAATGGTGTTGAAGCGCAGACCGACGAGACCCGCCTCCTCCACCCCGGTCTTCACCCTGGCGGCAAGGTCGTTCAGATGCATGTTGCAGGTGTTGCCTTCATACCAAACGCTGCTGATACCCACCTGGGCTTTTTTCATATCGGCATCGTTCATCCCGATGCCATAGAGCATCGCCTGGGACGCACCCTGGGATTTGGGCTCGGTAATCCGTGAACTATATTTGTTTATTTTATCAGTCATGGGGACCCTTTCTTCACTTCTCCATCGCCGTAAACCCCGACCTCGCCACTTCGATAATTCTGTCAGCTCCGACATCCTGCAAAAATTCATCGATAGAAAGAGATGTGCCGGTCACCTGGACGATGAACAGTTCATGATTCTGGCGATCGAGTATTTCAAATTGGTACGTTCTTTTCAACACTTCCATCCGATCCTCATCGGCTTCAAATTTGACGATGGCCACCTCCCGCCAGAAGCTTTCATTCATGTCCAATTCCCTGGCGGAAATCACCTCGGTGCTTTTTTCAATCTGCTTGATGACCTGACGCATTTTTTCGTCACTGTTTTCTCGAAGCGTAATGGTCATACGACTCGTGCCGGGCTGGTTGGTCTTGCAGACAGTTAGGGTTTCAACGTTGTACATCTTGCGGCGGATCAGCATGGCGATTTTGTTGAGCACGCCCGGCCGGTCCAGCATAAAAGCCAGGATGGCCCGCCGCTTCATGAGGGCAGTGGTTGTCATCAGATCCTCCCAATAAAGGATGCGTTGAGATTGTTGTTTAATCGATGGAGACGATCATCTCTTTATAACCGCCGCCGGCCGGTACCATGGGCAGAATGATCTCGCTGGGGTCACATATAAACTCCAGCATAAACGGCCCTTTGTGGTCGGCCGCCGTTTGAATGGCATCGTCCACCTGGTCCAGGTCGGAGACCTTCAGGTAGGGGATGCCGTAGGCACCGGCGATGGCGCCGTAATCGGGGTTTTTCATTGGCGTGCCGGCATAACGGCCGTCGTAAAACAGGGTCTGCCATTGGCGGACCATTCCCAGGTATCCGTTGTTCATGAGCAGAATTTTAACGTCAATATCATGCTCCATGATCGTTCCCAGTTCCTGGATATTCATCTGGAACCCGCCATCGCCGCTCACCGACCAGACCCGTTCATCCGGCCTGGCCAGCTTCACGCCGATGGACATGGGCAGGGCGCATCCCATGGTTCCGGCACCGCCAGAGGTAAACCAGCTGTTGACGGTCTGAAAGTTGTAAAAGCGGGCCAGAATCATTTGATGCTGGCCCACGTCTCCCACAATGATGTCCTTTCCCTGGGTCAGGCGGGACAACCGGCTGGTAATGGTCTTTACCAGCAATTGCCCCTCCCTGCCGATTCCCGTATCGATCTCTTTTTGAATCTGGTCGGCGATTTCCAGGCGAAAGGCATCGATTTGAGCGAACCACCGGGTCCTCGGCTTAGAGACAAGTGCAGGGTCCCGGTGCAGAAGATTGAGCGCCTGGGCCACGTCTGTATTGAGGGCCACCGAGGACTTCACGTTCTTGTCGATCTCGGAAGGATCAATCTCCACATGGATCACCGCTGCTTCACGGGCGAAATCTTTCAGGTTGCCGGTCACCCGGTCATCGAATCGCATGCCCAATGAAATGATCAGATCGGCATTCATCAGGGCCCGGTTGGCCTCCACGGTCCCGTGCATGCCCACCATGCCCAGGCTCATCCGATGGTCCACCGGCAGCGCTGAAAGTCCGTGCAGGGTAAAGGCCACCGGAATATTTGCCCGCTCCGCAAAGGCCTGCAATTGCGGGCCAGTATTGCTGGAAATGACGCCGTGGCCGCAAAGGATGATAGGCCGCTCGCTCCGATTGATCAACCCGACGGCCTGCTTCAAACTGTCCAAATCCACCGACGGTCGATAGAAAAAACCGGGCAACTGCGGCTCACATGAACGGGCATCGAATTCACACACGCTCTCTGTCTCCTGCAGCTGGACATCCTTGGGGATGTCGACGACCACCGGTCCACCGCGACCGCTTGAGGCCACATACATGGCTTCATGAATCGTGGTTTCGATTTCATCGACGCTAAGCGGCATATAGGTCTGTTTGGTCAATGGCATCATCACTCCCACCACATCGCTCTCCTGAAACGCGTCCGTTGCGATGACACCGGTGGGGACCTGACCGGTGATGGCCAGCACCGGCACCGAATCCATGTTGGCGTCGGCAATGCCGGTGACCAGGTTCATGGCACCGGGACCGGACGTGGCCATGCAGACACCGGTCCGGGGGTCGGATGTGGATAGGGAGGCGCGCGATATACCCTGGGCCATAAAGACCGCCCCCTGTTCATGCCGCGACATGATGAAGTGTAATGTGTCCTGTTTTTCCATTTCGTCGAAAATGGGCATGATGGCGCCGCCGGTGTAACCGAAAATATATTTCACGCCATTGTCGATCAGCGCCTTGAGGACCAGTTCCGTGCCTTTCATAGCTGCGTTTCCCTTCTGTGTGAATACAACGGCAGTTCCCTTAGGTGCCGGGTTGAGGCGCGGGGGCATGAATTCGATGCTATTTTGGGTTCAGCCAATTCGCCTGTCACACATTCCATCGAACAGGACAGCTAGTCATCGCCCACCCGCCGTATTTATGAAAAATAATCTGTCTTTATTAAAAGGCAAGCAATTAGGCGCGCCATTGCCTTGACTTTCAGCGGCCATGACGTCATTTTAAATGGATCCTGAACATTGCCGGAAGGAGCCAGCCCCCAAAAGCCATACCTTAAAAAGAAAGATGACGCCATGGGTAAAACATTGTTCGAAAAAATATGGGCACCCCACGTGGTGCGGGAACTGCCGGATGGTGCCTGTCTGCTATACATCGATCGACACCTGGTGCACGAGGTGACCAGCCCGCAGGCATTTGAAGCATTGCGGGAAGCGGGTCGAAAGATTCGACAGCCGAACCTGACCTTCTCCACCATGGATCACAACGTACCCACCACCGAGGATCGCATGGAAATCAAGGACCCCATTTCCAAAGCCCAGGTGGATGCACTGCAACAAAACTGCGATGACTTCGGTGTCAAGCTGTTCGGCCTGGGTGATGATCGGCAGGGCATCGTTCATATCATCGGTCCGGAACTGGGAATCACCCTGCCGGGCCTCACCATCGTTTGCGGCGATTCGCACACCTCCACCCACGGTGCCTTCGGCGCGCTGGCCTTCGGCATCGGCACCTCCGAGGTGGAGCACGTCCTGGTTACCCAGACGCTGGTGCAGCAAAAACCCCGCTCCTATCAAGTGGAATTCGCAGGCCGCCCCGGACCGCACATCTCGTCCAAGGACATGGTGCTTAAGATGATCGGCACCATGGGCACCGCCGGCGGTTCAGGGCATGTACTCGAGTATGGCGGCGAAGCGATCCGCGCCCTCTCCATGGAAGGACGCATGACGGTCTGTAACATGAGCATCGAGGCCGGTGCACGGGCCGGCATGATCGCCCCCGATGACACCACCATCGCCTATATCACCGGCCAAAAGCGTGCCTATGCTCCCACCGGCAAGGCCCTGGACAAGGCGCTGGCTCACTGGCGCAGCCTGCCCAGCGATGCGGATGCCCGATTTGATCAGACCTTGACCATCGACGCAAGTCGCATCGAACCTCAGGTCACCTGGGGGACCAACCCCGGGATGGTGATAGATGTGGGCCAGCCGGTCCCCTCTCCGGAAAGTGCCAGGGGATACAGTCCTTCGGATGTAAAAAATGCGCTGGCCTACATGGGTCTGACCCCCGGGGTAAAGCTCACCGATGTGCCCCTGGATGTGGTCTTTATCGGTAGTTGCACCAATTCACGGATTGAAGACCTGCGGCAGGCAGCCACCATTCTGGATGGACGCAAGAAGGCCGACCACGTCGAATTGCTGGTGGTTCCCGGGTCCCATCAGGTTCGCATGCAGGCCGAAGCCGAGGGGCTGGACCGGATTTTCAAGGCCGCCGGTGGACAATGGCGCTATGCCGGATGCAGCATGTGCCTGGGGATGAACCCCGATCAACTTCAGCCCGGACAACGCTGCGCCTCCACTTCCAACCGAAATTTTGAAGGCCGTCAGGGAAAAGGCGGACGCACCCACCTGGTCAGTCCTGAAATGGCGGCGGCGGCAGCCGTGGCCGGAAAATTTGTCGACATTCGTAAATGGCTCAATGCGTTGTGAGGTTCTACAATTTCAACCTGCGTATTCACCTCTAAATATCTGTATCTTTTTGTTATAAATACGAATATAGAGAGAAGTAGTCAGAATCCAGAATGAGGAAATCACCTTCGGCTCAGACTAAGATTATAATACGAAGGAGCGAAGCGACAACGACGCCATTCTGAATTCTTAATTCTGGCTCCTGAATTCTTGTAATTATGAACTTCAAATATATTTGGCTATAATTTTCCTAAACTAAGGATACCCCATGACTCCCTTCACCGATCATACCGGCATCGTGGCCACGCTGGACCGGGCCAATATAGACACCGACGCCATCATCCCCAAGCAATTTCTCAAATCGATCAAACGCACCGGCTACGGGCCCAGTGCCTTTTTTGACTGGCGCTACCTGTCTGACGGTGCGCTCAATATGGATTTCGAACTGAACCAGTCTCGCTTCGAAGGACGTTCCATTCTTGTGACGCGCAACAACTTCGGCTGCGGTTCCAGCCGGGAGCATGCAGTCTGGGCTCTGGTCCAAGACGGTTACCGGGTCGTCATCGCCCCTTCTAAGACGGTGGACGGCAAACGGCTGCCCGGGTTTGCCGACATCTTCAGAAACAACACCACCAAAAATGGCATGCTCGCCATCGAACTCTCAGAAGCAGATGTAAATGAGGTGTTCAACATGGTGGCCGCGCACACCGGATTGACGGCAACGGCGGACCTGCCTGCCCAGCGCATCGTCTTTCATGCACCGTCACCACGCACCTTCAATTTTGAAATCGACGCAGCGGCAAAAGAGCAGCTGCTGCACGGGTTGGACAATATCGACCTGACCCTGCAATACGAGGCGGATATCACCCGGTTTGAAGCACAATACGACCCGCTGATGCCGCATCCCTGATCCGCAATCGAATTCCAGATAATGTTCGTGGCAAGGCAAAGCGAAAAAGGCGAATAAATCATACATCGACGAGCATTATCACCGTCAAAATTTATTGTCTTCAAGCCGGTGTTTGTCCCGACCCAAGGAGGCTGTCATGTCGTCCTACGATGAAGAGGCGCTGCGCTACCATCGCGAACCGCGTCCGGGAAAAACCGAGGTGGTTCCCACCAAGCCTTTTATCAGCCAGACCGACCTCAGCCTGGCCTACACCCCCGGTGTGGCGGCGCCCTGCCTGAAAATCAAAGACAATCCGGATACGTCTTACGATTATACCAACCGGGGAAACCTGCTTGCGGTGATCACCAACGGGACGGCTGTACTGGGCCTGGGCAATATCGGCGCCCTGGCCGGTAAACCGGTCATGGAGGGAAAGGCTGTCCTGTTCAAACGGTTTGCCAACATCGATGTGTTTGACATCGAGTTGGACACCACCGATCCAGATGACTTCATCCGCACCGTCAAGCTGATGGAACCGACCTTCGGCGGCATCAATCTGGAAGACATCAAGGCACCGGATTGCTTCTATATCGAAGAACAGCTGAAGGCGCAGATGTCCATTCCCGTGTTTCACGACGACCAGCATGGTACGGCTATCATTTCCGCGGCCGCCATGTTGAACGCGGTAACCCTGACCGATCGTCGCATACAGGAATTGCGGGTTGTCATCAACGGGGCCGGGGCGGCAGGTATTGCATGCGGGAAGCTTTATATCCAACTGGGAGTTTCCCCCGGCAACCTGGTCATGCTGGATTCCGGCGGGGTAATCTATCAGGGACGAACGGCCGGCATGAACCCTTACAAACGGGAACTGGCCTGCGACACGGACGCACGTACTCTGGCGGATGCGGTAGCGGGTGCAGACATGCTCGTGGGTTTGTCGGTGAAGGGTGCCTTCACCACGGAACTGCTCAAACGGATGAACCCCAAGCCCATCGTCTTTGCCCTGGCCAACCCCGATTCGGAAATCGACTACCATGAAGCCAAGGCCGCCCGGCCGGACGCCATCGTTGCCACCGGCCGTTCGGATTTTCCCAACCAGGTCAACAACGTGCTGGGGTTCCCCTATATCTTTCGCGGAGCGTTGGACGTGCGGGCCACCGAAATCAACGAGGCCATGAAAGTGGCCGCCGTGCATGCCCTTGCCGAACTGGCTCGCGAGGATGTGCCGGACGCCGTGATCCGCGCCTATGGCGGCAAACCCATCCGGTTCGGCCCCGACTACATTGTTCCCAAGCCGCTGGACACCCGCGTACTCTTAGAGGTGGTGCCGGCAGTGGCCCAGGCAGCGGTCGAGAGTGGCGTCGCCCGCGCGTTGCTGCCCGAGCGGGCGACTTATCTCCAGCGCCTGGAAGCCAGCCTGGGACCCGAACGTGAAATTATGCGTAAAATCATTTTCCGGGCGCAGCGGGACCTGCGGCGTGTCGTGCTGCCCGAAGGGGACCACCCCGTGATCATCCGGGCGGCCCATTATGTCGCCAAAGAAGGGATTGCGCAGCCGCTGCTGTTGGGAGACCCGACAGCCATCCGTTCGGAGGCCGAGGCCATGCACATCTCACTGGACGGTATTGAAATGATGGACCACCGCCATAACCCTCATGTGGCGGCCTTCACCGACACACTGTATGGCCTGCGGCAACGCAAGGGCTGGTCTCTGGCCGAGACGCGCTCTCAATTGAACAACCCCTATATTTTTGGCGCGATGCTGGTGCGGGATGGGCTGGTGGACGGGCAGGTTCACGGTATCGCCCAGTCCTATCCCAATGCCATCCGGCCGGTGCTCCAGGTGATCCAGCGCCGTATGGGTGTAGCGCGTGTTTCCGGGCTTTACCTGGTTATTCAGAAAAACCGCACCCTGCTTTTTGCCGATGCGACGGTCAACGTCCATCCGGATGCTTCAGATTTGGCTGAAATCGCCATTCTGGCCGGCGAGATGGCCGAATTTTTCGATATGGTGCCGCGGGTGGCCATGCTCTCCTACTCCAATTTCGGCAGTGTGCGCAATCAAGATACGAGGAGGATTGCTCGTGCCGTTGATCTGGTAAGGGAGAAAAAGCCCGACCTGTGGGTTGACGGGGAGATGCAGGCCGATACGGCCGTGACGGCAAGTATACTGGACAGGGACTTTTCCTTCCACCAAATGGGACGGGCCGCCAACGTCCTGATCTTTCCGGACCTGGCATCGGGCAACATCGCCTACAAACTGATGAACCGTTTAGGCGGGGCCAAGGTGGTAGGCCCTCTGCTGATGGGCATCGATCGACCGTTTAACGTGCTGCAGCGCAATGCGGAGGTGGAGAGCGTGGTGGACCTGATTGCCATCACGATGGTTCAGGCCCAGGCGGGCAAAGGCGTAGCGACCTAGTTGGCTCCTATAGGGAAATGTACCCCAACCCAAAAGCCCATGAAAAAGCCCAAGTCCTTCATCAAGACCCTTGACCGAATAAAGGTGTCCAACCTTGCCGGGCGGTTGATTCGGGACATTCAACGAATCATTCCGCCTGACACGGCATTGTTTCATGAGGCGGTAATCATCGCCGGTGCTCCCGAGGCCACACAGTCAATGCGCTACCTTCCCTTCAACCGGCAGGTCCATGCTGACGGAGATGTGACCACCTCATTGTCCCTGGTGGT
Source organism: uncultured delta proteobacterium (assembly GCA_963697405.1). Lineage (GTDB taxonomy): Bacteria > Desulfobacterota > Desulfobacteria > Desulfobacterales > Desulfosarcinaceae > Desulfosarcina. The sequence goes on along the minus strand of CAVONY010000023.1, from coordinate 147,815 downwards.
CCTGCTTAACAATCTGCGCATGGAACGGTTTTTTCTCAGTGGATTTCGGGAACGGATCAGCCGGCTGGTTTTCAAACTGTCCTTCAATGTCATGGACCGCTTCATCAGGGCCATTCGCCTGGATCATCGCCTGTTGCGCATCATGGCGACAGCGGACGGGGAGTTCAGCATCATGGGCATCGTTCAACGGGACGAAATCCAGCGAAAACGTTTTTTCACAAGGCACTGCCGATTTTTATGCCCCCTGCTGTTGATTCCAGTAACCGACCCCGTCAGCCTGGATTATATAGTCGAATTTGAACGGCGCCAGACGATCAAAAAAATTAAAATCCCGCTGATTCCCCTCTACCGCAACGGCCCACCCCCTGCCCATGAAGGCATCAAACGCCTGCCCACTCAAAAATAGGTAATTCATTTCATAATCATGGAGATCGGATAGGAATAAAAGGAAACAGTTTATCTTTCCCTGCATGCTTCGTTCCCTGGTGGATTAAATATTAGCAACCCATGCGCAAAAAACCCTCAGCCGCATCATCACGCCCGATCCCTCGACGATAGGCGACGATATTACCGCCAAAAGGCATTCGGCAGGCATCGATCGACAGGGCCCATACACGTTAGCGACAACGAAAAGGGCAACTGATCTTTTAAAAACCGTTAAGTTAGAGAGTCCGGCACAAATATTGTATGTTGAAAAACGGGTGCTTCCCCCTGGCATTGGCATGGAACTGAAAAAATGGAATCAGCCCGGACAGACATGAATATGGCCCAGAACGCTAAACCATTGTATCCCGAAAAAGAAGCGTCCAATCCCGCCGGCGCAGCCTGGTTGTCCGGAGAAGAGGTGATTGAGCAAACCGGCATCTCCAAGAGAGATCTGATCCGTTTCATTCAACTGAGGGTGTTGCCCAAATCAATGATGCGGGTCTCACCCGTCGGTCGTGACGGCGCACGGAAAAAAAGTTACTTTTCAAGGTCTGTACTTGGACACGTCGCCATGCTGAAGCTACTCAGGGACGAAGGGCATTCCGTGGAAACCATTGCCACTGAATTGCGGGAAGCGGCAGAAGGCACCCCGGTAGCCCAGGACCCACCATTGCCGAAACCGCAGCAGGCTGCGCCCTCAACCGAAAAAAAACCGGAAAAAAACACATCACCGAAGTTTCACCTGCCCGCTGATACCATTACGGCCTCCTCATTTTTGGTCAATGCTGGTTTTCGCATCGGATGGATCAAAGTGGATCAGGGCGATCGGCTGTCTAGAGCCATCAGGAATGAATTAACCGACGATCCCTCCGGAACCGTTTTTGACATCATGCTGCGTGCCTCCTTGAAAGAACTGGTTTTCAATTGGCAGCCGCTGTTTTCATTTATCTATCGGTTCTTGCAGGAGACCACATCACCGGATACCTTCAACAGGCTGGCGCCAACGGTTTCACTGAACCTGGAAGATGCAGGTCTGCCGGAAAAAGCCAGCCCCGACGCGGCAAAGAGAGGTCCTATAGATAGCTGCCCGATTCATCTTGAGGATGACGAAGGCCGGATTCAGACGATGCGAATTTATGGGATGGCCCTTGCGGAAGGGACGCTCTTTTTTTTGGATCAAGACCGCTGGCAGGAGGAGCATCACGTCGACATGGCTGGTGTACCCTATCCCGCCTCGCCAACGGATACCGACGACGCCTCCGGGAAAACCCCCTTCAGTGTAATCTCGGCCCGGCTCGATGACTCCCGAAGCATCGTCGATACCCTGCTGCCGGAAACCTATTTTCAGATCATGACCCGCATCTGGGACGAAAGCGATCGCGTTCTGGCATCCTACGGCGGACACCGTGCCAAACGCAGCGGCACCGAAGTGCAATACATCATCCCCCGGCAGGCGGACACGGATCCCGCTTATGATGCCATATGCTGCGCCATTGAACTCAGAGACAAGATGCGTGAACTCGAAGCATCGCTGAAAGCGGATGGGGACTGGTTTGCCGATATTCGCCTGAACATCGGCATCAGCAGCGGAAGGGACCATCTCCAGCAGGAGGATCTGACCGCCAGCATGGCCTTTATGCTCCCCGGCGGAGCGGCGGACCAGGCCTTTCATCTCTCCGCCATCGCCCATGGGGGTGCCATCTGGATTACCAAATCGGCATTCAGCCATCTCAACCCGCAGCAGATGAAACGAATCACCTTCGGTATCTATCGCGACGACCGGCTGATCCGCAATATCTTCGCGCAGGTCTCAGAGCTTCCGCATGCCCCCGACACGCCGTCCCTGGGGCGGGGTATCCGGTCGCTTTCCGTCACGCGCATTATCGCCCTGCAAGCCGACCGCAGCAGCAAAAACCACCACGAAAATAAATGATGAGCGGTTCAATCAACTTTCACCGCCTTTTCTGGTGCGGGTGCATGAGATTGTTCGGTCACCTGTCCTGCCCATTTTTTTTCATCATGTCCAAATACCAATCAACAAGTGCTGCCGGTTCAAGCTCTCTATACTTATCATTACAGCGGGAGAATGCTGCTGTGATTGACTCATAAGGTTTATCGTTGTCAAAAAATGGTCCAGATAAACCCAGTACGCTAAAGAAACCTGTGGTCCGGCCCCAATGACTCCCCAAAAGACCTCAATCATCAATTACAATTGTATCAAGTCCCGGCTCTGGGGCAGGAAATTGTAACTTCATCCCCTCAAGGGCATTCAGGGTTAATTCAGCAATTACGTAGTTACGATACCATTTTCTATCAGCCGGAATTACATACCAGGGAGCCCACTCTGTACTGCATTCTGAAACAGCTTTTCCAAAGGCTTTCTGATACTCATCCCAAAATTTACGCTCGACCAGATCCCCTGAACTGAACTTCCAATGCTTGTCCGGTCGGTCAAGACGGGACTGTAGTCTCTCTTTCTGTTCTTCTTTACTGATATGCAGACAGAACTTCAGGATCGTAATCCTATTATCAGAGAGATATTTCTCAAATGTGTTTATCTGTTCATAACGACCCTCTATAACTTTCTTGGGTGCAAGGTTATGAACACGCGCAATAAGTACATCCTCATAGTGAGAACGGTTGAATATTCCGATCATTCCTTTCTGTGGAACCCTACTGTGAATACGCCACAGGAAATCATGCCCCAGCTCTTCCGCTGTTGGGGCCTTAAAACTGTGGACCCGCACGCCCTGGGGATTGAGCGGACCGAAAATATGACGGATGGTTCCATCTTTACCGCCTGTATCCATTGCCTGAAGAACGATCAACAGAGCATGTTTATTCTCGGCATATAGAACCTGCTGAAGTTCAACCATCCGCCGACTGATCTCTGCAAATTTCCTTTCGCATGTCTCTCTATTTTTAACGCCATCCTTTGACGAAGGATCTATATCCTTCATCTGAAACGTTGAGCCAGGTTCAATTCTGTATTTCTGAAAGAAATCAGCATTTTTAGTTGACATAATAACTTCCTAAATGTCTTTGTGTGTTTACTTTACCCCCAATATTGCTGAGCATAGGCTCCGCTTCGTTATTCCAAATCCAGATAGGCCATGATCCCGCTACCGTAGCGGGCGGCAAACGCCCGGTCCACCTTCTGCACAGGGTTGGCACCGAGAAAATTGAGCAAGTTTTCCAGCTGCCGCTTCCGCCCGGCAGCATCGGAAACGGTCTTCAGTCCGGCGATCTTCTCTTCCACCTCAAAATATTTCATCTTGTCGTCCAGGGGCAGCTGCCAGAAGAGAAGAAATCCCCGCTCGGGGAAATCCACCCCCAGGATACCGTAGCAGTAGGCCATGAAGTCACGTTCCAACTGTTCCTGGATCTTGACGATCTGCTGCTTAGCCGCATCCATGGCAGACAGGTCGAACGGCCGGCCGAGCACTTCGATGTAAATCTTGAATTTGGGTTCGGTTCCCGACGGCCGGACCGTGATGCGAATGCTGCGTGTTTCGGGCAGGTCCGCCAGTTTCAGGATCAGCACGTTGCGAGAAGAGGTGTCGGTTCTCGACAGGTGGGGCTGAGGTTCGCCTTTCCATCGATCGATCTTTTCCGACACCTTGAATTCGCCCACCGCCGGAATCTCGTTCTTCCTTAAGTGGTCCATAATCGTTTTGATCCGGCCGATGCCCTTGGCACCCAACAGTCTGATTTCGGTGAGATAGTTGTGGCAGTAGCCGTACTTGGCGTAGATGCCGCTCAGGTAATCCACCAGCGTTCGCCCGTCAGCCTTGAGTTGCGAGGCCATTTCGGCCAGCCACACCGCGGCGCCGGCGGCATCCTTGTCGCGGGCATAGTTGCCCATGAGAAAACCGTGGCTCTCCTCGGTGCCCAGGATAAAATCCCCTTGTCGGCCCTCCGCCTCCAGGCGGTTCATGCGTTCGCCGATGTATTTGAATCCCACCAGCAGGTCGCCGATGCACTGGATGCCGTTTTCCACTGCGATGGTGTCGATGAGAGACGAGGTCACCTCGGTTTTGATAATCACGTTTTTTTTCGTCAACCGCCCCTTTTTGCGGTACTGGTCGATGGCATACTCGGACAAAACGATGCCGATCTCGTTGCCGTTGAGGAAATTCCATGCCCCGTTGTGTCGCACCATGATGCCAATGCGGTCGGCGTCCGGGTCGGTGCTCATGATCACATCCGCACCGATGGCGTCAGCATTGGGCAGGGCCGCGTCGAAGGACTGAATCACCTCCGGGTTGGGGATGTTGAAGGTGACATGTTCAAAGGCACCGCTCAGGTTGGCAGTGGCCGGGTCCAGGTGGATGTCGAAACCCATACCTTTAAGCACCGGATAGACGGAGGTCACACCGGTTCCGTGCAGGGGGCTGTATAGAATCTTCACGCCTCTGGCGTCGCTGAGTTGAAGCGCGGCCACAGCGTCATGGTAGGCATCGTCCACCTCACTGCCAATCACCGCCAGCAGTCCGTTTTGGCCCGCAGGGTCCAGATCCATGGTCTGAATGGCGGAGACATTGCCGGTCACTTCATCCACCAGATCCTGGTCATGGGGCGGAATGAGTTGGCCACCATACTGGTCGTATACTTTTTTCCCATTGTCCGTGGGCAGGTTGTGGCTGGCGGAAAACATGCATCCGGAAACGGCGTTCAGGTGGCGGATGGCAAAGGAGAGTTCCGGGGTGCTGCGGGTGCTGTCGAACAGGTAGACCTTGATGCCGTTGGCTGCGTATACCTGGGCCGCAGCTTCGGCCAGCTGCCGGCAGTCCAGATTATCGACCGGGTTGGGTCGATCCGGAGCATACCGCTTGGTGTCCGTAAACTGGCGCACATCGTAGGCCAGCACCAGGCCCCGATGCTTGGCGGACTCGCCGTGGGCCTTGATCAGGTATTGGCTGTGACCCTGGGCCGATGCCTGGATGGTCCAGGGATTGATGCGGTTGGGACCGATGCCCACCAGCCCCCGTCGACCACCGGTGCCGAAGGGAATCACCTGGTAAAAGGAGTCCAGCAGGAACTCCCATTGACCGGACCCGATGAGATGGTCGATCTGAGGCACGTAGGCGGTAAACATGTCGTTAGTCAGCCAGACCCTCAGCCGATCCAGGGCATCGGTTTTAAAGTTTTCTGGAAGGTCAAGCGTCTCGAATCCATTTTTTGCTTTTTCCATCAGGGTCTGGTATTTGTCCATGCCGTTATCCTCGTTGTTAAGTGGTGCGGTTCCGTAAAAAGCTCGATATCTGCGTTACGCTTCATCCCTCGTCACTGCGGAGTACGACAAGTACCCCTCATTCCGCGGGATGGAACATGAATGTTCGCCGTAAGGATCTTGATCGATTTGCCATTTGCTCGCCGAAACTCGCTTTCGCGGCCCGCAAGCCTTGATCTCGACCTTTTTTCGAAACCGCCAGAAATACGACTTGTTAGGAGTTCACCAAGTGGATAGGGGCTGAAACAACTAATTCCCCCTATGAATGCCATTATTTATTTCATTTTTTACCGGCATTGACAAGGAAAACCACCTTCATCCATGAACGCCATCGACCGCAAAATCTTCGGCACCCTTTTCTTCTCCATCTTTGCGGCGGTGACCGGGGTAGGCATCGTGGTACCACTGCTGCCGGTCTACGCCCATGACCTGGGAGCCAGCGGACTGTACATCGGCCTGATCTTCGGCGCCTTCTCCCTCTCCCGGACGTTTTTTTTGCCCTACTTCGGCCGCCGGTCCGACAAAAAGGGGCGCAAACCGTTCATCGTCGCGGGACTTTTCTCATACGCCGTGATATCGGTGGCCTTCATTCTCTCCACCGGTGTGGAGTCCCTGATTGTCATCCGTTTTATCCAGGGGATTACATCGGCCATGATCATGCCGGTGGTGCAGGCCTATGTGGGGGACATCACGCCCGCGGGCAAGGAGGGGTGGGTCATGGGACTGTTCAACATGTCTCTGTTCATCGGTCTTAGCGCCGGTCCGCTGATCGGTGGTGTGATCAAGGACCGCTTCAGCCTCAACGGGGCCTTCGTCTGCATGGGCGTCTTGTCTCTCGTCGGATTCGTGTTGAGCCTGGTCTTTCTCCCCCCCACCGCCGAAGAGCGGGTGGTAAAAAGGGGACGACCGCCGCTGGGATGGTCGCAGATACTTTCCGACCGGACCATCGCCGGTCTTTTTCTTTTCCGCCTGGCATACACGGCATGCATCGGCATCATCTGGGGTTTTCTGCCGGTGTTTGCCGACATGGAATTTTCCGTCTCGGCATCGGGCATTGGCATCCTGGTGATGCTGGGGGTCCTGGTAAGCGGCGTGGTGCAGGTACCCATGGGATGGCTGGCGGATCGGTTGAATCGAAAGTCAATGATCATCCTGGGCGGCCTGGTGGTCACCGGCGCTGTCTATGCATTTAAACATGCCGCGGGGTTCCAGGACATGTTCTGGGCCAGCGTGGTCTTCGGCATTGGCGGCGGCATCGCCATGCCGGCGTTGATGGCGGCTGCAGTCCTGCAAGGCAGCCGCAGCGAGGCCATGGGGTCGGTAATGGCGCTGCTCACCGTGGGCCACAGCCTGGGCATGCTGGTCGGTTCGTTGATGGCCGGGGTGATGATGGACTGGTTCCAACTCCGCCAGGCCTTTATTCTCGGCGCCCTGGTCATGGCCGCAGGAACGGTTCTGTTCACGGCCTGCACCTGGCGCACAGATTTGAGTCGCGGGACGGTTCCCGCTGCTCCACCACAGATTCCGGAGGGTTGACATGGCAGTGACGTTCACTTCGATCGGCATCATCAAAACCCCGTTCAAGGACATCGACGGCATGCCTATCCAGCCTTCAGGCGCAATAGATGTGCCCGGCCAACTGGTAATGGACGCACAGTACGAAGATGGGCTGTGCGATCTCGACGGCTTTTCCCATCTGATCCTGCTTTACCATTTCCATCTTTCCAAAGGATACCGCCTAACGGTCAAGCCATTTTTGGACACGGTGAAACGGGGTCTTTTCTCCACCCGCGCCCCACGCCGGCCCAATCCCATCGGCCTGTCCATCGTTCGGCTGGATCGAATCGCAGGCCCGATCCTCCATGTGTTGGATGTGGATGTGGTGAACGGGACCCCGCTGCTGGACATCAAACCCTATGTCCCGGCCTTTGACGTCCGCAGCGATGTACGTGCCGGCTGGCTGGAGCAGTGTCAGGAGAGATCGACGTCCCTCAAGTCGGACCAGCGCTTCAGAGAGAAAAAATAATGCCCCTGCCCCTCACATTCAATCGGATGGAATTCGCCGGGTCTTTGGGGGACCTGGGGACCGTTTTGCCCCTGGCCATCGGCATGATTATAGTCAACGGCCTTGATCCGTCGGGGCTGTTTTTGTCGGCGGGCCTCTTTTACATCTTCACGGGACTGTACTTCGGGATCACCACACCGGTGGAGCCCATGAAGGTGATCGGGGCCTATGCCATCGCCACGGCCATGAGCCCCCAGCAGATTATGGCCTCGGGGATTCTCATGGGCGTCTGCCTGATGGTCATCGGCGCCACCGGAGCCATCACCTTTATCGGCAAATACACCCCCAAGGCGGTCATCCGGGGGGTGCAGCTGTCCACGGGCACCCTGCTCATGGCCGAAGGGATCAAGTTCATGATCGGCAAGACCAGGCTTCAGGTGCTGCACCAGATGGCGGAACCCTATTTGGCCGTCCAACAGCTGGGCCCGATCCCCGTGGGTCTGGTCATCGGAATTATCGGTGCGGCCCTCACCCTGCTGCTGCTGGACAACAGGCGGATGCCGGCCGGCCTCATGATTGTGGCCACGGGTATTCTCATCGGCTTGTTGATGGGCACCCGTCAGGGGCTGGGAGACATCCGGCCGGGACTATATCTACCACGGATCCTGCCCCTGGGCTTTCCCGAAGGCCCGGATTTTACCTTTGCCCTGCTGGCGCTGGTGTTGCCCCAGATGCCCATGACCATCGGCAACGCGGTGATCGCCGAGATGGACCTGTCCATCAGCTATTTCGGCACCGCCGCCCGGCGTGTGACGGGCAGAGCCCTTTGCGTGAGCATGGCCCTGGGCAATTTCCTCAGCGCCCTGCTCGGTGGCATGCCCCTGTGCCACGGCGCCGGCGGCCTGGCCGCCCACTATCGCTTCGGCGCCCGTTCCGCCGGTTCCAACCTGATCATCGGGGCCATCTTCATCCTGCTCACCCTGTTGCTGGGCAACCGCATCCTGGCCCTGTTCAACCTGATCCCCATGGCCATCCTCGGTGTGCTGCTCCTGTTCGCCGGCAGCCAACTGGCCCTGACCGTCCTGGACATCAAGGAACGCAAGGAGATGTTCGTGGTGGTGACCATCCTGGGCATCACCCTGGCGTCCAACCTGGCCGCCGGATTTATTGTCGGCATCGCTATAGCTTATCTCCTGCGGTCGCAAAAATTTACCGTATAATCCCTTGACACCCCGAAAGGGCCCCTGCTTTGCAGTCACAACCCCGGTTGTGGCATCGCTGGACGAAAATGATCCTGCAACCAACTGTACATGCAGCAACAAATATACCCTCGCGGTCGCATCACCTTCTTGCCCTAAACTTATCCAATTGATTGCCGATATTAGGCATCACGCGGCACCAATTGATAGGCCCGCTGTTCGACTCTTATGAATAGGGTGCATTTATGCTGAACCTGCGATCATTGCGTGACCTGCCCAAAGTCATCGCGCTCTTGGTAATCATCACCTGCATTCTGGTACCCTCGGTCTTAATTGTGGTGTGGAAAACCGGCACGTTTCAAGACGAATCCCAACGTATCGAGGCCGAGTACCTGGCCCAGAAAAAGATAGAGCTTAAAGATCGGCTCCAGAATGTGCTGGCCCTGGTTAAAACCAAGCGCTCGGTCATGAAGACCATCGGTAAGGAAAAGATCAAAGATCAAGTGGCGACTGTCCATTCGGTCCTGTCCCGCATGGACGCGGAATGGCGGGTCAAAATGGACAAGGAGGATCTGCAGCGGCTGCTCCGGCACAATATCCAGGCCTTTGACGACAGCAACAGGAAAGGACAACTCGTAATCCTGGATCGATCCGGAGATTTTGTCTACCCCCTGGCGGAACCGATGCCGGTCCGGGATGAAATCCGGCAAATCAGGGATGAGGATGGCGATCGGTTAATCGACACCCTCATCCCCACGGTTTTCCGATTCGACGATGTTTTCCGAACGTTTTCAACCACCAGCGGGGAAAACGGGAAAACAACGGAATATATAAGCTACTTCAGGTTGTTCCGTCCCGACGAATGGATCATCGGCTATGTGGTCGATCAGGCTGACCTGGAGGCTGCGCTCCAGGCTGAAATCTTGCAGATCCTCCAGAACTTCAGATACCGTCTGACCGATTACATCATCACCATCGGGACCAATGGCTATCTCCTGAGCCATGGCACGCAGGCCGAACTGATCGGCAGGAAGGCGGTGGATGTCCGCAACGACCAGGGCGTCTACGTGGGAAAAAAAATCGTGGCGGCCGCGGTATCGGACAGAAACGGCGGCTTTTGCCGCTATGACTGGCTGAATACCAAAACGGATCAGGTTGAACCGAAAATCACCTATAGTGTGGTCATCCCGGAATGGAACTGGACCATTGCCACAGGCGTTTATCTTAACCCGGTCTATTCCCAGATTGAGGGAAGCCGGCAGCTGATGAAACAACGACTGATTGACGAGTTTTTGATCAACTGCGCCATGTGGCTCGTCTGTCTGGGGGGGACCTGTTTTTTTGTCGTCTGGGCCCGCCGAAAATTTTCAGCGGATGTGGATACCTTCGTAGGCTTTTTCCAGCAGGTCGCATACCAGGACGAGCGAATCAACGCGGATGAGCTTGGGATGTTAGAATTCAAACAGCTGGCCGGATATGCCAACGAAATGGTGGAAACCCGCAGCTACGCTCTGACGGCGTTGGAGAACCAGCGCCAGCAGATGCTTACCCTCTCTCGTGCCATCGAGCAGAGCCCGGTATCGGTTGTCATCACCTCACCGGACGGCACCATCGAATATGTGAATCCCTATTTTGAAACCATCAGCGGGTACTCGGCCAAGGACGCCGTGGGGCGCAATCCCCGAATCCTGAAATCCGGCCGGCATTCCGAATCATTGTACCAGCAGATGTGGCAGACGCTGAAAGGCGGCAAGCCCTGGTCCGGAGAAATCATCAATCGGCGCAAAGACGGCAACCTCTATTGGGAGCGGGCCCACATCTCGCCGGTATTCGACGAAAAAAATGCCATCGTCCATTTTGTGGGTGTAAAAGAGGACATCACCGAACACAAACAAGCGCTGGAGGATCTCAATCGAGCCAAACAGGATGCCGAAGCGGCCAGCGTCGCCAAGAGCCAGTTTCTGGCCAATATGAGCCACGAGATCCGTACCCCCATGAACGGGGTGATCGGGATGCTGGGCCTGATGATGGATACGGAGATGACCGACGAACAGCAGGACTTTGCCCGCACGGCCAAGGTCAGCGCCAACTCCCTGCTCTCCATCATCAACGATATTCTCGATTTCTCCAAAATCGAAGCCGGTAAGCTGGAACTGGAAATGCTGGAATTCAACTTCCGCGACATGATGGAAGATGTAATGGAAATCATGTCTGTCCATGCCTTGAACAAGGGCATCGAGCTGACCAGCTATATTCACCCCGACGTACCCTCCTGGGTTAACGGGGATCCGGGACGAATCAGGCAGATTCTGATCAACCTCACCGGCAATGGGATCAAGTTTACCGGGCAGGGGGCGGTTGCCGTGCACGTTGAGTTGGAGAGGATGGACGGGGGCACGGTGGCGCTCTTGATCGATGTTCAGGACAACGGCCCCGGGATCCCTGCCGGCCGCGTGGACCGTCTTTTCAAATCCTTCTCACAGGTAGATGCGTCCACCACCCGTAAACACGGCGGCACCGGTCTGGGCCTGGCCATTTCCAAACAACTGACCGAACTGATGGGCGGAAGCATCGGGGTTGAATCCCAGCCGGGTAAAGGCGCCCGGTTCTGGTTTACCCTGGTACTTGAAAAGCGGTCGCCCCCCGAAGGTGCCAATCGTATCTCGCCGGCGATCATCCAGGGCAAGCGAGTCCTCGTGGTCGATGACAACCCGACCAACCGAGACCTTTTCTGTGCCTACCTCGACACCTGGGGCTGTCGGTTCGACACCGCATCCAGCGGCAAAACGGGTCTTGAGAAATTACATGCTGCCGCCAAGGACAAGCCATTCGATGCCGCCCTGGTGGACTTCATGATGCCCGGCATGGCCGGCGACCACCTCGGTCAGGCCATCAAAAAAGATCCTGCGATCCAATCAACCGCACTGATCATGGTGACCTCCCGCGGACTGCGGGGAGACAGCCAGCGCATGAAGGAGATCGGGTTTGCCGGATACCTCACCAAGCCGGTGAAACGCCAGCACCTGTTCGAATGCCTGGCACGGGTGCTGGCCGGTTCACCCGAGACAGCCTCGGGGTTGCATCCCTCGGAGCCCATGGTAACCCGGCACTCGATCGATGAAGCCCGGCAGAAAGAACGACGGCTGCTGTTGGTTGAAGACAACCTGGTAAGCCAGAAAGTCGCGCTGCTGACACTGAAAAAGTTAGGCTGCCGGGCGGACGTGGCCAACAATGGACGCGAAGCGGTTGAAGCCTTGAAGCAGGTTCCCTACGATCTCGTGCTGATGGATCAGCAGATGCCGGAAATGGACGGGCTGGAAGCCACTCGGGCCATCCGTGCCTCAGCCGATGTCATCAACAGCCGCGTGCCCATCATCGCCATGACCGCCAATGCCCTTAAAGGCGATCGGGAACGCTGCCTGGAAGCCGGTATGGACGATTATCTCTCCAAGCCGGTGAAACCGGACCAGCTGAAAAACAAACTCGACCAATGGCTGACCTGACCTTACCCCTGGTGTGTCACCCATTCATCAACCCCCTGATTCCTACCCCCTATACCGCCGTGTCACTGTCTCACGGTGGCCAGCTTCAACGCCAGTCCCACGAAAACAACACCGGCCATCCGGTTCATGATCACCTGAGTCTTGGGTGAACGGTTGAGCCACTGGCCGATGGACCCGGCCAGCAATGCAATACTGCCAAACACCATTATGGTGGAAACGATGAACACGCCGCCCAAAAGCAGCATCTGCAGGGTTAGCGACCCGCGGACCGGGTCGGCGAATTGCGGCAGAAAAGCCAGAAAAAAGATCGACACCTTGGGGTTGGTGACATTCATGACGATTCCCCGCCGGTATAGCTTTGCATAGCTCAGCTCATTTTTCCGACCGGCCGATATCCGCTCTGCGGATGCACGGAAGGCATGCCAGGCCAGGTAAAGCAGGTAACCGGCACCACACAGCTTGAGCGCCGTGAACGCCAGGGCGGATGCCTGAAAAACCACCGCCACGCCGAAAGCCACAGCAGTCGTGTGAACGACAAGACCCGTGCACAGGCCCAGTGTCACCAGGAGACCGGCGATTTTCCCTCGCAGGGCCGACTGCGTCAATACGAAGATGTTGTCCGGACCGGGGGCCAGCCCCAGCAGTATGGATGCCATGAAAAAAGTTGCCAGCGTTTCGATCGGGATCATCCGCTCACCCTCTCCTGGAATTAAAAGGTTATGAACCGGTCGCTATGGCACAACCAGAACCTCCCGTGCCAGTTCAATACCGAATCGTTCCTGGACGGCGCCGCTGACCTGTTCGGAGAGCTCCAGAATTTCACGCCCCGTGGCACCGCCCAGGTTCACCAGAACCAGGGCCTGCTTGTGATGGACGGCGGCCTTTCCCACATGCCTGCCCTTCCAGCCGCAGCGCTCGATCAGCCAGCCGGCAGCCAATTTATAGTGCTCGCCACCCTGAGGATAATAAGGCAAATCAGGATTCAATTTTAGTAGTCCGCTGAGGGCGTTGCCGTCAACCACCGGATTTTTGAAGAAACTGCCTGCATTGCCGATCAGGGCCGGGTCAGGCAGTTTGCTTTGCCGGATGGAGACAATCGCCTGACGGACATGGTCCAGCGTTATCGGCCCCACCGCTTCCACGGCCGCTTTAACCCCGGGATAATCGAGAACGAAGTCAGGCTTTTGGCTTAGTTTGAAGACCACCGCCGTGATGATGAACCGTCCGGCCCAGTCGTTTTTGAAGTTGCTGGACCGGTATCCGAAGCGGCAGTCGTTGGGAGAAAATCGAACCTGCTCACGGTTGTGGATAGATATGGCTTCGACATGGTCGATCACCCCCTTGACCTCCACCCCGTATGCACCGATGTTCTGCACCACACTCGCGCCGACGCTGCCCGGGATGAGAGAAAGGTTTTCGATGCCCGCCCAGCCATTGGTCACGGCATGGGCCACCAGGTCATCCCAGTTCTCTCCGGCCATGGCCCGGATCCAAATGTACCGGCGGTCCGCTTCAATTACCTCTATCCCCTTAAGCAGCGGATGCAGTACGATGCCTTCAAAATCATCCACGAACAACAGGTTGCTGCCTCCACCGAGGACCAGGCGACGAAGGCTGTCAAATTCATTCCGGCCGAGAAAATCAACGATCTCATCGACCGAATCGAACCGAAGATAGGCGTCGGCAACCGCTTCGACGTGGAAGGTGTTGAGGGCTTTCAGTGAGAAATCGGTTTTCAGTTCCATATGTATCCGTGGCCTGAAAATGAATTGGGATAGCGAGCGGTCCGATGCACCTTGGTTTCAGGGCGCCTGTGGCTAAATTGTCGCACGCCTTGATCTCGAACGGCATCCGTCGTTTTAGACGGGCACACGCTATAAAGGGGTTTTACCCGTTTCAATTTGCCGTCCGGTACGCAGTGCGGCTCCCAGTATGGCGCCCTCATACAGTTCCTGGCAAAGGATGATCAGCCCGATAATCAGCAGCCAGGATTGGTTGCAAAAAAACGTCCAATCGTACCTCCTGATAACGGCAAAGGAGAGATGTCACCTGCCTATCGGCTGCCGGTCACGGGAACACGCATATCTCCGGAGAGGATAAAATCGACCCCGGCCCGGGGGATCACCGCCATGGTCAAGGCGACCTGGTCTTCAATAGTCTCTCGGGTCATGATTCTCCTTTCGTCTCAAGCATCGGTTTCAGGGCGATTCCCGTGCGAGACGGCAGGTAAAGGGACAGCCGGAAGCCCCATGGATTGTCCTTTTCCTCCAGGGTGTGATGAATCTGATCCGGTGTCAGCCGGCCGTGGCCGCCAACATCCCTGCAGTCCGAATCCAGCTCCATCCGGTAAGACCCGCCCGGCGCAGGAATGCCATAGTCAAAAAAAGATTGAGACGGGTGAAAATTGAAGGCAAACACCCATCCGCCCCGTGAAAAAGCGAGAACCTTGTCGCCGTCATGATCCCACAGCAGTCCGGGGTCACCGCTCGAGAGCAGGTCGTACCGGTTGAACAAGGCGATCATCCGGTGGTCGAACCGGGATAGAAACTGGTATTTGAGTGAGGGATTGTCCGCCAGGTGCCACTGCCGCCGGGAGTATTGAAGACTCCAGTTGTTTCCCTGCCGGGGAAAGTCGATCCAGTCGGGATGGCCGAACTCGTTACCCATGAAATTCAGGTAGCCGCTGCCGGCCGTGGCCAGGGTGACCAGGCGAATCATCTTGTGCAGGGACATGGCCCGGTCCACACCCATGTCCGGATCGTCGACGGACATGTGGGTGTACATGGCGGCATCGGCCATGCGAAACATCAGGGTCTTGTCCCCCACCAGCGCCTGGTCGTGGGATTCGGTGTAGCTGATGGTCTTCTCTTCCCGCCGCCGGTTGGTCAATTCGTGCCACAGCCCCCCCATGGACCAGCCTTCATCGGGTGTATCCTTGACCAACCGGATCCAGTAATCGGGAACCCCCATGGAAAAACGGTAGTCAAATCCGACGCCTCCGTCAGCAACGGGCAGGGCCAGTCCCGGCATGCCGCTGATGTCTTCTGCCACGGTCATGGCATCGGGCCGGAGGCGGTGAATCACCTCGTTGGCCAGGGCCAGGTAGGCCAGGGCGTCCTCATCCACCGTGTCATTGAAATAATCGTCGTACCCGGTGAACGCCTTTTCCAGGCCGTGGTGGGTGTAGAGCATGCTGGTGATGCCATCGAGGCGAAACCCATCCACGTGAAAGGCGTCCAGCCAGTAGCGGCAGTTGGACAGCAGAAAGTGAACCACCTGGGGTTTGCCATAGTCGAAGCAGCGGCTGTCCCAGGCGTGGTGGTACCCCCGGCGGCCCTGGTGGAAATACTGGTATTCCGTGCCGTCGAACAGCCCCAGGCCCTCTATGGTGTTGGACACCGCGTGGGAATGCACCAGGTCCATGATCACGGCAAGTCCCTGTCCGTGGGCCGAATCGATCAGGTCCATGAGATCTTCCGGCGGACCGAACCGCGAAGACGGGGCGAAGAAGCTGGAGACGTGGTAGCCGAAGGAGCCATAGTAGGGATGCTCCTGGACGGCCATGAGTTGAATGGTGTTATAACCGGCATCCACTATCCGCGGCAGGACATTCGCACTAAATTCACGCCATGTACCGACCTTTTCCGCATCCTGGGCCATGCCGGCGTGACCCTCGTAGACCAACGGCGGCCGGTCCGGCCGCGTGAAGTCCGGATGCCGCCACCGGTAGGGTGAATCCGGCACCCACACCTGGGCATTGAAAATAAAGGAGCCCGGGTCCTGAACCACCCGGCGGGCATAGGCCGGAATGCGGTCTCCCCGTCCCCCGTTCCAGTGCATGCGCAGGCGAAAAAGGTCCCCGTGGCGCAGCGCATCGCCCGGCAGGCGAATCTCCCACTGACCGTCATCGGTTAGCCGGGACAGGGCCCATGCCGGGTCTTCTTTCCAGCCGGAAAAATCCCCCACCAGATAGATCGCCGTGGCGTTGGGCGCCCATTCCCTGAACGCCCACCCATCTGCGGTCCGGTGAAGGCCAAAGTACTCATGCCCCGACGCCAGATCCAGAAGGTCCATGCGGCCTTCGGTGATTCGCTGGCGCATGCCCTGAATGTGAACCAGCCGCCGGACAAGGGCCTGGCGATGGGCTTCCAGGTAGGGATCGGCATCGATCATCCGGTCTACAAGCGTGTTGATGGCAAGCATGAGGTTAGCTTTTTTTGGTGTTTAGACTGCAGGATGAAGGCATACTGTCGAATTTAGATTAAAATCGAATTTTCATCCTTCATTTGGAATTTGAGTTTTGTCATTTGGCATTTCATTAATCAAGGGTCGTTCCAGCATCTTCTCATACAGATCGATATACTGCCGAGCCGTGCTGGCATGATTGAAGGATGCGGCGCTCTGCTGCATAATGCGTTCAATCTGTGTGCGTTTTTTCGTTTTTGGCAACTTGAAAAAATCCATGGCCTGGGTCACGGCCCAGTATAGACCACCGGCATCGTAATTTTCGAATAAAAACCCGTTGCCGATGCCTTGATCTTCATCGAGATGGGTAATGGTGTCGTGGATGCCGCCGGTATCGTGGGCCACCGGCAGCGCCCCGTAGATGGGAGCGATCATCTGGGGAAGGCCGCAGGGTTCGAACAGCGACGGCATGAGAATGAAATCGGCGGCCGCGTAGGCCAGATGCTCCAGGCTCTCGTTGAAATCACACACCGCCACGCGATTGTGAAACCCGTGTTGGTTGACAATGTCCCGGAAGGTCTGCTGGTAGTCACCGTTGGCCACGAAAACCACCTGCAGGTTCATCTCCCAGTAGTTTGAGATAATGCCGTAAAAAGCTTCGGACAACAGTTTGCAGCCCTTTTGGATCGGGTCCAGCCGCGACGGCCAGAAAAACAGCGGGGCATGGTCATCCTGGATCAGTCCCAATGTCTTCTGCAGGTAGCGTTTGTTCTCCCGTTTACCGGCCGGGTGACTGCCTGCCGTGTATTTGCGGTGAATTTCCTTGTCCGTTTCCGGGTTGAAGGAGGGATCCGGTGCATTGAGGATTCCCGCCGCACAGTCGGCATAAAACTTGTTGGTTAACTGCTCCCGCAGTGGCCATTCCACGAAGTTGTGCCGGCCCTCGACGATCTCTTCGAGAAACCGGGGGCTGACTGTGTTGACGAAGTGGGCGGCAAACACCCCGCTGGCCAGAAAATCCACTGGATTGTTTTCCCAGGATTCTTCGTAGCCGGTCGAAAATTTCTCATAAAAGAGGTGCTGCCAGAAATAGGCCGCGTCGATGCCGCGATCCTCGATATGGGCCAGGTTGGATTTTACCGTGTGGATGTTATGAATAGTAAACAGGCAGGGAATGCCCATCTGACGGGCCATGGCCGGGAGTAGTCCGGTCATCCAGTCGTTGCAGTGGATCAGGTCCGGCCGCACCCGGGGAATGATGTTGTTGATCACCTCCCGCTGGAAAGCCAGGGAGAGCTTGGTATTCTCGCCGCCAGAGGCCGAGTAAACCCGGTTCAGGTAGAAAAAAGCCCGATCCTCGGCCAGGTGCACCCGGTCGTCGGGCATGACGTTGCGGATGGCCCACTGCTCCCGTTCCAGAAACGGCGCCAGCCGGTCGTGGAAAATCGACCGGTAGTCCGGCAGGGCCACGTGAACGTCTGCGCCCTCATTGAACAGCGCACTGACCAGAGCGGCCGATACATCGGCCAGGCCGCCGGCCTTGGCCGTGAGGTATCGGGAAAAATTGCCCATCCGCTGAGGCAGATAGGTGACTTCCGGGGTAACAATCAGCACCCGTGGGTTCCGCTTGGCCGACGGCATCGGTACCTCCTTGTGTGGTGCGTTCTGGGTTCTGGGTTCTGGGTTCTGGGTTCTGGGTTCTGGGTTCTGGGTTCTGGGTTCTGGGTTCTGGGTTCTGGGTTCTGGGTTCTGGGTTCTGGGTTCTGGGTTCTGGGTTCTGGAATTCAACCCTCCCCGCCGCATGCAACGGGGAATGCGCTCGCTATCGCGGTTTAAAATTATGATGAAATCCGTTAACCGCCGAACCCTCGCCCTTGATGAACACGCAAAGCCGCATTTCCCGACGGATTCGTAAGGAGCCCGAGATCAAGGCTTGCGAATCGCAAGGAATGAGGCGTACTGACGGTACGCCGCAGTGACGCGGGATGAAGCGTAACGCAGATATCGGGCTTCTTACGAATCCGTCAACCTTGAACCCGCTATGCCCAGGTCAGCAGCTCCGGCCGATACCGGATCCATGCGTCTGCATTGGGAGTCACCCGGACGGTGAACCCGTATCGGCCGGAATCGGTGCATGGCAGTTTGCAGCTGTACAGGTATGTGCCTGCCGAGTGTTCCTCCTTGACGCGCATCATCTTCACCCGGGGGTTATCGATACGGTCCAGATGGCGCATCTTACCGTAATATAGTTCCACGTTCAGCTCATCCGGTCGCAGTTCACCGGTTTGGACCAGCGTGGTCACCTCGAATGACTGGTTCACCCGGAAGGGGCCCTGGGCGCTGCGGATAGGCGAGGCTACTTGAATCTGCCCCCATTTGTCCAGAAAGCGGCGATGCTGATCACTGAGCCGGCGGGCTTCTGCCCCGCCATCGGACACCAGTTCCTCGAACCGTCGGCTGGCGGGCAGGTAGAACCGCTCTTCGTATTCCGATACCATCCGCAGGCTGCAGAACTGGGACATGGCCATCTTCATTGAGGCCTTCATCATCTTGAGCCATGCCTTGGGCGTGCCGCCGACAGTGCGGTCATAGTAGAGTGGCGCCACTTCGTTTTCGATAAGGTTGTATACGGCCTGACTCTCCACCGCATCCTGATAGTTGTGATCCTGGTACTCCTCCCCGTTGCCGATGCGCCATCCCCGCTCCGGGCTGTAGCCCTCGCACCACCAACCGTCCAGAATACTCACGTTGAGCACCCCGTTCAGGGCCGCTTTCATACCCGAGGTCCCGCAGGCCTCCATGGGTCGCCGGGGGGTATTGAGCCACACGTCCGCACCCTGAACCAGGCAGCGGGCAATATGTAAGTCGTAGTCTTCGAGAAAGACAAACCGGTGACGCAGGCTGGTTCGCCGGCCGAAATCCACCAGGCTGCGGATGATCCCCTTTCCCTCGTTGTCCTTGGGATGGGCCTTGCCGGCGAAGAGGAACTGGACGGGCCGTTTGGCGGAATTGATGATGGCCTCGAGCCGGTCGGGGTCCTGGAACAGCAGGTGTGCCCGCTTGTAGGTGGCGAAGCGCCGGGCAAAGGCAATCGTGAGGGTGTCCTGATCCAGCACCGACTCCACCGCCTTCATGACATCCAGCGGGGCGTTGCGGCGCCCGTACTGCCGGTACATCAGTTCCCTGACGGTCCGGACCAGCCGCGAACGACACATCTCGTGGGCCTGCCAAAGCTCTTCATCAAAGATGTCATCGATGCGTCTGGCATTTTCCGGCAGGGTGGAGCCCATGTTCCACTGGGGCCCCAGATATCGTTCGAACAGCAGCTTGATCTCCGGTGCCAGCATCGACGGAATGTGGACCCCGTTGGTGATGTGGGTGATGGGCGTCTCGTCGTCGGATCGGGTGGGCCAGATGTGGGACCACATGTGACGGGCCACCTGCCCGTGGAGTTTGCTCACCCCGTTGATGTACTGGGCGGTGCGCAATCCTAAAATGAACATGGAAAAGGGGGACTCCGCCGCCGCCCCGTCCGGTTGCCCCAGGGCCACCAACTGGTCCGCGCTCATGTCGAAGGGCGCTTCAAACGGCTTAAGGTAGGGTTTGACCAAGGCGGGCGGGAATTCGTCGTGCCCGGCCGCCACCGGGGTGTGGGTGGTGAAGACCGTGGTCCGCGAGACGATTTCCCGTGCCGCTTCAAGGCTGATGCCGTAGCGGTCCATGATCTGCCGAAGCCGTTCCAATCCCACGAAGGCGCAGTGCCCTTCGTTCATGTGGCCCACCGTCGGCTGGATGCCCAGGGCACTCAGTGCCCGCATACCGCCGATCCCCAGAAGCACCTCCTGGGCCAAGCGGGTGTATTGTTCTCCGGAGTAAAGCCGCGCGGTAATGTCACGGACCTCCGGGCTATTTTCCGGCAGGTTGGTGTCCAACAAAATCAGCGGAATCCGGCCGATGCGGATTTTCCAGACCTGGGCATGGATATCCCCGTCGATATCGGTCAGACTGATCACCAGGTCGTTGCCGTCTTTGTCCTTCTGCTTGGACAACGGCAGGTGATACAGGTCAGTTTCCGGATAGGTTTCCTGCTGCCAGCCGTCCTTGTCCAGGTACTGGCGGAAATATCCTTCACGATAAAGCAGTCCCACCCCCACCAGAGGCAACTTCAGCCCCGACGCCGCTTTAAGGTGGTCGCCGGCCAGGATGCCCAGTCCGCCGGCAAAAAGGGGCAGGGTCTCATGGATCCCGAACTCCATGGAAAAATAGGCCACCGTCTCCCCCTGATCCCAGGGGCTCTCGCCATTGGTCTGGCTCAGCACCCGGCTTTCAAAGCGCTTGCGCACCTGCTCCAGGTGGGCAAGGTAGCTGTCGTCTTGGGCCAGCTCATCGAACCGCTCCTGCGGAACCTGGGTGGCGAACACAATGGGGTTTCTTCCCGACGCCTCCCATAGCCGGGGGTTGATGCGCCGAAACAGCTCCAAGGCATTCTGGTTCCAACTCCACCAGAGATTGCGCGACAATGTCTCCAGGAAAGCGAGGGATTCAGGGATATCTGGAAAGACTTGGAATGTTTGAATAAAACTCATCATCATACTCCTCAAGGGGTTCAATGGCAGATATTGCCATGTCATCCCTGTTGTCGGTTCAGCGGTTCAGCCGACCATCCGGCCGGTTTGGGTTTGTTCAATATGAGCAACACATGCAACCATAATCATCCATTAATCGTTACACCACCACGACTGAATTTTCACAGTCGCCAAAATCGCTTTTCACGTATCGATCCGCTTCCCAGTCATTTTCCCAGGTCGTCTGGTCGATCAGGTAGCGGAACTGGTAGGCCTGGCCCGTTGCCAGTGGCACGACAGCGGTGAACTCACCGCTCTTCAGCCGTTTCATGGGGGTGTTTACGCTGCTCCAGCCGTTGAATTCGCCCACGATGTGGACGGTCTTGGCTCCCGGGGCCGCCGCTTTGGGAACCCGGAAGGATACTTTACAACGGTCCTTGCTTTTTAGATACTGTTTTTTCAAGCTCATCACGGTTCTCCTATTAATTATTGGTTGTTTTTTCTATGAGTTAATCAATCCCTCAATCTTGATCCACACCCGCAGCAACTCGCTCACCCCCCAGGCCTGGGCGTCACAGCCACGGCGGTGGTGCGGGGCGTCGCCATCCAGAATCTCCGGTACGTGGCCCACGCAGCCGTCATTGATCAGCCGGCTGCTGCTGGCCAGCCAGGCCAGGGCCGTTTCATACTCGCTGGGGCCGAAACCGTCCGCCCATGCTTCGCAAAAACTGGGAAAAACCCAGGTCCAGGCCGTACCGTTGTGGTAAGCCGGCTTTCGGCGGGTGTCTTCATCACCCCCATAAACACCCACATATGGTGCATTGGGGTCGTTGACCAGAGCGCCGTTATGATAAACCGGCAACTCCGGCGCGATAGGGCGGTCCGCCAGGCTGCGAATGGCCCCGGGCACAATCAGCTCCTGGCAGGCTAAAAGGATTCGCGCGACCACCGCTTGGTCCGTTACCGCCCCCAGCGTCAGGGCAAAAAGCTGGTTGGGCCGCAGGGCGTTGTCGGCTACCGCCTGGCTGGCCGGTGCACCGGGGCCGGCGTGCAGGCAATCGGACAGGTAGCCCAACTCGTCTCGGAAAAACAGGTCCAGAATGGATTGACGCACCTGCCCGGCCAGACGTTGCCACGGCTTGCGAGAAGCCGGTGCATCCACGCGGCCCAGGTAGTCCAGGGCAGCCTGCCACAGGGCCTGGATCTCGATGGGGTATCCCTGGCGAGGGGTGCCTGCCGGATAGTTGGTATCCATCCAGGTGAAATGCGACGGGCTGAAAAGCAGCCCGCTGCCGGTGTCCATGACGATGCCGTTGGGGGTTCCGGCCATGATGGACCGGGCGATGGAAAGCAGAACCTGCTTCAATGGCCGCCCCCCGCAATCGGTTTTCAGCAATTTGGCCTGGCCCATCAGCGTCCCCAGTTCGTCGCATACCCGAAAAAGCCACAGGGGCGCATCCGAGGTGTCCCGGTTGCCCGTGTCGGTTCCACGGATCATGTTGGGAATGGTGCCGTCCGTGGCGAACATGGCAAACTGCACGATAATGCTCAGGGCTTCGTCAAAACGTCCGGCGGCGATAATCCCCCTTACCACGATGAGGGTGTCACGCCCCCAGTCAAGAAACCAGGGATAACCGGCGATCACCGTCGAATACTGGTCTCGCTTGACGATGTACTGGTCGAGGGCTTTTTTTAAAGCTGCCACCGGCGGTTCCCATTGGGGCGAGGCCTCGAAAAATCGGCTGATCCGTCGCCGCATGTCAACGCCGGGTTCCACGGACGCGCCGCCTTCACCCGCCACTCGGGCCTTAAGGATCTCGCTCTCACCACCGGCCAGCGGACCGGAAAAATAGCCGGGGCTGAACAGGTCCGAATGCGGGTCCTGGCCGCGTTGGGCCTCCTGGGGGTGGTGAACCATGTACTGCCATTGGGTCTCAATGAAAAAATCGGACCGATCCACATCCACTTCAAGTGCATGGTCGTCGGTGGGGTGAAAAATGAATCCCTTTTCCCGATAGGTGACAGCAGACGGAAAGCGGTGTTCTGAACCGGTAAATGCTTTGGTGGCCTCGTGAAAGTTACGATCCTCGATATCAGGTCGCAGGATGAGGGTCACCGGCCGATCGTCAGCCAGCCGATCCTTGCGGCCTTGGGCCGGATGCCGGTAGAAAACCATGTCAATGGCGTTTTTGCCCGGCAGCATGTGGATGCCGACACTCAACACCACGTGCTCCCCCTGCCCCGAAGGAATGTGGTACTGCCAGCCACCCCATGCGTCGAAATCGAACCCGAACGCATCCAGGCAGTCCGGACCGATCTCCTGGGAAAAACCCTGAAACACCACCCATCCTCTCAGCCGGGTCAGCAGAATACGGCGGTCCTCGGGAACAAGCGGGCTCAGGTTGGCCGCCAGCAGCGCATCGTAACGGCTGGGGGTTTGGCCCCAGTGAGCATGGGCCCGGGTCATCCCGCCGCGTCCATTGGTGCCCAGCATATGGATGCTGGAAAGCCGTTTGCGTGGCCGGGTAAACATTTTTCTTACCCTGACCTGCCGGGCATGCGTCAGGTACAACAGGGGTGCCTCATGGTGGGAGCAGCCGTCGGGGTCATAACAGGAAAGCTTCAATGTCCGCGTTTTATGCCGACCGGCGACCGGCAGCGGGCGGAACAGGACAAAGGCGTTACCCCCGGCGTCGGTCAGGCTCTCTTCGACGGCCATGGCCGTCCCTGCTTCAGATATGGACGCACGAAACGGGTGACGACCGACGACCAGCAGAAAATGGCCCGGTGGCACCATCACCTCCCGCCGCAGGTCGACTGGATAATGCCAGACCACGGTTCGAGGCGTTGCGCCGGCGGGATTCATGGATCGGCAGAAATCAAGCGGTGATGTCTGCATCTGCACGGCTGCCTGGTCCGGGTCCCATTGGCCCAGGTCCCCGACGCCCCGGTGAAACCGCCACACCTCGAGCACCTTGGCCCGAAGCCGTTGCCTGTGGATGCGATCCGGGATGCGCGGAAATCGGTCAGCGGATTGGGTGACCCGCTCCAGGTCTTCAGGGTCGCTGGTCAGGCAGAGCACTTGCCCCGGATTCATCAAGATTCGCCCGGTCTGTCCGTCGCCGCCAATCGATACCGGCTGCCCAACAAGCAGGTCAATGGCCGAATCCCCGTCCAGGGGGGACCGACTGCGTGGCCAGGCCGCTTCGTTGGCCGATGCCGCATCCAGATTGACCAGAATCAGCAGCCCGTTCCCACTGGGTTCAAATCGACGGGCGGCAACGATGGTATTGCCCGGTCCCTGCTGAATCATCTCCACCCGAACCGGGTGAAAGAATGCCGGATGGACCGTGAGCAGGGCGTTGAGCCGGCGGATGGGGTCCACCTGATTGTCCGGTGCCCCCCAGTTCAGGGACGGGGCCCCGTGCACATTGATTTTTTCCGTGGCCAGCCACTCCACCCCGTTGGCGAATCCGAAGCCTCCCTGGCTGGAGAGCAGGGCGCACAGGGCGATCCGCATGCGGGCGTAGGCCGGGGAAGTGGCCGCCAGGCGAGGATTGTCGTGGGTTTCGGCAAAATGGATAGCGGTACCGTCCGTCTGAGAGATCTCCATGGCGCCGGGCAGGTAATGTTCGATCTGGCCCCGGTCGTAGTTTTGAAACAGCTCACTGTATGCCCAATTGAAATCGGCCCAGTTGAGCAGGTCACGGGTGACTGAGATCTTGCCGCCGAGCCCCTCCAGCAGGAAGATGACGTTGGGGAACTGGTCCCTGACCTTCCCGATCATATAGCGCCATGCCGGCGTGGGGATCATGTAGCCGGCGTCGCAGCGAAAACCGTCCACACCCCGGCGGCACCAGGTCAGAAAAACATCGGCCATATACTGCCACAAATCTTTATGGCTGTAATCCAACCGGGTGAGGTCCGCCCAGACCACCCCCCAGGCACCCGGGTTTTCGATCTGGCCGTCCGGTTCCCGCGAGAGCCACTGGGGATGGGTTTCGTGAAGGCTGGCCGCCCAACCGGTATGGTTGATGGCAATATCGATAAACAGGCGAGCGCCCCGGGCATGAACGGCATCCACCAGTTCGATGAACTGCTCCTTGGGAGTGGCCTTGGGGTCGAATTCGGCCAGGGCCGGATCCACGGCGGTAAAACTCAGGGCCGCATAGGGGCTGCCGAACCGGCCCATTCGGGCATAGGTAGTGGGCGTGGGGTGGATCGGCAGCAGCTGGACGATCCTGCAGCCCAGGTGGTCGATGATAAAATCCAACTCCCCGATCAGGTCGCGAAACGTCCCCGATGGTGGAATGACCGTATATCCGGCTTCGTCCAGGCTTTTCATGGTCTGGTCGACAACGCCCATGGCGCCATTCTTGTTCGGGCCGAATTGACGCACGAAGGCGTTGTAGATGATGTTGGCACAACAGGTGTCCGCCGGTGCCACGTTGATGGCGGTATTGGCCCCCGGCGGCCACAACGGATCGGCGCTCTTCCGGTCCAGGAAATAGCCCTTGGCCTCAAAATGTCCCACTTCGGTCAGGGCAACGGTGAGGGTATAGTAGCCTTTTCCGACGGCGGTCATGGGGATGTCGTACCAGCTTCGGCCCAGGGGATTTTCCTGGCGGTCCACCTGCCGAATGATTTCCCGGCGCACAGACCGACCGTGACCCAGGCTGGTCCGCAGCCAGGCCTGTCCGTCCCACGATTCGGGCACGTTGAGGTGGAAGGTGATCGTGTCTCCGGTAAAATGAAGTTGCCGGGCGCCGGGCGCCGGAACCTGTTCGATGGCATCGGATTGAACCATGAAACGACCTTGTTTTCTTTAGATAGGGTGGCGGACTGCCGGCATGGGCTGCCGTCGTCCTTGCAAGTTTTCCAACCCATTTCCAGCTCACCCGGCGCCGGGTGAGTGGAAACCTCATCAGGGGTCAAGGGTGAATCAAAAGCAGAGCGGGTGGCGCAGGCTGCCAGGGTCTTTATTCAACGTGTTCCGATGAATAAAGGAACAGCAGCCTTGATGGGCTAGAATAGGGTACCCGCTTTTCCCTTGTCAACACGGACTTTCCAGCGGCCCTTGGACGCTCATTTTCTGCATGTGGGCTCAACCCGCCGCAGAATGAACAGGTTGCTGGCAATCACCACCCCGGTAAAACACCACCTCCACCGGGCCGTGGGCCACGCTGCTGACCTTGGCGTACGTGTTCATCAGCAGGATCAGAAAAACCCCCTTGTGGACGGCCTCGGCAGTGGCGCTGTCCACGGCCGGTCCTTTCATCTTCGCTTCGCACGAAAGACAAGCACGCCTGCCGTCATCACCGCTAAGCCGGCGGCCAGGGTTAACGGGAACCAGAAAAACGTCTCCTTGAATACAAAATTCTCCACAGCCTGGGCGTTGATGTCGACGGCATCGATTCCCCTCTTTTTGACTTCCAGAAGCCCTGCATACACGATACCGATGAAACCGTAGGAGAGGTTGTAGGCCAGCCCCTTGAAGCTGAGCACCGTTGCCCGGCGCGATGACGACGCCTGCTGGTTGACAAAATAGCTGACGTAAAAACCCACCATGTAAAGGGCGGAAAAGGCCACCAGGGCCGGCAGCAGTCCGGTGGTCGGCCAGAAAAAAACCATTCCACAGAGGCCGACAAGAGCCGTGGCTGCGGTGGTCCACAGGCAAAAAGCCGGCGAATGGCTTTCCGCAATGCGAAGCGCCAGCCGGGGAATAAACAGCCCCGCCACCGCCATCACCGAACCGAGGATCCCAAAAAGCGATTCGGGGAGATCCACCATGCGGTAGTATTGGCTGGCCAGCGTGATAACCATGCGCAGAATTCCGTCGAAGAGCATACCGAACAGGATGACGGCCAGGACAAACGGGGTTTTGAGAATCCATCCGCCGGTGGTAAGGGTCAGTTTGAAAGCATCCATGGCCGACCCGCCGAACTGCTCTTCACAGGTGCCATCCGCCTCGGGGTTGGGACAGATCTCGTCCAGCCGTAAAACGGTGGCGATGGTAAAAATGGCCAGAATTAATGTCAGGTACAGAGGAAACCGCATGGTATGGGCCTGGGTGAACTGATAACCCGATCCGAGCGTGGCCATGATTCGCGTCATCAGGTCCGCATCGTAAACAGCTGCACCCACCGACATGGTGAGGATGAACATGACCGAACGCAGTCGCATCTGAACATCCAGCACCCGTCCCCACTGGTCCGCCATGCCACTGGCTTGGAGCGCATCATAGGCGATGGCCTCGTCGGCACCGCTGGCAGCCGCTTCGGCCAGACCGCTGAGCACTCGGTTGACCAGGAAAAAGCTGAACAGCAGCGTGGTGTTGCCCCGCGGCGCAAAGCATAGGATCGCCATTTCCACCAGCATGGAAAAGGCGGCAAACACCAGCAGTCGACGCCGACCGACGATGTCGGCCAGGGCGCCCGAAGGCACCTCCGCCATCACGATGGTGGCCGCCCACACCGCGTTGAGAATGGAAAACTGGGCCACGGTGAGCCCGAAATCCAGGAATAAGACGGTAAAAATCGGATAGTAGAACCGGCAGTTAAAAAACACCCGAAAGGCAATGAACATGCGCACATTGTTCACCGAAAACGGTGATGGTGCTTTGTTATCCGGGGCATCAGATTTCAGGGGTCTGTCCTTCTGTTTGACATTTCTGGATGGCTATTCGCCGGCAAACATAGAATCTATTATAATACGGAATTTTTCTGGATAAAGGCTGACCGTGGATTATCCGGTGGCGCCAACGGAAAAATTGACAAAATCCGATATTCTCATTAATGTTACTTGTCTGTAAAGTCATGGCAGAACCCGATAAACGATCGACAATTCCGCCCCACCCCCATCCCTTGAAGAGGAGCATATGACCAAGGAAGCGGTAGCCATCTATTGGGATTTCGAAAACCTGCACGCCAGCATCTTCGATGCACTCAATGGCAGCGGCAGTTATCCGAAACCGGCCAACCGGAATCGGCAGCAGGAGGTTCTGGTAGATGTTCAGGGCCTTTACGATTTTGCCACCACCTATGGCAATGTGGCCATCAACAAGGCCTACTGCAACTGGCACTGGTTTACCAGGTACCGTCAGAGCCTTCTCAAGTGCGCCGTGGAACTGATCCAACTTTTCCCTCCCGGCGCCCAGGCCAAAAACGGGGCGGATATCAAGCTATCCCTGGACGCGGTGGAGGATATCCTGCGCTTTCCCCACATTTCATCGATCATCGTCGTTGGCGGGGACAGCGATTTCATCCCCCTGGCCCAAAAGCTCAAAGCCGCCGGCAAGGATCTCATCGGGGTGGGGTGTAAAAACGCCACCAACCGCCATTGGGCCAACAGCTGCTCTGACTTTAAATATTACGAGACGTTCGCCCTTGAGCCACAAGATGAGGAAGAGGAAACGGAAACCGCCACCCTCAAGGACGCGGCCGAACTGATCACCAAGGCCATCAAACAGATCGCCCTGAGAAACGGAGACAAATGGGTGCTCAAGGCCGCCATCCGCCCGGTGGTCAAGCGGTTGGACCCGACCTTCGACGAAGCCAGCTATGGATGCCGCAGCTTCGCCGACCTCCTGAAAAAGCACAACGACAAGTTCCAGATTGAACGGGGTCAGCACGACCATCTGGTGGGCCTGATAGACTAGTTCAATCCTGAAAGGATAATCATGCCCACAAAGATCAACGGCCCGAGCATCATCGAAGCGGTTGGCACCCGGCCCAAACGCATCGAAGAATATATCGGGCAGGTCAATTCAGGCACCGGTGCGGTCAGCGTCGCCCGCATGATCTCTCCACCCGGATGGCAGGAACCCGGGCAGCGACCCGCGTTCGACGAATATACCGTGGTCCTCAAGGGGCGGCTCCGGGTTGAATCGGAAGACGGCACCCTGGACATCCGGGCCGGCGAGGCGGTCATCACCCATGCTGGCGGGTGGGTACGGTACAGCACGCCGGAACCGGAAGGTGCCGAGTACATCGCCGTCTGTCTGCCCGCCTTTTCGCCGGAAACTGTCCATCGGGACGATGAATGAGGTGGCCGGAAGGCCACCTGAACTGCGAAAGCGAGCGCATTCCCCGCCGCTTGTCGGATCGAAACAGAGATACCGAGCACCGGTGCGGCGGGGTCAGATAGCGAACTGAAAATCGATTTTTTATCCTTACGGTGCACCCTCCCCGCGGCTTACCGCGGGGAGGGTGCAAATGGATTTCAGCATCGCGTGTTCACTTGTGGCGCCAAAGGGGAAGATATGAAAAATATTGTGTTTCTGGCACTGGCCCTGTGTGTGGGCGGCCTGCTGCCGGTTCAGGGTTCGATTAACGCCCATCTGGGCAAAAGCCTCAACCACCCGCTTCAAGCCACATTCATCTCTTTTTTCGGGGCCATCCTCTTTCTTATTCTCCTGCTTGTGGCGCTTAGCCCGCCGCTGCCATCGGTCTCTCAACTCAAATCCACCCCGGCGTTTTATTACACCGGCGGCATCTACGGCGTCATTTTCGTCACCACCATCTTGATGCTGGCACCACGCATCGGCATTGCCAACACGCTGGTGGCCACCATCGTCGGCCAGCTTATCGTCTCGGTATTCCTGGATCACTTCGGCGTTTTCGGCCTGCTGCGACACCCGGTCAACGGATTCCGCCTGCTGGGGTGTGCAGGGCTGATGGTCAGTCTCTACCTGATTCAAAAGACCGGCTGATAAGCAAAGCCTGAATGGGATGGGTGCATCTCTGTCGGTCAGAAAAGTGGAACCGGAGCAAGGGGTAGTGCGAGGAGGCCGACCACGGGGTGTGACCGGCTGGACAACTGGGTGCCCATTGCGTTGCTCCGGTGTAGCTATAAAATAAGGATGGGTCCGACTGGCGTCAACCGTTCCTCACCGTAACCCGCCGGCACCGGTTGCAGGGATCTCTCCCGCAACTGTTATCGAATTCATGGCGTTCGGTGGGGCAGACTTTCGTGGCGACCGGCCGGTGTGATCCGGATATAATCCAGTTTGCGCTGCAATTCACGAATCGTGTCGGCACCACCATAGGTCAACCCAGAGCGCAGACCACCGATGATATCGGCAATGACCGCCTCTTCGTTCTCCCGGTAGGGGACATCGACCGAAACCCCCTCTGCGGTTTTCCACCCGGCCATCCCGCCGTGATAGTCGTCCTGGACCTCACTGCTGGCCATGCCGCGATAGGATTTGACCCGCACCTCCTCATGTTCACTTTTTCGTTTAACCACCGGCCCCGGCGTGGGCCGCGTTCCGGCCAGCATGCTGCCAATCATCACAAAGTCGGCCCCAAAGGCCAGTGCTTTGACCATATCACCGGGCGATCGAATGCCGCCGTCCGCCACAACGGACCGGTCCACCCGGGCTGAGTTGCGTATCGCGGTGAGATTGGGCACGCCAAACCCGGTCTTGATGCGTGTCGTGCACACCGCGCCGCCACCGATGCCAACCTTGATGATATCGGCACTGAGGGACGCCAGATAATCGGCTCCGGCATAGGTGGCCACATTGCCGGCCATGATGCAGGCCTCTTTGCCCAGCATGGCCCGGACTTTTTTCAGCGTTTTACCCACATAACGGGCGTGGGCATGGGCGACATCGATGCAGAACAAATCCGCACCGGCATCGCGCAGGGCCTCGGCCCGTGCCATATCACCGGAGGAGCAGCCAAGGGAAACAAAGGTCGGGTGGGCACAGGATTTAAACATCTCGATATTGTCCGCGATGGACATGAACCGGTGCATTACGCCGATCCCCCCCTTGGCGCCGATAAAATCGGCCATGGCGGTTTCGGTGACGGTATCCATGTTGGCGGTCATCACCGGAAGCTTCAGATGCAGTTTGCCGGTCTTGTCGATCATGGAAATATCCACGATCTTCCGCGATTCCCAATGGTTGTATGACGGAACGAGCAGGACATCGTCGTAGGTAATGGCATCGGTCATTATAGGGTCCTCAACTGGGGGCGGGTTCACAGGCCCGTAGAAAAAACATTCGATAATGGTGGCGCGTCCTTGGGGTAAATTTCGGACACTGGTTTATAATAGAAAGCAACACTCTGTATATTATAGTTTTTTGTATTCCATTAACGCCTGACCATGATTCTTTCCAACCTTATCCTGCTACCTGTTTTTATGCAACGGTGGGTTAATGCGGGTGTCATTTTTCTGGAATGGTATCTAAAAATCGAGTGCATGATTGTATTTGATCCTGTCAATCTGTATATTGACTGAATGCTGGAAACGGTCATGAGTGTAGGCAAAACAATGCAACCGCACAGAGCCAAAATAATGATGCGAAGAATTGCAGCGGTTTTAATCGTCCTGATAAGCATCCCTAATTTTGCATTTGCCGACCCGGCAACAGTTATCACGGTGTACGATGGAAATACGCTCAATGTCGATGTTCAGGGTAAAACGGTCACGCTCAGGCTCTATGGAATCGATGCACCGGAATCTGGACAAGATGGCAATGTAGCCGCCACACGTTTTTTAAGGCGGTTGGTTCTTGAGCATCCCGTGGAATTTAAAGTCATGGCGTCCGACCGGCTCGACCAGGCCTATGCCGTCGTTATCCGCGAAGGCAAGGAGTCGAGCGTCAACGCCGCGATGGTGGCCAATGGCTATGCATGGGTGAATCCTGGTGGGTGCAGGACCGATGAATGCCCCAATTGGAAAGATATAGAATCTCAAGCCAGATCGCTTAAGCTGGGCATCTGGTCGAATTATAATGTGGTGCCGCCGTGGGAGTTCAGAAAGCGGCAACGCAAGGAATGACACCCTTGTAGACCCGTTTTGATAAAGGCTCTAAACCGATTAGCGGCGGTACATAAATCCGAAGAGGCACCATCATGATTCCTCCTCCGATGCCAAGAAGTCCGGATATAAAGCCGGTAAAAATGCCGACGCAACCGATAAAAAGATCGATCTCCATATAGGTTTTATTCCACGGCAATTCCTGTGTCACCATCAATAGTGGTGCCGATCTTTACGGCTGCGGGAACGCCGGCGTCATTGAGCGCCGTTATCAGCGCGTCTGCCTGGGAATCTGGAAGCGACAGCAAAAGCCCGCCAGAGGTCTGGGGGTCGTAGAGCAACGCTTCTTCGTCCTTGTCGAGAATCACCCGCATTTCAAGGTTGTGCTCGTTGACCATCTGCCGGTTTGCCCGGTTGCTGCCGGTTGTTTCACCCTTTCTGTACATATCGAAAGCGCCTGGATAAAAAGGAAGGTCTTTATATTTAACGACAACCTTGACACCACTGCCATGCGCAACTTCCAGCAGGTGGCCAAGAATGCCGAACCCGGTAATATCGGTACAGGCATGCAGATCAAATTTCAGCGCCGTTTCTATGGCCGCGCCGTTCAAGGCAGCCATGGATGGCAGCACCTCCCGCTCAAGTTCCTTGATAGAAAATTTACCTGAGCGCACCGCATTCAACAAAACCCCAGAACCAAGCGGTTTCGTCAAAATAAGGGCATCACCGGGTTCTGATCCGGCGTTGGTGATCACACGATCCGGGTGTACCACGCCATTGACACACAAACCGTATTTGGGCTCTTCATCGTCAACCGTATGCCCACCAACCAGACAGGCACCGGCCTCAACGACCTTGTCGTGGCCGCCGCGCAAAATATCGCGCAACATCCCCATATCAAGATGCTTTGACGGAAACATCACCACATTTAAGGCGGTAAGGGGTTTTCCTCCCATGGAGTAGACATCGGAAATGGAATTGGCAGCGGATATCTGCCCGAACCAGTAAGGATCGTCAACCGGCGGCGTTATGAAATCAACCGTATTGATCATGGCGATTTCTGCTGAGAGCTTGTAGACTGCCGCATCGTCGGCGGTTTCGATGCCAACCAGAAGATTGGGGTCGGTTGGCGGGGCAAGCCCTTCGAGTGCGTCCGACAGAGCCGTCGGACCGATTTTTGCAGCTCAACCGCAAGTCCTGGCCAAACCTGTCAGTGATTTTTTCTTGAAGAATGTCATATTGCACCTCTCTATAGATAACTTCTATTTTTTAAGTCATTTCAATACAATTTTTCAATAATACAACAGTCAAAGATTAGATTGCAATCTGTCATGACATCGAGTCTTTGGCGATAATCGTGTGTCAAAAAGGAAGGGCAGGCCCGGTGTCAGGCCTGCCCCGTAGGAGGATCTATGGATGGTATCATATTGCGGTTAGCTCCCCGACTTAAATGGGATCCTTTTAGAAAATAAGACCTGCCTGACCGTTATGCAACTTCAAGCCCTTCAATACCTCTGATCGGTCTGATCTCTACCCGCGCAGAACATTCCCCGCGCCCTGCCGTGGGGAGGGTTCGATGGACCGCGGCATCAATTTTCAGGTTGTCGAGGGCCGGGGGTGATAATTGGGGGATGTTGGACTGAGAATCAACCCGGGTTCGTTTCTGGGATATGAAAAAATTACTTCTTCCTGTTGAATTAATTTCACAATAGCATTCGATAGTAAAACATATCTATGGGCTTAACCCATCGTATTTTTTTATATTTTCTTTTTACCAGTTCTTGGCAAGTGTTTTGCTTTGATACAAGTTATGATCCGAAGAACTCCTAACCACAACGCCTATAGAAGAACCTTCATACGACAGAGAATGCGGACATGAAGGTAATAATTTAAAAAAGAGGGTTTTCGGAGTCAGTCGGATTGGGTTTCTCGAGTGTAAGTGCATCTCATCGGAAAAACTGCACAACGGGAAACCACCCAATTGAGAAGGCAAGTCTGAAAGATGGCTTGCCTTTTTATTTTAAGTGGGGCTGGTTTGTTAATAGGTCGCCATGGCCGTATCAGATAACACTTGAAACTGATTCATCCTCAATCAAACCGGTGCCGCCGACCTATAGACGACTGAATGGGTGCCGTCGGTACGGGCATTCATCGATACGTCAGCGCTCTGCCATCGGCCTGGAACAGATACAGGCGGGCCGGATCAATGCCGACGGCGACATCCTCACCGGTATGCAGGCGGTGGTCAGCGTGCAGGCGGGCGACCACCCGCGTGCCATCGTGTAAATCGAGATACACCATCTGTTCGCGGCCGAGCAACTCGGTCAGCACGACCCGGCCATGCAGGCGCTGATCCTCTCCGGCAAGATGCGGGTCGACCACGTCCTCGGGACGCAGGCCGATCTGGGCCACCGCACCGGCCGAACCGCCGGGCTCCTCAAAGCGAGCATCGAGACCATGACCAAGCGCAATACGCTCTCCGGCCAAGGTCAGGACCAGGCCATCACCGGAGGGCTCGACACGCGACTTGATCAGGTTCATGCTTGGAGAGCCGATGAAGCTGCCGACGAAGGTATTGACCGGTCGCTCGAACAGTTGCTGCGGTGTATCGACCTGTTGCAAATAACCATCTTTGAATACCGCAACCCGATCCCCCATGGTCATGGCCTCGACCTGATCATGGGTGACATACACCGTGGTGGTGCCGGTGCGTTGCTGCAGCGCGGCGATTTCGGCACGCATCTGTACCCGCAGTTTGGCGTCGAGGTTGGACAGCGGCTCATCCATGAGGAAGGCGACCGGGTCGCGCACCAGGGCACGCGCCATGGCCACACGCTGTCGCTGACCACCCGACAGCAGTCCCGGCTTGCGCTTCAGCAGCGGCTCCAATTCGAGCATCCGGGCCACCCTGAGTGCCCGCGCCTTGACCTCGTCTGGCGGAACCTTGGCCATGCGTAGCGGAAATTCGATATTGCCCTGCACCGTCTTGTGCGGGTATAGCGCGTAGCTCTGGAAAACCATGGCGATGTTGCGCGCCTGCGGACGCAGGCCGTTGACCCGCTCACCGGCGATTAGAATATCTCCGCTGCTGATGTCTTCCAGGCCGGCAAGCATGCGCAAGGTTGTTGACTTGCCGCAGCCGGAAGGACCGACCATGACCAGGAACTCGCCATCCTCGATCTCGAGATCAAGGTTGTGCACCGCCTGAAAGCCGTTGGGGTAGATTTTGTTGACGCCACGGAATGCAATGTCTGCCATTGGCTAGCCTTTCACTGCACCTCTGGTAAGCCCTGCGATAAATTCCTTCTGCAGGATGAAGAACAGCACGACGACCGGCAACACCGCCAGCAGGGTGCCGGCCATCATCGCGCCGTAGTCGGCCTCGTACACGCCGACCATCTGGTTCAGGCCGATCGGCAAGGTAAACCGGTCGCTGCTCTGCAGAATAATCTGCGGCCAGAGAAAACTGTTCCAGGTCCCCATGAAGGCAATCAGACAGAAAGCGCCGATCATCGGCCGGCTGACCGGAAGCACCACGTGCCAGAAAATCTGGAATTCGTGGCAGCCATCCATGCGGGCCGCCTGAAGCATCTCGTCTGGGACCGACAGCATCGACTGGCGGAACAGGAATATGCCAAAGACATTGACCATGCCCGGAACGATCAATCCGAGATGCGTGTCGATGAGACCCAGGTGGTAGATCAGCTCATACATGGGCGCAAGCAACACGGGGCCCGGGATCATCATGGTGGCGAGCATGACACCCATGATGGTCTTCTTGCCGGCGAACGCATACTTGGCCAGGGCGAACCCACCCAGGGAAGAGAAGAACAGCTGGACAATAACCGTTGCTCCGGCAACGAAGAAGCTGTTCATCATGAAGCGCAGGAAAGGCATCTGCTTGAACAGACTGGTAAAGTTAACCAGCGTCAGACGATCGTGTGGAGGCACGAAGGCATAAACCTGGAAATCGGCGTTGGCCTTGAACGCGGAAGCCACGAGCCAGACCATTGGAACCAGGCACACAATGGAGAACAGCACGAGGACGCTGTATATGACGGCCCGCCGCATGTCAGCCTTCCTCCTTGCCTGCGCCGGTGAGACGCAACTGGATTATCGAAAGAATCAGCACCATGCCCGCCAAGGTCCAGCCAATGGCGGCAGCATAACCGAGGTCGCCCCCGAGAAAGCCATTCTGATACAGATACATGACAATGGTCAAACCCGCTTGATCGGGGCCGGAACTGTTGCCGAGCAGCAGATAGGCGAGCTCGAACAACTGGAACGAACCAATGGTCGAGAGCACCACGACAAAGATCAGCACCGGCTTGATGCCGGGAAGGGTGACATGCCAAAACTGCGACCAGCGGCCAGCCCCGTCGATGGTGGCGGCTTCGTAAAGCTCGCCGTCGACAGACTGCAGGGCGGCAAGAAAATAGACCATGTTGAACCCGGTGTAGAGCCACATGGCCACCATGATAAGCGCCGGCATGACCAACGCGGGCGTCGACAGCCAGCGCGTGGTCAGGGGCAGACCGAAAAGCTCGTGCAGACTGGCGTTGAGCAGGCCGAACTTGGGCGCAAGAATGAGCATGAACAACAGGGCAGAGAAAACCAGGCCCATCAGGTTGGGCGAGAAAAAGATGAAGCGGAAAACATTGCGGCCGCCGATGTCGGGGCGATTGAGCAGAATCGCAAGACCGAGACTGATCGGCAGTTGCAGCGCGACACTGCCGACGGCAAAGGTGGCGGTGTTGCGAAACGCGGTCCAGAAATCGGGATCTTGAAGTAGATACAGGTAGTTGCCAAGGCCGACGAAATACTGGGCCTCCGGGCCCGAGGTGATGTAGAGCGACAAGATGATGCTCCGGATAATCGGATAGGCGCCGAAGATCAGGAAGCTTAGGACGAATGGCGCCAAAAAGACATATGGCGCGTTGCGGGAAGGGTGCATCTGCATGGTCACTCCCTGGCGTCCCAATCGGGTTCACGGGCCATTTGTCGGCGCACATAGTCTGCGGCCGATTTCAACCGTTGACGGACGTAAGCCTCGAAGCCATCTGCCCCATGGGAACGATATTGGCCGTAGCAGGAGACAATGGCTTCGTTGAGTTTGGCCACAGCCACCGGCAGGAACCCGCTGGAGTAGAAAGGCGGCACCTCATCGGCCAGGGCGATGAACTGTTCACCCAGCACCTGATTGCTCCAATAGGGCCGCGCTTCATGATAGGCCGGGTCGCTCCAGGCCTGGCGATCCGGGGTGAGGATATTGGTAATCCGGAACAGCCGCCCATGCTGTTCGGGCGATCCGAAGTAAATGGTCTTTGCAAACTGCCAGGCAAACTCGGGATCTTTGGCCGAACGGGCAATGCCGAGCATGGTGCCGCCGACCTGGCTGGTGCGCAGGCCGCCAGGCACGGGGGCCGGCAGAGGCACCAGCCGCATTTTGCCGTGCAGGTCCTTGGCGTAGGTCTGCAATTGCGACGAACGCCAGTCGGGGCATAGCGCGGCGATATAGAAGCCTTCGATGAAGCCGCGATAAAACGACAGATCAAAGTTACCCAGCGACTCGGCCACTTGCCTGTCGCCGGTTTCGGCGACCAGCGGAATCATCCAGGTCATGGTTTCCACCGCGATGTCGTCATCCATGCGCAGCTCGCCATGGGGCCCGAAAATCCCACCGCCGCGTTGCATCAGGAAAATCTGAAATGCCCAGGCGTCGCCGTGTTCGATCTGCAGCAGGTAACGCTGGTCCCGAACCAGCAAACCACGCAGTTCGCGAAAGTAATCGTCCCATGTGGCCAGATCTTCCATGCGCAGGCCCCGCTGCGCCAGGAAAGGGTCGACGATGTCGGCGCGATAGGCCAGCATGACCGGATGAATATCGTGCGGCAGTCCGAAAATGGCCCCACGGTCGGTATAGGTGGCCAGGGCGTTGGCCGGAACCCGCCCGATGATGCCATCCCGCTCCAGATAGGGCTTTAGATCAAAAAAACCGACCTTGTCGAGGGGCCCGCGGAAAAAGCCCCCCGCCGCACTTTTTTCGATCTCGACCAGATCGGGAATGTTCACCGCCGCCCAGAGCGCCGAGCGCAGCTTCTGATTGACCGCATTGAAGTTGACCAGTTGCACGTCGATTTCGCGGCCGCTTTTGGCCGAAAAGGCCTCGGCAGCCTCCTTGTAGGCATCGGAATGGAGGGCACCGAAGGTCCACATGGTCAGGTCGGCATGCCGCGTACCCACCGGATTGACCAGCAGATACAGACCGGCGATCAGGCCCATGCCCGCAATGAGCAAGGGCGCCAGGCCCAAGGGCATGTCATCCAGCCAGCGCCGAATGGGTCCCTGCGCTGTATCGACTGTTTCCGCCTGCATGCCCCTCCTTGCGTGACGGGTTCGTAAAAAACCCGATATCTGCGTTACGCTTCATCTCTCGTCGCTGCAGCTTACAACGGGTACGCCTCTCTCCTCGAGATGGAACATGAATGTTCGCCGTGAGGATGAAAAGCGATCTTCAGTGCGCTCGCCAATCCCGTCGCTATTGACGGGAAACGAACTCGCTATCGCGGTCCGCAAGCCTTGACCTCAGTCTTTTTACGGACCCGTCGGAAACGCGACGGTTCGCGGGACTGCGCTTACCGAAATTGCT
Source organism: uncultured delta proteobacterium (assembly GCA_963697405.1). Classification (GTDB taxonomy): domain Bacteria; phylum Desulfobacterota; class Desulfobacteria; order Desulfobacterales; family Desulfosarcinaceae; genus Desulfosarcina. The sequence continues at coordinate 109,280 of CAVONY010000023.1, read as the reverse complement.
GTGGCAGCCACCCTCGCTCGACGCACTCGCGAAAGCACCACTCAGGAGTGGTCTCGGTGCGATAGCTCCAGAAGAACCAGCCGCTGTAATGCTCGAAGGAAAGTAGCTGCGCTGCACCGTAGGCACGATACGCAATGTTCTTTTGGAACGCATTCATGTGCTGGAGTGCATGCTTGAACGGCCCTTTGGCCCAGAGCGAGACAACCTCGATGTCGAGCCCCAGGCTCCATTCACCCACGATCGCGGGCAGCCTCAATCCGCGCCGGATATCTTCGGCCTCCTGCCGCCACAGGACCCCGGCCTTGTGCAGGTGGCCGTGGATGTCCATGTCGAGATCCGCGCGTTCGAAGCACTGGTAGCGGTGAACGTCGAAGATGACGTTCTCATACTGTGGCGGCTGCATGAAACCAAGGTATTCGACGTGCGGGCGGAAGCCGTCGTGGAAGATCACGGCCACGCGTTCCGGCGGGCAGTATTTGCGAATCGCATCGTAGGCGCGAAGGTAGTAGGCCTTGAGCAGCGTCGTGGGCACATCCCAATGCGGTTCGTTGATCAACTGGATCGCGTAAAGAGCAGGCGAACTGCGGTAGTGTTCGGCGAGCCGTCCCAGCACATCGACCGAGTGCGCCAGGTATTCCTCGCGAGTGTGCCATTCGCAGACGTCCTTGATGCCGCCGTTGTCAAAACCGTTCTGGCAGCCAGGCGCCGCATGGAGGTCGAGCGTAACGCGAAGGCCGAACTCCGCTGCCCAGTGGAGCGCGCGGTCCAGCACGTCGATGCCGCCATCGACAAAAGGATGGGGATCGGCGCCGTACTTGGCGTGATACGGATACGGCGGGCCAAAGATCCAATGCCCGACCGGGATGCGCACCGCGTTGATGCCGACGCCCGCGAGCCACGCAAAATCCTTGCGTGTGATGAAGCCCTCCCAGTGGCCACGCAGCCGCTCTGGTGCGTCGCGGCCCTGTTCTACGCACCAGGTGGTCTCGTCGGTTGCCGCGAGCCCCTCGAACAAGCTTGGCGTCATCCATTTTTCCAGCACCAGCCAGCCGCCAAGGTTAACACCACGAAGGCGGGTGGACGGGATTGCCGTAACAGGATCCTGCATAGCTGCATCTCGCAGTCCCATCGGTACTGATGGTATACCCTTCACAGGCCTTGCCGATGGACAATTACCCGTTTTGGTTGGTAAAGAGAAATAGAATTTGTCTAACCAACACAATTTTATATTGAAAATCAAGGCAAATTGTCCATCGACGGAGAATTCATAACCAAGGTGAGTCGTGACAAGGACCAAGGGCTCTGTGCAGGCCTGGTTGATTCAAAACTCGATTCCTATCCAAATAATACTGATTTTTCCGGCAATGAAAAAATTGACCGAGGCACCGGTAATGGTTGGAATCGGGTTGGAAACCGATTTTATAGGTTGGAAACATGGGGACATAATAAAAGGGACCTGCAGTTTCTTGTAGATCCCCTATTCTATTGTGGCGGGAGCGACGAGACGCGAACTCGCGACCTTCCCGCTTGATTATCCGGCCATTCACCTGCCAGTGGCAGTCTGTTTGATTTCAACAGGTGAACCCATTCTCTATCACGAGGAGGGCAATCCTTACCTTGTTCTTCTATGATCTAATTTGACATCTCTCTCATGCCTATGGTAGCTTTCAACACTAAATTTCTTCGCATGTGGCGCTTGAATTGGAATTCCAACCCGATATTGAAGTGAACGACCGCATTCATTTGAAGGCCCATTTTGGTACCTCAGCTTATACATTCCTATCCTGCTGAAACAGACGCAGGTTTTCTTGAGGCGTTGACCTACAATTGACACCTGAGCCGCTTGTTCCTTCAATCGAGGACTCAGACCAGGTCGCGGTTACACTCGATTCACTACTCTCTGGACCGGAAATGGCTATTGAACTGTTGCGGAGACTGCTTACCAAACAATAATAGGTGCGCCTCCGACTGGCTTCCATCAAGGGAGTTTTTCATGCTCGTGTGCGCGCAACCTTAAAAACACGATGAATACCGACGCTCGTATGGTTGACATTATAAATGTCAACCAAAGGGAGGCAGCAAATGAAAACGAAAATTACGCTGAGAGTACTGGAACAAAGAATCGGCAGGCAATTATCAAAGGACAATCAATCGTTGCATATAACACGGATTCGAAGACGGACAATAGAAAGTCTGGGGCCATATTACATCGTTAATGAAAATACAAATTCCATAGCCGCTCATGGGATAGATCCTGATCAACTTGTGGAAATCGGGAAAGAAATGGGTGCACTGTCTGCTTGGGAAAAGGTGGAAATTTAGGGTGGCCAGAGCACCGGGGAAATTTATATCCTGAAATTGATTGATCGCATCTTTAAATAAGATGGACTTAAAAGTGAAATGCCCGGCATAAACCTGGTGGTCAGCCTTTATTGATAATTGGCTGGGATTGAACCGCGATAGCGAGTGTCCATCCAGAAATAGGCAAATTGGGCATTTGTGGATCGACACTAGCGAGCGCATTCTCCATCGCTGGCGGCGGGGAGGGTTCAATTATCTATCTCAGGAAAAAAAAGGGCCACCGATTTCCTTGATTTCTCCAACTAACCGCCAAACGATGGATCGTATTGTTCCGGTTGTCTATCTCTGTCCAGCCAGTGACATCACACGTCACGTCACCGCCTCCCCATCCCAGATCTCATCCATAGACACCTTCCCCGTAATTCCGGGCCGCCTTTGACATTCAGTCTTAGATCCCTTGGTGGCATATCCAGATTCCCAAATCTGACGGATAACAAATAAACCTTGAACGCAGACCCTATCTATGCAATCTGAGCCAGACAGATCAATGTATCCGTCAGGCGATAACCTTCAACGAAGTGTAATAAATATGACCGAAACGGCTCACTCAAAAGCGCTATTCTTCGTGCTGACTGCAGGCATACTGTGGTCTTTCGGTGCCCTAACGATCCGCTACATGGTCGATCCGCAAGACTATCGCTGGCAATATCTTTTTTTCAGGGGCCTGACGGTCGCGGCTATACTATGCATCTTTCTCATTGCAAAAGATGGAGGCCGGTTTCTTAACAATTTTAGACGAATCGGTATGCCAGGTGTTGTTGGCGCTTTCGGACTCGTGGGAGCCTTTATCTGTTTCATTTGGTCCATAACGCTGACAACTGCTGCTAATACACTGTTTTTGTTTGCAACCACCCCCTTTCTCGCTGCCTTCATGGGCATTGTGATCCTCAAGGAAAAAATCCGTCCAACAACCTGGGTTGCAATGACCATTGCCCTTATCGGAATTACCGTGATGGTGATTGAGGGTTTAGAAGCCGGAAGCGCCCTTGGAACGATCACGGGATTTGCCGCAGCATGTGGTTTTTCAATCTTCTCAGTGTGCCTCAGGTGGCGAAAGGAAACACCCCAATTTTCAACAGTTGCAATTGCGGGCTTCCTTTGTGCGATTTTGACTGCCAGCATACTCTTCCTGCAAAATGATTCTGTGTTTATGCCGAATCGCAATATTTATCTCAGCATGGTGCACGGTACCCTGATCGGCTTGGGGTTAATTTTATTTTCACATGGCGCCAAATATTTCCCGGCCGCTGAATTGAATTTACTCACACTGGTGGAGGTTGTAGGTGGGGTAATTTGGGTCTACCTGCCAATTTTCGGTATCAACGAAGTTCCGAGCATGCTTACGGTGGTTGGTGGCTGTATTGTCACCAGTGCAATAATTTTGGATAGTGTCGGGACAAGATACAAAAGAGTAATGGTGAAGGTGATTGGAATTTAGCGATGCTGGTAATTATCTCAATATATCCCCACCAAGCTAATACTTGGTTTTCAGACATCATTTTAGAACATATTAAATCTCATTATGGACAATCGAACTATCCAAATCTTGTGGATTAAAAGCCTATCTGAAATTGAAGTTAAAATAATCAGGGAGTCACCATGACAACATATTTTAAGTATTTTTTTAGTTTGTTAATCATTTGTTTGTTTTCATTTTCTTCTTTGAGCGCTGCTGACAACAAAATCGAGCTATCAAAGGGGCAGCGGATGTATGTGCCTGTCTATTCACATATCTATAGCGGCAACAAAGAGGTGGAATTCCTATTGACGGTGACATTGAGCATTAGAAACATTGACCCTATGCATCTAATCGAAATCACTCTGGTCGATTATTACGAGACACAAGGAAAATTATTAAAAAAGTACATCGATACGCCAGTAACATTGAAACCTCTAGAATCTTTACGTTATATCATACCACAGAAAGATAAAAGCGGGGGATCTGGGGCCAATTTTATTGTTGAATGGCATTCTGATAAACCTGTTAACCGGCCCATCATTGAATCGATAATGATAGGTACGCAATCGACCCAAGGAATATCTTTCACCTCTCGTGGTCGAGAAATTTTAGACTCTGAGTAATCAATAGTGTCGAGCAATTGAATATACACTGACAGGGAGACCACAAAGCAGCTCAACTTTGTCCCTGTTTCCCATCAGTGCATGCAGGACACTGATCAAGACAGCTCCAACGATTCACTGGATTTGGCATGGTCCACGTAATATAGACAATCTCAATTAATTCTATTGTCCGCTGAGGCAATGTCTTGCCTTACGATTCAAGGTTTGCGGGCCGAGACGACCAGGCGGTGATTCATGCAGCCCACGTCCACTACACGGTTCAAGGCCGACGCATCGCTGTAGCGCTTGATATCGCCGAAACCCGCGCGAGCAACCAGCGCGGTCAGATCTTCCGCACTGTAAAGGCGGATGCAGTAAGTTCGATCCCGGATCATCCCTTGGGCCTTGCTCAGCACCATCTCCCGGGCGCAGATACGGCCCTCGGTGACTTCCCGCTGCCGGCAAACGACCACATCGTCGCCGATTTCATGCCAGGCAAGAGGGGCCAATGTCGTGTATGCGGCGGCGCCATCGGTGACATCCAGCAGCAGCCAGCCGTGTGGTTTGAGCAGGCGCATACTCTCCTGCAGGATTTGCAGGTCGGCATCCGGCTCTGTAATGTAGCCCAGTGAGTTGCCCAGGATGAGCACATGATCGAGTGTCTCGGGTGGCAGGTCGGTATGACGGGCATCCCCTTGCACAAACTGCACGGACCGGCACTGATCGACGGCCTCACGTTTTCCGATGTCGATCAACGACTGCGAATAGTCCAGCACCGTGCAATCGCGAAAACCACGCCGGCAGAGCTCCAGGGCATGCCTGCCCTGACCGCCGCAAAGATCGAGAATGCGGTCGTGGGGTTGCATGGGCACCAGCGACGTGAAGATGTCGATCTCCTGCCGCGTAATCACCTCGTCACCGATGCTGCGGGCATCGGTCATCAGGTAGACCTCGTCGAAAAGGGTCTTCCACCAGTCGGGGTCCACGTCGATGGTCATGGCACCTCCAGGTGCGCACCGAAACCAAACAGGCCGTCCGCCGCGAAGATGGCCGGACCGCCTCGCCAGGGCTGCAGGCGCGCAATTTCCAGTTCTTCATCTTCGATATCGATGTAGGCATCCAGTTCGCCGGCATGCCACATTTGCTCCAGCTTGATGCTGTCGTCCCAAATGGCCCGGCCGTAGATCTCCAGGTCGGCCAGCTGCTGCGCCGTGATGATGCGTGGTCGCAGGGCAATCTTGATCGGTCCGAGCAGGTAGGTGAACTTTTCTTTCAGCGCCAGGGCGTTCTGCGCATCTTCGATGGCCAGCAGGTCGCCAACATCCATATGGGCGATGGTGCCGTTGATGCGATCGACGGCCTCGCGCACCGTCATGGGCGATTTTAATATGGCCATGGGCTGAACGCCGCCGCCGCTGCCTACATTGGTGGGCACGTCTCCATAGCGGCACAGAAAACCAAAGATCTGATCGGGCCCGATCAGGCAGCGAAAGTCCGTCTGGCGGTCCTTGAGCACGATCTTCTCTTGATTTCGGTCGATTTCCGGCATGGCCTCCCCCCACAGGCTTAGGGGAACTTTCTCCTGAACGATATACCCCCCAGTAGTGAGTGCCGTTTCAATGGCATCGTTTCCATCCTGCACGATCCCGCCCACCTTCACGCCGATACCTGAATAACCGCGCTCGGGTTTGAGCACGAGGTGAGACCAGTTTTCCCGCGTCCATTCAATCAGATCCCCGATGGTTTCTCCCTTGGGGCCGGTGGTTTGGCGGGAGAAAAACCGTCGGGTCCAGGGCGTTCGGCGCACGGTTTCCGAATGGAAGTGCTCGGACTGCGACCCGGTGATGACTTCAAACATGCTTTTCACGTTAATCGGTTCGGTGCCGCGGGGATTGAGAATCCGGTTCTCCCGGATGGCCTGGTAGAGCGGCGTCAGGTCGTGCTTGCGGTGCAGCTTGAGGAAAACGTCATTGTTGAAATCCATGAAGATCAGCGACACCGGCCGCCCCTGGTGGCAGACGCGGCCATTTTTCAGCTCGAACTCATGCGGTGCGGCAAGGATACCGGTAACCCCGTCCACGGCGTCCAGCCGCCGGGCCAGATTGATGTTCTCGGTGACATCGGCCAGGGTTTCCTCCTCGGCCACCACCGCCAGCAGACCGGGATTGGCGCCTTCCCGCTGGCGGTGGACGGCGAGCAGCATCTCGGCGAAGCCCACCACCGGATAGAGCATCGGATGATCGAAATCCAGGTCGACCCCGGTGGGACTGACACGGTTAATTTTCTGCCATACCACCTTGGCGATTTCCTGGGTCATGCGCTGGTAGTCCCAACCGCCGGGGCTGCCGAGATTCCACTCCGAATGATAGCCGCGAAAACTGGACACGCTTAGCCTCCTTGCTGCAGTATCTGCGATAGGTGATGAAAATCGATTTCTCCTTGCGATAGAACCCGGCGGGCGAAAGCGACCGGATCGGCCCCCTTTCGACAACTCTCATCGTACAACCGGCGAAAGCGGCGCCGGCCCATGGTGTAGGCCAGTTGGTAACCCGGTTTCAAGCTGTATCTTCGGACCATGGCCGTGGCCCGGCCGCGGTCCATGCCCAGCTCGGCCAGGAAAACGGCGGCTTCGTCGAGCGTTCGTCGGCGCATATGGATGTCGAAGTCAATCTGTCCGCGCACGGCACGCCAGAAACGCCGCTTGGCCATCAGCATACTGTCCGCCGGACCGGAGAAAAAGCCGGTTTCAAACATCAGCTCTTCGGCAAAACTGGCCCAGCCTTCATAGAAAATGGGAAATTCGATATGGCGCCGGATCGGTCGCGGGTGGCGCCAGCGGCCGGTGTCCAGCAGGTGATGCCCGGGATAGGTTTCATGGGCCGTCAGCAGCCGGTAATCCGCCGGAATCGAGGCCCCTTGGCCGGTCTCCAGAATAAAAAAAGTGCCGCCTCTGGGTGGATGGATCGGCGGCATGCTGTAAGCGGCATTGCTGCGCACCGGTCGCATGTAATCCGGAATACCCTGCACCGTGACCGGGCACGTCCCCACCTCGTCCGCTGCGATCAGCCCCTGGGATGAGCAGTGCCGGGCCAGTTCGGATATGGTGTTCTGGTAGACTTGTTGAGCGCCGCCGGGGTGCATTGGGGGGCGGGGCAGTGCGTCGACGACCGCCTGCCAGGGGTGACCGGCAGCTATAGATGCGGCCGATTGGTCGAGGATCGCACGGGTCTCCGCAATTTCCATTTCCAGCTCACCGGCGATTTCGTCCGGCGTAAACAAACACCCCATGTGATCAACGGCAATCCGTTCATACAGGGTGACCGGCACCAGGAAACCCTCGACAACCGGGACCTGTCTGAGATGGTTGTCCAGGCGCTGGAAGGCATCGGTGATGGGGGCGCGGTAAGGCTCAGGCAGTGTCAGGGACGCCAGCCAGCGGCGTTGTTTCGCCAGCATTGCGCTTCCCAGATCGCGAAAAAGCCCGGGGATGCGCGTGAGATTGCCTCTGGCCTGATCGAGAAATCCGGGTAGATGCTTCAGGCGGGCCTCCAGCGCCGGCGATCCGGCCTCAAGCGCTTCCGCTAGCCCGATGCCGACGATGGTCAGGTAAAAGGTCGGCTGGGTTTCGTGCACCTTGACCAGGGCGAGCTGGTCGCGAAGTGTGCAGATGACCCGACCCAGCATGGCCGCATCGATGGCGTGGGCCGTTGTGAATGGGTGGAGCAGGTGTTGGTCCAGATCGTGTTCCCATCGGGTCAGCTTCCCGATGACGTCTGCCAGGCCTGTCGGGGAGAAATCATCCCAGCGGGACCAATCGAACGCCCTGGCCCTGGCCTGGGGAAAAAAATGAAATTCATCGCTGGCCATACAGATCGGAAACTGCACGGCCAGCGAATCGAACACGTCGTCGGCAAGCATTGCCAATTGGTTGTCGACAGGGTTGTCCGTGCAGTGATCAGGCATTTGAAGTCGAATCATCCCGAATATGGCATGCCAATCATTTCAGAGGAGAGGTAAGCATCGGTGTTCCAGTCATCTTCCAGCATAAAGAAAAAGGGGGAGGTTGTCGACCCATTAAACCAGCTGTAAAAGAATGCTGTGGTTATACTCAGGGATGCCAAGGGTATCTTTTTGATAGCTTCAACCTGTTATCTTCCGATCAGCCGTTTCACATTGCCCATACCGTTGGATGTTGTAAATTTAATTAGCAAACCAATCCGCTCTTGGTACAAAACACCCAACACGAAATGGAGTCCTGTGATGGCGACAAGCAAATCATTGAATGTTCTCGATGAACCGTTAGAAACCTGCAGCCTGCATCCGTTGACTGGTTTTCAACGTGACGGAGACTGCCGTATCGGACCCAACGACGTTGGCCGGCATGGCGTCTGCGCCCAGGTAACCGATGCCTTCTTGGCATTTACCAAGCGTCGGGGCAACGATCTGAGCACCCCTATCCCATCGGCCGGTTTCCCCGGACTCAAGCCGGGAGACCGCTGGTGCCTGTGCGTGGACCGATGGAGAGAAGCCGAGGAAAATGGCTTTGCCCCGCCGGTGATCCTGGCCGCCACCCATGCGGCGGTCCTGGATCGTGTTCAACTGGCGCTGTTGAAGCACCATGCCGAAAAGAGCAACCGCATGGCTGATGATACCCGCTTACCATGACCCTACATGAAAATTTGAAAATGACCGCAACAAACGGGCAACCGACTGAGACGGCTTTCCAACGGAGCAACCTCGAGCGGGTCTACATGATTCTGAGTGGTGACGACCGCTACGACAGGGCATGCTCAGCCATTCCCGATTCCGAATGCAGCGCACTGCCCAAGAATTACGTGATGAACGTGCTCAACGGCGCTGCCTCTAAATTGGCGGAACAGGTGGCCAGCGCCAAGTTGGTGCTTCCCTGGCTGCTGAGCGCCATCGGTGCACCATCTTTTTTTGTCGGCCTGCTTCTGCCGCTAAGACAGGCCGGCACCCTGCTGCCGCAACTGGCCATTTCTGGTTATATTCGAAGCTTTCCGATTCGCAAATGGTTCTGGGTGGGATCGGCTCTGGTTCAGGTGGCTGCGCTGCTGGCGATTCTGGCAGCGGCGCTGACCTTGCCGCCATCCACCGCCAGCCTGGGCATCATCGGTTGCCTGCTGATTTTCAGCGTGGCCCGCGGAGTCGGATCGGTGGCTTTCCAGGACGTTACCGGCAAAACCATTCCCAAGGGCAAACGGGGGAAAATGCTCGCCGCCCGTGGTATGATTGGTGGCCTGCTGACCATCGCTGTCGGGCTGGCGCTCAAGACCAACTTTGATGCCTCAGCAGATTTGCAGCCGGTACTGGTGCTGGTCCTGGGCGGGGCAATCCTGTGGCTCTTGGCTGCCCTGGCTTTTGCGGCAGTCAAAGAAGCGCCGGGTGCTGTCGCCGGTGGGCGCAACATGCTTAAAGAGAGCATGGCCGGTTGGCGTCTGTTGCGCCAAGAAGGCTGGTTCTTTCGATTTCTGCTTGTGCGCACGGCCCTGCTTTCCGTCGAACTCGCAGCTCCGTTTTATGTACTATACGTCACGGCCATATTCCCGGAGCCGGGCATGCTTGGTGTGATCATCATCGCCAGTGGCTTGGCGGCCGCCTTCAGCAGCCCGTTCTGGGGCCGCTTTGCCGATCTATCCAGCAGAAAAGTTTTGTTTTATGGTGGGATGATGGGATCGGCGACGGGCCTCGCCGCCTTGGGCATTGGAGCCATACCGCTGTCGTTGCGATCTCCGTATCTGATGGCGGGGGTGTTTATCCTTCTCGGCATTGCGGAAGCGGGGGTGTTGGTGGGACGAAAAACCTACCTGATCGACCGCGTCGATGCCAAATCGCGACCCACCTACGTGGCCTTTGCCAATTCAGCCATCGGCCTGGTTGCCCTGATCTTCGGTGCCCTGGGTATGGTTGCTCAGCTCTTGGGTGTTGCCTGGCTGATTGGTGCGCTAGTTGTATTGGGCTCCATCGGCGGCCTGCTTGGTTATTCGCTGCCCGATGCATCTTCAAAAAGCTGACGATCACAGGTAGCGTTCATCCCTCAGTTGGGCAATCTCGACACCCAGGGCGACGCACTGCTTGCCCGCCATACAGGAATCCGCGTCTTCATCCGGCAGGTAGTGTTTGACCTCCTTGTTACCCCTGCGCAGGTAAATTACCGTGGCTTTTTTTTCATCATCATAATCCACCTTGATGTCGATGCCGCATTCACCGATATCCGGGTAAATGGATTTTATCTTTTCACACAGTGCCGCTTTGTCGACCATGGTGGACCTCCTTTGGGTGCCCTTTTATTTAGGATTAAACAGCCGTAAGCGTAGTTTATGTTCCAGTTGCACGGATTAACCTACACCTGGGCCGAAAAATGAATGACGCCGGCCACATCTAAAATTCTAAAGGTAAAGGATTCCGTGAAGTAGAGCGCGACGGTACTGGTCGTATGGCTGTCATAGCCGATCGCCAGATCGTTGCCCAGGATAATCTCGAAATCACCGCCCCGCTGGGAAACCATATAGGCTTCCATTTCAAAATCCCCGGTCAGATAGGGGCTGAGCAGTACGGTACCGCCCAGGATATTCTCAGCCTGCATTTTAACCGGGTAGCCCTGCAGGTGCGCGGACATTCGGCTCCAGAGCTTCGGCCCCACGACGAAGGAGAATGGTCCGTCGACCGAGCGGCCGGCGAACACGGTCAAACCCTCTGCAATCGCCTCGAGCAATTGTTCCGGAGTCGATCCGATGGTCAGGCACTCCTGATCGGCGCAATGTTTGAGCCCTTTGATGTTGGCCTGGGGCAGTCCGTGGTAAACCACACTCTCTTCAAACAGGGCGATCTCCAGAGCGGCGGATTCCAGGTTGGACAGATCGAGGTCTTTGGCTCCCCGGACGGCATTGTCCATCTCCTTGATGTCCAGTTCGAAGGGAATTCGGGTTTCCACCAGGTGATGCACCTTGTGAATGCCATAGGACAACCCGGCTGGTGGCTGATTGTCCGGATATTCGAGGCGTCCCTCGGGTACGCCTGGAAAATCCGGTCCCATGGGTCCTGTCAGGTCAATCACTTTTCTGGCCGAAAGGATGGCTTTCAGGCTCCTTGCCGCTTGGGCATCGATTTCAGCCCAGGCCTGCTGCGGAATCGGTGCCAACTCTCTTTTAAGAATATCCATGGTGCCTCCAATTTCGATAGGGGTTAAGATTGATCGCTCACGGTCGTTATTTCAAGCTGCCGATACCAAGTCCTTGCGAGCTGGCCTGAACCGGTTTCGAGCCGATGGCCCGCTGATTAACCTGTGCAGGCACCTCCGGCAATTCAATGGCAAGCAGTTTCTGTTTGGCCTCAAGGAAAAGCTTTCCCAGGGTCATTAGGTCCTCGGGGCTGAAACGGGAGCGCGCCATGGGAAATATTTCCGCCTCCTCCTCGTCCAGGTGGTGCGTGGTGTATTCACCGAGGCCTTCCACCTTGATGGGAAAGTCGCCGTGATCCTTAGGGAAGCCTTCGGCGTCCTTGATGATCAATTCGATAATGTGGTGCTCGTTGACCGCTTCAAGGGAATCGTGGCGGGCGTCGGCAATCTTCTGAAGAAGATCGTAGAAGTACTTTTCCTCCATGGTGTGATGAACCACGAGGTGGCGGACAAATTCGACGAACCGGTCCGGGTTGCTTTCCGACTCCTCGTAAAGCTGTCTGAGTTCCTGGTGGTGACCGACCAATGCATCGATGATGTCCATGCGTTCTCCTTTTATTCAGTGAGGTGTCTAATGACGAGGGGAATGGGCAGGGGCTTTCCGCCATTTTTTGGTGCAAGCCGTGAAATTCCTTCCTTCACACAAAGCAATAAACCAACATAATACATTTATTATTGGTTGTCATGCATGGTGCCGCTTCTGGCAGGCCGGATCGACCGGCAGAAGCCTCCAGAAGATGGGTTGAGAGTCGTATACGCAGCTGGCGTGACAAGATGGTCGAATCGGCATGAACGAAGTGGTTTTTTCTATCCACGCCCTTTCGAGGCCATCTTGTCAATCCCGATCGATGCCCACCTGACCCTTTCAATCACATTTTTCGGGACACACCAAAAAACTGTTCCGGTTCTTTTTCGCGACCGTTTTCGACCACATATTGCAGTTCAACGGCCAGGGGCGAATTCATGCTGACGAGTGTGTTGTGATCATCCAAGGCAAGAGCTGGATTACCCATCTGGGTGTGCAGCACCCCGCGGTACATATAGGGTTCGGCCAGGACCGGGTTCAATTCAATCGCCCGGTTATAGTGCGCAAGGGCTTCTGCATAGTGGTCGGGACCCTGTTTGCGCAGGGTGTAGGCCAAATTATTGTGAGCCTCGGCGAAGCGCTCGTTGCTGTCTATAGCCTTGCGGAACTGCTTTTCCGCTTCGGAAAAGTTTTTGTCCAGCATCAATTTGACGCCCGTGTTGTAGTACTGAACATCTTTCGAAACCGATGGTTTGACGGATGGGCTGCCGGCCGCAGCGGCCATCGAAACCGTCATGAAAATAAGTGCGATGGTATAGGTTATTGCTTTCATATCGCCTCCTGTTTGCTCGGGTGAATAATAAGCTAAGCTATCCACACGACCTGCGTTGTCAAACCAGGGTGTGACGGGAGATAAATGCGTGTCTGGCTGCGGGTCCCGCTTTTCCGAGGCTATCCCAACGGTCGGTACCGTCCAGTGACAACTGAAAATGAAACTGTTCCATCGTGTAACACGCTTTATTGATTTCAAAATTATCTGACTCGAGTGTAACTGCCGAGCCGAAATGACCTTGACGACCAAGGTTGTCGAACCGCTCATGGCGGGAAGCTGGGAGGATGCGGACCTACCAGGATGCTCCCAAAAGACTAGAAACGACAGGCATCCCTGGCTTACATGGGCGCATCGAATGGCTGTGCATAACCGGTCAGCTCCACGTAACCCACGCCATCGATAGCCGTTGAATTGCGGGTTCCCTTGGCCTGGACACTGCCTTCCCAGTACACCACATTGGTGCTGTTCGGGGTGCGCATCTCCTGGTCGTCCAGGTTGGCCCTTACGATCAGTTCCAAGTCCAGCGGAACCACGGCCACCCGCCACTCGACCGGGTAGCGGGCACCGCTGTGAGGACTGGTCCAATGCGACAGTGGCTCGATGCGCACATCGCCGCGCGACAGGTGTTGCGTCTGCCCCGAGGGTAGCACATATGTACCGCTGGAGGCCGGATTCAAGGTCCCGTCCGGTTGACGCAGCAAAAAGATCATGATCTCGGTCCGGTCGGAAAGCTGCAGGCTGAACCAATCCCAGCCGGTGATGCCTGGCTGCAGGGGAGCCGTGCTGAACTCGTGGTCCATCCAGGCCGATCCCAGCACCTCATGGCGGGCGCCGCCCACGGTCAGGCTGCCTGAGGCCTGCAGGCGGGTAAACGAGTAGTAGCAGCTGGCGCGCTCGGGCGACTGGCCCTTTAGGCTGTATCCATCGACACCGTGCATGACCGGCGGCTTGTCCGGCGTCAGGTCGAGGGTCAGGGCAAACGCATCGGCGCTGGCCTGCAGGCGATGCGCCCCGGGCGCAATGACGGCCTGCCAGTCATGGATGTGGATGGTTACCGTGCCGCCCACCTGGTCCGCCCCGGCCAGGGAGAGAACCGGGCGGGCCATCCGTTCGGCCTGCAGATGGCGGCCGCCGCCGATGTCGCTGACCGCGGCATGGGCCAGGTAGATCTGGTCGGTGCGCCAGGCCGAGGCCGGATCCGGCCACTCTCTGCGTTTGTCGGGCGCTTGCAGCCCGCTGCGGAAAAAGGTCAGCTGAAAGCCGAAGCGGCGGTTGTTGTCGTCGGTCAGATTGCCCGTGTAATACCACCATTCGGTGCGGTAATCCGTGTGGGGGCCGTGATCGGCGGGAAAGGAGAGCCGGCAGGGGCCGGTGACCTGCAGAAATCCGTCGTCCGCCGCCACCGCCGCATAGGCGGTAAGCGCAATAAGAACCGCGATCCGGATAAGACGGCTGAAATGCCTGAATGGTCTCAATTTGTTACCTTCCTTGATTCCAAATCATTAACGTGTTCCGCCGCGAAGCAGCATGGCCGGTGACGTGCTCAGGGCCAGATTGACCGCCGGCAGGGCGGCCAGCAAGGCCGCAGCGAAAATCAACGGCACGGCCATCATTAGAGACGGCCAGTCGACCTGGTAGACGAAGGTCCATCCGAACGATTGCCGGTTGACGACGAAGATCAGCAGGGTCGACAGGATGAACCCGCAGGCCAGCCCGGCCGCCTGGCCGACCATCACGATCAGGCCCGCTTCCCAGAAAATCATGCGCCGCAGCTGGGCGGCACTGCCGCCCACGGCGCGGATGGTGTTGAGCTGCCGGCGGCGCTGGAGAACCAGCACGGCCAGGGTGGTGGCGATTCCTAAAGCAGCAACCACCAGGGCAATCAGCAACAGGACCGTAGTGATGGCAAAAGTTTCGTCGAATACCCGCAGGACGGCCTGGCGCAGGCTCGGGCCCTCCATCATCTCGATCGTCTCCCCGCAGCAGTTCACAAGCGAGGTGCGCACCCGGTCGACGGCGGCCGCCAGACCGGGGCCGCGCTCGGTTAAATTGACCTGCACGCCGCTCCAGGTCGGATCGTCGAAGCGCCGTTGGTAGTGGGTCAGCGAATAATACACTGCGCCGCCCCGGGTACGGTAATCGCGAAAGACCCCCAGGATCGGTTCGTCGAACAGATGCCTGCCGATCTGGACCCGATAGCGGTCGCCGGTTTTCAGACCGGTGCTGTTGGCGAAAACCTCGGATACCGCGACGCCCTTGCCGGCGATCAGATCGGCTTCGACTTGCAGGATGTCGCCGCCCATCCAGATAAATCGGCTGCGTCGTGCATAGGCGTCGTAATCCATAGCCTCGAAAAGGTGCTGGTGGCCATTAACCTGCAATTCCAGTCGATGCATGGGCACCAGTTCCACTGGCACCGGCAGTGTCTGCACCGCTGCCACGACGCGGGGCGGCAGAGGATCCCGGAAACGGTTCAGTTCGGCCAGTTTGGGGCGGACGTAAATGTCGCCGGCGATGCTCTGCTGCACCCACAGGGCCACGGTGCTGCGGAAGCTGTGAATCATGACCACCAGGGCGGTAAACAGGGCCACCGCCGTGATCAGTGCGCCCACGGAAATGGCCGTCTGGACCCCGCTCTGTTTGAGATAACCGGCGGCCAAAAAGGCCGGCTGGCCGCCCAGATGAAGCAGCCGCGGGGCCAGCAACCGGCCAACCTGCTGCAGCATCAGGGGGGCCAATAGCGCAAAGCCGACAAACAGCAGCAACGCGGCCAGGTATCCGGGCAGGGAGACCGACGGCGGACTGGGAAGCCGGGCAATCGGATAGACCAGCACCAGCAGGCCGAGGCCCCCCAGGGCCATGCGACGGATCAACCGTGGCCGGATATTGGCGGTGGGGGCGATGTCCAGCGCTTCGCGCGGAGGCACGCGCATGGCCTCGCGAGCCGGCTGCAGGGCCGCCAGCACGGCCACGGCCAGGGTGACGCCAAAGGAGAGCAGCATCTCCCAGGGGTCCAGGGTCAGTCCATCCACCTGCACGCGAACGAAAAGCATGGACACGGTCCGGCTGACACCGGCCAGCAGGGTTTTGACCAGCAGGCTGCTGATCGGCAGGGCCAACAGCCACCCACACAGGCCGATAAAGGCCCCTTCGCCCACGAACAGGAAAAAGAGCAGCCGCCCCGACGCACCGGTGGCCCGCATGACCGCCAACTCGCGCCGACGGGCGGCAGCATTCAGCGCCACCAGGCTGTAGACCAGAAACATGCCCACGAAAAGGGATATGAAACTCAAAAAGGTGAGACTGAGCTGGTAGGCCCGGATCATCCCCTGGCCGCTTTCACTGAGCGCAGAGGGCGACCGCAGGACGACGCCGGCGGGCAGCAGCGCTTGCAGGCTGGTCGACGCATCTGCTGCAGCGTCGGGCTTCAATCGTATATCGATCCGGTCCGCCAGGCCGAACTGGCCGGTTAACTCCTGGAAGGTGGCAATGTCGCACAGGGCGACGCGACCGCCCTCCACCAGGGCCAACCCCTCGGGATCCAGCAGGGCCAGAACCTTGAAATCGGATGTCTGTCGGGAGTGGACCAGCTTGATCGATTGGCCCTCCCGCCAGCCGAACTGTTGGCCCAGTCTCGCCCCGATCAGCAAGGAAAAGGGCTGGGTCATCATCGACGCCCAATCAGCCGCCTTGCCTTCACCCGGGGACCGAACGGTCCAATTTCGCAGATCGCGATCCAGGATGGGATCGAAACCGATCAACAGAAAGGGGGTTTCATGGTCGGCTGGTCTGACATAGGCAGACAGAACCGGCGACGCCGTGAGGACAAACGGATTCTGCATCAGCGACGCCACCAGCGTGTCGGGGACCCGGCCGCCGGGGCGGAACAGGGTCAGGTCGCTGCTGCCGGCGATCAGGTCCATGCTTCGCGAATAGGAATCCATGGTGGCCTGCACGGCCAGCCGGACACTGGTAAAGACCGCCGCACCCAGGGCAATTCCCAGCAGCACCGCCAGGGTCCGACCCATGTGGCTGCGCAGGTGGCGCAGGGTGAACCAGCCAAACAGGCGCAGGCCGCCCGACATCGTCGCCATGGCGCCGTTCATGGGGCCACGCGGCCGTCTTGCAGCCTGAGCACCATGGTGGCGTATCCGTCGGCCAGGTCGCTGTGGGTGGCAATCACAACGGTCCGGTCGAACCGGCGATTCAGATCGGAAAGCAGGGCCATGACCTTGCGGGCATTGCGTGAGTCCAGGTTTCCCGTGGGTTCGTCGGCCAGAACGATGGCCGGATCATTGATCAGCGCCCGGGCGATGGCGCTACGCTGCATTTCTCCGCCGGAGAGCTGACGCGGCTGGTGGTTGAGGCGGTCGCCCAGGCCAAGCCAGTCGAGCAGTTCCCTGGCCTTGGATCGTACCGCATGATAAGCGCGGCCAGCCAGGAGTGCCGGCAGGCAGACGTTTTCCAGCACGGTCAAGGTCGGCAGCAGATTGAAAGCCTGAAAGATCATGCCGACAGTGTTGCGTCGAAAGTCGGTCAGTTCGGCTTCCCTGCAGTGATTCAGGTCATGGCCGGCTACGGTCAGTTCCCCGGTGGAGAGCCGGTCCAGCCCGGCCAACAACGATAAAAGTGTGCTTTTTCCCGAACCGCTGTCGCCCTTGAGCACCACCAACTGGCCGGGGGCAACGGCAAGATCGATCCCGTCGATACCGGTCACCTGCACCGAACCGACCGTGTAGATACGGGTCAGGCGGTGGGCATGGATGGACAGGGGCCCTGCATCAGGTGTTACTATTGCTGCCGGCGGCGCGTTCATGGCGACTGAGCTCCTCATTTATATGGTAACCCGCTTGCAGATGAATTTTCACATGAAATGGCTGGGGCGCGATTGTTTACGTGGATCGGGTTGACCGGGAACACCCATCTACGATGATCATTGTCACGGAGAAGTCAATTGTCAGCCGGCAACATCAATGGTCAAAGGAGAGAATCGCCCAGATGGGCCAGCACGGCGTCGGCCGCCAGTCGCCCGGAGACCAGCGCCCACTGAATGCCCGGCAGGCTGCCGTGTTCCCCGCAGACGAAGACCCCCGGCCGGACCCGGGGGTCCGGACAGGTCGGGTTTTGTGTGGGCGGTGACTGGTCGGGCAGGGCATGGGTGATTCGATAGGTTTCCAGGTGATCCCATTTACCGGCTTGCGGGCCGAACCAGTCGACCAGTTGAGCCCTCACACGGTCAATCAAAGCGGCCTCACCGCCATCCGGGTTGCCCAGGACGACTACGGAGGCCAGAGATTTTCCGGCCGGTGCGTATTCGGAAGACACCTGGCTGGGAAAGGCAATGTTGTTTATCGACCCTCTGCCCTCACCGTCGAGCATGAGAAACGATGAATGCCAGTCCGCCTGGTCGCACGAGAAATAGAAGCAGGTCTCGGCAACCGACCTGCCGGCATGAGGCAAGCCGAGCAGCTTATCGGCCTCTGGGGCCTCGGTGGCCACAACCACCGCCCTGGCAGGCATGACCGTCCCGTCATCCAGGGTGACGCCTTCCCTGCGAACCTGACGCACGCGGACACCGGTGCGAAGGCAGGCCATGGTCAGGTCTGCGGCAATCTGAAGCGGGATCTGCTGCATGCCCCCGGCGGGCAGCGCCGCCTCTCCGCTGGCGAACATGCGCAGGACATACTGCAGCACCCGGCTGGAGGCTTGAATTTGAGGATCGAGGCAGACACCGCCGAAAAAAGGTACGAAAAAACGCCTGATCATGGTGTCGGAGAAGCCTTCGGCGCGCAGGAACTGCATGGCTGTCGATTCCGGTTGCCGGAATAGGCCGTCGAGCGGTCCGCGAGTAACCCGATGGGCCAGGCGCAGCAGTCGCAGGCGGTCGGTTATACTGCCGATAGGCGCTACGAGCGTATCGAGCAATGCCCCAGGCCTTCGCAAGGGGTCGGCCAGCGAATAAAAGCGACCCCGGATACGAATCATCGCACCGGGGGCGAAATGTCGCAGGCCCAGACGTTGGTAATCCAGCACGCGGCACGCCTCCGGGTAGGCAGTCTGCAGCACCTGAAAGCCCCGATCCAGCAGGTAGCCGTCCTTGCGGTCCGTCTTGATGCGGCCGCCGACCCTGCCAGTGGCCTCCAGCACCTGCACCTTCACACCCCTGCCGTTCAAGCGGCGTGCACATGCCAACCCGGCGATACCGCCGCCGACGATGATGACTGGGTCTTTTGTATGTGCCATGGCAGGTTCCGATCGGGTATGGGTTGTTTGCGATCAGACCAATATAATGGTAAACATGCATGGACGCAAACGACAGGCATCACCGATGCTCGAAGAATGATTATCTCAAGCAAATTACCCCTGCGCAGCGGCGATACGCCATGAAGACAGTAAAACTGCATCGCTGGCCTTATGCCATCTTTCGCTCCAGCCGGACACCGCCAGGTCTCTATGCGCGGCAAAAATGGCTGCAGGAAGGATCCAGCCCGCTTTGGCAGGCCGACTTCGATGCCACGGTCTCTGATTTGTTACGGGGGCGATCCGACGATGGCCTGTGGTCCGGCTCGCCAATCGAAACCATTCATCGCCTGTTTGGCCTTCATCTGACGGTACGAACGTCCAATCGGGCCATCGATAAAAGCCTGGATGCGCTGCTGGACATCGACCCGGTTGTCAGGTGGGCGGAAACAACCACACCGGTGCCCGAAGAGCGGCTGCGCGGCCTGCCTTTCGCCCCGGCCGGCCGGCAGTTTGTCATCCTGCCGGCCGCCTTGTTCCTGGCTGCTATTTTCGGCCGGGCATCTGATCCGACGGTCCTCGGGCGCTATGATCGAATCGCCGCTGACTTAACCGCTGAACCGCTAGTCAAACGGGACCCGGCCGCGTTGCATAATATCTTGCGGGCCTTCGTGGTTCATCCCGACTACGCCACACACGCGGCAACCGGCTTGCTAGTAGCCTGGCTGGCCGACCGCCAGACCCCCCAGGGCGATTGGGGCCCGGGCATTCCGTTCTATCAGGCATTGAATGCGCTGGCCCATCTTGACCACCCCGAAGCTCATCGACAATCCGAACGGGCATTCGTCCATTTGACGCAACACCAGCATTCAGACGGTGCCTGGGGCGAGAATGACAGGCAGTGGTGCACTTTCTTGACAGTCCATGCCCTACGAAACAAGAAATTGATCTGATCGAAACGATTTTGCAGGCTGTGTGGGACAGGCTTTTTGGACCGCCAGGCAACAAACGCCTGAAGCCATTGCTTGGTAATCCGTTAATAATGGTTTTAACCTATAATCATACGGCCAAGCGGCTAACATTGTGCACGGCGCCAAGCATCTTATTATTTGATGTGTAAGTTATTTTTTGTGCGCGGGCAATCGAGAAATACTTTCTCAGGAAGGGCGTTGACGAGATTACCAATTTGAATTATATTTAAGCCACCAACCAACTGAACAGTGTTCTCGGGCATTCTATTCAAACTTATATACTGAATTCTAAGCATGTTGCTGACCTGATCGCGCTTTAGTGGATCGTACTGTTCAATTGTAAAATCATATGAGTCGTTAACAACAGAAACATTACGGACACAATGGGAGGTAACACATGGAAGTTAAAGATTTTTGTTCGGCAATGGAAGCAGAGATGACTTCTTGGAAAGCCAAAATGTACGATGCTATGCGTAAGATCGACAACCTCGGTACGGCTGAAAAAGAGAAAATGCTCATGAACATTCAAGATCTCAACATGCTCATGGACGACATGGGCCAGCGTGTCGAACAGTTGCGCACGGAGTGCCCATCGGATTGGAGTCCCATCAAAAAAGAGGTGGAGCAAGGCAGCGTCGACATGCGCGGAAAGTATGAAGAGACCATGGAGTACATCGGCAAAGCCTCTCCGGTTTCGATTGCCGGATGATTGCACGTTTCACGGTTTATGGCCTGGTCGCATGCGTATGGGCAGTCAGGCCATGAACCGGTAAACGCCTCTCGCGTCGATCGATTCTGGATCCAGGGATAATCGTGACGCCGCATCCGCATCAGCCAACCCAAAACCGAACCGTATCCCCTTTTTTAGCCCCTTTATCATGGACCATGCCCGCAAGGCTGAGTGCAATGAAAGTGTTACGACAGGGTGCGAGCAGGTTCAGCTTTAATGACGTGATTTTTTTCACTCGCCACCCGGCGACTGCCAATGAGCCTTTCTACGGAATGTGAGGGCACCCCCAATGGACGCTTCCGCAAAAAACGATGCTGCTGTTGATAGCCGGCCCATCCTGGTAACGGGTGCCACCGGCTACGTGGGCGGCCGCCTGGTGCCGCTGCTTCTCGCCAAGGGCTATCGGGTCAGGGCCGGTGCGCGCAACCCGCGGCGCTTGGAAAACCGGCCATGGCGGGATCACGCCAACGTGGAGATCGTGGCCATGGATGCCCTTGACCTGGCCTCCGTCGAGCAGGCGGTGAACGGCTGCGAGGTCGTCTACTACCTGATCCACTCCATGATCGCCGGCAAACAGGGGTTCGCCGACGCCGACCGCACGGCGGCGCTGAACATGGCGACGGTCGCATCGGCACGCAGGGTCCGAAGAATTATCTACCTGGGCGGACTGGGCGACGCAGACCACCCGGACTTGAGCAAGCACCTGCGCTCACGCCACGAGGTGGAGGCGATCTTCCGGGAGGGCGCCGTACCGGTGACCTGCCTGCGGGCGGCGATGATACTGGGGTCGGGCAGCGCGTCGTTCGAAATGCTCAGATACCTGGTGGACCGCCTGCCGGTCATGGTCACCCCCCGATGGGTCAGCACCGCCCTGCCAGCCCATCGCCATCAAGGATGTCCTGGGCTACCTTCACGGCTGCCTGGAATCACCCGGGACCATCGGTGAGACCTTCGACATCGGCGGACCAGAGGTACTCAGTTATCGCGACCTCATCCATACCTACGCCGACATTGCCGGGTTGATCCCAAGAATCATTTTCCCCGTACCGGTGCTGACCCCAAAATTGAGCTCCCTCTGGATCCACCTGGTCACGCCTGTTCCGTCGATCATCGCCAGACCGCTGGCCGAGGGGTTGAGCATTCCGGTGGTCTGCCGGGACAACCGCATCCGCGAAATTGTCCCGCTGGCGCTGCAGCCTGCTACGGAGACCATACGCATCGCCCTGGACAGGCAGCCCCAGGCAGAACAGGATGCCTGCGACCTGCCCATCGACACGCTCCAGCCGCCAGAATGGACCGCCTGCGGTGATGCCGATTATGCCGGCGGAACGACCCTGACCATGGGTTTTCGCATCCTTCTGGCAGCGGATATCGATACGGTCTGGCAGACCGTCGAGGCCATCGGCGGCGAGCAGGGCTATTACGGCAACCGCCTGTTGTGGCGGGCCCGGGGGGCGCTGGATGCATTCATCGGCGGTCCCGGCCTGAAAAAAAGACGTCGTCATGCCAGACAGTTGGATGTCGACGAGCACTTTCACTTCTGGCGTGTGTCTCAGGTCCATCGCCCCCGCCGACTGGTACTTGAATCTCGCATGAAGGCGCCCGGCGGCGCGCTGATGATGTTCCAGCTGTCGCCCCGATCGGGCCATACCGAGGTGGTGCTCCAATCGGTATTCCTGTCCCGGGGACTGTTGGGGTTGGGCTACTGGTATGGCCTCTATCCGGCCCATCAATGGGTGTTTCGCGATATGCTCAAGGGCATCGCCCGGGAAAGTGGGACGCGTATTTTAAGCGGCCCGGAGATGATCCACATGGGATATTGATCGGTCAGGCGCACCGGTCTCGGAAGCGGGCCCATTGATTCTTCGCAAAGGTTGATGTCTGAAATAAAGTCATATGAAAGGAATGTTACCATTGCATAAACAGGGTCTGGTTTACCTCGTGACAGTCATACTATGCCTGACCGCCTGCACGTCATTGCCTCCATCCGGAAACATCAACGGGCCTGCGACTTACGATCAATGTATGGACCTCAAGACGGGAGGCTTTCAGCGATCCTACCGGGTTCATGTTCCTTCCGGCTACAACGGTAGCACCAAGATGCCGATGGTGGTCGTTATTCACGGCGCATTTGATACGGCCAAAGGCATCGAAAAAATCTCCGGCTTCAGCACCCTGGCGGACAAGGAGGATTTTGTTGTCCTTTATCCGGAGGGCATCGGCATTTTTGGCTATCTTCAACACTGGAACGCCGGCCACTGCTGTGGAAAGGCCGCCGAGGACCAGATTGACGACGTCGGGTACCTGGCAACAGCCATTGAGGATGCCTGTACGCGCCTATCGGTAGACCGACAGCGGATCTACATGGTGGGATTTTCGAATGGTGGCATGATGACCTACCGATTCGCCGCCGAACGCACCGAGATGCTTGCTGCGGCCGCCCCAATTGCGGCCAGTATCGGTGGTCGGCCAACTGCGGATGCACCACCATGGAGCATTCCCAAACCCAAAAAACCCTTGCCCATACTTGTCATGCATGGATTGGATGATGATGACATACGCGTTGAAGGGGGTCGATCGATGCATCGAAAAGGCGAACGGTCCTATTTATCCGTGGCCGATTCAGTCCGCTTCTGGGTCGACGCCAACGCGTGCATCGGTGATCCCGTGGACACCCGTATCTATGGAGACGCCGTAGCGACCCAGAGTTGGGATAGATGCAGGAATGACAGCGTTGTCGTCCTATGCAAAATCGAAGGTTGGGGACATGTCTGGCCCGGTCCGTATTTTACCGCCAGACTTCAAGCCGATGATCCCTTGTTCAATTTCGATGCGGCGGAAATCATATGGAATTTTTTCAAGCGATTCCCCTAAGACCGATTCTGGGATAGGTGGGTTTGACCCGCGTCAGAAAGAATAAGGTATGGCACGGTAGGTGACATGCAGCTTAATTATTTTGAGCGCCTTTTTATCCTCAGCCCCGTTCGCGCATTTCTGCAAAACCATCTTGAAACGCGACGATTGTTAAAAATGGGTGGTTCCATAAAGGGGGCACGGGTATTGGAAGTCGGCTGCGGCCCAGGTTTCGGCATCGATCTTCTGTTCAGCCGCTTTGGCGCCGCCAGCGTCGATGCATTTGACCTGGATCCGAAAATGGTTTTTCATGTTCAACAGCGGCAAAACAAGAAAAACCGGAGGCCATTGCTCTGGGTCGGAAATGTGAGGCACATACCGGTAGCCGATTCTCAATATGACGCCGTTTTTAATTTCGGTGCCATCCACCACATTGTTGACTGGCGGGCATCGCTTGGTGAGATTCATCGGGTATTGAAACCTGGGGGAAAGTTCTATTGCGAAGAAATCCTCAGTCGATACATCACCCATCCGGTCATCGGCAGGCTCATGGATCATCCGCAAAATGACCGCTTCGATGAACCGCAATTCATTGATGCACTGGAGAGAGCCGGCTTTCGAATCCACTCATCCCGCCAAATGGCGGAACTTTACCTGTGGGTGGTGGCCAACAAAGCCTGACAGAAGGTTCACAGACGATTGTGCCTGGCCACACACTCCCGGCTAGTTCATGCAGGCATCGATTGGCCGCGGGCGGCGATCGTCTTTGGCCATCAATTCATATTTGGCCGAGATCAATTCAAAATCTTTCTTCCTGGACAGCTCCCGCAGATACAGGTCGGGAAGGTACCAGCGCTGAGCGAATTTACCCACGGTCCTGAAAATTTCACAATTTCTCGCCACCATCAGGTCGAAGGCCCTGCGTTTCATGCCCAACACACGCGAGGCCATGTCGAAGGGTGTAAAGCCATGATACGGGTTGTTGTATTCAACCCGCGTGTGAGACGGTCGCAGGATGCGCTTTTCGAAGGCGATGCCATCCTTGTCGGAGAGCAGTTGGGCGGTTCGGGCCACCAGGACATCGATCAGTCGGTGGACCTGCGCCCATTGTCGCGATTGCGGCAGATTGGCCAGGGGTATGGCGGGTGACTGCCGGATGAACCGATCGCAGTCCTGCAAAATCTTGAGGGCTCTCCAATTGGCAATTCGTTTGGCCCTCCCGTTTTCATAGGTCCAAGGGCTTCGTCCCAGATAGTATTTGGCACCTCTTCGAGTGGTTCTGCGTAAAAAAAGCAGTTCATCCCTGATGTCGGAATAAAGCGTGTACCCGCGTTTTCCACCGACAACAGATTCCTTGATCTTCTCCGTATCCTGTTTTCCATCTTCCCGGAGTTCCTTTTCCGTTTTGTTTTTTAACGCCTCGATTCGATCAGCGGTGCTCCGGGAAACGCGCTTGAGGATTCCGGTTTCGTATCTGGCGACGGACTGATTCAACACCGATGTCGGGTGAACGCCCAATTTTTCCCACAGATACACCAGTGCCGGCCGTATGCGGGAGTACGGAACCCAATCGCTGTGCGGCATCGAATCGAATTCTTCCAGCCATTGATTCAACAGTTGCGTGTCGACACCCGCATCTGAAAATTTCTGTCTCATGATGTGCTCAAGCCTGGCATCGACGGTGTGGATCTTTCCATTGAAAATCCGGTGATCGGTTTTTTGATGAGATTCCAGTCCAAACAGCTCACGGTAAAGGTCTGCCCGAGTGAGCCCCTCATTGAGAAACAACCACAATTCAGCCATTGCCCTGAATAGCTCACCATCCACCTTCAACGCCACCTGCTGGGGCGCAGGTCTGCCGTATAGCGTCATGTAATGCCGATGGCTCACCGACATCACCCGCCTGTGAACGATGTTGTAAATCAGCAGATAGGGCAACCCCGTCCGCCTGGCCAGCACTGCGGCCGAATCTGTAGCGTGAATCTCAAAAAGGCGTTCGAGATCCTTATCCGTTAAGCCGATTCGAGGTTTCTTGGCACTAACTCGTTTGCGACGATCGTTCATTATCAACCACAATTATTTTGTCGTTAAGGTGATAAAAACAAATTATTAGTATATTTTAGACAAATACTAAACACACTTTTGACATTTGCAATTCGTTTTTTTGCTTGTCGGCTTGAAAAATCGAGACCCCTTCACCATTTGGTTGGTTTCGCCGCATAAACATTGAACCCTTCCTGATCGGAAGCCGGGGAATCCGTATGTCAACTCTGAATGGTTCGGGGAGCCGCACCTGATGCCCAAGAAGAATCGGCTGCCGTTAGTCTTCGGTGGAAACGAGATGTCCGCGTCGATCAACGGCCGATGGCCCAATAAACTGTGCCCTATAACTAGACAAAACATTGACACACGAGCCCGCTGCCCTATTTTAATGGGGTGCCATGACGGGCATGGCATAAATCATGGCGCCATCTGCAGATGTTTCGGCACCGACGATGCGCGTCACATCTAACCCGAACAGGCAAGGAGGTTATATGCCTAGTTTCGTAATCGCTGAAAAATGCGATGGTTGCAAAGGCGGGGACAAAACTGCATGCATGTACATTTGCCCCAACGATCTGATGGTTCTGGATCCAAACCAAATGAAGGCGTACAACCAGGAGCCGGACCAATGTTGGGAATGTTTTTCGTGCGTTAAGATCTGCCCGACGCAAGCGATCGAGGTGAGAGGCTATGCCGACTTTGTGCCCCTGGGCAGCAGCATCATGCCCATGATGGGGACCGAAGACGTCATGTGGACCTGCAAGTTTCGGAACGGAACGATCAAACGTTTCAAGTTCCCCATTCGAACCACGCCTGAAGGCATGGCGAATGCCTACACAGACCTGAAGGGAAAAGACCTTGAAAGCGACCTGCTGTCCACTGAAGAAGCCGATGGATACGAAATTCCACGGCCGAAGACGGATGGATAACTGCCGACAACCAAGTGGCCTGATGGTTTTGCCTCGATCGCGCACGGGGAGCTCTGGCTCCCCGTGCCCCATTCTTCGGGCAGCTTTTCGCGGGTTCATGCTTCTTGACAGATGTGCCCCAGGCAAATAGGTTGGTCGAATCAATTTGACCCAACATTGACGTAAATCCGTCACCGGCAATCCTTTTGTGCGCAGGATGACGGATGGGAAGGATGACTCTTATGGATGAAGCAACATTTTTGAATGTACTCAAGATGACGGTTGAAAACCATGGCTGCACCATTGTAGATTTTGATCTTGAAAATCGTATCGTCAACTTAGATGGGCCTGATGAAGCCGTGAATGCCTGCGCGCTGGCCATTTCCAAACTCGTCGACGAATAACAGCGGACCCGCCAGCGTTGATGACCTCGGAAGGGCCGCCAATGCAGAGACTCCCCCCGCTGCTTTTGGCGGGGGGAGCGGGCAAATTGTCAACAATTGGAAGTATGTTTTGCTGTGCATGATGTGTCATCGAAGATAAGCAAGGCTCTCGACAGCCATTGAATCGTTTGCGCGAGGCCACATTTTTCTCGAACGGAGTAGATACGATGCCCGGTCCGGTTGCCTTTCCGATTGGTTTTGTCAGTTTGCACACCGGTCTTTCCACCCATGTGATCCGGGCATGGGAACGCCGATACCATGCGGTTGCACCGCAGCGGTCGGCCAACGGCCGACGACTGTTCACCCAGTCGGACATCGACCGCCTCGTCCTGCTCAGACGGGTGATCCAGAATGGCCACAGCATATCGCACATTGCCGGTCTCGATCGGGCCAAACTGGTCGAACTGGCGGAAACCACCTCACCACCCGCCATCCAGCCCAACGAGCCAACTCACGCCGATTCAAAAATGTCCGCCGGCATCGCCCCAACTGAGATAGTCAGCCATAGCTTAGAAGCCGTTGCCATGCTTGACGGCAAGGCGCTGCAGGGCATACTGCGGCAGGCAGCCGCGACCTTCAGCCGTCAAGCCTTGATTGACACGATATTCTGTCCGCTCATGGAGCAGGTCGGCCGCAGGTGGTCCGATGGATCATTGCGGATTGTTCATGGACAGCTGGCCTCGGTCGTCATTCATGCGCAACTCATTGGCTTGCTGAATCATCCCACCGGAGATGCCGCTGAAAAGCCATGCTTGCTGATCGCCGCACCGGCCGGCCAGTGCTGTTACCTGGGCGCTCTGGCCGTGGCCATTACTGCACAGGATCACGGTTGGGAACCGGTCTTTTTAGGTTTTAATCTGCCGGCTGAAGAGATCGCCGCTGCCTGTTCTATCCCTGGCGCGGAAATGATTGCCCTGAGCATCACCTGTCGCGTCAATGATGCCTTCATGCAAGACGAACTCATCCGCCTGTCTGACTTGCTGAATAATGGTTGCCCGCTGGTGGTCGGCGGACGAGCCAGCCATAATTATCGACGGAGTATCGAGGCAGCCGGCGGTGAGAACTGCTCAACGGCTGTGGAGCTGGTCACTCGACTTGAGTAGATTGATCAGGTTTTTTCACACACCAATCGACATGGCCCGAGGTGAATATTTTCGCCCACAAGGTTGCGGGTGCCCCGTTCGTCCACACAACTCTCCTCACCGACGATGACCGCTCCGGCATTTTCCACGATTATGAGCAGCTTCCATTTGGGCACGGCCATTGGGCAGCCGGATATGAGAATACGGGGAGTGCCTGCCGCCGACTTCATCTGGGGATGTCCATCACGTAGAGGTTGGACATCAGTCCGTCGAAAATATCATAGACCTTCTTCTTGCCGCCGCAGGTATTTTCTCTTATTCAGCGTTAAAAAGATGGGCCAGCCGCAGGAATGCCCCTCCTAAAGCCGACTGCCGTTTGACCAAAAATTCATGGTTCACCTGCCCGATCAATTCGGGTCGTTTCTCCAACACCATCCGTGCAGCCATTTCGGCTGCCTGGGCGGTGAAGTCGGCACACTGTTGGAAATGGGCTTTTTTGTCGTTCCTGACCTTTTTGGAAAGCACCCGGCAGCAGGTGGTGCCATTGGCCGCTTTGAAAGCATCGTGCAACTGACGGGAAGTGTCCCGCATCTCTTTGCGATGGGGATAGGGTCGGTCTCTTCCCAACAGCAGGCCGGATGCAAGTACGGCTCCGCTGAGCGCACCGCACAGGCAGCCGCTTTCCCCTAATGCCACGGAGAAAGGTGCGGCCAAGGCTGTTGCCTGCGCGTCGGTAAGGCCGCCCTTCAACCCATGATTCAAGGCTGAAACCACCGCTTCGGTGCACAGCAGCTGCCGGGTCTCATAAAGGTTGCGGGCGCGCTCTCCGATACGGGCAATCAACGCCTCGGCGTCGGTTTCTGATTTTTCTCTCTGATTATTCATGCGTGCCTTCACTCATCTATGCAGCGAGTGTCTGTCCGGAGATTGTAGATTGGGGTTTAGATCAAGGTTGCGGCATTCTGAGAGCCACAGGCGTAACATCGAAACGTCGAGGATTCCCAGAATGGAAGAACGCAGATTCAGGCCGCAAGATGCCGTTTCCAGGCTGACACTAATCGACTTTTTCTAATGGATATTTCGCCCCCTTCCAGGCAAAAATACCGCCTGAATAGCGAAAAACATTCTTGTAGCCCAGTTTGACCGCCCACGCCGCACCGTTGTGGCTGCGTGTGCATTTGACAAAACCGCAGTAAATCACGATGGTCTTGTCTTTGTCACTGCCCAACATCTGATTGAAATCATCCTGGGTCTTGCCCTCAGTCTCCTTGGTGTCCCATGCATCCATGTCCGGAATGGGAAACAAAAACTGAAGCGCTCCCGGTACATGCATTTTCTTATAGCTGTCCTCATAGGGCATGGTGTCCACGATCACCATCTCCTTGCCGCCGTCGATCCATTTTTTCAGTTCTCCGGTAGTAACCAGATCGTAGCCGCCGCGATGGACTTCCCGTAGGAGCTTCACCGCACCGGCCTCTTTCTCGACTTCCTTTTCGAATTTGTTTTCAAACAATGCCATTGCTGGACATGCCAGGCCAAACACCAAAGCTCCAATCATCGTCAGTTTCAGCATCCATTTACCCGTATGCATCATCCGTTCTCCTCATTGTCTAATGTTCATCTAAAATGTCTCGATCGAAACGAGTTAACCATTTATCCATCAACAGGGAAATTTTCATTGTTTGCACACGGCGGTACCGACGCCAACCATATAAAAAAACGACTGCTGTCAGCATGACCATATCCCTGTAAAAAGCCGGCCTGAGTCCGTGGAATGCCTCGACTTCCGGATCTTCAGGGCCGAAGCAGCCGCAATCCACATCCAGACCCATCCGGATGCCGTATCCCAGGATAGCGACAAACAACAGTAGCAAACCGGTTATCACGACAAGACTGCCGTGGGTGTCGAAAAGCAGCCCGACACCGGCCAGCACCTCCAGTGCTGGAAGAATCACGGACACGGGCATGAGCAAGCCATCAGGAACAATCCCAAATGCGTCGATCAGCACCGCAAAGGTTTGGGGTGCCAACAGTTTGGTTGTACCGGAATAGATAAAAAGGCCGCCAATAAACCAGCGTAGCAGTCGATACATCCAATCAAGCAGAGGCATTATGGGATTCCCAACAAACATGAAAATACTGTATATTGGCTTTCGGAGGATAAAATGAGTTATAGGCCATGACAGCAGCCTCAACATCGACAACATATTGAACCATTACCCCACGAAAAGTGTGCGCAATGTCGATGTCGCTATCAGGGCTGATTTATTAGATTGGGATATCTAATTAGTCAAAATGATAATTTCTATGGAAATAGGCGAGAAGATCAATATAATTAATCTTCGGCAGGCAGGTAACAAAAGTGATGGTTATTTTGACGTAAACCAATAGGGAGGTCATTGCAGCATGCGTGGCCGCCGTCATTTATGTGTCAAAAGATGACTGTCGTTTGATAAAACGTTGCATCTCAAGATTTAATTGGTCTGACAAACTCAGATCATGGTATCTGCAATCTTGCTTGACCGCTGATGATCTCAATACATCACCATGTCTCCGATTTTTCAGATATATTCATTTCCTGTTGTGTAATCACCACAGACCCTCACTTCCGAACAACCACAAGATGTGGGGGTGCAAGGAATTAGCTCTCGGTTCAGGCTTATGGCAAGCAAACTGCAATTCGGGCGGTTTTTATTTGCCCAAATACAGCAACCTAATCTGAACTTTTACCCTAAATAGGTCGGGCAGTAGAGTCGAGGATGGGCGCGGTAGCATAAAGCCCCGTTTCCCATCCCCGCTCATCAAACCGGACATGCGGAGCTACCGCATCCGGCTTTCCGACTGGCTTCACCATAAGGCACACGGCGGGAGGTATTCTTCGTTGGATGCCTCGCGAGTGCATCAAATGCCACCGCGCCTTCGCCTTACGGTAAAGCTTTCTCTGGAAAGTCCGAAGCTATCTG
The DNA here is from genome assembly GCA_963697405.1 of uncultured delta proteobacterium. GTDB lineage: Bacteria > Desulfobacterota > Desulfobacteria > Desulfobacterales > Desulfosarcinaceae > Desulfosarcina. Next base: position 78,066 of record CAVONY010000023.1, on the reverse strand, counting down.
GTGTTTAGTAGGCCCAAAGGCCAATCACCGCTTCTCGTTTCCTTCAAAAGCACGCCAGAAGTAAGGGCCCTTCCCTCCACCGGCATTACCCGGCATCACCGGTACTATGGCCCTCTCCGACTCCCGCCCGAACCAACGTCAAACACGCTGTTGCGGGGCGCGACCCCGCATCCGGGACGGGTCTCCCACGTTACCCAAGATTCCTTCCTGACATGCTGTCCCCATTACCCCGGTGGACCGGAACAGGTGGATCGTTTACGGCCCTGTTCCGCTGCGGCCTTCCCCGAATATTGGGCGGGTCGGCATCCACGACTGTCCTTTCGGGGCCTTCTCAGGGTTCACTCGCGTTACGGCCTGCCAGGTTGCTGCAGTCCTAAAGACTTACATCTGTCCCCAGAGCTTCAGCAGGTGGATCTCTCCAGCCCACTGTCTGGGTAGCTACCGGGATGAACCGATAATTTCCCGGGCGGGACTTCCACACGCTGACATTGACGAGTGGCAAACTGAAATGCAACTCAGAGCAATGCGCATCGGAACAATCCAGCTCTATTCCACCGGCCTCGCATCGCGGGATCGCCCTCTAACCGGAGTAAAAATTATTGAAAATCTTGAGGCAGCGGTAATTCAATCTGCTCAAAAGCACAAAACCGTTGCCGTAATTCCGGAAGGACCCTATGTGATGCCTTTTGTAACCGGAGAGGGCCCATCCGATTTAACTTAGACAGTGTATGGCGACTATGAAAGAGATACTTCAAAAGGCAAGGAATGATGCTGTCGATATCTTTAAAGCAGGCCTTAAGGCCGTCGAACCCGGAAGTGCCATTAGGCGATTTTGCAAGCGGCAGGGCGATGCACTGCGGATCGGGAAACAAACCTTCAACCTGAAGGGATATGAAAATATCTATCTGGTTGGGGCCGGCAAAGCTACGGCACCAATGGCTGCGGCTATGGAAGTCTTATTGGGCGACCGTCTCACTGCGGGCATGATAACCGTAAAATACGGTCATACTGCCGACTTGAAGAAGACTCAAACCGTTGAGGCCGGGCATCCGGTACCGGATCGAAATGGTGAATTGGGCTCGGAAAAAATTTTGGAATTGGCGAACGCCGCGGAAGAAAACGACCTTATCATATGTTTGTTTTCAGGCGGTGGGTCCGCACTTTCTCCCAAGGTCGTGCCGGGTGTCACATTGGCGGATAAGCAGCAGACCACCAGCGTTCTGCTGGCATGCGGCGCCACGATCCACGAGATAAACACCCTCCGCAAGCATCTTTCTATGATCAAAGGTGGCTGCCTGGCGGTGGCCGCGGCGCCGGCAACTGTTGTTTCACTGATTCTATCCGACGTTGTCGGTGACGATCTGGATGTGATTGCCTCCGGTCCAACCATTTCCGACCCCAGCACATTTGATGACTGTTTGAGCATCATTGCTAAATTCAATATTGTGCACCAGCTGCCGAAACCCGTCGTCACCCACCTTAAAAATGGTGCGGCCGGTGACGTTCAAGAGACACCCAAAAAAAATAATCCCGTATTTGCATAAACGACCAATACGATTATCGGCAGCAATATCGAAGCCCTCACAGCCGCGCAAATTAAGTCGGCCGAGTTGGGATACAAGACACTGATTCTTTCATCCATGATCGAAGGTGAAACATGCGAAATCGCGCGAATGCATACGGCTATTGCCAAAGAAATAATTAGAACGGGCAACCCATTGCAGCTACCAGCATGCATCCTCTCAGGAGGAGAAACAACCGTTACCTTGAAAGGTAAAGGTTTGGGTGGCCGTAATCAGGAATTCGTTTTATGCACTGTTGGCGATATAGCCGGGGAAACGCCTGTTGTAATTCTTTCCGGCGGGACCGATGGAAACGATGGGCCCACCGATGCCGCAGGGGCAATAGCTGATCATTCAACGCTTAAACGTGCGTTAAATCGAAACCTCATCGTCAATGACTATTTAACAAACAATGATTCGTACAACTTCTTTCGAGTCCTCGGCGATCTTCTGATAACAGGTCCAACGAATACAAACGTTATGGACATTCGTATCATCATTATACCTGATCTAACAGGATGTTGAAAAACCATTGCGCTTGGCGATATGGCGTTAATATTCGGCTCGAAATGCTCATTTTTGACCTATAAACTGCGTTTTTCCCTGAATTTTGCCCTGTCTGGCCTGCACTGATAATAATTTTCAACAACCCCCTAATTCCATACCAAGATGGCCTCGTTCTTTTTCAGTTCAATCGGTGATCACGTCATAGTTATCACCCTCGGACTATAATCTTGAAGATAGCCAGAACGTGCCCTAAAAACAATTGAACCTGTGATACCTGCCATTATAATCAACATGACCAAGGACAGCTAATGATCGGTTATCATGATCAATTGGCTGAATTTATCAATCTACCCCAAGAGCACCATTTAAAGCGGAAAAAGCCGACCATTGCATAATATGACCGACCATTAAAATATTTATTCTTCTGCGGGTGGTGCCTAGTGGCAGAAACCACCTCAGCGGGTAAGTCGAGAATCCGACATTGGGCCCGAATCCTATTATTAGGATGGCTTCATTATAAAAACCGGAAAATAAATAACAATACAGGGATTTGAAGCAGTAACAGGGCATTGGCAATCAACCAGCAGGCATTGGCCAGGTCAATATCAAGATTATATATTGTCGGCGGCACCATGGCAATGAACCCCACCGGCATGGACGCCAGGATCAGAACAACCTTGAGGGGCAGGCCGGCGTCTATTTTATCCAGCCCGAAGGCGTACCCCAGACCGACGATGATGACAGGCACCAGGAGGAATTTAATCATAGCAATGGTCAGGCCCGGCACATAGTACTTTTTAATGCTTGAAAAACGCATGGCCATGCCAATGGAAATCAGTAAAAGCAAGGCCGCCAGGGGGATGAAGACAGCATTGACGGTCGTGTAAAAAGCGGGACGGGGGACACCCAGAATATTGAGTATCAATCCGATGGCGATGCTGGATACAGCTACCAGAACGAAGATATCTGTGGCTGCGTTTTTCAGTCGATGAAAAAATGTAGGCGTTCCCGTGAGATCATCGCTGTAAGATTTTGCTATAGGAAATCCAATGGCATAGTAGATCAACTCTTCAAACAATTTGTAAAAGGGGACCAGGGCGAAGCCTGATTCTCCGAGAAAAATAAAGCAGAACAGTGCTCCCAGCGATCCGATATTGGTAAAGCCGCCACAGACAATATAAGCGCCGGTCTGTTTACGGTTAAGGTGCCACAGCCTGGCCGCCGCATATGCAAAGCCGCCGCCTGAAAACAGGGCAACCATGCCCAAAAATGGCAGCGCTGCAATCTTGATGTGATGGATATCGGCCATCCAGGTTGCCCCTAAAATGGCAACGGGATTGAAAAAAAGCAGTGCTGCTTTTTGAAGTTTTCTGCGCAGCGCATCAAGGGCAATGGGCATTCCAATGTACTTTTTCACTGCGAGCACCTGAATCAGATATCCGATTCCAATGCCCAGTATGACAAGGCCGATTGAAAAAGTAACTTTGCCCATGTGTGTTATTTATGCCCTGGGATGGGATTATTCACACGTCTCCGAACTCTTTGACAATGGATTCCAGGACTTCATCCGACATGCCATAGGAGTGGTCTTTTCCGGGGAAAACACCTTCTTTCACTTCTTTGGCATACTGGGTGAAGGTATCGATCATGATCTGGCCTACATTGACATATTGTTTGGCAAATGACGGGGTGAAGTTGTCATAAAGGCCCAGGACATCCGGAGTTACCAGCAGTTGACCCGAGCACTTGGGGCCGCCGCCGATACTGATGGTGGGAATGTCCAGTTTCCTGGTGACATACTCGGATAGTTTTTCAGGTACCGCTTCAAAAATAATAGCAAAGACGCCGGCATCCTGTAGGGCCAGGGCTTCGGAAACCACTTTCCGGGCTGAATTAATATCTCTTCCCTGGGCTTTGAGTCCGCCTAACGCGCCAACGGCCTGGGGATGGAGCCCGACGTGTCCCACACAGGCAATGCCCATTTCCACAACGGCCTTTGTTTTGGCAATATGGTTATGGGTCGCCTCAAACTTGACGCCATCCACCATGGCTTCGGTCACAAACCGGGCTGCATTTTTCATGGTGTCTTCAACGCTGTACTGGAAAGATCCGAAAGGCATATCGGCAATGACCATGGTCCGGTCGCAGGCCCGGGCCACCGACCCGCAGTGCAGCACCATCATGTCCATGGTGGCGGTCAGGGTATTGGGATGGCCGTGTACCACCATGGCGCAGGAGTCTCCCACCAGGATCATGTCAATGCCGGCATCATTGACTTTCTTGGCGGTGGGGTAGTCATAGGCGGTGAGCATGGTGATAATTTCATTGTTGTCCCGCAGGGCCTGGATGGTTTTAACGGTGTGTTTTGACATTTTTTCTCTCCTTAATCCATTCAATTAATATTTTTATCTTTTTACCTTTTTCATCTAAACGGTCCTGACCTCAGTGTTGACATGGAACCAGCTTTCGTTCTCCTCAGGCCAGTTTTTTCTGTATGGCGGCCAGGGCTGTATCATCCCCCACATTTCCCGGAAAGACGATATAGGACATCCCCGGATACCTGGATTCGTCCCCCAACAGCCATACGGGAACCCCGGGCATTACCTGGCCGGATATCATTGCCTGCCGGACATGCAGACCCTTGGTGGCCACATCGCTGGAGGTAATCCCGCCCTTGGCAACCAGGTATCTGGGTTGGTGGCGGATGGCCTTGACAACGCGGATAACACTGTCCGACACCACCTTGCCAATGTCCAGGCTGGTTTTCGCATCCGTGGCGGTCACGAGGGCGCGGCTGGTAAAGAGAACCACATCCCGACCCCGTTCAAGATGGGTATTGGCCTGGCTGGCGGCCCGTTCAATTTCCACTTCCGCGCGAGTCGTATCCAGAAGGTTCGCCACAGTCATTTCGATGGGGACAATGTCGGTTTGTTCCAGTAGGGCCGTAACCTGGGCCGTTGTTTTGGGTACGTAGGACCCGACGATAAAAAGCCCGCCGATGGGGGTGTCGGTGACCAGTTCCGGCCTTGAGAGGAACGCTACCCGCGGTTTGATACCGGCCATGACCCGGACAAAGGCGGCAGCTGTCCGGAACAAAAAATGCCGGCCCCGTTCTCCGGCCTGTAACAGGCCGATCACCAGGACTTCTACATCCCTGTATGACACGGCATTGACGATACAGGCACCGCGGTCCTTTACCCCGTATAGGATATCGCCGACCCGGTCCGGTCCCCCTTGGCGGATATCATCCAGGGTGACCGACGTGACCATACCGGCCGAAATCCGTCCCGCTGTCTTTTCCGCCACCCATGCTTTGAGGTCTGAGTGAGAAAAGCCGAAGGCGGCGTCTTTTGCATAGGCTGTCATAGCAGCGGGCACCAGGCTGTCTCCTTCTGCCACATAGTGGACATCCTGGATGGTGAGGCGGCCGCCTTCCGGGAAAAAAGGAAGGATCAGGTAAGGTAGATTTTGGTCTCCCATGACCTTTGCCACCGCATCCACTTCATGGGGAAAATGGCCCCTGAGGGTCGAATCGCTCCTGGAAATGACAAGGGGAATAATCCTGGCCAGTTCCGCGGCTGTCTGCAGGTTCATCCCGATTTCCGTAGCCAGGGCACAGGCGTTTTGCCGGTTAAGGCTCCGGGAATTGGTCAGGATGAAAAAACCCGGCCCCGGGGTCAAGAGGGCCTGTTTCAGGGTCTGGACGGACCAGGTGGTCAGCACCGGAATGCCATGGACGGTCTGGGTGCCGGTGGGATCGTCATCCAGAATGATGATTTTCTGCTCCGAGACCCTGACCCGGGCCTGGATATGAGGCAGTAGATTTTCAGGCCATTCCGGTGGCAACGATGATAAAACCTGTGCTTTATCGAGTATTGTATCCGTCATGGGACCATTTTATTTTAAAGCAAAAATATTTTGTTCAATAAACTTCCAGGTTTCCAGATAGTCGCCTTTGGCCATCAGGGCTTCGAGTTTCCGTGGACCGATGGTATCCAGAAGGTCCCAGATTTTCAGGGTCAGGCGGCTGTTAGCCTCAAAGGTCCCTTTTATATCCCAACGGGTCGGGGAGGTGTCGGAGGTAAAATAATCCGTGTAATTGTATTTCTTCAGGTAGTAAAGGAACTCGACATATTCCAGGAAATGCTTGGTCCCGCAGAAGTAATCCCAGTCCCATTTCCCGTCATTATCATTGATGTGGACATAGGTTTTATAAGAGCTGTTGGCCAGCAGAGCTACCGCTTCGGCGGGATTTTCATTGCCGTACATGGAGTGGCCGAAATCAAGCGTGACACCCATGTTAGCCACCTGGATGTCATTGAGAAGACAAATCGCCTTGGAGGCCGTGTCCACAAAACAGCGGCCCCGGGTTTCACTAGGTTTGTATTCGATGAAAAGCGGTATATCCGGGGCATAGGCCGCCGCTTCGCCAAAGGTTTCCACCAGGTGCTTCCAGGCCAGGGCATAATCGTATTGAAATGAAAATTCATATCCGTCTCCCAGGGGACAACAAGTGACCTTATCCGCCCCCACATCCCGGGCAAAATCCTTGGCCTGTTTGATAAAATCAACCGCCCGGGCACGGATGGCCGGGTCGGTTGAGGTCAGCCCGCCGTTGCGAAATTCAGGTTCTGTCTTGACATTGACATTGACGGCCGCCGCGTTCAATTTATACTTTTCAAGCGTCTGTTTTGTTTTCAGCGGATCTTTGACTTCGTAAGGGTAGACCATTTCTACACCGTCATATCCCGCGATCCCGGACAACAGGTCAAACTTGGCATCCAGATCAAGTGGCGCGTTATAGGCATGAAAGCGATCATGCGTCTGGGATAAGAAACCTGTGATAATCGCCATTTTCAGCATGTTTTTCTCCATTCACTAAGTTAACAAAAGACTATCCGCGCCTGAACGCACCAAACAGGGTCTGCTTTATTTTCCCAAGCAGGCGCTTGTACCACCCGAACTGGCTGATGACCGTCAAGACAATAATGAGAAACAGAATGAGAGATACCGGCCTTTGAAAAATTGGCATAAAACTGCCCTGGGAAACCATCAAGGCCCGCCGGACGTTTTCATCGGCCATGGGTCCCAAGATGACACCGATCACCAGCGGGGCAATGGGGTATCCCATGGCTATCAGGAAATAGCAGACAATTCCCACCGGCAGCATCAGGTAAAGGTTATAGATATTCAGGCCCAGGGAATAGGAGCCGATGATACACAAAACCCCGATTATCGGCATGAATATCTGGGTGGGAATTCGCAGGACCTTTACAACCTGTTTGGCCAGAATCATACCTGAAATCCACATGGCACAGGAGGCCAAAAGTAGAATCGCAGCCACTTCCGAAATAAAAGTAGGATGTTCGAAAGTGATCATGGGACCCGGTGTCACCCCATGGAGCATGAGGGCCCCTAAAAGCATCGCAGCCGGCGGACTGCCCGGAATCCCGAGATTAAGCAGGGGAATCATGGCGCCTCCGACACAGGCGTTGTTGGCGGTTTCACTGGCCAGGACTCCTTGCAATTCCCCCTTGCCGAAGGTCTCCGGGTGTTTGGATGTATTTTTGGCGGTGCCATAGCTAACCCAGCCGGCAATGTCTTCACCAATACCCGGGACCGCGCCAATGCCGACGCCGATCAGGGCCGAGCGGCCAATGGCCGGAAGATTGCGGGCCACCGTTCCGAACTCTGGGATGATCCGCTGCAGCTTCTGGGTTTTCCCGATCTGGAATTTGTCTTTGAGCACCTCTATGATCTGGGGTATGCCAAAGGCACCGATCAAAACCGGCACGACTTCGATGCCGCTTTCCAGTTCCGATATGCCGAAGGTAAACCGGGGGAAAAATTGAAGCTGGTCTCGGCCGATACAGGCCAGAAAGAGCCCCAGGAAGCCGGATATCCATCCTTTGATCACCAGGTCGGGACTGGTCAGTGTCCCGGAAATGAGGATGCCAAAAAAGGCCAGTAAAAAGAATTCAAAAGAAGTAAATTCCAGTGCAAACTCGGAAATGATGGGGGAGATGGCCACGATAAAAAACATGGAGGCTATCGTCCCGATGGCGGAGGCAGTGGTGGTCAGGCCGATGGCCCGGCCGCCTTCACCTTTGCACGCCAGGGGATACCCGTCGAGGGCGGTTGCCGCGGCAGCGGCGGTCCCCGGGATATTGATCAATATTGACGCATAGGACCCCCCATAGGTGCCGCCGACATAAATGGACAGCAGGCAGACCATGGCCAGGGATGTCTCCATGGAATAGGTCAGCGCAGTCAAAAGCGCAACGCCCAGGGTGGAGGTCAATCCGGGCATGGCCCCGAATATGATCCCCAACAGAACAGAACCAAATAAAATGGCGATGGAAACCGGATCTGAAACTAGGCCGCTGATAATCCCCAGAAAGTCTCCAATACGCTCAAGAATCATCATACCATTATAAACTCCTGTAACTAATAATCGAAATACCAGATGGCATCCAGCAGCTCGACAACCGCGCCCTCAAACGGCATGGGGACAAGCAGAAGGTATTTAAAGATCATCCCAACCAGAAAAGGAACGACCAGGGCGAGAATCAGGCAGGTTCTGTATTTCCTGTGCAGATCCTTCCGGGTTTTTATCAGCTGCCAAGTATAAGGAATAAAGGCGGCAATAAAAAACAGCGCCAGCCAGTCTCCCGGAAAAGACAGGGCCGGGGACAACCGGGTCTGCAGTCCGGATGTGAAAAAGAGCAGCAAGAGCACATTGATGGCGACAAAATAGGATAGAATTTTTTTCAGCAGTTCATCATCATCAAAATAAAACATACTGATAAAAACCATTAGAAAGAGAATGGCCGCCAAAAAGAAATCAATCCGGGGAATCATCACAAAAATAAAACTGCAGAAAACAAAAACGATGGCATAAAACCTGATCGTTGCCGGCTCATTTATAAAGCTGACCATCTCCGAACTGGTAAGATATCTGATGACACCGGCGAGTTTTTCTTTGCCGACTGATTTCAGGGCAATTCCGGTGAGCGTAATACCCAGTAGCGATATTATGGATCCGATAAACAGGGGAAAAATGGCCGGTGAAACATACCAGACGTTCTGTACACCGCCATAGGTATCCTTCATGGGCATCTGCAGGGACTGGTACACCACAAAAAAGCCGAACAGAGAGATGATTCCCCCGGAAAAAACATCTGCTTTTCTCAGCGTGTCTTTGTCCAGCATGGTTGGAAGAGCCTTAATAATCGCGTATTATCATTTTTAAGAACCGGGCGAAGGTACCCCGCCTTGGACACTATCGCCCGGCTCCTGGCTGGTATTATTCGATACCAGCCGCCTCCCCATGTTTCAGGAACAATCCGCATTACGGTTTGGGAATCCCCAGGCTTGCCGGATCTACTTTCGCTGCACCCAGTTCCCACAGGGTCCACGCAAAATTGGATTCAAGTGCGTCGAAGACGGCTTTTGAATCGGCACCGCTCTTTCCCGATAGCAGATAGTAGTTCTTTTTAGCCCAATTTTGCACCTTGTCTGTCGCCATGGCCTTGTCAAAGGCTTCAGTAATAGCGGCCTTTGCATCCGCGGGCGCATCCGTCGGTACGGCAAAACCAATGGCCTGGGAGATCGGCAGGTATTTCGACAGACCCGGATAGGAATCAAACGTAGAGGGAATCATCCCGAGATCTTCAACTTCGAAGGCGTCCGGAATCAGCATACCCAGGGCCCTGAGTTTTTTGCCGCGCAACAATTGCTGCTGCTCTGCCAGGGAAGTAACGATTACCGTTACCTCGCCGGTCATGGCGGCGTTCTGGGCCGGGGCCGATCCCTTGTAGGGGATGAAGTTGAATTTCGCACCGGAACCGTTTTCGATGGCCAGCAGGTTGAGGTGGTGAATGGAGCCGGCACCGCTGGCCGCCGCCTTGATGCTGCCCGGGTCTTTTTTGGCGGCTTCAATCAGGTCTTTGAAGGTTTGATATGGTGAATCCGGGGTAACGGAAATAACATCCGGAGAGCCACCGACGATATAGGTATCCCAAACATCAAACTTCTTGTCCCAGCCGCCCTGCACGCCGGCGGTGACGTTGGATTCAGAAAGACCGCAAAGGGTGTACCCGTCGTGTTTTTGCTTGAAGGCATAGCTCATGCCGACGGAACCGGCCACGCCACCGGTTTTGTTGATGACATTGATATTGACACCCAGAAAAGGGGCCATCTCCGCTGTAATCATGCGTACGCAGGTATCAGTCCCACCACCCGCTCCCCAGACAACCGCGGCAGTGATATGCCTATTGGGGAAAGCCTTCCCGGCATAGGCGCCTGTTGTTACAACCAGAAGCATGACCAGACTAATCGCAAAAATTTTCCTCATGTTAAACCCTCCTTTATAGTAAATGGTTTGCTCTAAAGCCCTTTTCAAAAAGAGCTGATTTACGGTCAGGCATTGTTGTTATAGTCTTGACCCCCCTGCCTGAAAGGGGGCTCGCAATACCTGAAACCGTCGCACCCCTTTGGTTCTCGCGTACAACCCGATGAGCAAATCCACCCGTTTCAAGGGGAGCTGTTTGGATCTTGACCGAAGGCATTCACCGGGGCTAACAGTTTTTCACCTCCTCTGTTAAATTATCTATGGTTCACCATTTTGTTCTCTTAACAGTTCAATACCCTTCTGAAGGTGTCGCCGCATAAGCGTCTCGGCTTTTTCAGATTCATGCGAGCAGATGGCGTCAATAATGTTGATATGATCGACGATAGTATTATTGGGGTGCTGGATCAGACCTTCCCGGGGGACATTCTGGTAAGTCAGACTGATGATGTTGAAAGTCTGGAGAATGGTTGTTAAAAACTCCCGGGAGGCAACGCTTGTGATCATGGTGTGAAATGTACGATCCGCCCGGGAATAGGCCGTGATATCCGTGATATCCGCTAACCCATCAAAATCGTGGAAAATCTTTTTAAGCGTATCGCATTCCTTGTCCGTGATGCACTCGGCAGTTCTTCTGGCAGCCAATCCCTCCAGCACTTCCCGGATTTCAAAAATACCGATCATTTCCTTGATGGTGAACAGTCTGACAAAAAACCCACGCCTGGGTTTGACTTCCACCAGTTTTTCGTGCTCCAGGAATTTCAAGGCGGATATCAACGGGGTCCGTGAAATGCCCAGGTCTTTGGCTAATTTTTCCTGGGGGATTTTTTTGCCCGGCAAAAGCGTGCGGTTTTCGATCATGTTTTTGATGACCTGGTAGACCTTCTGATCCAAGTTTTCATACTCGGCACCTATATTTCTCATATGCCATTCCGTATAGATTGCCAGTCAGGGCAATTAATATTAAAATTGTATTTTGTATACAAAATTCAATATGCAAATAAAATGGAGAAGTCAACCCATTTTTTGGTCCCTTTTTACACGCCAGCAATGTAAAAAGGGCTCGTGTTTGTTTTCTGCAACCTTTGAATTGATCTCAGAAGAACGGTTTGAGCGACAGTATGAACATTTCCGTCTCTATGTCAGGCAGGGGATGTTGCAATACCTGAACAACGGAATGCTGGGTAAAGGCTGTGCCATGGATATGTTTTTCAGGGAGGCGTGGTACGGCGGGGGCAGAAAATTCGGATGTGATTTTTTAAGGGCAAGCAAATCACCGCCTTTCTTTGCCGAAAGCACTATTGCATCCTAAAGCCGTAATGTGTGTTTTTGTTTCATCCGGGTTTCGCGTACTTCAGGACAATTCGTTGTTTAACAAAGAGATTTCCGATCAGCCCATGTCAAGGAGGAACGCCCAACGCGTAGTGTCCTTGACATGGGCGGATCTGAAAAACACAATTGAATAAGCAGTTTGAAAGAAAAGGCCATGTGTTGAATAAAGGACCCTGCACTTCTGAGTTTATTAATCCAAGCATCGGCCAAGATAATCCAAATTTCTATTTCTTTCAAACTGATAGAATCCGATCAAAATCAAAAGTACGCAGAAACCGGATGAACCAAAAAAACGTCCAGCTATAAAATGGTCGACCACCAGGTATTGTGGTCGGCCAATTCGAAAAATATGTTGGCCTTGAAATTGATATCACAGGCGAAAAGTGATGGCGGATTTCTCTGATTCCTCCATCAACGGTGTAGAGGGCTTTTGAAAAGTTATGATACCACTTTGTCAAACGAGGTTCTGACTCATTTTTCAATTCTGTCAATTCACGTATAGGTCAGGACAGGTGATTGTTTTATTTAGTCTTTTCAATAAGGAGGTCATCTCATTTAGCGCCGCGGAAAAATAGGATCAAAAGATTTTTTTCTTAAACTATCCCTTGTTTAGAAGTTATGGAGCACACCTGGTTAAATGGCAGGCGTATCTCCCTATTCCTCAAACAGAATGCGGTGATCCACAAGATTCATCCGCTTGATCTTTCCTTTGATCACAATCTGGTCCCCAAAAATCCCCACCAGGCGGAACGTGCCGTCCGCTTCGGGCTCCACCAGGTCGACGGATTCCATGAGCAGGGTTTCTTCATCGTCTTTGACCATATAAGCATTGGCTTCACACATGACCGAGAACCTCCATTTAAAAAACCTTCTCGTTTCGACTGCTGAGAACGAAAAAGGCCGCGAGACTAAAGCAGATGAAATTTATCTGCCGATGCCTTCGTGGCCTGGTAACGAGTTCTATTTTCCGTTTAACACAACGCCTTCATGGCGCCTTATTTTAGTTGGTGGAAACTTATCCCATACCCGCCGACTGAGTCAACCCCAATGTTGCATAAACAATAATTAAAAAGGTAAATAACTAAAAGATATTATTATGAAAATAGCCAAGTTCCTACCATTTTCTGGATGTCACGAATGGTGAATTCCAAGAATGGCGCTACTTTTCTCATTTTGTTTACCTTCCAGGAAAGCGGGAGGACTTCAGATCCCGAGTTGTCAAGGGATGGCGGTAGCCGATTACAGCTTCACCCTTGACGCCTTGGCTCTGAAGTCCTCCAGCTTTTGCAACGTTGGGGTCAAGGCAATTTTATCGAAGTCATTTACCGTTGCAGTTCGGTTTCGATGGCGTCCTCCACCCGCATCTGCTGGGTCTGCCAGACGTTGTTCTCATTCATGAAGGATTCCATGTTGCGGTTTCCCAGGTGGGCCACCATTTCGATGTCCTCCTGTGCTTTTTCCGTGTTGGCCATCTTTGCGTGAAGGGCTGCACGACTGTAATAGGCAGCACCGTAATCCGGATTCAGATCGATGGCCCGGTCAAAATCAGCCAGGGCGGTTTGATCATCACCCCGTTTCTCACTGACCAGTCCCCGCATGTGATAGGCGCGGGCATAGTCAGGATCGATCTTTACGGCGCGGTCAAAATCATCCCGCGCCAGGTCCAGCATGTCCAACTTGAGGTAGGCTGCACCGCGACTGACAACCGCCAGCGCATAGCCGGTATCTTTTTCGATTGCCCGGGTAAACAGGGCGATACTTCTGTCATATTTGGCGCTGGCAAACTCGGCCATTCCCGTTTCGAACAGTTCTTTGGCACTCGGATTTTCGTTCATTAGATGATCTCCTCTATTTTAACATCACGGTTGGTGATGGTTATAATGAGATAAAATAAGGCCGCCGGTGATTTTTTCAACGGCTGGGGGCAGCAAGGAGTGATAGCTGGTTGGTAGGAAACAAGCAGTCAAGAACCGGCCTCCCCGTGGCATGGGATCGTCCGCGGGGAGGTGGGGAAAATTAGTTTAAAAAGGCCAGAAACCACTGTCATTCCAGATTCGCTCCTTCAGCTCCGCATCGATGGCGGCGAGGAACGTCAGGTGTTCTTTTTCCCAGTCAGCCAGCCACTGGTAAAGTTTTTTCTCTTCCGGGTCCTGGGCCTCATTACCTCGTTTGGCATACAGGGAGATGGCCCGCTCCTCCATGAGCATGGCCGCCGAAATGGCTGCTGCCTCGAAATCTGCAGCAGCAATGCGCGCCTTGACCTCTGGCGTCAATATATTTTGTGAGATGGTGCCCATCTCCAGGGTATCCGCCGGTTTGAATTTACCGGTTTCCTTGAAAGCCTTGAACTGATCGGAAAGGATTTTGACGTGCTGGACTTCCTCGGTGGCCATGGTTTCAAAAAAAGCCTTCACATCACTGTTCGTGGATTGATCTGCCGCCGTCTGATAAAATGATTCCCCCCGCTTTTCCAGAAGAATTGCATGTTTAAGAATATCCAGCGCACTGTTTTCCGTCATCGGTTCCTCCTTGTGGGCTTAGCTGCTCCGGCAAGCCATCGTTTCATGGTCCTTATTATTGCCAATCCTTGCATCTTTTGGAACTCCAAAATCATCTTGACACATTTTCAGCCACCCATGTACACTCCGTGGGCAATTGGGTAACCGCGTTGACAAGTTCGCCAACCGCGGCAATCATGCTACGATCTGCTTGTATTCCTGTAAACAGACACCGAACAAAGATAAGTAATACCATGCCGAAAAGCAAGCGACTGAGCGCCAGTATGGAGGATTATCTGGAGACCATATACCATATTGTCTCCGATAAAAAGGCTGCACGGGCAAAGGACATAGCTGTCCGCATGGCGGTTAACAGCGCATCGGTCACCGGCGCCCTGCGGCTGTTGGCGGAAAAAGGCCACATCAACTATGCCCCTTACGACGTGATCACCCTGACCCCCCGCGGTGAGGTGCAGGCCCGGGACATTGTACGTCGCCACGAAATCCTCAAGGATTTTTTCACTAAAGTGCTGGATGTGGAGGAGCAGGAAGCGGAAGAAACCGCCTGCAAGATGGAGCATGCCGTTTCACCCACCATCATCGACCGGCTGGTGCGCTTCGTGGAGTTCATCCAGATATGCCCACGGGGGGGGGAGGAGTGGATCGGGGGGTTTCGCCAGTTCTGCGAGAAGGACAATGCCCTGTCCGGGTGTGAGAACGCCATCACCCGATGTCTGGATGATTTAAAAAAACGTCAACGGCAGTTTAAACAGGCCCGGCGGGAAACGATCACCCTGGAAAGCCTCGAGTCAGGACAGGTCGCCCGACTGATCCGCGTCAAAGGCAAAGGCACCATCGTCGACAAGTTAAAGGAACTGGACATCACCCCTGGCAGTATCATTGAACTGGAGGAGGTGGAGGCCTCCAATGACAGGATCAACATCAAGGTTCGCGGCTACCACCTTTCCCTTCGCAAAGACGACTTCTCAAAAATCGAACTGGAAGTCATCCCGCCGACTTAACCCATTTGATGGTTCAAACCGTCATTGATAGGCTTTAAGATAATGGTTTGGGCAAGGCCAGAGCGAGGAAGCCGTATGATAATACTGCGACGACCGATAACGCAGGCCAAAAAGCATTGTCTTAAAGCCTATCACCACTCGCTGTGCAGCTGCCGCTCCACATCCGGCCATCGGGCCTTGAGATTGGAAATGGCATCCATTGCGATTTCCAGGTGGATGTTCATATGTTTCTTGTATATTTCCTCGTGCAGTTTTTTATCTTTGATGCCGCGCCGCTGCAGCGGCATGTCTGAAACCAGCATGATCGAACCGATGGGCACTTCATACCGGTAAGCCACGGAGAAAAGCGTGGCGAGTTCCATCTCGATGGCCAGGATTCGTTGACAACGCAGGTGGTCCACGAATGGTTCATCGAACTCCCACAATCGACGGTCCGTGGTGTAGACGATACCGCAGCGGGGGATAATCTTGCGCGCCTTGACGGCACCGATGCACAACAGGTTCACGGACATGGCCGGCAGGGCCGGGAATTCCATGGGCAGGTAATGGCGGCTGGTTCCTTCCCCCCGGATTGCGGCCGTCGGCACCACAAAATCGCCCACTTCCAGGATGTCGTCGATTCCGCCGCACATCCCGAGCATGACCACCGATTTCAGGTTGTCCAGGTAGGCCAGGCCGTTAATTACCAGTGCCGCCTGAGGCGAGCCGATGCCGAAATCGATCATTGTGCAGTCAAACTCCGGCGCATTGACGATCCGGAAATTGCCTTCATGAATGTCACAACCGGTTTGCTCGGAAAAGGCTTTGATGTACTGGCGAAAATTGGTGATCAGCACGTGGCTGCAGAAATCCTCCAGCTTGCAGTTGGTGTAGCGCTCCAGTGTCTGCCTGATGTATTCGTGCTCTTTAAGTCCCATAGCTCCCCAATGGCATCCCATAACTTGGGATAAAGTTCAAAGAGATCGTCCCTAACCGGGAATTCCCCGAAACAACAAATCGCAAGCACCAAATATTGATGGTTGGAGTGCCCTTTCTTCAAGATCACAAGGTTTGGAATTTTGAATTTGGCTATTGTGATTTATTTGTCATTTGGTTTTTGGCTATTGTAATTTATTTTTAAACCGCCCGGCCAAACGCCTGATGCGCCAGGGACCGGTTACGCGGGCGGAAGGTGCCATCCGCCTTTTCTTTGCGCATCACCTGCTGGAACAGATTGGACATCTTCATGCCTTGGGACTCGGTTCGGTAAAAAGAATCCCAGGCATGGGTCAACAGCTCCTCAAGCCGCTCGGCACTCATGTGCTTGGGCTGAAAGACCACCTTGTCCGCCGTGTATTCGTTCCAGTCAAAGGAAAGGATCCGATTCTTGCGCTTCAGGTCCTCGTAGGCTTTGGTATGGGGAAAGGGCGTGAGTACGGTGAATTCTGCCAGGTCCAGTTCAATTTCCAGGAGAAAGTCGATCAGCCTGAGGATGTCGTCTTCGGTGTGGTTGTCCAGTCCCAGCAGAACGGTTCCCTCCACGCCGATGCCGTGGTCGTGGTAGCGTTTGATCCGATCCCGGATCTTATCCGATGTGTCGAAAACCGCCTGATAGACATACCAGGCACCCGCCTGAGCCGCCAGATCCAGTACCTTGGGGTCGTCTTCGATGGGATGACAGCACCACTTTTTTTTCAGGGGGATCATTTCCCTGAACAGGTCCAGCTCCCATTGGGTGTCCTGGGCCAATGAGTTGTCCACGATAAACAGGCGGTTGTTGTCGATGCCCGCCATTTCGGCCACCGCCATGTCAATGGGGCGGGGCCGGAATTGCCGCCCCCCCAGATAAGCCACGCAGCAGGGGTAGCAGTTGTATCGACACCCCCGGGAAGCATGCACCAGGTCAACCATCTGGATGCCGCGGTAGTTGTACAGCTCCCTTTTCAGGATGTCCCGCCGGGCCGGGCCCACCCGTTCCACCGGGGGCGGGTCGGCTAGGTAGTCGTATCTCTTTTTCAGCCGGCCGGCCTTCAGGTCGGCCAGCACCTGTTCCATGCGCCCTTCAGCCTCGCCTAAAAACACGGCATCGGCATGGTTCTGGGTCTCTTCGGCGTGAAGCATGGTGGCGATGCCGCCGAAAATGACCGGCACGCCTCTGGCCCGGTAGGCATCGGCGATCGCCCACCCCCGCTTCACCTGGGCAGTCAGCATCATGGAAATGCCTACCACGTCGGCCGGTGCGTCAAAGTCAAGGAATTCAAGATTTTCGTCGACGAATTCCACATCCACCCCAGGTGGCAGGGTGGCGGCAAAAACCACCGGACCGTGGGGGGGCAGGTGGAACTCGGTCTGGCGCATCAGTTTGGGCCAGCGGGGATAGATCAGTTTGAATTTCATAACCGTCCTTGGCAGTAAGCGACAACTATTGCAGTGAAATCGCTTCAATCAGGGTCATTACCAGCGCGTAGGAAGCCTCTCCACCGGCCTCGAGGGTCAGTTTCGGTGAAACCCCGCGTTGATCGACCGCATCGATAACAACGGTCTTCCGGGGGTCGTATTGCTGAATTTGCCAGCTGCCGCCAGCCGCGCCGATGATATCGATAAACCGGTTGTCGTGTGTCCGATAGCGGCACCCCTGGGTACCGTCGGCAAATTTTCCGGCAGTCTGCATCCGTCCTTCGGGCGCAAGAAAGATAAGCCGGATATCTCTCATCACACCTTCGGCGAATTCTGGATTATCGAAGGGTCCGAAGGCTCGTTTCACGGCCACTTCGCCATTGTCCACCGCTTCAAAAAGCACGAATCCTTCGAGGGTCATCAATATGCAATGAACCCGTGAATCTGCTGTGGACAGTATGATCACCCCGGTCAGGGTGGCCTGATAGCCACGACGAAGGCGGACATTGATGGTATGCACCAGCTGCCATCGGCCGACCGGATAAATGGATCGGCAGCGGGCTTCGAACCGGTATTGACGGTCGGTTCCCACCGGTTGAATCGGCGGCATGTGTGCGCAGGCACTCAGCAGCAATACGATGACCAGCGCAATTCGCTTCATTGCGCTTCCTGAAAAAGACGATCATCCAGGGAGGGATTGACCTGCGTATGGCTGAACACCATGCGGGTAAACGCATCGTCGCTTTCGAAAATCAGCACCTGTTCGATCACCCCCGGCCGGTCCGACATCAGCAATTCGATGCGCTGAATGAACCGGGCCATACCAGGGTCAGTCGGCACCAACATGATTGTATTGATGCCATCCAAGCTGGCATCGAACAACGGATTGTCCTGAAACCGCCCCCCCAGCCAGCCGCTGATTTCCGGCATCACGAACTGCATGGCCTGCAACCGGACGCTGACGTCTTCAACCAGTCCCTGGTCGGACTGGACGAAGCGCCTGGCATCACCGCCGTGCATGAGCAGGACACTTTTCACCGGTGATGTGTATTCCCATCGCAACGCATCCGGACGCCGGTATAACAGACGCCCTTCTGATATCAGCGGCTTGGCCAGAATCGGCAGATGCTTCTCCTGAACGAAGTCGGCACTGATGCTGTCGACACTTTTGGCGGCATTACGGATGCCGTCCCAGCTGTCCGCCCAGCCAATGCAAAGGCCGGCGGCCATCACCAAGGCTATGCATGACCAACGTCCGGCAAACCGCCTCAACAACATTTGATATAGGTTGTATAGGCACAAGCCATGGATGAGAATGGGCTGCCTCATTATTCAATGTCCGTCCATAAATGGTAGATTGTGGCTCAGGCCAAGGCCGCAGCGATGGTTATACCGCAGGCGTAGCAGCGCTACGTCGAAGATATAAACAGAGTGAGAACGCCGGCCTGGGTCGCAAGATGCCATTTATGGACGGACATTTAGCACATGCCGCCATTCACGCCAATGGTCTGTCCACTAATATAGGACGCATCGTCCGAACAGAGAAATCGCACCACCCGGGCCACCTCTTCGGGTTTTCCCACCCGGGCCATGGGGATCATGGCCTTGATATTGCTCAACGGCAGATCCTTGATCATGTCGGTCTGGATGAGCCCCGGGGCCACCACATTGACCCGGATCCCCAGCCGGGCAACCTCGGCCGCCAAACTGCGGCTGGCGCCGATCAGGCCCGCCTTGGCCGCGCTGTAATTGGCCTGCCCCCGATTGGCCACCAAGCCGGAGACCGAGGCAATCGAGACCACACAGCCCCTTCGCTGGCGGATCATTTTTTCAATGATCGGCCGGGTGACATTGTAGAAGCCGTCCAGTGTCGTGTCCACCACTTTTTTCCAGTTTTCGCGCGGCATCATCAGAAAGAGCCCATCGGCGGTGACGCCGGCATTATTTACCAGCACGTCCAGAGAATCCACGTCAGCCAGCAGGGTTTGGATGGCCTGCGCCGAACCCTGGGCGTCTCTCACATCAAAGCCCACGATTCGGCCGTCCCCCCCCTGGTGCCGTACTTGCCCGAGCGTATCGGCAGCACCCTTTTCGTCGGAATGGTAATTGACCACCACGTCGTACCCGCAGCGGGCCAACTCCACACAAATGGCACGGCCAATGCCTTTGGAGCCGCCGGTCACCAGGGCCGCAGGTCTTTTTTTACTTTCTTTCATATGATTTCCTTACCTTCCGGCGTATCCGAAACGGCTCAACGAAGGTACCATCCGTCGAACGTCCTTGCCCTCATTCACTTGACCTTTCAGCTTTCAGCTATTCTATTGCCTCCACCACCTGAAGGGTCACCTCGGCCGCCACGCGGCCGTCGATGGAAGCCGTGCCCGTGATTTCGCGGAGGGTTTCGAACACAAACGTATTTCTGGCCGTGGTTGTCACCGCTTCCCCGGGGGCTATTGCCTCCACATGGAAAACCGCTTTTTTAACGCCCACGAGCCACCCCCGGGTCTCTGAATCTTCACCTCTGGTTTTCAGCCGTCTCAGGCCGTTGTGGACACCGGCGGTCTGTGCCACCAGTTCCACCAGGATCAGCGGATTGATGGCCCCATCCCTGAATAACGGCCAGTTTCGGTGGGCAATCGACAAGGTGGTTGCCTGTTCATCATCCAGGGAAAGGATCTCGCCCACCAGCAGCATTCGGCCCCGATGGGGCAGCAGGGTTTCGGCGGTTAGGTGGACGGATTTCGAATCGTCAGCGCACATGGCGTGTAAAAAGGCTTGAAAAGGATAATAATCAATATATAGTATACCGTCTTTTTAGGCGGCTGGATATAACACGATTCAATCAGGTCTGTAAAGGTAATGCCCCATGGATGAATTGATACATGAATTACGTGAAAAAATTGTCGATGCCCTTAATCTTCAAGATGTTGCACCGCAATCAATCGATCCGGACGAGCAGCTGGTGGGTGGGCGGCTGGGAATCGACTCCATCGACGTACTCGAGATGGTGATGCTGGTGGAAAAGGATTACGGGCTGGCCATCGATAATCGCGAACTGGGCGCCCGGGTCTTCGCTTCGGTGCGGGCACTGGCCGGCTTCATCAATGACCCGTCGTCCGCAACAACGGATTAACATCTATTCCGTCCTATTTTCTTTGATGGATTGACGATAGTGTAATGAGAATCCTGCTGATTTCCGCAAACACACTGAAAGAACCCTATCCGGTTTACCCCATCGGTCTGGATCACGTCGCCGCATCCATCCATGGCCGACATCAGGTAAGAATCGAAGACCTCAACGTGCTGGATGATCTGGGGGGGCTTTCCGACAGCATCCGTGGATTCGATCCGAACCTGATCGGAATCTCCTTGCGCAATATCGACAACACCGACACCACCGACCCCGTCGGATTCATCGGCGGCTACCGAGCGGTGGTGTCGACCGTGCGTCATGCGTCCAATGCGCCGGTGGTACTGGGAGGCAGCGGGTTCACCCTGTTTCCCCAGCGAGTGCTGGCGGAACTTGGGGCGGATTTCGGCATCGTCGGCGAGGGCGAGCGATTGAATCGTTTGATCGATGCCCTGGAAGCCGGTCAACATCCAAAGGGTCTGCCCGGCGTGGTCACGCCCGATGCGGAAGCGATCATTTTCCCGGAGCCCTGGACAGGAAAACGCAAACCGCACCCGGAGCATCCTTCGGCGCACCAGCGCTGGTACCTCAAGCACGGCGCCATGCTGAATCTGCAGACCAAACGGGGGTGCCCGTTCCGTTGCATCTACTGCACCTACCCGCTTATCGAGGGACGCAAACTGCGGCTGGTGGCACCGGCCGATGCGGCGAAAACGGCCCTGGCCCTGGAAGCTGAAGGGGCCCGCTATCTGTATATCACGGATTCATCGTTCAATGCCGATATCGATCACTCGCTGGAAGTGGCCCGGGCTTTCAGGCGAGCCGGCCTGACCATTCCCTGGGGAGCATTCTTCACCCCCTTGCCCATGCCGGACGGATACTTCGAAACATTGGCCGATGCGGGCTTGAAGCATGTGGAGTTCGGCACCGATTCGCTGTCCAATACCGTGCTGCGCGCCTACGGCAAACCCTTCACGGTTGATCAGGTAATAGCGGTCCATGAGGCAGCGCTGGCGGCTGGCCGTCACGTAGCTCATTACTTTTTGCTGGGTGGACCCGGTGAGACCCGGCAGACCCTGGAAGAAACCCTGGCTCATATTGACTCGCTTCGGAAAACGGTTCTTTTTTTATTCTGCGGCATGCGGGTTTATCCGCACACCGCGCTGTTTCATCGGTGTGCGGATGAAGGCCATCTCCAAGCGGGGACGGATCTGCTTGAACCGGTTTTCTACCACGGCGGAAAAGTCGATGACGACACGATCCGGCATCGAGTCAAAGAAAAGGCCGCCGGCCGCGCCAACTGGGTGGTTGGTGCAGGCGGCCAGGAAACCGCCGCCACAATCCACCGCATGTATGAAAAAGGCTTTTCAGGCCCGTTGTGGGAGTATCTGATCCGATAACATTCAGATTGCCGACGGTTTCGTAAAACGTTCGATATTAAAAGCAGGTTAAAAAAACGATGACAGTGTGGTATAGATGCTCGATTGACAAGCAGGTGACGGATGGTGAGATTATAGCCCATGTAAGGGTTCCGGTGAATTCGCCCTGGTTCGACGGCCATTTCCCGGAAGCGCCGGTGCTCCCGGGGGTTGCCCAACTGGGCATGGTCCACGACCTGTTGTGCCGGATGATGGACCAGCCGTTGCCGGTCACACAGGTGAGCCGGGTGCGTTTCAAGCAGATGATCCATCCCGATCAGGACCTGATCCTGACGGTAAAAACCGGTGATAAAAACAGCAGCCACAGCTTCCGCATCAGCGGTGATGAGGGCCTGATTTGCAGTGGTCTGATTCGGCTGAGTGGACGCAGACAGTAGGTTGTTCCCCTGAATTGGGGCGTTTTGGAATAGGCTCGAAGGAGACTGATTAGGATGACAGTGGAAACTGAAAAAATCATCCTCCGCATCGCGGAGATCATGATTGACGAACTCAAGCTGGAGGATGTCACCGCCGACACCTTCGATCCGGATATCGACCTGGTGGATGAGGTGGGCATCGACAGCATGGATCTGGCCACCGTGGCCCTGGTGCTTCGTGATGAATATGCGGTGCGGATCGATGAAGACGATTATCCCAAACTGACCACCGTGCGCTTGATCGGTGAATATATTCATAACAAACTGGCCGCATAGCCACCATGCCATGCAGGGTCATCGACTTACCCCACGTGTTAATGTTAGGTAGTGTTTTTTAAGCAAAGAGAGCAGCCTGCCCATGGACGCGAAAAAGACCTGGAAATTTTCGGACCTGATTGCCGATCCCGAAGTCAAAGGGCGATGGGAGAAGGTGCGCAAATACTTCTTTCTGCGCGAATCCACCTACGACCTGACCCGGCGATGCAATATCCGCTGCAACGGCTGTTACTACTACGAAGGAGACAAACAGAACACCCGGGACAATACGAATCCGGACGACTGGCGGCAACTGATGCGTGCGGAGAAGGCCCGGGGTATTACCTTTGTGGTACTTGCCGGCGCCGAACCGTCCCTGGTACCGGAAATCTGCCAGGCCTGCTACGATGAGATCCCTTTGGGATGCATCGCCACCAACGGCCTCAGGCGCATCTCGGATACCGTGGGCTACCGCATTCATATTTCCGTATGGGGCAACGACGAGGCCAGCCTGCAAACCCGCAATGCGAAAGATATGCTGGCCCGCCAGTTAAAGAATTACGCCGGCGATGCGCGGGCGGCATTCGTCTACACCTTTACCCGCCATAACATCGGCCAGGCCGAGGCGGTGGTCCGGATGCTGGCCGACCATGGGGCCACGGTGACGTTTAACATGTTCAGCGCACCGGTAGGGTACACCGGTGATCTTCGCCACACGCCGCTGAGTTTGGCTGACACGCGGCAAACGATGCTTGATCTGCTGGACAAATATCCGCAAACAGTCCTGTTTTCCTGGTACAGCGCCATGGCCCACACCCACGAAAAAGGACTCCACGACCTGTTCGGATGCCCCTACCCCCGACAGAATCCAAGCACGGATGTGGGCCTGGGCCGCTCCTTTCGCCAATACCGTACGGACCTGACCTGGAACCGTGATGCGGCCTGCTGCGTGCCGGATACGGACTGCGCGGACTGCCGGCACTACGCTGCGGCCAGTGCCGTGGTCACGTCCCGGCTGTTCCGCCACGCCGTCGATCCCCACACTTTTCGATCCTGGCTGGATTTTGTCGATGCCTACCTGGCCGTCTGGCTGAAAGGCTATGAAAAGGGGAAAAACCTGTGCAACCAAACCGTTCCTCCACCCGGCGTGGAACTGACAGCCAATTAGTAGATTATGAGACTGCTAAAAATGAACTTACGGAAGGTCCGGTAAAAGGATATACATTGATGAAAACCGTCAGCTCCCTGCTGGACGACCACTGGTACGCCCGGTATAAACGCATATCCAAGCTCAACATCCGCAGCTCCATCTACGATGTGACCAATCGCTGCAACCTGCGCTGCAAAGGGTGCTTCTTCTTCTCTTCCGGTGAACACGAAGCGGCCAAAGAGGAAATGGACATCACCCGCTGGGAAACCTTTGTTGACAAGGAGACGGCCCGCGGCGTGAACCTGGCCATTCTCATCGGCGGCGAACCCACGCTTTGCATGGACCGGGTAGAGGCCTTTTACAGGCGCCTGCCCACCTTCTGTGCCACCAACGGTATCATCAAGGTGCCCAGGGACCGCTTCCCCGACATGATGCTGGGTATCAGCCTGTGGGGAGACGAAGCGGATGAGCGGGTGCTGCGCGGAAAGGATGCCTTTTCCATCTCCAGTAAAAACTATGCCGGCGATCCGCACACCTACTACCTGTATACCATCACCCCCAAGCAGCTGGGCAAGACCGATCGGATCATCAAAAAAATCCGCAACGCAGGCCTCAAGGTTCACATGCAGCTGCTCTCCAACGACGAGGGGGTGGACGGGTTTCACTGGCAGCCCGAAGAGTTGGCCCAGATCCGCAGCGAAATGGACGAGGTGCTGGACCACTATTCGGATACGGTGATTTCTTCGAGATACTATCACGAGATCATCACCACGGGGAAGATGATGGGCCGACCCTTCGGCTGGATGGAGTGCCCCTCGGTGACGGACCCATTGGACAAGCGCGACCCCAAGCCCCGACGGCTGACCAATTTCATCCGCTGGGCGTCGGATCTGAACACTATGCATCGCTGCTGCACCTCGGAAACGCGGGACTGCAGCACCTGCAAGGACGGTGCAGCCCACATGAGCTGGGTGATGGTTAACAAGCGTGCTCACATGCAAAGCACCCGGGACCTTCAGAACTGGATCGAGATCTATGAAATGTTCGCCAAGCTCTACCAGTTCATTCCCTGGTGATTGATAACCGTTCACGGGTTCAGATGTTCAGGGTTCAACGGTTGATGGCCAACCGAGAACCGGTGAACCTTTGAACCTGTGAACGCATACGGTAATAGTTTCACTAAGTGAGAGTCCCCCCTTATGCCCAACGATCCCATGGTCATTCTCGGTTATGATGCAGTCTCACCCCTGGGGATCGATCTTGAAGACCAGTGGCAACGGGCCCTCTCCGGCGCCAGCGGCGTCGGCCCGTTGACCCGTTTTGACCTGACGGATGACTTTCCCGTGCGCATCGCCGGCCAGGCACCGGATATCGACCACCTGCCCTACGATTTTTTAAAACCCCGTGAACAGGCTCGCTGGCCGTCACCCATTTTCAAATACGCCCTGCTGACCGTCTCCCGGGCCCTGGAAAAAAGTGGCATCGAAATCACGCCGGATCTCGCCCCGCGAACGGCCGTCACCTTCAGCAGCGCCATCGGTGGCCTGGATGCCGTGCTCGGCGCGGATCGCAACCTGATGGGTCGGGGAAAGCTGCCGCCGCCCTTCGTCAACCCTAACGCCTGCATCAACATGGTGGGGGGCAAAGTCTCCATGCACACCGGGGCCACGGGCCCCATCTGTGCCACAATCACGGCCTGCGCAACGGGGGTGACCTCCATGATCGTGGGCGCCATGCTGATCAACGACGGCCGGGCGGACACGGCCATCTGCGGGGCGGTGGATTTCCCCTTGACCGAACCCATCGTGGCCGGCTTCGGCACCATGGGCGGCGCGTTCATGCCCAAGGAGGGCGAACCCGAGGAGCCGCCTGAACAGGCCAGCCGCCCCTTCTCCCTCAACCGCCGGGGATTCGTGGTCTCCGAAGGGTCCGGCTGCATCGTCATCGCCAAACGCTCCTTCGCCGATGCCCACGGTCTGAGTGTTGTTGCGGAAATCGCCGGCTGGGCCATGACCTCGGATGCCTTCCATCACGTGGCCCCAAACCTTGCCACCGTCCACCGCTGCATTGCCCAGAGCATTGAACGCGCCGGCATCTCTCCGGACCAAATCAGCGCCGTCAACGCCCACGCCGCCTCCACGCGTATAGGCGACCAGGTGGAGGCCGACGCCCTGCGACAGGTATTTGGCAGCCATGTGCCCGCGATAACGGCCAACAAATCCATGATCGGCCATGCCATGGGCGCGGCCAGCGTCATCGAATCGATAATGGCCGTGGAGGGGATGCGGACAGGCATTCTGGCCCCGACGATCAATTACACACCGGACCCGGCGATCGGTCTGGACGACGTGGTCGACACAGCCCGGCGGGTCGACCAGCAATACGTGCTCAAAAATGCCTTCGGGTTTGGCGGGTGCAATGCGTGTATGGTATTTAAACGAATATGAAACCACCCTTGAACAGACGGGTATTCGTGGTCGGATACGACGCCGCCACCTGCCTGGGAAATACCTTTGACGCCACCTGGCAGCGGGCCGTAAGCGGGGAAGCCGGCTTCCGCCGGATCACCCGCTGCGAAACCACCTCGCGCAGCAACGTGGTAGGAGAGATTCCGGACTGGAACCCTGAAGACCTTCCCTATATCGACAATAGGGACAGCCGCAACTGGAATGCGGACTTCGTGCTGCTGACCATGGTATTGTGCAAACGGGCGTTGGACCACGCCGGCCTGGAAATCGACGATCGCACCGGCCCTAAAACCGCCTGCCTGATGGGCTCGGCATTAAACGGTACCGACGCCTACCACATCGCCATGGGCAACTACATCACGCACGGCCCCACCAAGGTCAGCCCCTATCTGCTCCCCAACCTGTGCGCCAACCTGCCCGCGGGCAAGGCCGGCATGATGCTGGGCTTCACCGGCCCCATTTTTTCTCCCCAGGGAGCCTGTGCCTCGGGCAACCACGCCATCGGCATCGGTGCCCGCATGATCCGTGACGGTGAATGCGACTTCGTCCTGGCCGGCGGGGTGGAGACCTGCCTGACCCCGGAGATCGTCCAGGGGTTTGCCAACATGTGGGCCACCATCAAGGTAGGCCCCAGCGACCGCGCCTTTGACGACCCCACCCAGGCGTCGCGGCCTTTTTCCTTAGACCGCCGCGGCATTGTGCTGGGCGAGGGGGGCGGCGTGCTGGTGTTGGCCGCCGAAGAGGCATTGAAGCAATACAACCTCACAGCCAGAGCCGAGGTTCTGGGTGTCGGCTGGACATCGGACGCCCACCATTTCACCCTGCCCAACCAGGCGACCATCGTGCGGGCTATCGCTCAGGCCATCGACGATGCCCAGATTCGACCTGCGGACATCGGCTATGTCAATGCCCACGGCACCTCCACCCAGAAAGGTGATGCCGTGGAAATACAGAGTCTGCGTGAGGTGTTCGGCAATTCGCTGGCGGCCATTCCGGTGTCGTCCAACAAATCCCAGATCGGTCACACACTGGGCGCCGCCGCGGCCATCGAGGCCGCCCTGGCCATCGAGGGCATGCATCAGGGCATTGTCCTGCCCACAGTCAACCACCTTCCCGACCCCGCGTTTGCCGACGTGGATGTGGTGCCCAATGCAGCCCGTCGGCACGCCTACGAAACATTTTTGTCCAACGCCTTCGGTTTCGGCGGGACCAACTGCTGCATCGTCTTCCGGGGAGTGTAAGATGAAACCCAAACCCTTTGTCCCGATCGCGCTGAACAATCACCCGCAGTATGTCAAAGACCGCACCAGCGATATCGTCTGGCACCGCTGCCAAACCCGCACCCTCTATGCGGACACGGACCGTTCCCAGGTGGTCTACCATGCCAACTACCTGCGCTATTTTGAATTCGGGCGGGCCTCGCTCATGCGCGATGCCGCCTACCCGTATAAAGCAGTGGAGGAAAGCGGCTATGTCTACCCCATCATCAAGGTGGACATCGACTATTTCCGGCCCCTGTATTACGACGACGCCATGTGGGTCCATACCCGACCATCGGTGCTGGAACGGGTGCGCCTTCAGTTCGACTATGTGATTACCCACCAGGAATCCGGAGATATCGTCTGTAAAGGATTCACCCGCCATTGCGCAGTGAACGCATTGGGCACGCCGGTGGAGGTGGACCCCAAAACCGTCAGCCTATGGGACATCTTCCCGAAACCGTGAAATCAAAATCCTTTCCCATAACCGTGCATCCACCGCCATTTTTCCGTGACCATCATTTGCAGGACCGTCCGATTTTTGCAGCAGTGGAAGCCATGGAGCGCCTCGCTGCGGACACCTGTAGACGTTTCCCGGGGATTGACGGCCGCCGACTCAAGGATATCCGCTTCGATAAATTCCTCTATCTGGACTCGCCGGACCCACTCCCGGCATTCAATCAGATGGAGGATCAAAACGACGGATCCATGCGCACGACCCTGGCCACCCGGTTCCTATCCCCCGGCGCGATGATCACCCGCACCTTGGAACACGCCTCGCTGGTACTTGGGGGGGAATTACCGGCAGCGGTCGAACCGCCCCTCGAAGCAATCGCATCCCTTGCCGGCCTCTGCACCGCCGTGGACCCGGCCCGCATATACCGAGAAATGGTTCCCTTTGGCCCGGCCTACCGCAACATCTGCGGACCGCTGCTGATTTCAGCGGACGGCGCCCTGGCCCGGGTGCGTTCACCCCAGCCGCTTGATCCCCGCCAGGATCTTTACCTGGGAGCCCCTTATGTATTGGATGCGGCCTTTCATGCCGCCTGCGTCTGGTGCCAGCGGTCCAATGGCATCGTGGCCTTTCCCGTGTCCATGGACCGGCGCACCATCGTCTACCCCACCCGAATGGACCAGGTCTATACGGCACGCGTGGTACCGGTTCAAACCGGCCAAGCCCCCTTCGTCTTCGACATTTTCATTTATGATGATACCGGCAGCCTGCACGAAGCCGCCAACGGTGTACACATGCGGGACATCAGCGGCGGCCGCACCCAACCGCCGCATGGATTCCATCAGCCAACCCAGGTCGACCCCCTCGCTGAGTTTCGTCAACGCCTTTCAGGAATGGTTTTGATAGAGCGCGACGCCGTGGCCCGGTTTGCCGCAACCGCGCTTTCCGAAAACGAGAAGAGACGACTGACACCGATGGCCCCGGACCGCGCCCGCGGGTATCTGTCCGCCCGGTTGGCCCTCAAGCGGCTCAGCCGATTGCTTTCAGGCGAGGGCGACGGCCGACCATCCCGGGGAATTGAAACTGTTGCCGAAAACGGCCACGCCCCCCAATGCCCGCTGGCTGACGGGACTCACACCGATTGCGCCGTCTCCCACGACCGGCGCTTTACCGTTGCCGTGGCCGCCGATCGGCCGGTGGGCATTGATGTGGAGCCACTGTCTGAAAAGCCGCTTGGGGCCATGCACTTGTATATGGACGCCAATGAGCAACGCATGGTAGACCGGACACCCTTGGACCGGGCAGATGGCGCCCTGCGGGTCTGGAGTACCAAGGAAGCGGCAGCCAAGGCCCTGGGAATTCATCTTGCAGAATCCTGGGAGCGCACCCGCGTGATGGCCGTGGCCCAAGAATCCAGCCTGCTGGAGATTGATGGTGGAAAACAACAGACGGCGATTCATGCGACCATCGATGGTCACCTGTTCACCTTGCTGACCGTGGACAGCCGGCCATGACCGGACTGTCGACATTCGTCTTGCTGCTTGCCGCTGCCTATGTGGCAGGTTCGATCAATTTTTCCATTCTGGTCTTTCGCATCACCGGTCGCCAAGACCCGCGTCATCGCGGCAGCGGCAACCCCGGCGCCACCAATGTCTATCGACAGGCCGGCATCGGCTGGGCCGTGGTGGTCCTGCTGCTGGACGTGGGACGAGCGGTCCTCGTAGCCCTTGTGGCAGAGGCCATGGTGCCCTTCTGGCAGGTGCCATGGGTTGGGCTGAGCTTGATCATGGGCAACCGGTTTCCCTGTTTTCACCGGTTCCAGGGAGGCAAGGGGGTGGCCAACTACCTGGGATTCACGGCCGTCGTCGCTCCGGTTTGGGCCGCCCTCGGTGTCCTGGCCTGGGGCACGGCACACCGGGTCTGGCACACACCGTTTCTCTCATCCTTTGCCCTGGTGTCCGTTTTGGCCGCCGGAACAACGATTGCCCAGGCAGGGAGTTGGCAGGGTGGAATCGGCGCCGTGATGACTGCCGTGTTCATTGTGGCGTGCCACCACCGCAACATCAGGGAGCGATGGGGTGGGAAGGGGTAGCCGATAGCGCGCCATGAGCCGGGTCATGCCCCGAAAAACGGCCCAGCGCAGTAAAATCCGGCTGTATCGGGCACCGGCAAGGTACATGCCCAGCAAAAAAACCAGGTGGGACAGCCCATAGGCCACCGGGCCGCCGATCACCACGATGGCGGCATTGCCATAGTGGACGGCCGCGATGCCCAGAAGGGCGATCAGGGGCCAACTGATCACATAGCTCAAGACGATGGCTGTTACACCGGAAACCACCCTCAGGTCAGGCCGTCGGCGAAAGGCGGTCAGGTCTGCCCCTTCGGCAAGGACCGATTTCACATATCGGGTTCGGGTGAGCCGGATAAGTAACTTTTTGATGGGTGTCTCAATGGGTCCCACAGGGCGGCGGTGGCTCCTTTAAACATTTGTATATGGACACAGGAACGTATACATTGATGGCCGCCGGATCAAGCAAATAGTGCATCATACAACGAACACACCTGCTGATGGATGGGATGGCCGCCGGTTTCGCGGTCGGTGGCAGATTAACCTCAGGGCATAAAAAAGTGGTCAACCCACGGCAAGAACACCCATCGCTGGAACCGGTCTGGAACCGAATCGACCGGATCTACTGCATCTCGCTGGAAGGCCGGACGGATCGACAGGCCAGTGCGCGCAACCAATTCGCCGGTGTCGGGCTGGACGGAAAGGTGACATTCCATATCGCCCGACCTCACCCCACCAACTGTGAGCAGGGGATCTTTGAATCCCACCAGGCCTGCCTCAAAATGGGTCTGGATGCCGGCGCCCGGTACATCCTTGTGTTTGAAGACGATGTTGTATTCTGGCGGTTTAACGGCTCCCGCCTACCGTCGGGAATTGAATATTTCCTGAACACCAACGACGGCGACATCCTTTTTTTGGGCTGCCTCGTCAACGGAAGCCACGCCACCGGCATACCCGGCCTAAGACGCATACAATACCGGTGCCTGGCGCATGCCTACCTGATCCGGCCGTCTCTGGCCCGCAAAATCATCGATTCACCGTGGAACCATGTTCCCTATGACATCTGGCTGCGAAACCGCATCGAAAATCCTTTTGCCCTTTATCCGGCTATCGCCTTTCAAAGCAATTCAGCGTCGGACAATTCACGTCACCGCACCCTGGACGTCATCCGCCGCCTCTTCGGTGGACTTCGTTTCATCCAGACGGTCAACGAACGCTACCACCGCTTTCGATTCGCGGTCATAGCCGCCCACCTGCTGGTGATCGGAGCGGCAATTCTTTGGATACTGACCTGATGCAAACACGACCTTCTTTCGCGACCCGGTCCGTGAGGAAAAGACGATTTCCATGCGACTGAAATCACCCATCAACATATTGGCCCTGCTGGCGGTAATCCTTGCCGGCACGGCCCTGTTCTTTATCGCCTTCAAGCGGATCGCCATCGATACGGATATTGCGCGGTCCCTGCCCACGAATGACCCGGTCATCGCCGACGGCATCTACATCTTCGAAAAAAACCCCATCAAGGATCAGATCGCCATCGATATCGGTTCGGCAAGCGCGGATATGACCGCTTTGCTGGCTGCTGCGGACAAGGTCGAATCCCGACTGATGCAGAGCGATCTGTTTACGCAGGTCGGCAACGGGCCCATGCAGCAGGGCCTGACCGATCTGGCAGACCACGTCATTCGTGGTCTGCCGGTGCTGTTCACCGCCGGGGAACTGCAGCATCAGGTGGCTCCGCTGTTGTCCGACGAGGCGATCCGGCAAGCCCTGACCCGGGTCCGGGATGACCTCTACCAGATGGAGGGCATCGGTCAGGCATCCTCCATGGCCGCCGACCCGCTGGGCCTGCGCCACATCGTCCTGGCCCGGCTGGCATCCTTGAACCCCGCTCCCGGCGCAACCATCCACCATGGTCGCATACGCTCCGCCGACCAGCACCACCTGCTGATCCTGGCCACCCCTGCCGGATCCGGCACAGACACGACCGTGGCCCGATCCTTGACCCGATTCTTCCAAAACCTGCAAACGGATCTGGAAGAAGAATTCGGCAGAGAAATCACCCTGACATCCACTGGTGCGTTCAGCGTCGCCCTGGACAACGAGTCCATCATCAAACGCGATGTACAACGCGCCATCCTGTGGGCTACGGTGGGCATCGGCGTGCTGCTGCTGGCCGCCTTTTCCAATCCCGTTGCGGGAATCATGGCCTTGCTGCCGGCCCTGGCCGGAACAGTCATGGCCTTTTTCGTTTTCTCTCTGGTCCACGACAGCATCTCCATCATGGTGCTGGGCTTCGGCGGTGCGATCATCTCCATCACCGTCGACCACGGCATCGCCTACATGCTTTTTGTGGACAACGGCGACGAAAGCGGCGGGCAGCAGGCCTCCCGGGAAATCCGGGCCGTCGGGCTGCTGGCGGTGCTCACCTCCATCGGCGCCTTCAGCGTCCTGGCCTTCAGCGGGTTTAGCGTCTTCGAACAGCTGGGCCAGTTCACGGCCATGGGTATCGGTTTTTCTTTCCTGTTCGTGCACAGTGCACTCCCCCGACTCCTTAAGGGTCACCTGCTCGCTGCGACGACCACCAGACGGCCTCTATCCAGGATCGTCGATCGTCTGGCGTCGACCGGCAAGTTTGGATTGGTGCTATGCCTGCTGACGGCGGCGGTACTGGCCGTTTTCATCCGACCCCATTTCAACACCGACCTGAGGGCCATGAATAGCGTCAGCCGGGAGACGCGCGCTGCCGATGAGTTGATGACCCGCGTCTGGGGTGATATTTTTTCCAGTGTCTACCTGATGACCGAGGCAGACGACCTGAAGGCGCTGCAGGAAAAAAATGACCGCCTGCTGGCTCACTTGAATACCGAAGCCCATGCCGGCAGCATCGAAAAACCGGTGACGCCTTCCCTGTTCTTCCCGGGCAGCGCCACAAGTGCCGAAAATTTCAGCGCCTGGCAGCAGTTCTGGACGAATGCGCGCATCCGGGAAGTGACCAGGCAGTTTGTCCGGGAGGCAGAACCACTTGGCTTCACCTACAGCGCCTTCGCCCCGTTTCTGGAAATGCTCGCCGGCGCCCCCCCCGACGCAACCGGCATCCCGGAACGGGTGCAGCCGCTGCTGGGCATCTCGACAGACCAGACCGATGGCATCTGGCGCCAGATCACCCGGATCAATCCCACCCGGCGGTTCGACAGCCAGCGTTTTTACCATCGGATGTCCGATATTTGTGCCGTGTTTGACCCCGTCCTCTTTTCACAACGCATGGGGCAACTGCTGTTCGGTACATTCATGAAAATGCTGTTGATCATCGGGGTCAGCCTGATCTTACTGCTGATGATTTTTTTCGTCGACGCGGGTCTGCTGGCCACCGCCTTGCTGCCACTGGCCTTCGCCTTTGTCTGCACACTGGGCACACTGGGCATCATGGGCCGTCCCCTGGACATCCCGGCTTTGATGCTGTCGGTAATCATCCTGGGGATGGGCGTAGATTACACGCTGTTCATGCTGCGTGGCTACCAGCGCTACCAGCGCTTCGACCATCCCCATTTTTCGGTGGTCAGAACGGCGATCGTTATGGCTGCCGCCTCAACCCTGATCGGCTTTGCCGTATTGCTGGGTGCCGACCACAACTTGTTGAAAAGTGCCGGATTGATCTCCTTTTTCGGTATCGGTTATTGCCTGGCCGGATCACTGCTCATCCTGCCGCCGCTGTTGAAAAGGCGGTTCGAAGCCGCCCCTGCGAACACCGACGGCGTCTACTGGCGCTATCGGAACATGGAACCCTACCCCCGACTGTTTGCACGGTACAAGCTACGCTTCGACCCACTATTTAGCGAACTGAACACGCTGTTACCGCAAGGGAATAGGGCAGCCAATATCCTCGATGTAGGCTGCGGCTATGGCGTACCCGCCTGCTGGCTTGCCGACCGATTCCCCGCTGCAACCATCCACGGCATCGAACCGGATGCGGATCGGGTGCGCGTGGCAGCCCTGGCCCTCGGCGACCGGGGCCGGATTCAGCAGGGGGCGGCCCCGGATCTTCCGCCCACGGACGTCTTGATCGACCTGGCAGTCATGCTGGACATGAGCCATTATCTGCAGGACTGGGAGCTGGAAAAAAATCTGGAGCGCATCCACGAGCGCCTGCTTCCCGGCGGCCGCCTGATCATGCGGTCGGTCATGCCGCCTTCCGCCCGGCCCCACTGGACCTGGTACCTGGAGCGACTCAAACTCAAAATCAACGGCGCCAACACCTGTTATCGGAACCCGGCTGCGATAAGCGCCATCCTCGACAAATGCGGATTCGAGGTCCATTCCAGCCAAACCTCCGGCATGCGCGGGGATATGCACTGGCATGTGGTAAAGCCCAGGTAGTGACCCTATAAAAGGAAGCGATGACAACGCCACAAACGACTACCAACCCAATTCACCGAAACCGGGCGCATTTTTCCATGGCCGAACGCACCGGCCTTCTGGCCTTTGCCGCCGCCATCCTTCTGGGGGCCGTCGATCTTCGCTTGGCCACGGTGCCCCTGAGCCTTTTCCTGATGCTTTGCGCCATGGCACCGTTTCTTCCCGAGGCCGGATTCTTTTTCCCCGTGATCAGCCATGGAAATACGGGCAAGGCAGCGGTCGCCCTCACCTTCGACGATGGCCCGGACCCGGCCACCACACTCCTGCTGTTGGATCTGCTGGCCGAACAGCAGGTTCCGGCCACCTTTTTCGTCACCGGCAGGCGGGCGACACAATACCCCCGGCTGATCCAACAAATCGTCTCCCGGGGCCACACGGTGGGCAACCACTCCTTTCATCACAACCGTTACCGCATGTTCTGGCAGTCGGCGCTGCTTCACCGTGAAATCGCCGACACCCAGGCCGCCCTGTCGCGACTGGGCATCGTCCCTCTTGTCTTCCGACCACCGGTGGGCATCACCTCGCCGTCCATGGGCAGGGTGCTGACCGCAAATGGGCTTTATGTGGTGAACTTCAGCTGTCGGGCGTTCGACCGGGGCAACCGGCGCATCGGCCACCTTGCGGAAAAAATCCTTGCCAACGTCAGGCCGGACGACATCATACTGATGCACGATTCCGACCCCGGCAACCCGGAGCGGGTCAGGCAATGGATCGGGGAAATCGAAAGGATACTGGTGGGTCTTTCCAAAAAAGGCTTGACGGCCGTCCCCCTCGCCCAACTCACCGGCCGGCCGGTGATGCACCGGAATTCAGCGCCCTTTCCGAAGGGTCAGGATGACATTGGCCCCGAAAATCATCAGGGCGCCCACCCATCCGGTCGCGCCCAGTGACGGCTCCGCTGCCAGCCATGGACCCAGCAGGGCAGCCAGCAGGATTCGCGTGGACGAGATGACGCCCCCCTCCACGGCGGTGACATAGCGGAAACCCAGGGTGATCAAAAACTGACCGGCAACCCCCGCCCCACCGCACAGGGCCAGGTAGTATAGTTCACGGGGGCCGGGCCAGAAAAAGTGCTGTCTGAAGAAAAGGAACATCAGCA
This sequence comes from uncultured delta proteobacterium, assembly GCA_963697405.1. Taxonomy (GTDB): domain Bacteria; phylum Desulfobacterota; class Desulfobacteria; order Desulfobacterales; family Desulfosarcinaceae; genus Desulfosarcina. Next base: position 42,262 of record CAVONY010000023.1, on the reverse strand, counting down.
CCGATCCCAGTCCAAACATGTAAAACAGAACGGTGTTGGCATCGTGGTGCTGTCGGCTGAGATTCAGATAGAAGATGGCGAAGGCTGCACTGACGCCGGAGCCGATTCCCCAGAGGCTCTTGAGGCCAAGGCCCATGCTGCCCGGCATTAGAATCAGCCACACCCCGGCAACGGCCACCACCACCATGGCCAGGGCAACCGGATCCCTTTGCTGGCGCAGAAAAACCCAGGAGAGGATGGCCACGAAGATAGGATAGGTCATGTTCAATATATTGGCCTCGGCCACCGACGTGTAACGCACGGCCTGATAGAAGCAGTAGACGGCGATGCAGTTGCCCAGTGTCCGGCCGACCAGCAGATGGTAGCGCTTCGGGACCGGTCCCTGCCGCCTGAGGGCCATAATCGTGCAAACCACGATAAAGCCCAGCAGAAATCGGAAAAACGCGTAAAAGGCGGAATCGATGGTCACCACATCCCGGGACCAGCGGATCACCACCGTGGAGAAGTAGAAGCAGAAGGCCGACGCAAAAACGGCCAGGCATCCCAAAAGGCCGAGGATTGCCGACGATTGGTTTGAAAGGGTCGAAGGGGGTGTCTGGGTCATGGATAGCCCGTCAGGGCTGGTTCCTGCAGTTTCGCCAGCACATGGGATCCGATGCCAGGTAATCGCCGGTGATCTGGTAGGCAGCACCCCGGCAGCCGTAGCAGCCATCTGCCTGGTCGCAGCTTCCGCAGGCCCCTTTGATGGTTTTACGGTGATTTTTCAGGTCGTTGAGCACCGGACTGTTCTCAATAATCGTCTTCAGCGACTGCTCCCGTACGTTGCCCAGAGAGAGGGTCACGCCCACACAGGGCATCACGTCGCCCCTTGATGTCACCAGGCAGGAAAACTGGTGGCGCAGGCAACGGTTGCCCACCAGGGGCGGCTGGATGTCCCAGGTCCGGTCGTATCGCTCCACGTCGATGGCAGCCAACTCCTCGAACAGCCGGTGCAGGGTGTGGGGATCCACGTCAAGCCACGGGTTGTCCAGTGCGTTGGCCTGGGGGGTGATGACCTCGAAATAGGGGGCGATGCCCTGGTCCCGCAGCCAACACCACAACCGGGGTAGCTCCTTAAGATTCTGACGGCAGATGATGGTGCTCGCGGCCAGGAAGGCCTCCTCGGACGGATAGCCCGCCTGTTTGAGATGCTCCAGGGCCTTGGCGATGATCCGACCGGCCCCCGGCTTGCCCGACAACCGGTCCTGCAGATCGGCGTCGAAGGTGTTCATCTTCATCACCACCCGCACGTGGCGGTCGAAGAGCCACTCGGCGAAGTCGGCGGTGATGCCGCTGCCGTTGGTGAACATCTCCACATCCATGCCCTGGTCCTGAATGAAGGCGATCATTTCACGGATGTGCGGGTAGATGCTGGGCTCACCGCCCAGAATAATGATCCGCCGGGTGCCAAGCGCTTTGGCCTGCAGGAGCACATCCTGGATTTCAGCGGGGGTCAGTTCCCCGTCAAAATAGCTCTCCTCGGGAACATAACAGTACGGGCATCGGAAATTGCAGCGCAGGCTGAATTCGATTTCCATGGTCAGCAGACGGTTTTCGGCGGCTGCATGGGCAATGGTCGCTCTGTCGAACTCAAAATCACATAACCGGCTGGTGCAGCATTCCATGAATCGATCCTTTTTGAACACACGCCTGGTCCTGAGACAGACGAAACGTTATTAGCTATTCAAATTATCCTGCTGTGTCAAGCAAACAGATGCGGGAATGGCTTGACCCAAGGTAAGCGCTGTACTAACTGGTGTCCATTCAGAAATGGTATTCGGCGGCCGAGTCCGTCATAACCGCTCATAAGGAACGACTTCGACGATGACACCATCCGATAGAGAAAAGGACACCATTGCCCTGATGATTGAACGCCTGCTGTCCGGACCGGCCCGGCCGGGTCAGGCGTTCACCATGCCCGGCTGCAACTATGACAGCCTGTATCGGATGGCCCGCCAGATCAAGGCATTATTTGACAGCCAGAAGGAAGATCACACACCGGTCTGCCTCTGCTCCGAGGACCGTGCCGTGATGGCGGCCGCCCTTCTGGCCTCGCTGGCCAGTGGGGCGGAACTGCTGCTGCCCCATGCCCTGACGGCAACCGCCCTTCTTGAGCTGCACCAGTTGACCGGTTTCTCCCGGGCCATTGCATCATCCGATGACCTCCTGCCAGCCGGGGTAACGGTCATCGATGCACCGGCGCTGGTGGAGGAAGTCGAAACCCTGACGTCCGAAAACGAACCCGATGCCGACCGGGCCTGGGTCCACCTGTTCACCGGCGGATCCACCGGTGCCCCGCGCCTCTGGTCCAAGACGCCGCGCAATCTGCTGGGCGAAGTGGATTATCTGGTAAAGCGTTTTGAGATCACCAGCGGCGACCGCATCCTGGCCAGCGTCCCGGCCCTGCACATTTACGGACTGCTCTATTCCCTGCTGGTGCCCTTAGCGGCATCGGCCCGGGTTGTGGCACAGACCCCCTCCTTTCCCGAAGAGATCAAAGGTCAAATGGCCGCAACGTCGCCCACCATTTTCGTCAGTGTGCCGGTTCATTACCGGGCACTCAGGGAAAACCCGCCGGAAAAAGGCGCCCTGCGGCTGGCTTTTTCCTCGGCCGGTCCACTGGCGGAAGCCGACGCCACGGCATTTTCCAGGGCAACAGGCGTGGATCTGGTGGAGGTCTACGGGTCCACGGAAACCGGCGGTATCGCCACCCGCAGCCGATCCAAAGGCGAAGAAGGCTTCACGCCTTACCACTGCATCCAGTGGCGCGTGGCCGGTGAGCGTCTGGACGTCCGCTCGGCCTTTCTTTCCCGTGAACTGCCGGTACGCAGCAGCGGTTGGTTTACCATAGCGGACCGGGTGAAAGCCCATGGCAGCGAATGTTTTGTGGTCACCGGACGCACGGACCATATCGTCAAGGTGGGTGGCAACCGGGTCGATCTGGAAAAGGTGCGCCGGACCATCATGGATGTAGACGGCGTCGATGACGCCCTGGTATTGGCCAACCCGGTCGAAACCGGCCGGGATCAAGCGGTCATTGCTCTTGTGGTGGGCAGGGTTTCCGACGACGACGTAAGAGCCTCGTTGGAAAATGTGTTGGCGCCCCATGAGAAACCCCGCCGAATCCGCATTGTCGATCAAATCCCAATGGGTGCCACGGGAAAGATCGATCGCCGCGCCATTGAGAACATTGCCGCCGTCCAATCGATAACATTCGAGCCGGCCGGGCTGAACGTGCCCGTGGATGATGACAAGACCCTCCAGGAGATGGGTGCCGACCACGGTACCGACATCCGGGCCGACTGCGGCGGCATGGGTATCTGCGGCAAGTGCCTCGTCCTGGTCCACCCCAGAGCGAATTTTTCGTTACCCACCGAAGCGGAACTGGATGTGCTCACACCGGGTCAGATGGCCGCTGGATACCGGCTGGCCTGCCAGGCCCGGGCCACCGGCAAAGGGTCGGTCACCATCCCCGACACCTTGGCTGAAAGCTCGGAAACACGGGGCAAAACCGGGATCGCCGGCAGTTATCCGGTGGATACCATGACCCGGCGCCTGGCCGTTGAAGGCCGTTCGCCGGGCCTGAAAACAGACAACACCCCGGAAAGCCTGCTGGACTGGCTGGCTGCGCAGGTCGGCGAACCGACCGCTTCGGCTGCCGATGTCGCATCCTTGCGGCAGCTGGGCAACTATCGCGACAGCCTGAAATCCTTCACCCTGGTGGTGCACGAAAAAACCGGCCTGCGCCGCATCCTGGCAGGCAGGCAAATGGCCAGTCTCGGGTTCGCCGTGGACCTGGGCACCACCTCAGTGGCCGGCTATCTGTGCGACCTGACGACCGGCACGCTGCTGGCTGCCGACGCCTGCGTCAACCCCCAACGGCGCTTCGGTGAAGACGTGATCAGCCGCATCAGCCGCATCAATGAAAAGGATGCGCACCTGGATCAACTTCAACACCTGGCCGCAGAAGCCATCAATTTTCTCATGACCCGCTGCCTGGAACAGGTGGGTGCCAGAGTCGGCGATATCGATGAGGTGGGCGTCTGCGGCAACACCACCATGCAGCAGGTTTTTGCCGGGCTTCATCCCTATGGGCTGGGAGTTTCCCCTTATTTCCCCCTGACACTGAACCCGCCACCCTTCAACGCCGGAGATCTGGGACTGGTCACTGATCCGGCCGTTCCGGTGTTTCTCATGCCGGTTGTATCGGGGTTTGTGGGTGGAGACACCATGGCCGCCATTTTAGCCGACCGCCCCCACGAACGCGACGAGATCACCCTCATCATGGATATCGGCACCAACGGCGAAGTGGTGCTGGGCAACCGTGATGGGTTGTGGGTCACCAGCTGTGCCACCGGTCCGGCACTGGAGGGAGCCCAGATCTCCTGCGGCATGCGTGCAGTATCCGGCGCCATCCATCGCGCATGGCCGGACGAAGAGAGCCGCCGCGTTGACTATGAAGTGCTGGGAAATGAAGGTAAAAACAGGCCCATGGGCATTTGCGGGTCAGGCATCATCGACGCCGTCGCCACCCTGCGGCGAATCGGGGCCATCCTGCCCAACGGCCGGCTGGACGAAACGATCGACGGCGTGGTATCTGACGATTCGGGCATCGGACGGTACTACACCCTCGCAGATGAGGATCAAAGCGCCACCGGCAATGAAATTTCCGTTTCCCTGAAGGACGTTCGCCAGATTCAGTTAGCCAAGGGCGCCCTTTCAACGGGCATCGAATTTCTCATGCGCAAGGCCGGCATCGAGAAAATTGACCGAACCATCCTCACCGGCGCCTTCGGGGCCCGCTTCAACTGGAAAAACGCCCTGGCCATCGGCATGCTGCCACCGTCTGTTGCCGACGGCGAAGTCATCCCCAAAGAAAACCTCGCCGGCGTGGGGGTGGTGATGGCTCTGCTGGACAAACAATTGAGAGCGGAAGCATGTACTCTCTGCCGCCGGGTCCGCTACCTGGAGCTGGCCTCCGAGCCTGACTTCGCCATGGCTTTTGCCAGGGCCACGGAGTTTCCTGAGATAAAGTGATAGGTGATGCCTTTATTGGGCACGCATCTATGGCTTCCAGATGCGCGGGTTCGAGGGTGGCGTTGTGGTCGTTTATCGCCCTCGTTTAGATCGGATGTCAAATCAGGCGCTCATAGCCCAAAGAACCGGGCCTTTTGATTACCAGACACATTGAGGCATATCATGTTGCTTGAAAATTTAGCCTTCCCTGAAGTCGAAGCATACCTCAAAGAAAAAAATGTTATTCTGATTCCTGTGGGCTCTGTAGAACAGCACAGCCCCTACGGGCTAATTGGGACCGATTTCATCGCAGCCGAATGCATCGCCCGGGAAACCGGAAAACGCATGGGGATAATGGTTGCACCAACGCTGGCCTATGGTATCTCTCCCCACCACATGGCTTTTTCTGGCAGTGCCACCCTGATGCCGGAAACCCTGATCCTCGTTGTGCGGGACATTGTCAAATCCTTCCTGTCCCACGGATTCAGGCGGATTTTCTTCATCAATGGCCACGGTGGAAATGTGAATTCCATTGAGACCGGTCTCCAGCGTTTGAAGGCAGATAACTACCCAGGAATATTCGGCATGATCTCATGGTATGACTATCCGCAAATGATCGACATCGGCCGGGAACTGTTTGATGGCAAAGAGGGAAGCCACGCCACACCATCGGAGGTCGCCGTGACCCGATACCTGAGACCGAAGGAGTTTGGGACCAAAGCCACGATGGAACTGGAGATTGAAAAGCCTGAACACCATTGGCCGCTATCAGCTGAGGAGATGAGACAGTTTTTCCCCGACGGCAGGATGGGTTCCGCCCCCTGGCTGGCCACCGAAAAAAAGGGCAAGATGGTTATCGAACGATCCGTTGATGCCTTGGAAAAAAAGTTGCATAAATTTCTTGCCATGCCCCTGGTTACATGACCCGATCCGTTTGAAAAGAGATAAAATATTATCTCTATGAGCTATCCGCAACGAGCGATGAGCTTTCTTATCATAGCAGCGACAGCTCTCACCCCGCTAGTCCGGTACACTTGATCTCCACATACCCGCCCTTTGGCAGCGCACTCACCCAGCTGGCGGCGCGGGCCGGCGTGTTTCCAACTATACGGGGATCAATTCCATATCCGGCCCCTTTGCGGATACTGGCAATATCGACCAGACCCTTTCATGCAATAAGAAAATCATCGGCAGCAGATGGGGGGAGTGCCACCCACCAGGCTTTTATTGAGGATCGTCCGGGAGACCTTGATCATCGTCGGGGCGATCACCATCCGCCAGCATTTGAACAAGGGCCTTTCCAGCGTCATAAGCCGCTTCCAGGGAGGCAGGCGTTTCTAAAATCTGCCCTTCCGTTTCAATGCCTCTGAAAAGCAGCGATTTCCATAGTTCCATATCCAGTGCGTCCATAAAATATTTAACGCTAAGCAACGCGCCGTCGAACAGGCGTTTGCCTTTGGTGGACCCGACGGAGATAAACAGGCCTTTGCGGGGATAGTCTTTTTGACCAAAGGGTTTCTTTTCTATCCAGTATTTTTTGACCCACAGGGAATTGCAGCGATCCATCAGGATCTTGGTATGGGCGCTGACGGTATAGAAAAATATCGGTGAAGCCAGCATCAGTCCGTCGATGCCCTGCAGCAGCTCCTCAATATCTCCGTAGTCGTCCTTGATCACACACCGCCCTGCCGCTTTGCAGCCGTAAATTTCAAGACAGGGCGACATCTTCAAATCCCGCAACACGATTTCCGTGACTTGAGCGCCTGCATCACGGGCACCGGAGACCGCGTGTGTGAGCAGGGTTGATGTGTTGCCTTTCCGGCGGGGGCTGCCGAAAACGGCGGCTATCTTTATCATTGCACACTCCCTGTTCCATCTGCTGCGTGTTGTTTTTTGAACTGAAACCCATGGCCGTGAGGAAAATGGAGATAATGCTTTTCATAAAAAACGCATCATATATCGATCATTCTTTTTAATCCACTATAGGCAGAGGATTGCATAAAGTTTCCTAAAAGTGCCTCGACCTGCGCCACCTGATCCTTTTTTACCATCAGCCGCATGGGCACTGAATTAAAGATGTATGGGGCAACCGTCTCGCCTTGAATGAAGTAGTCGATTCCTTCCGCATCCAGGATAGACCGGAGAAAAACACGGTCACCCGCATTGTGGATTTCTAAAACCATCTTAAAATCACTCGTGTTTTCTATGTTCGACATTCGGATCCTTGGCGACATGGGGGTCAAACCCAATCCTGTCAGCAGGTCAGATGAAAACAGGCGCCGACCGTCAAGCCCGCCGTGCGCTTTTGATTGAATATGTCCACAGCTCGTGGAGTGGGTTCGGCAATCAAGGCGATGCCCTTTTCCCTTAGAAAAGCGTGGAGATCCGGAGCAGGTCGCATGCGCCCGCTGGTTCCCGTGCCAGCCACGATGAGCTCCGGAGCGGTGTCGGCAAGGACAAGCATATCGTCTACGCGCAACATGTGGCCACGCTGCCGCCACCATCCGTCCTGCACACGCCCGTCAGGAAAAATGAACAGATCGGAGGTGTAAGTCCGGCCGTCAATAGTCATGCGGCCGAAGGCGCTGGATTCGATCATGGTCTCTCCGCAGAAAACATGCTAAAGATTGATTTTCCATACTATGATAGTAAAGATTAAATAGGAATTATCAACCGGTCCGAGCCTCAAAGGAGTCGCCATGGCCAGTGAAACCCATCGCATCGACACCCGGCTGATCCATGCCGGAGAGCCCGAAAAAAGAATTTGCGGGGCCGTGAGCCTGCCGATATTCCAGTCGTCCACCTTCGAGTACGCCGGCCAGTCCAGCTATGACGAATTGAAATACATCCGTATGAACAACACCCCCAACCACGAGGTATTACACCACAAGCTGGCCATCCTCGAAAATGCCGAAGCAGCCCTGGTGACGGCCAGCGGCATGGCAGCCATCTCCACTACCCTGCTGGCCCTCTTCTCCCCCGGAGACCACATCCTGGTGCAGGACTGCCTTTACGGCGGCACCCAGGATTTCATCGTCTCGGATTTCGTCCCATTGGGGTTTCAGTTCGATTTTATCGACGCCGACGATCCCGCATCCTGGACGTCCATGCTCAAGCCCAACACCCGGGGCCTGTATGTGGAAACCATCACCAACCCGTTGATCCAGGTGGGTGACCTGAAAGCCCTGGCCGAGTTTGCCAGGGCCAACGGCCTGATCTCAATGATCGATAACACCTTTGCCACACCGGTCAATTTCCGGCCGGCCGAATGGGGCTACGACATCTCCCTGCACAGTTGCACCAAATACCTCAATGGCCATTCGGACATCGTCGCCGGTGCGGTGATCGGCAAGGATACGCTGTTGAAAAAGATCGCCCATAAACTGATTCACTTAGGCGGGAGCCTCGATCCCCACGCCTGTTTTCTTCTTCACCGGGGAATGAAAACCCTGGCCCTGCGCGTTCGCCACCAGAACCGCAGTGCCCAGGCCGTTGCCGAAACCCTCACCGCCCATCCTGCCGTCGATCGGGTCAACTACCCCGGCCTGCCTGACCACCCCGGCCATGGTCGGGCCAGAGAACTGCTGGAGGGATTCGGCGGGATGGTCAGTTTCGAACTGAAAGGCGGCCTCGACGCCGCCGAGCGGTTCATGCAGCGCGTGTCGGTTCCCATCGTGGCCCCCAGTTTAGGCGGCGTGGAGACCCTGGTCACCCGGCCGGCCACCACCTCCCATGCCGGCATGCGCGTCGAGGAACGCCAGGCGGCCGGCATCAGCGACTCCTTGATTCGTCTGTCCGTAGGTATCGAAGACACGCAGGATTTGATCGGCGATTTAGAAAACGCCTTGAAATAATTGCAAAGGATCGCCATGTCAGCATCAGCACGACCCAGGGTTGTCATCAGCGGGAGCGGCCTGTGGACTCCCGAACACATCATCACCAACGCCGAACTGGTCGCCGCCTACAACGAATGGGCCAGGCGCTATGATGACCAGCATGCAGAAGCCATCGCGGCAGGCAAACGGGAAGCGAAACCGCAAAGTTCCGTGGAATTTATCGAAAAAGCCTCCGGCATCAAACAGCGCTATGCCTACATCAAGGATGGGATTCTAGATGTGGACCGCATGCGCCCGGCCATTCCGGAACGGCCGGACGAGGCGGTCTCCGACCAGGCCGAAATGGGCGTCCTCGCTGCCCGCGGAGCCATGGACGCCGCCGGTAAGACGGCCGCCGACATCGATGCGGTCATCGTCTCCTGCGCCTATACCCAGCGATCCTATCCGGCCATCGCCATCGAGGTGCAGGAGGCCCTGGGCATCGAAGGCTTCGGTTTCGACATGCTGGTGGCCTGCTCGGCGGCCACCTTTGCCCTGCACCGTGCCTACGAAATGGTCGCCGCCGGCACGGCCCGCTGCGTGCTGACCATCAACCCGGAACTAACCTCGCCCCAGGTCAATTTCTGTGATCGGGACAGCCACTTCATCTTCGGCGACGTGGCCACGGCGACGGTCGTGGAGGATGCCGATGCCTGCACGGCGCCGCACCGCTATGAAATTCTCAGCACCCGGGCCAAAACCAAGTTCTCCAGCCATGTGCGCTCCAACTTCGGCTATGTCAGCCGGGCCAACGATGTGGACCCGTTCGGACCCGACAAGCTGTTTCATCAGAACGGCCGCCGGGTGTTCAAAGAGGTATGCCCCATGGCCGTCCAGCACTTGACGGACCATATCTCACAACATGGATTGAAGGTGCCCGACATCAAACGCTGGTGGCTTCACCAGGCCAATATCAACATGAACCTGCATATCGGCGGCAGGCTGCTGGGCCGCGAGGCCACCTTCGATGAGGCGCCCATCGTGCTGGACCGTTACGCCAACACCGCCTCGGCCGGTTCACTGATCGCCTTTCACCTCTACCACCAGGACCTGAAACCCGGCGACCACGGCGTCATCTGCTCCTTCGGTGCGGGTTATTCCATCGGCAGCCTGGTGGTGAGAAAACTATAATCACTATTGGAAACATCCGTAACCGGGAAAGCAATCTGCCAATGCGCTTTTTTATCACCCTGTTGGCTGCGTCAAGTCTGATCCTTTCTGCCTGCGGCGTGATACGCACCACCTACCGGCTGACCAAAGGAACCGTGGTCATGGCCTACAAGGTGACCAAATTTGCCGGCAGCACCGTCTACACGGTCGGCGAATTCACCTTCGACGTGGTCACCGCACCGTTCTCCTGGCCGTTGACCCATGACGACATCGACACCATCGACGGCCTGTCCCCCAAGGAGGCCATTGCCCGGGGCCGCGTCAAGGCGTCACCCTACACTGTCCGGGGCAAGCGCTATGTGCCCATGACGGTGGCGCAGGCAAAAACCTATCGTGAAAAAGGCATCGCCTCCTGGTACGGCAATGAAACCTACCGGCAGCGGGGCGGACACATGACGGCCAACGGCGAAGCCTTCAAGCCGGATGGGTTGAGCGCCGCCCACAAACACCTGCCCCTGCCCATCTTCGTGCGGGTGACCAACCTGTCCAACCGGCGCAGCATCGTCTTACGGGTGAATGATCGCGGACCCTTTATCGCTGGACGGATGATCGATCTGAGCGCGGGGGCCGCCAAACGGCTGGGCTTTTACAAACAGGGTACGGCCCGGGTGCTGGTGGAGACGGTCGAGCTGGAGGGGTGACGGATAAATAAATGGATTCTCTGCGCTTTACTTCTTCTGTTGAGCAATCGCTCTACACACGGAAGCGATGAGCTGAATCTGGGGCACAATACTACCCAACTCCACATACTCATCCTGACGGTGAGCATTGGCCCCCACAGGCCCCATGCCGTCGATGGTGGGCGCACCCTGTGCAGAGGTGTAATTGCCGTCCGAACAGCCACCGGTGGAGATAGACGCAATCTTCAATCCCAGGTTCGACGCCTGAGCCTCGATCAACCGCCACAACGCCAGCGTCCGGTCATCGGCCTCCATGGGCGGCCGGTCTACCCCGCCGCTGACAGACAGACTGACGCCCGCGATATGGGTATGATCCGGCAGGGATTGAAAAAATACTTTGACCGGGGCCACCTGGCTCTTAACGGCCACACGGACATCCACCGACGCCCGGGCTGTATCGGGAATGATGTTGGTCTTTTCGCCGCTCTGGATCACGGTCACATGGGCCGATGTGCCTTCACCGGCCTGATCGTTGAACTGCTGTATGGCAAGCGTCTGGTGGGCAATCTCCACGGCAGCGTTGGCCCCCTTTTCCGGCTCCACCCCGGCATGGGCGGCGGTGCCCCTGGCCGTGATCGTATAGCCGCCGCCCCCTTTTCGCTGCAGGACAAACCGGTTTCCCGGGCGGCAGGGTTCGAAGACGAACACCCGTCGGCTGTTGCGGGCATGAGCCTCGATCCATGACCTGGACGATCCCGAACCCACTTCTTCATCGCCATTGAAGCAGACGCCAATCGACAATTGGTCGAGCACGCCGTCGTGGTGAAGGACCTCCAGTACATGCAGGGCGACCAGCAAGCCACCCTTCATGTCGCAGACACCGGGACCGGTGGCCCGGTCGCCGTCTGCGGCAAAGGGTCGTTTCTCTACTTCCCCCGTCGGAAAGACCGTGTCCATGTGTCCCAGAAACATGATATCGAACGTCTCACCTTCCGGGCCATTGCGCCCCTCAAGGCAGGGGACGCCCCGCTCCCCCAACTTCTCCACACGGGTGGAAAAACCGATCGCCTCCAGACGGTGGATGAGAAACTGCGCCACGGCCTCGATGCCGGTCAAATTGTCGCTGCTGCTGTCGATGTTGACCAGGGTCTCAAGATCCTTGATGAAATCGCCCACCCGACCGGCGATGAATGCTTTCATATCTATTTGCATTTATTCTTTTTATTCTGGGATCGAGCCCAAAAGAAGCGGTTACAGGCAGAAGCTGGAGGGTTTCAGAATCAAGGCGCCAAGGTTGAAGCCGTAGTGCCTCTACTGCGATCCCTTGGCAACGCCGAGTCTGGAGCCCTCCGGCTTCTGCGCGATTAGGTTTGGCGAGCCAGCTTGGGGTTGAGCTCATCCCTTAGCCAGTCGGAGAAAAGGTTGATGGCCACCACCAGCAAAATCAGGGTGGCACCGGGGAACAGGGTCAGCCACCACATTCCGGCATAAATGTAATTCTTGCCGATGGCGATCATCATGCCGATGGACGGTTCGGTAAGCGGCACGCCGACCCCCAGAAAGCTCAGGGTCGCCTCCAACATGATTACCACGGCCAGATCAACGGCCATGACCACAAAAATAGGCGGCAGCGCGTTGGGCAGAATGTGGCGAAAAAGGATGCGAAAGTCCCCGGCCCCGGAAGAGCGGGCGGCGACCACATAGGCATTGTCCTTGATCTCGAGCACACTGCCGCGGATGGTACGGGCGTACTTGACCCAGTCGGCAATGCAGATGGCGAAGATTACCGTAACCACGCCCCGGGTTTCAAACACCCCCAGCAGCAATACGGCCAGCAGGGTGGTGGAAAAAGCAAACACGGTGTCGGCCAGACGCATGACCAGAGCATCCAGAACGCCCCCATAGTAGGCGGCAAGCATTCCCATAACAATGCCAATAACGCTGGAAATGGTCACCACCGAAAAACCGACAATCAACGATGTGCGCAGCCCATATATGATCGTGGAAAGAATCCCGCGCCCCTGGTCGTCGGTGCCCAGTGGGAAGGCCGGCAGGCTGCCGTCCATCCAGGCAGGCGGAAGCAGGAAATTGCCCAGATCTACGGATACCAGGTCATAGGGATCCATGGGTGCAATTAATGGCGCGAAAATTGCGCAAAAGAAAAAGATCAGCAGAACGATGCTGCCGATCAGGGCGGACGGGTCCCGCAGATAGTTACGAACGTGCTGGGATTTCAATATGCCGGCCATAAGCGTACTACTCATATCTGATTTTCGGGTTGAGGAACGCGTACAACAAATCCACCAGGATGTTAATGGTCAAAATAATCACCGCCGCCAGCATAATGTAGGTGACGATCACCGGCTGGTCGGTTTCAAAAATGGATGTCAACAGCAGGTTGCCCATGCCCGGCCACTGAAAGATGGTTTCAGTAACGATGGAAAATGCCACGAGTTCGCCGAAAGAGAGCCCGGCAATGGTCACCACCGGGATCAACACATTGCGCAGGGCGTGTTTGAGGATCACCTTGAAGGGTGACAATCCTTTGGCCCAGGCCGTCTTGATGTACTCCTCGGAAAGCACTTCGCGCATGCCGGCCCGGGTGAGTCGCAGCAGCACGGCCAATTGGTATCCGGAAAGGGTGACCGCCGGCAGAACAATGTGTTTCCAGCCGTCGACCGTCAGCAGTCCGGTGCGCCAAAAGCCGATCTGAACGGTTTCACCGCGGCCGAAGGAGGGAAGCACCTCCATGTAGACCGAAAACGCCATCACCAGCAGGATGCCAATCAGAAAGGTGGGGATGGAGATGCCAACAATGGATCCGGCCATGATCACCCGGGATACCAACCCAGTGGGCCACACCGAGACTACCACCCCCAGCCCCACCCCCAGAATGAAAGAGATGCAGATGGCGGTAAAAGCCAGCTCCAATGTCGCCGGCATACGTTCCAAAATCATGTCCAGGGCATCCACGGAACTGATGTAGGATTTACCGAAGTTGCCCTTGAGCGCGCCACCGATGAAACTGACATACTGAATGTAAATGGGGCGGTCCAGGCCGTAAGACACCCGCACCATCTCGCGCTCCTGCTGGGTGGCATATTTACCGGCCAGCATCATCACCGGATCGCCGGTGTAGCGGAACATGATGAAGCAGACAAAGGAAACCGCCAGCAAGACGACGATTCCCTGGAGCAGCCGTTTGATTAGATAAGTGGCCATGAATTACTATTTGATTTCCTTGGCCACAATCCACTGATCCGGACGCGGGGTGAACTGGACCCCCGAAGCCTTGACCACCGCATAAATATCCTGCTGGTAGTGCAGCGGAATCCAGGCCACGTCCTCAACGGATTTCTTGTTGATGGCCTGAAGTGCCTTCTCACGTTCAGCCAGGTCGATGATGGAAGAAGAGGCAATGATCATTTCGTCAATTTCCGGGTTGGAATATGAGCCACCGTTGTATGTGCCCATACCCTTGTCCTTGTCAGGGGTGTGCAACAGCTTTTCGGCACTGCGGCCGAGATCAAAGGAACCATCGAACCAGCCGATCAGGTAAAAGCTGTGTTTTTTACCGGTGAGTTCGTCGAAGAAGATGGACTTGGGCTTCACGTCCAGCTTCACGTTCAGGCCGACCTTGGCCAGGTATTTAGCCACGGCTTCACAGATCTTCTCATCGTTGACGTAACGATCGTTGGGACCGGCGACTATAATGTCAAACCCATTGGGGTATCCGGCCTCAGCCAGCAGCTTTTTCGATTCCGCCGGGTCATAGGGCAGCCGCGTCAACTCGGGGAGGTAACCGACGGTGGGCACGTCCGGCACCTGGGCCGTGGCCGTTGCCTGGCCGCGCATGATCTTCTCGATGATTTCATCCTCGTTGATGGCGTGGGCAATGGCCTTGCGAACACGGATATCGGCAAAGGGGGTGCCTGGCTTGTTGGACATCCCCATATAGATGGCGCGCCGGGCCGGACGCGAAATCAGCTCTACATGGGCCATTTTTTCGATGCGTTCGATCAGGGATACGGGTACCCCGTTGACGATGTCGGCCTGTTTGCCGGCCAGGGCAGCAAAGCGGGTGGCCTCTTCGGTAATCGGTCGGATATCCACCGTCTGGTATTTGGGAGCGCCTTCCCAGTAGTCGGGGTTGGCGGCCATGCGCACATAGGAGCCTTTGACCCATTCCACAAATTTGTAGGCCCCGGTTCCCATAGGTTTGGTGTTGTAATCGCCGTCATCGCGATCCTTGGAGGATTCCATGTCCACGATGAAATTCTGGTGCATGGTCTCGGCGAACCAGGGCACCGGTTTTACATTCTTGAAGATCACCGTGTAGTCGTCCGGCGTTTCGATGGATGCGATGGAGTTGGCGATATTGAGCAGCTGGGAATACTGGGGATCCTTCATGCGTTCGAAGGTGAACTTGACGTCGGCGGCAGTAAAGGCATTGCCGTTGTGAAACTTGACCCCCTTGCGCAGCTCGAACTTCCAAGTCAGGGCATCCAGCCGCTCCCATTTCACGGCCAGTGCCGGTGACAGCTTGCCGTCCGGGGCGGGGCGCTGCAGCAACCCGTCAAAAAAGTTGGACATGAAAGAAAGATTTGCATCGGAAGAATAGGCGTGGGGGTTCATGGCTTTGGGTGGCGCGTCGGTCACCACCACCAGTTCGGTTTTGGCCATCGCAACGGCGGGCAGGGCCAGCAGGGCGATGATCAGGGTCAATGCGATTCGTTTCATGTGGCAGCCTCCTTTTTCAGTTGATAAGTACTTGATTGTCATTGCGCGTCAGCGCTGGGGTACAGATGGCAGGCGGCCTGATGGCCGTTGCCGAAATCAATCATTGCGGGTACCGCTTTGTCGCATATATCCATCCGTTCGGGACAGCGGGTGTGAAACCGGCAGCCGGACGGGGGATCGATGGGGCTCGGTACGTCTCCTTTGAGTATGATGCGTTCTTTTTTTCGTAGGGGATCAGGTACGGGAACGGCGGAAAGCAGGGCTTGGGTGTAGGGGTGTTTGGCCCCCCCGTAAAGGTCGCTGTAAACAGCCGTTTCCATGACTTTGCCCAGGTACATGACAACGATGCGGTCGCAGATATACTCCACCACGGCCAGATCGTGGGAGATAATAATCAGCGAGAGGTCGAAATTGGCCTTGAGGTCCATGAGCAGGTTGATGATCTGGGCCTGGATGGAAACATCCAGGGCCGAGACTGGTTCGTCGCCGATGATCACCGACGGATCTAAAGCCAGGGCGCGGGCGATGCCAATGCGCTGACGCTGGCCGCCGGAAAATTCGTGCGGAAAGCGGCGGCCCTGTTCCGGGGCCAGACCCACCGTTTCCAGCAGGAAAGCGAGCCGGTCACGGCGCTGTTTCCCCGTAAACATGCCATGCACATCCATGGGGTCGGAGAGGATATCATCGACCCGCATGCGGGGATTCAGCGAAGAATAGGGGTCCTGAAAAATGAGCTGCATCTCCCGCCGCAACTTGCGCAGGCCGGACCGGTTCAACGCATGCATGTCCCGGCCCTTCCAGGTCACGATGCCGCTGGTGATCGGGATGAGTTGGGTGACCGCCATGCCCGCCGTGGTCTTTCCACAACCCGACTCACCGACAATGCCCAGGGTTTCTCCCTTGGCCAGCTCGAAACTGACCCCGTCCACGGCATACACATACCCAACGGTCCTGGAGAGGATTCCCCGTTTGATGGGGAAGTGAACGTTCAAATCCCGGACGGTGATCAGCGATTCGTTCATGACGATGGTGGCTCCACATGCAGCCAGCAGCGCACCTTGTGCCCGCTGGCGACTTCAGTCAATTCTGGTTCCCGTTCACGGCAGACAGTCATGACCCGGCTGCAGCGATCGCAGAATTTGCAGCCATCGGGCAGCGCGACCAGGCTGGGAACCATGCCCTTGATCTCGCTCAACCGCTTGGTTTCTCCGGCTGTCCGGCTCCCAAGAATGGGAATCGACTTCAGCAGGCCGATCGTATAGGGGTGCAGCGGTTGCCGAAATAGCTCAACCGTCGCCGCCTCCTCGACCACCCGGCCGGCATACATGACCACGATACGATCGGCCATTTCGGCAATCACACCCAGATCATGGGTGATCATCTGAACGGCGGTGCCGAAATCTTCCTTGAGTTGGAGCATCAGATCGAGAATCTGCGCCTGAACGGTCACGTCCAGCGCCGTGGTCGGCTCGTCGGCAATCAGGATTTCCGGGTCGCAGGAGAGCGCCATGGCGATCATGGCCCGCTGGCGCATGCCACCGGAAAGCTGATGGGGATATTCATTGATGCGCCGCTTGGGGGCAGGAATCTGCACCCGTTCCAACATCTCGACGGAGGCATCCAGGGCCTCCTTTCGGCTGGCGTTGCGGTGCAGGATAAACATTTCGGATATCTGGTTGCCGATGGTAAAGACCGGATTCAGGGAGGTCATCGGCTCCTGAAAAATCATGGCGATGCGATTGCCGCGAATGAGGCGCATCTGCTGCATCGTCAGGTCCAGCAGGTTCATTCCGTCGAATTGGATGCGGCCGTCCACGATCTTGCCGGGAGGGTCGGGAATCAAGCGCATGATGGACTGGGCGGTCACACTCTTTCCGCTGCCGGATTCACCGACGACACCCAGCACCTCTCCCGCCGAAAGGTGAAATGAAACCCCATCTACCGCCCGGGCGGCACCTCTGGACGAAAAGAAATAGGTCTTCAGCCCGTTAACATCGAGAATTCTGTCTGCAGCCGATAGGTTCATGCCAGCGTTTCAATTTGTGAATGGTTCAGACCACCCGATTTAATGATGCTTAAGAGGATTTCTGGAAAATTTCGCATGCGTGGACAGTTTTAGAATTAACCGTGCCAACTGTTTTTCCTTGCGATGCACAAGCCCGATGGGATGTGATACGGCATCTGAAAGTAGCGTTAGTTTACATCATATTTAACAGGGGTTAAACATTTTTTTTAACCACGTTCACCAAGCGATTGGTTAATTGGCCGGTTTGATTTGCAATCCAGACCAAAAAAAGGTATCCGAACAATAAGGAACAGCCGACCCAATGAGATGCAGATTAGCAGGGGAATAGGATAAGGGATGGGACCCATGACCAAACCATTGAGACGGGAAGACCGGCGGCTTGATGACGAAGCCGCCATGGCGCTGCTTAAACGCGGCGAGTACGGTATTTTGAGCACGTCGGACAAAAAAAACCAGCCTTACGGTATACCCGTGAATTACGTAGTGATGGAAGATAACATCTTTTTTCACTGCGCCACCGAAGGTCAAAAGCTGGAAAACATCACCGCCAACAACGGGGTCTCCTTCTGTGTGGTGGGCAAGACCGAGTTGCTGCCCGAAAAATTCTCCACCCGCTACGAAAGCGTGGTGGTGTCCGGCAATGCCGACGTCATCGAAGACAAAGTGTTGAAAAAAAACGCACTGCGTGCCCTGGTGGCCAAGTATGCCCCAGACCACATTGCTGCCGGGGACGCCTATATCGACCGTCTGATGGGCCAAACGGCTGTGGTGCGGGTCTCCATCGAAGACCTTGCCGGCAAAGCCAGAAAGTAAGGCACCAACAGCCTCACCGTTTGGATGTCCACAGCTTCCATGCGTGGTTGTCCGTTTGTTGCATAGACTGACATCTATTCGAATCGGTTGAACCGCGTGTCTATAGAAACATCTTCCCCGGGTTCATCAACCCCTTGGGATCCATCAGGTCCTTGATCTGCTTCATCAGTGCGTAGCCCTTACCGTGCTCCAGCTTCATGAATTGGCGTTTGCCGACTCCGATACCGTGTTCGCCGGTACAGGTTCCGCCCACTTCCACCGCCCGGTGGACGATGTTGTGGTTGATCGCCTCGAGGGAAGCCCATTCTCCGTCATCGGCCGGGTCACCCACCATAACCACATGCAGGTTGCCGTCCCCGGCGTGGCCGAAAACAAACCCAACGGCCTTTTTTTCGTCCAGTTGCTGCTGGGAAAAAAGGACCATCTGCGGATAGCTGGAGATGGGTACCGCCGCGTCGACGATCAGTGTCTCCCGCCCCGGGTAGGCCCGGTGAATGGTCTCCCAGGCCTCGTGTCGGGCCCGCCACAGCTCCTTTCGCTCCCGTTCCTTGACGCCGGTTTTGAAGCCAAGCGCACCACCGTCCCGGCACAGCGCCTCGGCCAGGGCTGCGGTCTCACTCAGTGCCGTTTCGCTGATGCCGTGAAATTCGCAGAACAGGGACGGCTTTTCGGCAAGTCTCAGGTCCTTTTCCCGGTTCATCAGCGCGATGAGTTCCGGGGTGAGCAGTTCCAGGGCCGCCGGCGCCAACCCCGATCCCATGAGTACCGCCACGGTTTCCGAAGCTGCCTCAAGAGAGTCAAAGGTCACCGTCGCGGCCAGGTGGACGACGGGAATGCCGGCCAGTTTCAAGGTGGCTTCAGTCACCACCCCCAAGGTTCCCTCGGATCCCACGAAGAGCCGGGTAAGATCGTAGCCCGATGAGGATTTGTGGGCCTTTCCGCCGGTGTGAATCACCCGCCCGTCAGGCAGCACCACCACGAGGCGCATCACGTAGTCCTTGGTAGCGCCATATTTAATGGTCTGCACGCCCGAGGCATTGTTGGCGATCATCCCACCGATGGTGGCATCGGCACCGGGGTCCGGCGGAAAGAAAAGTCCCGAACGGCCAGTATGCTGGTTGAGTGTTTTTCGAAAGACCCCGGGCTGGACATCGGCCTGGAGATCCCGGGGCCGGATGGCAATGATCCGGTCCATGCGGGTCATGTCCATCACCAGTCCGCCATGCATTGGCAGCGGGTTGCCTTCGGTGCTGGTGCCGGCCCCCCATGGAGTGACGGGAATGCCTTGGGCATAGGTATAGGCCAGGATGGTGGATACTTCCCCGGTGGTCATGGGCCAGATAATGCCAGCGGGCAGTTTGCCCCGGTGTGGGGAGATATCCTTGATGTGAAGCTCGCGGTTGGACTGGCCGGTGGAAAAGCGGTCCGGGTCCACGAACGCCGAAAGGTCGTCCATCTGGGTTTGCGTGAAGCGCTCCATCATCCGTCTCCTTGGTCTGATCGGTTTAATGCCGGCTACATGAACGTATTGACAAGCCACTGTAAAAAGTTCCACTGCCGGTGTCAATCAGCAATGATTGGATATTGACAACGGTGGTAAAAACCGATTTACTCATTCTTTCCAGATTCGATTCAGCCTTTCCTGTTTTCAAAGCGACAACCCGATTGAGGAGGATTTCATGATACCGGCGTCCCGGCAGGCACAGGAGGGGCTGCGTGATCTGACCATGCTCAAATGGTATGTGATTCCGCTGATCGCCGATTCCTCTTACCGCTATACCCTGGAAGAGGAATCGGCGCCATGAACGGAAGCTGCGTTCTGCTCAACGGGGATTATTCTTTTCTCGGCCTGGTGGACTGGAAAAAAGCCATGGGCCTGATGTTCACCGAAAAAGTCAGGGTCCTGAAGTTTTCGGACCGGGTGATCCAGGGAGTAAACCGCTCGTTCCGGGCACCGGCGGTGGCCGTGCTGGTCAAGGTAGTCAGAAGCGTCTACCGGGGCCGCGTTCCCTTTTCGCGCCGAAACGTACTGGCCCGGGACCGGTTTGCCTGTGCCTATTGCGGATCCCGGGCCAAGCCCATCACCATGGACCACGTCATTCCACGGTCGCGGGGCGGTAAAAACGATTTTGACAATTGCGTGGCCTGCTGCCGGGCATGCAACCACAAAAAGGGTGCGCGCTTGCCCCGGGAAGCCGGGATGGCCCTGCGTCATCGCCCCTGGCAGCCCACCATCGCCGAGTTTATCCGGATCCGCCTTCGCCATTCCGGAGTTTACGCGCTGCTGGTTGAACTGGGGTTGATGTGATGTGATGGCGTCATGGACGATCGATTGTCCGCCTCGACCGATTTGCCGATCCGGTAGTTCCGGCAAGCCTCGGCGGCGTGGGATCCAGGGACCTGAGCTTGGCCAGAAGCAGCCGGGGGTCGGCGTAGGGGGACAACTGGTCCTGATGCACCTCCAGCACGGCCACCGCTTTGGCGGCCATGCGCCTGGCCCCGGTGAGATTCCCCTGCTCCAGGTGCACGTATGCACCGGCTGCCCGGATGATCGCCTGGAGCAGCTTTTTTTCGTCCCCGTGGGCAGTCATCCAGTGCTGTTCGAGATACTCGTGGGTTTCAAAAAAAAGATGCTGGTCCCAGATCGCAACGGCAATGTCCAGCGGATGGTCAAGCTCACGGTTACGGACATCTGCCAGCACCTGTTCATATGCGGCCATGCGCTGGTCGATATATGTCCGGACACACGTCGGCAGCGGATCGTTTAGAAAAAAGCCGGCAACGCGCCGCACCGGTTGCATCCTTTGTTGTTCCAACACCTTCTTGAAATTTTCCGACAGCGCGTTGCGGACATTGCGGCACAGCCGGTTGTTGAAGGGGTCGAAACGTTCACTGTCAATCATGTCGGTCTCCTGCTTGGTAATTAAGGTTGTCATCGCCGTTCAACTGTTCTATCATAACTTTCACTCAGTCGGCATTTTTAACATCTTTACATCGCCAGCACCAATGCAGCGACAATCCCGCCGGTTTGACAACTATCGCAAAGGTATTCCTTTTGAAGATTTCCCGCCGCAAGCAGCGGTGGATTCGCTTACCATGCGCAGTTCAATGTAATCCCCAACCCGGCCCCGACTACTCGACGAATCCGCCCGTGTCGTGCATTCCAATTATCAGGAAGGGGTGGGTCTATACTTCATTTCAGATCCTGACGGGCACTGGATCGAAATCATGCCATTTAAAGACGCTCATGAACAACAATAAACCCGGGAGTCAACTAGTGGAACCAGTTAGTGGACATCTTGAGATACTGGACAAAGGATTCGGCTTTCTCCGAAACATCGATAATAATTACCAGGCTGGCCCGGAAGACACCTTTGTCCCGGCGTTTATGATCAGCAAATTCGGCCTGCGGGAGGGGACCTTCATCGAAGGCCAGGGCCAACCCGGCAATCCCGGCAACCAGAACCTGAAGCTGGCGGCAGTGGAACAGGTCAATGGCCTTCCTTTGGAGCGGTATGCAAAAACCGAAACCATGCACACCATGACCAGCATCAACCCCGACCAGCGACTGCGCATGTCCCAGGGACCAAAGGATCTCACCGGACAGGCCCTCGACCTCATCGTCCCCATCGGCCGGGGCCAGCGGGGCCTGATCATCTCTCCGCCCAAATCGGGGAAAACCACCCTTTTGCGCCATATGGCCAACTCGGTCACCGCCAATGACCCGGAAATGAACGTATTTATCCTGCTGGTCAATGAACGCCCGGAAGAGGTGACCGACTTCAAGCGGGGACTGAAGGATGCCCATGTGCTCTACTCTTCAGCAGACCAGAGTATCGGCCAGCATATGCGCATGACCCGTCTGGCGGTGCACACCGCCATGCGATGCGCGGAAGTCGGCAGGGACACGGTTGTCTTTATCGATTCGCTGACCCGCATGGCGAGGGCTTTCAACGCCGAGACGGAAAGCTATGGCCGGACGCTGTCGGGTGGACTCGGTGCCAACGCCATGGAAGTACCGCGCAAGATCTTCGGGGCCGCCAGGAATATCGAAGGCGGCGGTTCGTTGACGATCATCGCCACCATTCTTGTGGAGACCGGCAGTCGGATGGACGACATCATTTACCAGGAGTTCAAGGGAACCGGCAACATGGACCTGGTACTCAGCCGCGATTGTGCCGAACATCGAATTTTCCCCGCAATTGACATCCGCCTCAGCGGCACCCGAAAAGAGGAACTGCTGTTGGACAAGGATGAACTCAAGAAGATCGTGGAGATCCGTCGAACCATATCGCAGCGGGACACCACGGAGGCCATGACGGATCTGCTGGAATACTTGGACCGTCACAGTCGCAATTAAGCTCGCCTTAAACAAGAGTCAAGACAAATGGACAGCCAGCACCGAAAAAACATCCATCCCGGCACCCGGGTTAACATCGTCCTCAAAGCAGACCAACGCAGCGGCCACCTCACCCAGGGTAAGGTCGAAGCGATACTCACCCGTTCCCCTCATCATCCCCACGGCATCAAGGTGCGATTGACCGACGGCCAGGTGGGACGGGTCAAGGCAATCCTGTCGGCACCGTAACGCCTCACTGAAAAGCGGTTGGCCATTGATTCCGCCACAAGGCACGACACGGGCACCGTTCGGCAGGGCTGTCCACTATGCTTGGCCGGTTCGTCAACCCACCCGCAAGCCCAAGAATACGCGGGCTACACGGGTTCATAAGCGCTGTGGGGACGCTTCCTTCCCTGTTTGTTTTAAAATAAAAAGGTTTCCTGTGGTTGCAATCCCCGATTCCGCCCTTACTATTTCCACCGCACCCAGCCGGGCCGGGCACGCGTGGGGTGTGGCTTTTTATCGACAGCGTTGACGTTTCTGGATAAAACCCGGCCATACTGACCGGTCTTTTTTTCTTAAAACCAACACCTATTTTCCAAAGGAGAAAATGATGGCAGATCGTTCCCATATCACCCTCTACAGCGGCGGCCACAAAGGAGCCGAATCCGAATTCGGCCAACTGGCCGAAACCTGGGGCATCCAGGAGGTCAACTTTTCATTTGAGGGACACAGCATTGAACGTTCCCGCGGGGTCCGCGAGCTTACGCCTGAACAGCTGGACAAGGGCAACGTGAGCATGGAGATCGTGTCAGCCCGCATGGGTCGCAAATTCGCCCAGGCCAACAAGATTCGTAAGGTGATCCAGACCATTTTTCACATGGTCAACAACGGTTACCATGTAATCGCCGTAGGCTGGATTCAGCCGGATGACACGGTCAAAGGAGGGACCGGTTGGGGCGTGGAGCTGGCCAAGCTGTTCAACCGGCCGGTGCATGTCTATGATCAGGATCGCAAGGGCTGGTTTGCCTGGGAAGGCAGCAGGTGGACGGCAGGGATGCCGAAAATCGAGAAGGATACCTTTGCAGGCACCGGCACCCGGCATCTCACCGACGACGGTAAGAAAGCCATCCGTGATCTCTTCGAAAGCGCTTTCGGACCTGCCTGAGTCTGGGCGTCTGAACGGGTTTGCGGACGGATGCCGTACTTCCGGCGGCCGTTGCAGCTCAAAAGACGGCGGTTTAATCCTTTTCGCCGTAACGATTGACACTCACCTTATCGCGCTGAAGGGACGCCGTCTGGTGGGGTGCCGGTTGCTGGGCCGGATAGCCGATGGCCATGATGGCTGACACCGCCAATTCTGCCGGCAGGCCCAGAACGTCGGCCACAAATTCACCGGCGGTTTTGGAGTCGTCGTAATCGCGCCTGCGCAGCTGAATCCAGCAGCTCCCCAGGCCGAGGTCGGTGGCCGCCAGGTGCAGTATAATGGCCGCAATGGAGGCGTCTTCAACCCAGACATCCGACTTGTCCGGATCCACGCAGACCACGATGGCCAGCGGGGCGTTGGCCAGGAACGAGGCGCCGTGAGGTTTGGCCGTCGACAGCCGCTTGAGAATCGCCGGGTCGGTGACCACCACAAATTCCCATGGATTGAACCCCCTCGAAGAGGGTGACCGAAGGACCGCTTCCACGAGCAGGTCAACCTTTTCCGCCTCAACGGGTCTATCCTCGAACTTACGAATACTCCGACGCGATCTTAACAGATCGATAAACATAGTCTCTCCTCCGGGATTCTATACATCTGATACCCCCCTATACGGTTGAGAAACCCACCCGCACAGGCGTCCGTCCTCAGGCTTCCAACCTCCGTCATCCATCTTTTTTGAACCCTCCCCGCGGCAAGCCGCGGAGAATCTTCACCGTAAGGATGAATGTCTATTTTCAGTTCGCTCGCTAACCCCGCCGCAAGCGGCGAGGAATGCGTTCGCTATCGCGGTTCAAGCCCCGCAGCACTTTTTATACTTCTTGCCGCTGCCGCAGGTGCACGGGTCGTTTCTCCCGATTTTCGGCCCCTGGCGGACGGCTTGCACCGGCTGCGGCGCCTGACCGTCCTTGAAATACCAGCGGCCGTCTTCCCTGACAAATTCAGCAATTTCATGGTGATCGAACGCCTTGCCGTCTTTGCGGTAACGTGCCAGAAACTCCACCGTACCCACCGAATCGTCCGGGCCGCCCTTCTCTGAATGCCGAACCTCCAGTCGCTGCCAGTCCAGCTTCCGGGACCAGGCTGCCGTCCCTTTCCGGTCGGCATCCTGGCGGTTTGAAGGCAGCGTGGTCTCAAAAATATAGTCAAATTCTTTTTTCGCATGGGCTGTATAGCGGGAACGCATCAAGGCTTCGGCGGTGTCGGCGACCCGCTCTCCCTTGATCAGCGATTGACAGCAATCCGAGTAATCTTTTTCACTTCCGCAGGGACAACGTTCCATCGTGATACTCCAGTTATTGGGTTGGCTACCGCGAAACCATCAATCAGCCTTCGGGCATGGTTTCCCGCCGGCACTCCCGGGCGGCGTCTTCCGGCTGGATGCGCCAGGTGAACAGCGGCGAAAGGAGATATAGGATCATGTAGACCAAACAGAATTGCCCGAAAACAGGTGTGAACATGCTGATGGTCAGCATCAGCATGTTCACGCGGCCGAACCAGGGGTGGCGGCTCATGGTGCGCCCCAGGTGAATGTAACGGATGGGGTAAAGGTTCATGATTACACCGGCGAACAGCATGGTTCCGGTTGCAAAAAATCCCCAAAAAAGGATCCGCTGAGAATAGAGCAACAGGGCTTGATCGAAGATCACCAGCGGAGACATGACCAGCATGGCCGCCGCAGGCGTGGGCAATCCTTTGAAAAACCCCGGGATCGGTGCCTTGTCCAGGGTAAAATAGACCAATCGTCCAATACCCATGCCCGCATAGAAAACGGCGACCCAGCCCACGGGCAGGTGCGCGAAGCGGCCCTCGCCAAACTGACTCAAGGTAATGTAGAAAATCCAGGCCGGCACGATGCAGAAGCTGATGGCATCGGCCAGATCGTCCATGATGCCGCCCAGGTTGATTTTCTTCTTGGGCGATTCGTCGGGAAGTGGTTCCGTCAGGCCCAACCGGCGGGCCAGTGCACCGTCCAGCTTGTCAAACGTCGCGGCCCCGATCAGCATGAAATAAGCTTCACGCATCCGGCCCTGGTAGGCAAAAAACACGGCGATGAGCCCCATCAGGGCGTTCATCACCGTCAGGGCGTTGGGAAATACCGACAGAATTTTCCGTCGGAGCACCTCGTCCCCGTAGCACAGTTCGTCCAGGCAGGCGGTGCCGTATTTGCGGCAGTAGCCGGCGATGGATCCTAAATTGATAATGAAAAATAGAATTTCCACAAAAAACAGGATCTGCAGGGAAAGGTTCCCCAGATAGGAGATGCGAAAATAGATCCAGGACTCGGGTCCTTCGGGAATATAAAAAGCGTATGCGTAGAGCATTGCGCTGACCGGTGCGGCCACGATGGTTCGCATGCGGTTGTATTCGCTGTCCTCTGGCTCTACGCCCTGGCGGATGGCGAACCCGCGCATGAAGGCCGCAAAGCTGTCCCGCACCAGCACCGTCACGCAAAGCACCAGGACAAAAATCGCATGCATCAACTGGCCTTGGGTGGGGTCTGTCTCCGACACCAGCAAACGCCACATCATACCGGCGGCGATGACCGGAAAGATAATCGAATAGACCAGCTTGTCTGTGAGTCGATCCGCCAGGGGGGCAAGCGTGGCATTGGGCCTGAAGCGGGCCGAGAACCAGCCGTCTACCAGATCGAAAATCATAGACAGGATCAGAAAGGAAACCCCGACGGTGTATACAACCGGGTTTCTGCCCCATATGACCGCCAGGGCACAGATCATGCCGCCAAAAATCAGGACTGGGCGACTGTATACAAAAATTGCGGCAAACCTCGCCGGCAGCGGAATTTTATCGGTCATGGAAGCAATGCCTGTTGGCCTGAAAGATGTTGATCGGGCGTGGCCATTATTAAGCCTCAGGTATCATAGAGGGATTGCCCATTCGAGTCAAGCTGCGAGCAACCGGGGATCCACATCTCCTTTTGGAATGGGCAGGTTGTCTTCGAAAGAGAGAAACGGTGCGGCTGCAATATTGAAATCTATCCGCGGCAGATTGCGGGGATCAGGCATTACATGGCGGTTCAGGCCTCCGGTATGGTTTCTCCGGCTGCCGCGTCCGGACGGTCGTCCAAAACGCTTTCAATGGCTGGAATGGTGAGTGGCTGGTGAATTCTCAATGCAGCCAGGTTCACCCCGGCATTGTAGTGTCTGAGCAGCCACAACGGGAGATCGAATTTGTCCCGGCACAGGGTCCAGTAACTATCCCCCGGCTGGACGCGGTATCGCTGGAGTTCCCCCACACGATAGGCTGCAAAAAAATCCTCCTGGAGTCGCTTGTGAAAATCGTAACGTCGGGCTTCGAAATCCGCGGCTGCTATGGCATCCAGTGGAACTTTAATGTTCTGGTGCAATTGCAGCGGCTGGCCATAGGGTATGTTGTTCAGGCGACGGATCCGTGAGGCACGGACACCGGCCCATTCAGCATAATGGCCGAGGGTCTCTTCAACCTCGACCTGTATGACACCCACCGTTTGCCGTTTGAACTGGATGATCCGGGCAAAACCGACATCTGCGTTGACGATACCTGGCTCTGTTCCCCTATCATTGTCAATCGTATCTTCCGGCGCGTTTTCGGCTTCAACGACGGCCATTGCGATAAGATCAGCAGGAGATGGTCCCGGACGACGGTATCGGGCGACCAGGCTTTCCAGAGGAATATTCTCGGGGATGGCAACAGATGTGTCTGCACTTTCCCCGCCCGCCAAAAGGACCACGGGACCCCGCGGTATTGGCGGTTGGGGGATTTTTTCGCTGGGGACCGAGTCCCCGGCCTGGGGAATGCGAAGGGTCTGCCTGGCATAAACGGTCGCCCGTCGATCCATATTGTTGGCCAGAATCAGGTCGTTTAGCTTCACATGGTGCATCCGGGCAATCTTGCCGGCTGTATCCCCTTTCTGAACGGTGTAGAACCGGCTTGCTTTCTGAGCCGTTTTGAATAGATCCGAAGGAATCGTGGCCAACGATATGCCGTCTGATTCGGCCGGAGCGGGAAGATTCAGGACGTATCCGCTAGGGATATATTTCTGACCGTTGAACACCGGTGGTCGAAGGGCCGGGTTCATGGTCCGGACCACTTTTGGGGAAACCTTGAAATGGCGACAAAGATCCGTGAATGCCGCAAAACCATCCAGGCTCACCGTCCTCGATCGAATGGGGGCATTCAGGGTCAGGGGCCCGAAATAACGCTGGCAATTCGATGCGACGTGGCGGGCAGCCAGAAATTCAGAATAGAAATTCCTCGAAGCGAATTTAAAGGTGCGGCCTTTGTAGGATCTGAAAATTTCGGGATAATCGCCGTGAGCGGCCTTGGCCCGCTGCATGCCAGCGGCACCGTGGTTGTAAGCCGTGATGGCCAGGGGCCAGCTGCCCAGCCGATCGTGGTTTTCCTTCAGCAATCGTGCCGCCGCCTGGGCGGCGGCAAAAGGGTCACGCCGTTCGTCCAGCACATAATCCACGGTCATGAATCGCTTGCCCGTGGACCGGGTAAACTGCCACATCCCGGCAGCACCAAACTTGCTATAGGCGTTGGTGTTAAAAGAAGATTCCACATGGGGCAGATAAGCCAAGTCTTCGGGCACCCCGTTGGATTTTAAAATGGCACGCATCCGGTCGATGTATGCGCCGGAACGAATCAGGCCGGCCTGGAAGCGGTCCCGCTGACCGATCTGACAGCGAACCCGAAGACGGGCATGGCTGAATGTGCGTGCAACGGCCCCGGGTCCAAACAGCGCCGCCACCCGTCGGCAGTCTGCGTCTTCTGCCAGGGGATCGGCTGCCAGGCGCTTCAATACCGATTCAACCTTTTGACGGGCCTTTTTCATTCGCCGGCGGTTGATTTTCCGGGCGCCCGGATAATCGGCGGGTTTAAGGTCGATCACCTCGTAAACGATATCCAGATGAAGGCTGTCGTGAACGACGGCCTGGGTGGTTGAATAGCGGGCATAAATAGTCGTCCAAAACGTCACATTTGGATCGATGACGGGGTAAAGGGGAAAGGGTTCTTCGGCGGCATGAACGGGTGAATGGGAAAGGCCGAGCAAGACCGAAAAGACGATGATCCATAACCTTACACGTTTGTGATGCATGGCGACCCTTCCTTGTAGGCCTTCGTTTGGGTGTCCAACCAGATGATAGAATTGCAATAATAATACCACTGATCAAGGTCGTCCCCGGAGCCTTGTCAGTGCTGTCTTTCGATACAAAACGCATCGTCGCCACACCGAGTTGTGTCCGGAAAACCGGACAGGATCTGACAAATAATTGACATAACCCGGCAACTATCTCGCAACAACTCGGGTAAACGGCTTGAATGAATCCGATCAATGATCATATTTTAGACTACTTTTTTAGGCCTGGGGGGTTAACATGAACCTGCTGAGCAACCTTATTCGCCCGTACCTTTACGCCCGGTACGGCTTTCACCGCATGACCGGAACCGGTGCTTTCAGAGGCGACCGGGTTCGAACCGTCCATTCCCCTGCCCGGCCCCAATGGAATCCACTTAAACAGGCTATCTGGCGATACCATGTCAAGCAATTTCACGATTCCTCGTGTTCGGTGGCCAGCGTGGTATCGTGCATCAACGCCATCAGGTCCCTGGAAAACAACGATGCCCATCCCATCAGTGAAACCGACATCCTCGACCGGGTGAGCACCGGCCACTGGAAAGAACGCATGAGCCACGGCGGATACCGGGGACGCCGCGGACTGCCGCTGCCGCTGTTGGGCCAGGTGGTCAAGGACAGCATCACTGCCTATGATCTGAAGGTTCGAACCGTCGATATCGTCCAGACACCCAAAAATGCGCCTCCGAAATCGCCGATCCGTGCAAGACTGAAGAAGCGGCTGCGGGAGTTTGATCGCCACGGCAACGGCCTGATCATCGCCCATTTTGACCAGGGCAGTCTGGTCCCGACCTTGAATATCCCCCACATATCGCCGGT
This sequence comes from uncultured delta proteobacterium, assembly GCA_963697405.1. Lineage (GTDB taxonomy): Bacteria > Desulfobacterota > Desulfobacteria > Desulfobacterales > Desulfosarcinaceae > Desulfosarcina. Next base: position 12,461 of record CAVONY010000023.1, on the reverse strand, counting down.
GGGCGCCTACGACTCCACCTCCGAGCGAGTCACCATGCTCGACGTGGACCCCGAACAGCTCAAGCCCTACCAGGTATCCTTCGACGCCTTTTTCAAAGGGTTGTCGTGTGATTACCATCACGTGTTCGAAGCCTTCGGGTACGGCAGCGGCGGATATGTCTACATCCACATACGCTGACCGATATTATTTGATGCTTTTGACGTGGATATCACAGATCGGTCGACGAATGCACGGCTGAAAGGTGCAAGCGCCGGTTTGAGTGACGCGCTCTGTTGCCTGCGAGCGGTTGCATCCTCTGGCGATCATGGTTAAGTTGTTTGAGTAACCTGTTGACTAAGGAGCGTCACGTTCGATACCAACCCAAACATGCTTGATCCGATTCAGCGCATCTCCAGGAGAAAATTTATGGGCAGGCTCTCAGCGGCACTCAAGACGTTGCTGGCGGCCCAGTTTCTGCCCCGGGTGGTGCAGGCGGCCGCAAACATCGAAGGCCCATCGGCAACACTTCACTATCGGCCGCTGAACGGCGACAGCCTCCGGGAAATGGCCCAACGCAGGATACATCACGGGTCGGGCACCTTTTCGAACCCCATGGGTATCCCGCGCGACGGTCGATTCTGGCAGGTGCTGTCGTGGAAGCTTTTTCACAAGAATGCCTACGGTGAATTCCTTGACGACCAGCCGATTTCACCCGTCGCCATCGACTGGGAGCCGGTAAAGACCCACCGGGGTGTGTCGGTTACCTTCATCAAACATTCAACCGTGCTGATCAAGGATGTGGATCGTGTCCTGCTGATCGATCCGGTGTTCAACGACATCTTCTGGTTCATCAAGGATTATTCGCCCCTGGCCTTCAACCCGGAGAGCATGCCGCGGCCGGACCACGTGCTAATCACCCACGGCCACTACGACCATCTGGATCATCGGTCCCTGGCGATGCTGGATCCCGGCACCCATGTGATCAGCCCCTTGGGATACGATAAGGAATTTAAAGCAGTGGGCATGACCCATCGCACCCAACTGGACTGGTTTGAGCATTACAGCGACGGCGCCCGGGAGATCACCTTTCTGCCCGCCAACCACTGGACCATGCGCAACCCCATCATCGGCCCCAACCGCTCCCTGTGGGGCGGTTATCTGATCAAAACCGCCGGTGGACCAACCATCTATATTTCCGGCGACAGCGCCTACTTCGATGGATTCGAGCAATTGGCCGCCGATTATGACATCGACCTGGCCATCTTCAACATGGGCGCCTATGCGCCGCGGTGGTTCATGGCACCCAGCCACATGAACCCGGCAGAGACCGTCCAGGCCTTTCAGGAAATCAAGGCCAGGCAATTGATGATCGCCCACTGGGGGACCTTCCAACTGGGTGACGAACCGGTACACTTTCCGCCTGCGGATCTTGAAAAAGCGCTGGGCGAAAAAGGGCTTCTCCGGCAGTGGATTCCCCTGGGACATGGTGAGACCTACTTTTTTTGATGTGATGCCGCATCGAAAGGGATGGGCAATGCAAATAATACTGCTTGTCACGCTTCTACTAATTTTCGCCGGTCCTCAGGATCTGTTTGCCGATCGCAGCCGTCACGGGACGCATCATCGGTTCGGCATACGATCCAACACCCAACCGCCGTCACCGGATATACGAAGCCGGTTTAATCGATCAGCCAGTCGCCCTTCCCACGACAAACGCAGCCGCTTCAGACAGCCGTCCCGGCGGCCGTTGCATCCGGGGTCACCGGGAAAACCCGTCCATCCGATCTATCCGGGCTATAAACCCGGCAGGCCCGGGCATGGCCGTCCCGGCTATTGGTGGCCCGCCAGCACGACCGTGGTGCGGGAAATCCAGCCGATCATCATCGTGAACAATCCCCCCCCGCTGGTACCGGCACCGCCCCCCGAACCGGAGGAAGTCTGGGTGCCGCCTGTCATGGACACACGAACCGAACCCGGTTATTGGGATTACGGCGTAAAGAAGGCGTGGATGGGTGACCACTGGCGATACGAGCAGGATCATGAGGAGCGGATCTGGGTGCCCGCGTCCCAGGTGAGATACGTCAAGCAGGAAGGGTACTGGAAGCCGGTTGAGTAGACGCGACGGTCGTGTCAACCCAATCGGCGGGCATCTCTCATTTGCCGTGACATCTGGTTCACGGATGAGAAAGCACGCTCCACCGTTTTCTCCTTGTCCGGGTTCACCAGACAGCAGGTGGCAGGGGACAGCATGCTCTGTGCGATCAATCGATCCTGATCCACCCCCTTTTTAAGCAAGGCCTGCCAGACCGATTCCAGGCGACCGATCAACGACAGCAGATCCTCCTGCGAGAATGTCTCCATTCCGGTGGGAACAATCCCCCAGACAATCAATCCGCCCTTGTCCAGAAATCGCCGGATGGATGCGGCGTAGGATGAAAAAATTTCCGCATTGGTGTAGATGTCCATGGACAGCACCTCCAGGTCGAGGTTCAGCAGGAAATCCCAATCCGGATTGCCGCACAGGTGAATCCCCCGGGGTCGATCCACCTGGGCGAAGAACTGGTCGAGGTCGCCCTTGGCCTTGATGTCACTGTATCCTGCCAATGCGGAAAACAGAAACTGGAGCCCCGGTTCATCCACAAACATGAACGCATTGGCGTTCCTGCTTTTCAGTCGGCTCAACTGGACGTTCAACCGTCTGGCCATGAACTCCAGCATGAAGGGCCGGACCGTGTCGTCGAAAAGAATGGGCCGCTCGTCCTGATCGAGGATGTTGAATCCAAAACTGACCGGTCCTTCCAACTGTCCCCGGATAGCCGGTCGGTCGGCCAGGTCGAGGGAAAGGAACCGGTGGTATACGGCGGAATAGGTCTCACTGACGTCGAAATAACCAGGGTCGTCAAACCGGGCAAGCGTCTCTTCAAACTCCTCGGCAAAGCGGTCTATGGAAAACCGCAGCGTCCGCTTGCTGACGTCGAGTATGATGCCGGGAAAATGCTCCGCCGCCTGAACATACATGTCTTCATAGTAGCTGAAGTTGGGCAACTGGGGCCAAAAGGGCACATCCAGCGACAGGGCCATTTCAAGGGCTCTTGAAACGTCGGTATGGGGCATCACTGCCATGGCGGTGGTCATCAGGTTTCCGGGAAGGGGCATAACAACACGCTTTCTTTAAGGTTGCCGCGGTGGAACCGACTCACGTTTTGCCACGGTGTATCGATCATCTCCAGCAGCATTATGAGCATAACCGGTTTGAAAATCAAAACAATTGATATAGGTCAATGAAACCCGGTTGACGATGTGCGAAGTCGATCCCAAGATGGAATGAATAGGCTGAAAAGGATATCACATGGCAGACGACGGCCGCCCCCTTGAACCGGATGACCATAACGACGGGCATGCGGATCGATTCTTGAAAATTATCAACCACGTCTCCCGCCAGAACATCAACATGTGCTGGCATTGCTGGACCTGCGGCGGGGGGTGCCCCTTCTCGGCGCATATGGATCTTTTGCCCAACCAGGTCATTCGCCTGATCCAGATGGGCAGAGGCGAAGACGCCCTCAGGTGCAATACCATCTGGCTCTGCGTGGGCTGCCACACCTGCTCCAGCCAGTGCCCCAACAGCATCGATGTGGCGTCGGTCATGGACGCCCTTCGCCAGTTGGCCATCCGTGACGGCATCGTGGCCCCGGAAATGGACATCTATCGGTTTCACAAATACATCTATGGATCTATCGAGCGTTACGGGCGGCTGAACAAACTGGCGGCGATGGTCCAGTTCAAGGTGGGGTCGGGCAGGCTTTTCTCCGATCTGCAATCAGGCCTGAAAATGATCACCCGCGGAAAGCTCGAAATCCTCCCCCAAAAGGTGGGAAATAGTGATGAATTAAACCGGATTTTCAACCACTACGACCAACGCAGAAAGAGCTTCGACACCCATGAGTAGCATCGATCTGGCCTACTATCCGGGCTGCACCCTCAGCTCCACGGCCCGCGAAATCGACCAGGCGCTGCACCAGGTCTGCAACCGACTGGACATCAACCTCTCGGCACTGCCGGACTGGAACTGCTGCGGGTCGTCCTCCATCCACGCGGTCAGGCCTCAACTGGCGGTGTCCCTGGCGGCCCGCAACCTGTTTCAAGCCCAGTCCATGGGCCGGGACCTGATGGTCATGTGTGCCGGCTGTGCCAACCGTCTGCGGGTGGCATCCAACCAGCTTCGCAGCGATGATACCAGCCGCCGGGTCAACCGGGAAATCCTGGGAAACACCCTCGACCAGGACCTGCGCGTTCACCATCTGATGGACCTGCTGCCCGGCCGATTGAAGGAAAAGCCTTATCGCGATGCCCTGCAACAGCCCCTGACGGGTCTGCGCTATGTGCCCTATTACGGCTGTCTGCTGGCCGCGCCGCCTGAACTCAAAAATTACCCCAAGCTTCATGGCAGCATGGAATCAGTCATGGCATGGCTGGGTGCCGATGCGCTTAAATGGGGATATCAGGCGAAATGCTGCGGGGCGTTTTTATCGGTGGCCAGACCGGACATCGTGGCGCCCATGGTCACGGACATCATGGACAAGGCCATTTCGGCGGGGGCCGAGTGCGTGGTCACGGCGTGTGCCATGTGCCAGCTCAACCTGGAGCTCAGAAGCCCTCCCCATCGGCGACTGCCGGTTTTTTCAATCGTGGAACTGCTGGCCTACGGCATGGGTTCAACAGACTGGCCCCATTGGTTCAAGAAACATCTCATCGATCCGCTGCCACTGTTCAAAAGCAAACAATTCGCGACCTGACAACATCCCATAACCAACCACAATCGCCCCTGGGCGACCCGTCTCGCCAGCGCGGCGGACATCCGGTTTGACGCACGCCTCGAAAAAGGCCGGGCCGTGGCCTTTTCGATGGCCGCGAATGACCTATGCACCGGCTTTCAGGCTCATAAAATACCCGCGCTCAAAATACTGGGACGTCCGGCTGTCCAAAACGGCTTCGTTTTCGTGAATGTAGCGCGAGCCGCTCCCCCAGGCACCGCAGGCCAGTACCGCAGTGTCACCGAGATTGAACTTGCGGCCGCAGGCCACACATCCCTGGGCGTTGGTGGCGTTGAGGGCTTCAAGGTCCATCATGATTTTGGGTTTGCACGCATTGATGTCATTCATTGTCTTTTCCTTTCGTTTCAGCCGGTTCGCTTCATCAGATAGAGTATACATCATCCCGACAAATGCAAACCGGTGAGACCCTGCCAGGAAGAAAAAGGGATTGCTTATTTGGCCCAAATTTGCTTTGGTCGGGCGTCCCTTTTTTTAGCAGGCAGATTGTCTTGACTCGTGAGGACACGCGTTTAAGGAAATGACATGGTCACCACCTTCGGTGCATTTGGTGCATTGTTTGCCGCCGCCTTTATCTTTTTGACCGGCAACGGCCTGTTAAACACCCTGCTGAGCACACGCATGGCCGCGGAGGGGTTCTCAGCAGGCACCACCGGCATCGTCCTGTCCTGTTATTTCACCGGCCTGCTGACCGGGTCATTCACCTGCCATCGCTTGATCCAGCAGGTGGGCCACATCCGGGCCTTCACCGTGTTTGCCGCCACGACGACGGCTGCGGCCCTGCTCCACGGGCTCTACCTGAGCCCATGGTTCTGGGGGGCGCTGCGATTTTTAAGCGGGATCACGACCTTCGGCCTGTTCATGGTCATCGAGAGCTGGCTCAACGAGTGCACCGAATCGCGCTACCGGGGGCGGGTGTTTTCCATTTACATGACCCTGACCTACCTGGGCATCGGCATCGGCCAGCAGTTGCTCAACGTCGAAGACGCTCAGGGGCAAACGCTGTTCATCATTGCCGGTATCATCTTCGCCCTCTGCCTGGTGCCGGTGTCGGCCACCCAGGGTGTCCACCCCAGTCTGCCCGAAACCAAGCCTTACCATTTTATATCGATTTTCCGCCGGGCACCGCTGGGCATGCTTGGGAGCATGGCCGCCGGCCTGACCAACAGCGCTTTTTATGCCATGATGCCGGTGGTCTGCACCGACATCGGTCTGTCGCTGCGCCAGCTGTCCTGGATCATGTCCATCACCGTGTTCTCCGGCCTGGCGGCCCAGTGGGCGGTGGGAACCCTGTCCGACCGGTTTGACCGCACCGTTGTCCTCACCGCGATCGCAACCGCTATCGCCGTTGTCAGCACGTTCATGTTCGTCATCGGAGCGCGTTCGTTTGGGGGAATGGCTGCAGGGATGGGAGTGTTCGGCGCATTGATGTTTGCCGTATATCCGGTCTCGGTGGCCCGGGTGCATGATATCTTCGGCGGGCAGGAGGCAGTGGCCGTCAGTGCCGGCCTGCTCTTCGCTTACAGCATCGGTGCCAGCGTCAGCCCCTTGCTGGCCTCCGGAATGATAACCCTGCTGGACTCCCCTTTTGGCCTTTTCGCTTTCTGGTTGCTGATAAACGGCGCCTTCGCCGTGGCCACTCTCTATTTGAGAAAGCAGGAAAAGATAGAAATCGTAGCGGTAGAGGACCAGGTGGCCTTCGTACCCATGAAAAGCCCATCTGCAGTCGTCATGTCTATGGACCCACGCAACGATCCAGAAAAGGACGCATAATGAATTCATCATCAGCAAATGGATCAACGCATTCGTCCGGGCCGACACCCCCCGTCCGTGGCAAACGGATCGTAGTCCGGTGAGGGCAGGCTGACGACGATCACGTTTTCGGGCTCAAATCGAACCGTCGTCCGGCTGGAAAGCGAATACCAGACCCCCGCCTATTTACCCGCAGGATCGGCAATCACCCCGCCCAGGATGGCGGGCGTAAACCCCAACTGGTCGGTCATGGCGTTCACCAGCCGACTCAACAGCTCGGGAGTCATCTCCACGGATCGCCACAGCCCCGACTTTAGGGTGTAGGACCGGTGAATGGCCAGAAGGGCCGTAGGACGGGCCTCGGGGCCGGTGGCATAGTAGGCGTGGTCCGCCAGGACCGCGTGGCGTTCGAAGGTCTTACTGACATCGTTGCTGCACTGCAGGCGGCTGTAGTTGGCGGTGCAGGCAACCGTCAGGATCAACAACATGGCCAACAGCGGGCGCGAGTCCCGAATGCGTCGTGAAAGCTGGGTCTGGTTGGAAATTGAGGACATCCCGCAGGCAAAATGGCTTTAGCTGGTGGTCTTTAACACGTCAATTTCCCTGCGATGCAAAATAGGCTGCCGCACCCGGATGCAGGGCGATGCCGATATCCGGGCCATCGGATGGCTTCACGGAAAACTGACCCAGTGCGGGATGAATGCTTTGCAGACTGGCCTGATGCTTAGCCAGGATGGTCATCAACGCGAGGGTCGTATCGTCATCCAAGCTTCCCGAGGCAACCAGCAGGATCGTCGTTCCGAAGGAGGCAACCGGCTTTTCAAGGCTGGGATAGATGGCAGCGGGTATACTTACCGGTGAAACGGCAGGATTTGCGTTAACCGACCGGGTAATATCGTCATCATCCATGTCCACCGGCACGGCAGCACACAGGTCCATCAACTGCTGCAATGCCGAGTCCGGGTGCACACCGATATGCACCATGGCGTCGATGTTGCCGTGACAAAACGCCATTGTATCCTGGGACAGGGAGGCCGGCAATTCCTGCACCAGCTTAAAATCCGGTTTGGCCCACCCTTTGGCCGTCATGATGAAATCCACCGCCTCACGCACCTTCGTGTGCGCGGTGCCGATGTTGATTCGCTTTCCTTTTAGATCCGAGAGCCCGGCGATACCGGCGTCGACACGGGCGACCAGCAGGATGGGCAGTTGATAGAGCGGCAACAGCGCACCCAGATTATCATAGCGGATGTCCAAAAATTGAAACTGGCCCTTGCGGGTCATGGCGTCATGCAGCAGGCGCGAATCGAGCAGGGCCAAATCCAGTGATCCGCCGTTCAGGTTGGTCAGGTTGTGGGTGCCGCTGGCAGCAGGAATCACCTGGCAATTCAGATTTCCGCCAGAGCGGTCAATGCTCCGGCAGATTGCCCGCCCGGCAAAGTGCGAAAAGCTGCCCGCCGCTTCCGTTCCAAGGAGGATGTCACCAGCGTCGGCACCGATGGGAACGGCTCCCGCAATCACGGCGATTAAAAGCAAGGGTAATCGTTTCAAAAAATACGCTATACCTGTTTTCTTGGGGTGCTGGGTGGCCATGATAGTTCCTCCCAGAGGCTGAAGGTAATGATCATTTAGGGGCAGCTCCAACCTTGCGCAGCCGCAGTACGCTGCAGTTGGCGTGATCGGCGACCCGTTGCGAGCAGGACTGGCTGAAGACCTCGTTAATCTCACGGTGACGGTTGTGGTAAACCACAATCAGATCCGCCTGCCACTCGTCGGCAACATGGATGATCTCTTCCCAGTTTTTCCCGGTGCGCAGGTCGAACGTGACGCTGTCGTCACAATGATCGGCAACAAACTGTTCCATTGCCGCATTGATCCGCTCGATGGTTTCCTGGCGAACCGCTTTAGGGACCATGGCAGCCACGATGGGCATGGAAAATCCGGGCATTACCGTGACCAGCCGGATGGCGGCACCGCTTAGGTCGGCAATGGCTTTTGCCTTCTGATACACCCGCGCGGCCGTATCGGGATAGTCGATGTCCACGGGTACGAGAATCTTTTTAAACATAGTCTGATCTCCCGGGTAAATATTTTACCAACATGATAGCATGCCAGCAGCTGCCACCGGTGTTCGGAATGAATCGGATCGTCTTTTGACAATTGGCGTCTGAAATCGGCTGTTGCCCATTGTCAAGCCGGAACGGCCGCTTTCCTTTGCTTTCTTTTGCGCTTGGTCTGCACAAACCAAATCAGTGCATAGAGCAGCAGCGCCGGGATGAACATCAACTGCATGGGCGGCCGCTGGCTGGGTATCTGGATGTTGAGAATCTCCTGATCGAAATCGATGCCGGCCTTTTCCGCCCGGCTGGAAAAGACCACATTGTCGACCAGGATCTTGCCGTCCTCCTCGCGGGTTTCAATGCCGATGCCCGCCAGTCGCTCTGCTCCCGTGGCTTCATCGCCCACCTTGAGCATCAGCGTTTTGGAGTATTCTTTGCCACTCAGGTTTTCCCCTTTCACCGCAATGCGCAGGCGCGACCCGGGTCCCATGTCCGCCAGCATCGCTTCCAATTTGGTGGGAGACTCTTCCATGAGCGGCGGATAGGCCATATCCCACCAGAAACCGGGGCGAAACAGGGTGAAGGCCACCAGCAGCAGGGCGGCCGTTTCCCAGATGCGGCTCTTGGTCAGAAAATAGCCTTGGGTGGCCGCGGCAAAGGCCAGCATGGCGGCCACCGCGGCAACGATGACCACGATCAGGTGCATCCAGTTGGCCACTCCGATCATAAGCAGCTGGGTGTTGAAGATGAACATGAAGGGCAGCACGGCTGTGCGGATATCGTAGGTAAAGCCCTGGATGCCGGTGCGGATGGGGTCCCCCCCGGATATGCCGGCGGCGGCAAAGGCCGCCAACCCCACCGGTGGCGTGTCGTCCGCCAGGATGCCGAAGTAAAAGACAAACAGATGCACGGCGATGAGCGGCACGATCAGGCCGTTCTGGGCGCCCAGTTCGACGATTACCGGGGCCATCAGGGTGGAGACCACGATATAGTTGGCCGTGGTGGGCAGCCCCATACCTAAGATCAGGCTGATTACGGCGGTAAAGAGCAGGATCAGCATCAGGTTGCCGCCGGAGATGAACTCGACGAATTCAGTCATCACCAGGCCGATGCCGGTCAGGGTCACCGTACCGACGACGATGCCGGCGGCCGAGGTGGCCACGCCGATGCCGATCATGTTGCGGGCGCCGTTGACGAAGCCGGTGATCATATCCTTAAATCCCGCCTTGAAACTGAATTCATCGCCTTTCATTTTGCGGAACACGCCTTTGAGCGGGCGTTGGGTGAGCACGATGAAAATCAGCAGCATCGTGGCCCAGTAGGCCGACAGCGCCGGTGACAGGCGCTCCACCACCAGGCACCACATGAGCACAACGATGGGCAGCAAAAAATAGTATCCGGCCTGGGCCGTGGGCCCCAGCGGCGGCAGTTCGACAATCTCGAGGCTTTTTTCCAGTTCCGGCACCCGGCAGGCAAACTTGAGCAGGAGCAGGTAGGCGCCCAGAAGCAGGACGCAGACGATGTAGATGGTGGCTCCGCCGGCAACGGTCTTGATCCAGCCCAGCCCGTAGTAGGTCACACCCCCCACGATAACGATGAACAAGAAGGTCATGACCGCCGACATCACTTTCTGCTGGAAGGTCGTGATCACGGGCTTTTCCATGCCCTTGAGACCCATCTTGCAGGCCTCCAGGTGGACGATGTACACCAGGGCCACATAGGAGATGATGGCCGGTAGAAAGGCGTGTTTGATGACCTCCACGTAGGAGATGCCCACGTACTCCACCATCAAAAAGGCCGCGGCCCCCATGACCGGCGGCATCAGCTGCCCGTTGGTGGAGCAGGCCACCTCCACGGCACCGGCCTTTTCCGCGGAGAAGCCAACCTTTTTCATCAGCGGGATGGTGAATGTACCAGTGGTGACCACGTTGGCGATCGACGATCCGGAGACCAGACCGGTCAACCCGGAGGAGACCACGGCGGCCTTGGCCGGCCCGCCGCGCAGATGACCCAATCCGGCAAAGGCCGTGCGGATAAAGTAGTTGCCGGCCCCGGCCGATTCCAGCAGGGCGCCGAAGAGCACGAACATGAACACCATGCCGGTGGAGACACCTAAGGCCACACCGTAGACACCCTCGGTGGTCAGCCAGTAGTGGGTCATGCCCTTGGTCAGGCTGGCCCCCTTGTGGGCGATCACGTCGGGCATATAGGGTCCGGCAAAGGTGTAAATAATAAAGACAGTCGCCACCACCATCAAAGGCGGGCCGAGCGCGCGACGGGTAGCCTCCAGCAGCATGACCAGGCCGATGACGGCCACGATCAGGTCCATGCGCGTGGGCGCGCCGGGGCGGCTGGACAGTTCCGTATAGAACCAGAACAGGTAAGAGGCACAAAAGGCGGCCACGATGGCCATGACCCAGTCTTGCAACGGAATGTAGTCCCGCGGGGAGGATTTGAATGTGGGATAGGCGGTGTAGGACAAAAAGATGGCGAAGGCCAGGTGAATAGCCCTGGCTTCGGTATCGTTAAGCACAAAAAAGTTGAACAGGAACGGCAGGGGCGAGGCATACCAGAGTTGGAACAGCGTCCATATCAGGGGCACGTAAAAGAGAATTTTCTTGGGAATCGCCCCGGTAGGATTTCGGGCGCCAGATTCGGTCTCGGCAACCAACGCGTTGGGATCGACTGGCACCGCCCTTTTACTTTTCAGTTTGACCATGGTGACGATTCCTCCTTGTGGTGCAATGGGCAGCTGCTATTGCTGGAAGAGTTCTGCCGCATGATGCAGGTCGACAATCATATCAATACATGCACGAAAACCGCCTCGCTGCAGAATTGAATATTGCAAAGAACGACCCGTGCGCAAGGGCATGTTGCGCACGGGCAACTCGGTTGAATTATTTCAACAGACCTGCTTCCTTATAGTATTTGATTGCACCGGCGTGCAGCGGTGCCGACAGGCCGTCTTTGACCATCTCTTCTTTCTTCAGGTTTTCAAAGGCCGGATGAAGCTTCTTGAATTCATCGAAATTTTCGAAAACCGCCTTGACGATCTCGTAGATCACTTTTTCATCCACCTTGTCGGAGGAGACGAAGGTGGCGCCTACACCGAAGGTGGGGGTGTCGGCATCGGTGCCGCGGTACATGCCTGCGGGAATGATGGCTTTGCGGTAGTAGTCGTTCTTGGCCACCAGGTCATCGACTTCCTTGCCGGTCACACTGACGATCACGGCGTCGCAGGAGGTCGTGGCTTCTTTGATGGATCCGTTGGGATGACCGACGGTGTAAACCATGGCATCGATCTTGTTGTCGCACAGGGCGCTGGCCTGCTCGGCCGCTTTCAGCTCGGAGGCCAGCTTGAAATCATCGTTGGTCCACTTCAGGGCACCCATGAGGACTTCGATGGTGCCACGCTGACCGGAACCGGGGTTGCCGATGTTGACGCGTTTGCCTTTGAGATCCATAAAATCTTTGATTCCGGAGTCGGTGCGGGCAACCACGGTGAAGGGTTCGGGGTGCACGGAAAAGACAGCTCGCAGATCTTTATCCGGGCCGGCATCCGCAAATTTATCAAGGCCGTTAAGGGCATAAAATTGCATGTCAGACTGGGCCACACCCATGTCCAACTCGCCGGCTCTGATGGCGTTGAGGTTATACACCGAACCGCCGGTGCTCTCCACCGAGCAGCGGATGCCATGATCTTTTCTGCCCTTGTTGACCAGACGGGCAATGGCGCCGCCCGTGGGATAATAGACGCCGGTAACGCCGCCGGTACCGATGGTAACGAACGTGGTTTCCGCCTGTGCTGGTGCAGGACTGAAGCCGACCATAAGTGAC
>CAVONY010000022.1:0-69839 GCA_963697405.1 uncultured delta proteobacterium | reverse complement strand
GATAAGGAGGTAACTTTGAGTTTTCGAATTCTACAAGGAATCCTATGCAGGTGCAATCAGCAATATTCCATCGGTAAAGGCGACAAAGCCATTACCGTCGGAGGCGAAGACCTATACCCACTTTATCAGTTTGAGGGGGAAATGCCCACAAACCGAAAGTGGCCATGGAGATCTGGGACATGGCACCCGAAGAGTGGCCGGCAGCGGCAATGGAACCGTTTAAGGACGTGGTCTCCGACCCGGCCGCATGGGCCAAAAATGCGTTGCGGAAAGACTGCGCCGAAATTATCGTGCTCCAACTTAAAAGCATCGATCCCAACGGCACCGACGCCAGCCCGGCGGAGGCATCTGCCACCGTGAAAAAGGTGCTGGGCGCCATCAATGTTCCCCTGGTGGTCTGGGGCATCGCCAACCACGAAAAGACGAAGCGGTCTTCAAGAAAATCGCCGAAGACTGCCAGGACGTGCAGCTGACCTTAGGCCCGGTGGAAGACAAGAACCACAAGGGCATCGGCGCCGCAGCCATGGGCTACGGCCACGCCATCATCAGTTCGTCTCCCATCGACGTCAACCTGGCCAAGCAGCTCAACATCCTGCTGGAAAACCTGGGCGTGCCCAAGGAACGGATCATCGTCGACCCGACTACCGGCGGTTTGGGGTACGGACTGGAATACTCCTATTCGGTCATGGAGCGGATCCGGATGGCGGCCCTGGCCCAGGAGGACGACAAACTCCAATATGCCCTAATCAATAATGTGGGCAATGAAGTTTGGAAGTGCAAAGAAGCCAAGTTGACCACCGAAGAGGCCCCGACCCTGGGAGAAGCGGCTAAACGGGGAGTCCTGATGGAAGCGGTCGCCGCCGTCTCGTATTTGTTGGCCGGGTCCGACCTGCTGATCATGCGCCACCCCGAATCCATCCGGCTGGTCAAGGCATTCATCGACATCGCCATGGACGGTGGCAGCGCCGCCGATATCGCCCCCATCGCCAAACGGCTGGAAGGCGTCTCCGTGGATCTGGCCGCCCTGGCACCGGCACCGGACCTGACCATCGAGGAAGAGAAAAAAGCCGCTCCGGCCAAAGCTCCAGCTCCTAAAGCTGCCGCTAAACCGGCCGCCAAACCGGCCGCCGCACCCGCAGCCAAGCCGGCCGCTGCAAAGAAAGCCGAACCGGCGCCGGCAGCTGCCCCCGCCGCCGCGGCGGTAGACCCACAGGCCGACGCCAAGGCAAAGGCCGACGCTGAAGCCGCCGCCAAAGCCAAAGCCGAAGCGGAAGCCAAGGCAAAGGTCGAAGCGGAAGCCAAGGCAAAGGCAGATGCCGAGGCCAAGGCCCACGCAGCAGCCGACGCCAAGGCCAAGGCGGAAAAGGAAGCCACCGCCAAGGCAGCCGCCGAAAGAGACGCCGCCGAAGAGTCCCTGCGCCAGAAGCGTGCCGCCGAGCGGGCCAAGATGGCTGCCGAACGCAAAACCGGCGCCGCCGACAAGGTGGTTCCCATGACCCCTGCCGCCGAGCAGAAGAGCGAGCCTGAGAAGATTCTCGCCCGACTCGACTGGGTCCACAAACGTGTCTCATTGTACTAAAAAACTTTGAATCGCTAACCATTGCCAAAATCAATACGAGGAGGAACCTCTGATGGCAGAAATTAATAAAACAGCCGCGGCGAAGGCCCCCAAACTGGCCGACCCCATCGCTTCATCCATCGATAAATCAACCCAGGAACTGATCGCCCGGGCCCAGCAACTGAATATCGACACGGTATTCGACCGCGCGGCCCAGATGAAACCCTGCGCGATTGGCATCCAGGGTATCTGCTGTAAAAACTGTGCCATGGGCCCCTGCCGCCTGCCCCTGCCCAAGGGCGGTATCGACGGTGAAGACACCCGCAAGGGCCTGTGCGGCGCCACGGCCAATACCATCGCAGCCCGTAACTTTGCCCGCATGGTGGCCGCCGGTGCAGCCGCCCACTCCGACCATGGCCGCTGTGTGGCCGAAGTGTTTATGAGTGCGGCCCGCAAGGAGACCGAAGCCTACAAAATCAAGGACACCAATAAGCTGCTGGCGGTTGCACCGCACTTTGGCGTGGCCACAACCGTGGAAGCGGATGGTGCAGTCCAGGACCGCAACATCGATGAAATCGCTCTGGAAGTGGCCGAAAAAGCCCTCAATGAATGGGGCAAGGCCGAAGGCGAACTGGACTACCTCAAACGCGCGCCGGCCCCCCTGTATGAAAAATGGACCAAAAATGGTGTGAAACCGCGTAACATCGACCGCGAGATCGTCGAAATCATGCACCGCACTCATATGGGTGTGGACCAGGACTACAAGAATATCGTCAAACAGTGCACCCGCGCTTCCCTGGCCGACGGTTGGGGCGGTTCCATGATCGCCACGGACCTGCAGGACGTGCTCTTCGGCACCCCCTACCCCCTGCAGTCCGAAGCGAACCTGGGCGTCTTGAGGAAGACCACGTCAACATCATCGTCCACGGCCATGAGCCGGTACTCTCCGAGATGATCGTGGCCATGAGCCAGAAGCCGGAAATGATCGAGTACGCCAAATCCAAGGGCGCCAAAGGCATTCAACTGGGCGGCATCTGCTGCACGGCCAACGAAATTTTCCAGCGTCACGGCGTGCCCCAGGCCGGTACCTACCTGCAGCAGGAGCTGGCCATCATCACCGGCGCCTGCGACGCCATGGTGGTGGACATCCAGTGCGTGTTCCAGAACCTGGCCAACGTGGCCAAGTGCTTCCACACCAAACTGATCACCACCCACCCCATCGCCAAGATGGAGCAGGAAAACGTGATCCACATCGAGTTCGACGAACACCACGCCCTGGAAGATGCGGAAAAGATCGTCCGCATGGCCATCGACAACTTCAAAAACCGCGGCAGTGAAGTCATGATTCCCCAGTACAAGGCATCGGCCATCGGCGGTTTCAGCGTGGAATCCGTTCAGTATCACCTGGGCGGCACCTTCCGCGGCACCTATTATACCCTGAACGACAACATCATCAACGGCCGCATCCGAGGCGTGGCCGGCGTCGTGGGCTGCAACAACGCCCGCACCCGCCACAACGAGGCCCACATCCAGGTCGTCAAGGAACTGATCAAGAACGACGTCATCGTCCTGACCACCGGCTGCAACGGCATCGCCTGCGCCATGGAAGGGCTGCTGACCCCGGAATCCGCCGCCGTTCACTGCGGTCCGGGCCTGGCTGAGGTATGCGAAACCGTGGGTATTCCGCCGGTTCTGCACATGGGTTCCTGCGTCGACAACAGCCGCCTTCTGCTGGCAGCCACCGAAGTGGTCAAGGCCGGCGGGTTGGGCAAGGACATCTGTGACCTGCCGCTGGCCGGCAGCGCCCCTGAATGGATGAGCGAAAAAGCCATCTCCATCGGCCACTACTTCGTCTCCTCGGGCGTCTACACGGTCTTCGGCCTGCACCTGCCCACCTCCGGTGCCCCGGTATTCCACGACTACCTGTCCAAAGAGATGGAAAAGATATACGGCGGCAGGTGGGACCTGGAAGCCGATCCCATCAAGCATGCCCAGATGATGATCGCCCACATCGACAAGAAGCGCAAAGAGCTGGGCATCGACAAGGCCAGGGAGCGCGTCCTGATGGATATGGCCGACCGCCAGGCGCTGGAAGGGTAGTTTATTTTCAACCAGATCCTCAACGAAGGAGGAATAAAGTATGTCTAAATTAGTCGCATTTGCCGCCATTCAGGGTGGATACAAAGTGGTTTCCAGCGCTGAAGGCCGCTACAAGAAGGCACTTGACACCTACAACGCCGACACCAAGATTGGATTTCCCAACACCGCCTACTACCTGCCGGTGATTTACTCCCTCACCGGCATGAAAGTGGAGACACTGGAAGATCTGAAAAAACCCCTGGCATTTGCCCGGGGCCTGCTGCCCCCGCATGTCAAGGGAAAGAACCACCTGCCCTACCTGGGCCCCCTGCTGGACGCCGGCATGGCCGCCATCTTCTCTTACGAAATCCTGGAAGCCCTGCGTATCCTGGACCAACCTGACTTCTACCATCCCGAAGAGGACCCGGACATCGATGCCGGCAAAATCTGGGTGGGCCCGGCGGACGACACCATCCTGAGAAAACGCGGTGTGGAGTTCGTGGACGGCTCGGCCCCCGGCTTCGCCGCCATGGTCGGCGCCGCCCCCAATCCGGAAATCGCCAAGGAAATCGTCGAAGAGTACCAGAGAAGAAGCCTCTACATCTTCTGTGCAGCCAACCACAACGGCACCACGCTGATCGACCAGCTGCTGGAAGCCGGTGTTCAGATCGGCTGGAACACCCGTATCGTCCCATTCGGGCCGGACATCTCCTCGGCCGTATTCGCCCTCGGCTTCGCCAACCGCGCAGCCATGGCCTTTGGCGGTGTCAAACCCGGTGATCACAAGAAAATCCTGCACTACAACAAAGACCGCGTGTTTGCCTTCGTCAACGCCCTGGGCGACATCGGCACCGAGTGGGGCGTGGCCGCCGCCGGCTGTGTCAACTGGGGTTTCCCGACCCTGGCAGACACCGACATCCCCGAAATCCTGCCCACGGGTATCTGTACCTACGAGCACGTCGTGGCCAATGTTCCCCACAGCGAAATGTGCCAGCGCTCCGTGGAAGTCCGCGGGCTCAAAACCATCATCTCCGACATCGACATCCCCTGCGCCTTCGGTCCGGCTTACGAGGGTGAGCGTGTACGCGGTGCCGACCTTTACGCCCAATGCGGCGGCGGCAAGACCCAGTGCACCGAGCTGGTCAAGATGGCCGATATGAATGCGATCGAAGACGGCAAGGTCATTGTCGACGGGCCGGAAATCACCGACATCAAGGAAGGTGACACCTTCCCCATGGGTATCTTCGTTCAGGTGGCCGGCCGCGAGATGCAGGCCGACTTCGAACCGATCCTGGAGCGCCAGATCCACCACCTGATCAACTACATCCAGGGTATCATGCACATCGGCCAGCGCGACATCTCCTGGGTGCGCATCAGCAAGGCCGGCATCGAGAAGGGCTTTACCCTCAAGGACATCGGTGTCGTCCTGCACGCCAAGTTCCACCAGGACTTCGGCAAGATCCTGGACAAGGTTCAGGTGACCCTGAAGACCAAAAAAGCCGATGTGGATGCGCTCACCAAGACGGCCCGTGCCGAATACAAAATGCGCGACGAGCGGGTGGAAAAAATGACCGACGAGGACGTGGAGATCTACTACTCCTGCACCCTGTGCCAGTCTTTTGCCCCCAGCCATGTCTGTTCGGTAAGCCCGGAGCGTACCGGCCTGTGCGGTGCCTACAACTGGATGGACTGCAAGGCCTCTTTCGAGATCAATCCCACCGGCCCCAACCAGCCCATTGAAAAGGGCGAGTGCATCGATCCGGTGATGGGCCAGTGGAAGGGCGTCAACGACTTCGTCTACAAGGCCTCCCGCGGGGCCGTGACCCACTACAACTTCTATTCCATGGTCACCGACCCCATGACCACCTGCGGTTGCTGCGAGTGCATCGCGGCCATGCTGCCGTCATGCAATGGCGTGATGACCGTGGGCCGCGACTACGCCGGTGAAACCCCCTGCGGCATGAAGTTTACCACCCTGGCCGGCGTCATGGGCGGTGGCGCTTCCTCGCCCGGATTCGTGGGCCACTCCAAGTACAACATCACCCAGGGCAAGTTCATCAAGGGTGACGGTGGCCTGGCACGCATGGTCTGGATGCCCAAGATTCTCAAGGAAGAGATCAAGGAGCGTCTGGAAAAAGCCGGCAAGGCCATGGGAATTGATAACTTTTATGACATGATCGCCGACGAAACCGTGGGTATCACCGAGGAGGAGATCCTGCCCTTCCTCCAGGAAAAAGGCCATCCGGCCCTCTCCATGGATCCGCTGATCGGCTAACAGGTAAAAACGACGGGGCGGGCAGCAGTGCCCGCCCCGTTACCATAGACAAACCGATTCCCCGGTCGCTGCGACCGGACGAATTGCCCATACAGATAAGGAGAATAGTATGGCATTAACCGGTATTCAGATATTCAAACTCCTGCCCAAGACCAACTGCAAGGAATGCGGGGTACCCACCTGTCTTGCCTTTGCCATGAACCTGGCATCCGGCAAGGCCGAGTTGGACGCCTGCCCCTACGTCTCCGACGACGCAAGGGCACAGCTCTCCGAAGCCTCCGCACCTCCCATTCGCCCGGTTGTTCTGGGAAAAGGTGTGCGCAAGGCGACCACCGGCGGTGAAACCGTTCAATACCGCCACGAAAAAACCTTTTACAATCCTACTCTACTGGCGGCCCAAGTAGGCAGCGACATCACCGCGGCAGACCTGGAGGTCAAACTCAAAGGGTGGAACGCCCTGCAGTTCGAGCGCGTAGGCCTGAACCTGCGACCGGAACTGGTCGCCA
The DNA here is from genome assembly GCA_963697405.1 of uncultured delta proteobacterium. GTDB lineage: Bacteria > Desulfobacterota > Desulfobacteria > Desulfobacterales > Desulfosarcinaceae > Desulfosarcina. The sequence goes on along the minus strand of CAVONY010000022.1, from coordinate 63,421 downwards.
TCAAGGATGTGGGTGGAAACGCCGACGCCTTTGCCGCCGTGGCCAAACAGGTCGCCGAAACCTCGGAATTCAACCTGATCCTGATGACTGAAGACACCGAGGTGATGAAAGCCGGCGTGGCCGCCAGCGCCTTCAAGCGTCCGCTCATGTATGCGGCCACCGAAGCTACCGCCGACGCCTTCGGCGCCATCGCCAAGGAAAACGACCTGCCCCTGGCCATCAAGGCCGCTTCCATCGACGGGCTGACCGCCCTGTCGGAGAAACTGACCGGCATGGGCCTCAAGGACCTGGTGCTTGATCCCGGCTCGAGGGAACCCAAACAATCCCATCAAGACATGATTGCCCTCCGCCGCGCCGCCCTGAAGGACGGCAACCGTGCCGTGGGCTTCCCCGCCATCGCCTTCCCCTGTGAGATGGCTTCCAATCTGGACACGGAAACCATGCTGGGTGCCATGTACGTGGCCAAATATGGCGGTATCGTGGTCATGTCCGACTTTGCCGGCGAGAGTCTGTTTCCGCTGCTGCTGGAACGCCTCAACATCTTCACCGACCCGCAGCGGCCCATGATGGTCACCGAGGGCATCTATCCCATTAACAACCCCGACGAGAATTCACGCGTGCTGGTGACCACCAACTTTGCCCTGACCTACTTCATCGTTTCCGGTGAAATCGAGGCCAGCAAGGTACCCATCTGGCTGCTGATCAAGGACTCCGAAGGGCTGTCCGTACTCACCGCCTGGGCGGCCGGAAAGTTCTCCGGCGACGACGTGGGCATGTTCGTTAAAAAAAGCGGCATCACCGACAAAATCAAGAATCTGGAACTGGTCGTTCCCGGCTATGCCGCCTCAATCGTCGGCGACGTGGAAGAGGAACTGCCCGGCTGGACCATCACCGTCGGTCCCCGGGAGGCCGCACACATCCCCGGCTTTCTCAGGGCATAACCGCGGTGTGATCTAACGGTCAGGGTGGGCATTCAGTCCTCCCTGACCGTCGTTTTCTGGCCGGGACCCCGGCCCTCATGTTGGCAATAGCGTCATCCGTGGCCGGGCTACTGGCCGGAGCATGATGCCGAGAAAAAGAAAGGAAAGTCGTATGATACTTATCGGCGAAAGTTTGAATGTTATTTCAACAAAGATCGGCCGCGCCTTCAAGGCGCGGGATCCCAAGCCGATCCAGGAAGAGGCCCTTTTCCAAAAAGAGAAAAGAATGGATTACATCGACATCAACCTGGGTCCCGCCAAGAAAGACGGCCACGAGCTGATGCCGTGGGTGGTCGAAGTGGTGCAGGACGTGGTGCCGGATCTGCCCCTGGCCCTGGACACCTCCAACATCGACGCCATCGAAGCAGCCCTGAAGGTGATCAAGCAAATTCCTGCCGGCACCCCGCACATCGTCAACTCCATCATGTGCCGTCCCGAACGTTATGAGCGCATGGTGCCCATGACGGCCGAGTACAATGCCGATTTCGTGGCCTTGATGTGGGGTCCCGACGGCCTGCCCCGCGATGAAAACGAGCGCGCCGCCCTGTGCGTGGAACTGCTTTACTTCGCCAACGAAGCCGGCATCCCCAACGAGAAGATCTGGGTGGACGGTATCGTGACCCCGGTGAACATCCAGCAGCCTCAGGCCATCAGCCTCATGGAGTTCCAGAAGATGATCCCGGATATGGCCCCTGGCGCCAGAAGCACCTGCGGCCTCTCCAACATCTCAAACGGACCGCCCGACCACCTGCGCCCCATCCTGAACCAGACCTACACGGTGATGCTGATGAAATGCGGCATGGAATCGATTATCACCGATCCGCGCGACGAGCAGCAGACCGCCATCTGCAAGGGCGAGCGCCAGGATGTCGTGGACCTGATCTATGGTATGCTGGACGGCACCGAGCCCGACCGCGCCAGCCTTTCCAAAGAGCTGCTGGACTACGCCAAGACTGTTGACGTTATCCTCGGCAGGACCCTGTACTCGGACTCCTGGCTGGAGATCTAAAGATTTAAAACGGCCCATAAAAAAACCCCTTCCGAGTTGGAAGGGGTTTTTTTATGGGCCGTTTTATTTATATCAATGACCGGGCATGCGTGTCTTCACCGAATGGTCGGTCAGCGCCCGCGTGCGGTCCGAAAAGAGCTTGGCGCAGGTGGGGCAGTATTTGTGGCTCTCCTTCACATGGGGATGGGGGGCCGTACGGCGCTCGATATAGTCGATAAACCGCGTGGTGGCAAACCAGCGGCCGCAACCCTCGCATCGTTCCAAAGGGTGTTTGCCGATCAGTTCATCCCGGATCATTACCGTGCGCACGTTCTCACGGTCTTCCACCCGGATCGCAGCGGTGGGGCATATATTGGCGCAGGTACCGCAGCCAATACAGCGGTCCGGCTCCGGAACCACGCAACTGACCCCGTCTATCTTCTTCATCTTCAAGGCAGCCGCGCCGACGATTTCCTTGCACACCCGAATGCACAAACGACAGCGCACGCACCCGTCCGGCGGCGGTTCAAGATCCACGCCGTGATCCATGGCCATCTGACGCAGCCGTGCCGACTGGGGCGCCATGCGCAGCAGATTCTTGAAGGCTTTTTTGCGGGCGGCTTCCACGATGGAACCGGTGGTTTTGATTTCCAAGCCATCGGAAATCTTGAGGATGCAAGACAGCATGGCGATCTGTCGGCCGCCCGTCCTCCCGGTCACTTCAATTGCACAAAGCTTGCACGATCCGGAGGGCTTCAGCGCCGGATGGTAACACAGGGTCGGAATGCTGATTCCGTTCTCCCGGGCCACCTGGAGAGCGGTCTGCCCTTCCTCAGCCGGATAGGCGTGTCCATCAATGGTGATTGCTATCATGGTTCATCCTATTTTAGACGGTTACGTAAAAAGCCCGAGATCAAGGCTTGCGAACCCCGAGGAACGAGTCGTACATGGGGTACGTCGCAGTGACGAGGGGTGAAGCATAACACAGATATCGGGTTTTTTCCGGAACCTAATCCTGTACAGCGTCCTGAAGATCAGTGATGTACTCTTGAAGGTAATGCAGTTCGGCAGTCAGTTCGCCCACGTGGTGCTTAACCAGGTCGGAAATGGTGAGCATGCTCACAATCTGCTGGTCGTTTACCACCGGCAGGTGCCGGATATCCGCTTTGATCATCATGGCCATGGCACTGCTGGCCAGGTCCTCCGGCTGGGCCACGATCAAGTTGGGGGTCATGGCTTCGGTAAGGGGCATTTCCCGAAACAGTCGGTGACGCCAGGCCACGTGGCAACGCAGGACGTCCCGCTCGGTAAAAATGCCCACCGGTGTAACACCGTCCATAACGATTAGTGCGGAGGTTTGGTGTTCGGTCATCTGGACAATGGCATCCTCGGCGGTCCGATGTGCCGGGATGGTGTGGACCACACGGCGCTTTTGTTTCATCACATCCTGCACACGCATGGGGTAATCCTTCGGGTCATAATAAAAAAAGAATCGTTGTTGTATGGCAAGCGCCTAACTCGTTGGTCAAACCTGTCTAAGAATTCAGGAGCCAGGAGTCAGAATTCAGAAGGGGTGGTATCGCTGCACTCTACTTTTTTTGAACCGATGAGCCGGAGGCGAATTCCTTATTCTGAATTCTGGCTTCTGACTCCTGAATTCTCGTTGATGTAACCGTTTCAAAGGCAGCAAAATGCGATATTGCATCAACCGGCTGCTATCTTACCCCTCGATCCGCCTCAGGCAGTCCTGGGGAAGCCGGTGCGTCCCTTTGCCGTCCAGGCTCACTTCGACCAGCGCATCCGGATCGTTGATCGCCGTATCCGGGTCAGTGATGATGCCGTGAAGGCCGACGAACCGGTCCATGTAGGCTTCCCAGCTCTCGTCGTTGCTGCGCTTGAAAACTTCAATTTTCTGTCCCCTTCTGAAAGCCATAGTTCTCCCCTGTTCGGTTAGCCACCAAAACAGATAAACGTCAATTAAGCACAAGGCCGTAAGGAAATTCAAAATAACAAATGCTAAATATCAAATAAATTCCAAGCTTCAATGACCAAATCTCAAACACGATCCTTGCAATGCTTCCATATGGTTTGGGATTTGAAATTTTGGTTATTGTGATTTGTTTGTTATTTGTTTTTTGAATTTTGTGATTTTTGTATCCAAATCTTTTATGGCTGATCAAGATGTTACCAGAGATATAATTAACTGCGACCAGCCCGATACATGGTTATACCGGCAATGTATGAACGTTGAATCGGGCCGATTTCGCTCGGGCGCAGTTGTCGCAGATCAGTGCATCGTCGGGGACCTGCGTTACCGATTTCGTACGCTTGCGTATATAATCCAGATACTTCATCGGCCCCATGGCCTTGCCGCAGGAGTTACAATAGACCAACTTTTGTCTGTTGAGGATGGTACCGCAGAGCAGCAGCAGCCGCTCGTCTCCCCGGTCCTCTATTTTCATGGCATCGTTGGGGCAGTTGGCCGCACACGCCCCACAGGCGATACAACGCTCCTCGGTAACTCTTAAATCGGTGAGGCCGGGATGGTCGAAGTCCAGGTATCCCATTTCAAGGGCGCTGATGCCCATCTTGTCCCGGCAGACCTCCACGCATTTACCGCAACGGCGGCAAATGTCGCACCGCAGACAGCGGCGGGCCTCCTCGCGAACCATGTTTTCAGTGTACCCCAACTCCACCTGCTGAAAGGTGGTACGTCGCCGATCCATGTTCAACATGTCCATGGTGGGCCGCTTGATGACCGTTTTGGTGCTGGCCGGCAGCTCGATGCAGGCTTCCCGCCGGCGACGAACGGGAACAGGCGGCATCTGGGGTTGCGGTATTCCCAGCAGGTATCGGTCAATGGCCTCGGCGGCCCGCTTACCCCCGCCGATGGCCTCGATCACCGTGGCCGGTCCGGTTACCGCATCGCCGGCGGCGAATATTCCCTCGACAGCGGTTTCCATGGTAACCATGTTGACATCGATGGTGCCCCGTCGCGTCCAGCCCATGGTTTCCATTTCACCCATGCAAGGCTGGTCCACTTTCTGGCCGATGGCGCTGATCACCACGTCGGCATCCATAATATACTCACTGTCCAGAATCGGAACAGGAGACATCCGGCTGCTGCCTTCCCGTTTCACCAGCTTGGCACGGACACAGCTCAACCCGGTAATCGCGTTATCTTTTCCAACGATCTTGGCCGGAATGGTCAGAAAAGAAAAGCGAACGCCCTCCTCCTCGGCCTGATCCACCTCTTCCTCATCGGCCGGCATTTCGTGACGGGTCCGGCGATAGGCAATGGTCACCTCCGGACAGCCCAGGCGCAGGCAGGTTCGCGCGGCATCGATGGCCACATTGCCGCCCCCGATCACCACCACCCGTTTTCCCGGCATGCGCCGCTCACCTAAAGCCACGCGGCGAAGCAGATCGATGGCCTCCAGCGTCTGGGGAAAATCCGCTTCACCCGGAATTCCTAAATTGTAGGCCTTATGGGCCCCGATGGCAAAGAAAAAGGCCGCATAGCCCTGGGACTTCAGATCGTCCAGGGTGACGTCCTCACCGAACCGGGATTTGAACGCAAAGGTGACGCCCAGTTCTTCCAGCATGGCCACTTCCCGGTCGATCACCTCCCGGGGCAAGCGGTAGCGGGGAATGCCCACCATAATCATGCCGCCGGCGGTGGGCAGCGCCTCGATCACGTGAACCCCGTACCCTTTCAGAGCCAGGTAGTAGGCTGCACTCAGGCCGCCGGGTCCCGCCCCGATCACGCAAATCCGTTTGCCCTGATCCGGCCCTTTTTCCGGGTTGCGGTAAGTACCTTCGGACATGGCCCGTTCGGCGGCAAAGGCCTTGAGAAATTTGATGGAAACCGGGGTGTCCATGCGGCCGCGCACACACATGAACTCACAGGGCCGGGTGCACACCAGGCCGCATACCCAGGGAAAGGGGTTGTCCTGGCGGATCACCTCGATGGCCTCGGCGTCCCGCCCCTGGCCGATGAGGGTCACATAAGTGGGAACGTCGATGCCCGCCGGGCAAGCCATCTGGCAAGGTGCCGGTGTCAGCCACTCGCAGGTTTCGGTGGGGCAGTTGTGGGTCTTCACATGGCTTTCGAACACTTCACCGTGCGTCTGCATGGTCTGGTGAAGGTGTTCACCCAACCGGCAGCCTTCAGGCTCATTGGCGTCCTGGAGCAGGTCCTGGATCAGCACCAGGACGGCCGGCAGATGATCGTCACCGGCACGTCCCCAGGCCACGTCATCCAAAAGGCTGTGAATTTCTTCGGCGATACGCCGGCTTCTCGGGTGCGTCAGCCCACCCTTGCCGATAACATCATCGATAAAGTGAATGCTTTCGGTGACCGGACATTGGCTAATAGTCATGAATGACCTCTTGCCACCCATCGGTCCCCTGCTATTGCTCATGCGATGGCCGGGTTTAAACAGCAGGCGCCTGCGGCCCTGGCCATAAGAGGAGTGATCCCCCGGGGTTAACCCGGAGGGATCGGTAGGGAGGGGTATGGGTGCTAGGAACATCGATAAAATTCAATTTGGTTACCGTTGAATTCGTCAGAATGCACAGTGCTCCAGCGAAGCGATGGCTTGGGCATGACGATCCCGGCGGATCTGCGTCATATCTTCCACCTTGCCGAAATTCAGGCAATGGGTCGTACAGGTGGTCACGCAGGCGGGCTTCAACCCCTGGTCCACGCGATCCTTGCAATAGTCGCACTTGACCACTTTGCCGGTTTCAGGATTCCACTGGGGCGCCCCCCAGGGGCAGGCGGAGATGCAAGTTTTGCAGCCCACACACAGGTTGTGGTCCACAAAAACAATGCCGTCGCTGCTGCGCTGCTGCATGGCGCCGGTGGGACAGGCAGCCACACACCAGGGATTTTCACAATGGAAACAGGGCATGAAAATATAGGCGGCCCGTGGCAGCCCGCCGATCATCTTCGGCCCCACCTGAATGATCTGGCACAGCCGGGGGCCGATCGGGAGATCCTTGTTGGCCTTGCACTGCACTTCACAGGCATGGCATCCGATGCACTTCTTGGTGTCCTGAAACAGATAGTATTGGCTCATAATCCTCGCATCCTATTAATTGCCTTAAGAAACCATGGCGACCTAGCAGTGTCTGTCCAGAAACGAGGATTTTTGTTCGAAATCAAGGCCTGCGAAAAATTTTACCGGAGGCATATGGTTGATATTCCGAGGATAAAATTTTTCGCATAACGCAGATATCGGGCAAAAAGACCGTTTCTTGATGGACACTGATCAGGCGGCCTTCACATTGACGAAAGTATCGTGATAGGCGGGGCTTCCGCCCACCTTGTCGTAGAGGTTCTCCTGAAGGGCCGCATCGCTGACCCCCTTGTTATAGGAACGCTCGGCCCGCTTGGCCTGGTGCCCGAACCCATGCAGCAGGAAGACACACTCCGGATGGATCAGGTCGGTGACATAGGCGCGCATCTTTCCACTGTGGCGGCTGGAGGCAATCTCCACCATGGCCCGGTCGGCAATGCCCAGTTCGGCGGCCTTCTGGTTGTTGATCCACAACAGGTTTTCCCCGCACAGCTCGTTGAGGTATTCCACATTCTGTGTAGAAACATGGGTGTGAAGGGCCGCCCGGCCGGTAACCAGCCGGAACTTGCCCGGCTCGGCTGACGGCATGGGTTCGTAAGCCGGAAAGGACTCAAACCCTGCGTCCTCCAGAAGTGAAGACTTGAACTCGATCTTCTTGGACGGGGTCTTGAGCTTGAGGCCATCCATCCGGTCCCAGAAAATCTGCTTTTTTCCGTAGGCCACGAACCCTTTGGCATCAAAGTCTTCCATGGTGAATCCGGTGCCCTCCAACTGCCAGCGAACCAGTTCATCCATATTTTCATAGGGGAAATAGTCGCCGGTGCCGATGCGGTCGGCAATCTGCTTGAGGATCATGGCACCGTCCCGCGTGTCGTAACGCGGGGTCACCGCCTGGCGGCGCAGGAACATCTGGGGTTTGAGGCCATTGGCCTGCTGGATGCAGTCGGTGCGTTCCAGGTAAGTGGACTCGGGAAGGATGACGTCGCTGTACCAGGCGATATCGCTGTAGTTGATGTCGATGGTGACGATGAGATCCAGCTGATCCAGGGCCTTGCGGGTCAGTTCGGTGTCGGCAATGGACATGAGCGGCTCAAAACGGAAGTTGAAGAGGGCCTTGATCGGATAGGGATCGGCGTTCATGATGGCATGGGGAAGTCGATGGGGAACCCCGTGGGCCGGATCCGGCAGCGGAAAGTCGGGCGTCCCCGCCTTGTCGAAACGCGGCACGTCGATTTTCGGAAAGTCCTGCTCCACCAGCTTGCGCGCCGCCTTGCCGCCCGCTTCACCGGGACCTTTTTTAAAGAAGATCCCCCCCTTGGTCTCAATGGATCCCATCAGGGCGTTTAGCATCAGGATGGATCGTCTGAGGTAGATCTCATTGGTGTGGCTGGCGCCGCGATAACCGTAATGAAAGGCTACGGCCGGACGGTCCTTGGCCAGTTCCCGGGCCAAGGCCACGATCTCCGCGGCAGGAATCCCGGTCTCGGTTTCCGCCCACTGAGGCGTATACGGCGCGACGAAATCCTGAAGCTCGGCCAGGCCATGCACCCATCGGTCCACAAATGCGGCATCGTAAAGCCGTTCGTCCAGGATGACGTGCATCAGTGCATAATTGAGGGCCAGGTCGGTACCCGGGCGGATCATCCAGTAGCGGTGTGCCTTGGTGGCGGTGACCGAGACGCGGGGGTCGATGTAGGTCATTTTTGCCCCATCTTCCATGGCCGCCATCAGGTTGTTGACCTCCTTGACCGAAATGGCCTCGAAGATATTGCGACCATAGAGCACGATATGCCGGGTGTTGCGGTAATCGACGCCGATCTGGCCGTCGGTGAGGCCGAAGAGAGAGCGGCAGGCCGTATTGACCGATCCCTTGCACAGGGCGTCGTGGGTGAAATGGTTGGGGGAGCCGATGGCTTTTAAAAAAGTCTTGCTCACATGGGTAGCCAGTTGGGTCCGTTCACCCAGCACCACACTGTGGCCGCCGTGCTCGTCGATGATCGCTTTGAGTTTGTCGCCCACGTAGTCCAGGGCCTCGTCCCAGCTTGCCTTGCGCCAGTTTCCCGAGCCCCGTTCACCCACGCGGATCATCGGACTCTGCACCCGCTGGCGGTCGTATAGCAGTGACGTCCCGGCGGCACCGCGGGGGCATAAACTTCCCTCCATACCGGCCACATGGGGATTTCCCTCGATCCACGTCACCTGCCCGTCCTTGACCTTAACCTTGATTGGGCATCGAATCGAACACATAAAACAGAGACTGTAAACTTCTTTTTCCATTGGTTTCCTCCGACATAGTAAACTGCTAAGCGGTGTTGACAGCTGTTGATCACAGTATTGGCTTTTGCTTCACAAAGCAATAAGTATACCACATCTATCTATCGCCGCGGCTTTCCCGAAATTCCACCTGAAGCTCAATACAACGTCATTTCAGATTCTTATCTTCGGGCACCCATTCGGCTTTGGGCATTATTGGTTGGCATCAGGAGGTTTGGGGCAACCGTTATGCAACTTTTTTAATGCAGTGAAATATTTATGTTGCACTTCAACTGGTTTTGTTAAATGCTGTTTATTCAACAGAATATAGCAATAGCAGTTTTTTTATTGCGCATAAAGAGACAACCGTACTCGACGAAGCGGATGACAGGCCGCCAATCGTTCAGCATGTTAATTTTTATCCTTTTGATATCGTTATACTTTTGACATAACTCCGGAGCATGCCCGATCCTCCCCCGGTGGCACGTAACTTGCTCATTACCAAGCAGTCATATTATTTCAATAGTCAGGGGGTGATGACTGGAAATCGTAACATGCTGATTTTAAAATTTTTTTTGGTTTTTCATGACAGTGGAAAATGGCCGGCAAGCGTTTCGGCCCATACTATCAACATCCTGGAGGAGAATTATGAATAAGAATGTAACGTTGCTCATGGTGCTGCTGACGATCTTTTCCATCGTGGCCGTACCGGTTTTCTTGACTACCGGCAATGCAGTCGCCGCCAGCCTGGAAGAGGCGATTGCCCAGGCGCCCCAGGGAACGGAAAAAGGTCAGATCGACCCCAACGCCGCACCCGGTTACCTGGGGATTCCCGGTGCACCCCAACTCAACCCAATCGTCGGCTTCTTGTGGGCCATCTGGGTAGGCTGGATCTTTTCGACGGTCGGCGCCTTCGGTGGCATCATGGCCGGTGTCGGTCACATCACGATATATGGCCTGGGCGCCTACGCCAAAACATTTAAAGACACCGCCCCCGGTTTGAACAAGACCATCACCGACAGCATCCGGGTCTCCAACCAATGGCTGGTGGGAACCTCCGCCCTGGTCTCCAGCTTCAACTACTGGAAGCAGAAACGCTTGGTTGCCTCCCTGGGTGTCTTTCTGGGCATCGGTGCCCTGCTGGCCACCCTGATCGTGGTTTACACCAGTGCGGGTAAAGTCAAATTTTCCCAGTACCAGGGTTACTTCGGACTGGTGGTCTTTATCATCGGCGGGTTCATGGTCTATGAAATGACGCCCAAGGGCCAGGCGTCCAAAAAAGCGGCCAAAGCTGCGGCCAAGGCCTTCGAGGAGGCTTCCAAATCCAAAGCTAAAATTGAAGACCAGGGTGTCAAAACCATCAAATGGAGTATGGCCAAAACCGAGATCTCCTTTTTCGGTCAGACCTTCTCCTTCAGCCCAATGTGGGCCCTTGCCGGCGGCTTCTTCATCTCCGCGCTGGCATCGTTCCTGGGCATCGGTGGTGGGTTCCTGTATGTGCCCTTCCTCACCAGTGTGGTCGGCCTGCCCATGTTCGTCGTCGCGGGCACTTCCGCCCTTTCGGTGCTGATCGGCATGATTTTCGCCATTTTCAACTTCATGGTCCTCAAAGGGGTCATGGTTCACTGGCCTCTGATCGGTGTTGAATTGATCGGTATCTTCATCGGTTCCATGATTGGCCCGCGAACCGGCAAGTACATCCCCGAAAAGGTCCTCAAGGGTATATTCATCTTCCTGGCGCTTTACATTGGTTTGCGCTATACCTTTAGAGGATTTTTCGGCATCGCCATGCTGTAAGATACCTCAGATAGTTGTTTTTTATACATAACGACAGGACCGGTGCTTGGTTTTCGGCCGGGACCGGTCCTGTCAGCTAATCGCCCATCAGCGATTTCACCGAACCCAATCGTTATTATTCGCCAACATGGCCATGGAAAACATCTTGCACAGCATCTATGTCAATGTGGATCTCTTCCTGATTTTTTTTTACCGGATGACCGACCTCCCTATCGCCAATTTTCTGATCGGGACCTTCAACCTCTCTTTTCTGTGTGTCATCGTCGGTGAACTTTCCGTTTCCTTGGCGATCAAATTCAACAAGCCCTACGTGGACCGGATAACGGCAGAAATGGAGGAAAAAGAACGCCTGTCCATGGCGGCCTACCAGGCCGGCGACAAAGTGAGCTACAAGGCATTGAACAAAGAGGCCACCGATGTCTGGGGCAAGGGTTTTTTCACCATGGTGGCCTACAGCGCTGGCATTCTATGGCCACTTCCCTTTGCCATGGGGTGGCTGGGCACACGCTTCGCCGACGTTGATTTTCCGGTGGCGGCCCCTCTCTCCCTTCTGTTCGAAGGCGGTGTGGGATATATGTTCACGTTCATACCCATGTACATTCTCGCCCGCATCCTGTTCAAATATATGAGGCCTTATCTGCCTTATTTCAAAGGCGTGCAGAAAATGCTGGATGCCGCCGACAATCCCAGCCATCAACCCAAAAAAAAGACCTAACACACACCCATCGGGTATTCGAGGCGCGCGGGCATGGGGTTGACGGCCTGTCAATCTCAACGCTGTCTTGTCAAAGGCGTGAAGTATACAAAAATGAGCATGATCCGACAGATCACCGGCAGAATCTTTCCTTATGCAGCAGCATGCTGGTGTTTCTGCGTCACGTTGTTTTCAAGCACCCCGTCCCTTGCCACCCAGGGCCATGCGGGCATCGAAGGGGTATGGGTACACCAGTTCGCCCACCTGTTCTTCCTCTTTTCAATGATGCTCCTGATTTACTGGCTCAGGCAAGCAGGGCTGGTAAAAGCACCCGGATGGCGCTACATCCAGTATGCTGCGCTGTTCTTCATTCTCTGGAATGTCGATACGTTCCTGGTGCACTTCCTGGATGAACAGATCCAGGCCGTCAGGGTGGACAATCTCGGTGACTGGCAGATCCGGGTCGTTGCCGCCGGCGGCCGCACTTGGCTGTCGGCCGTCTATTACCTGGCAAAAATGGATCACCTGCTGTGTGTGCCGGCCATGATCTTCCTGATGCTGGGATTGCGCCACATGCTCAAAGAGGTGGGGCCGGTCGAATCCGATAAGGGTGTCCGGTGATGAATGCATCCCTGATTCCCATCTGGTCGGTGGATGTGGTCGGGTCCATCCTGATGATCGTCTTCGCATTCCTGAGTTTCGGACTGTGCCTGCAACTTAAGCGAAAAGACCCCAACAACATCATCGTCACCTACCTGTTATGGGTCTGCCTGGCGCTGTTCGTGTTTGCCATCTCCCGGTCCGCCGGTCACCTGCTCAAACAGATTTTCCTGCTGTCCAATCGGCCGGACCTGTGGGCGGCCATGCAGCCCTTTTCCGGCGCCATCAACACCTTTACCTTTGTCATGGTGGGATCGGTCACCCTCTTTTTCGAACGGACGTGGGCAATTTACGGAACGATTTTGAAAGACCGCCAGGCCCTGCAAAATGCCCACGAAGAGTTGCTCTACCTCAATCAGAACCTGGAGCAGCTGGTGGAAAAACGCACCGAGGCCCTGGTCATTTCGGAGCAGAAATACCGGCGGATCTTCGAGGTGTCCAAAGACATGATCCTGGTGACGCGCAAGGATGGCCAGATCGTCAACCTGAACCCGGCTGGCAGGAGCATGGTCGGCTTCGATTCGTCCGACAGTCAGGACACGATAGAGGGGATCTCATTCCAGAGTTTCTTGTCCGGCCCTGCGGACTGGGATGCGATCAGTCGACAGATCGAGGCCCGCGGGTTTATCTCGAGTGAAGAGTTCGACCTGATCCTGAAGGACGGCACCCGGCGTCGGATGCTGCTTTCCGGCAGCCTGGCCAAAAGCCCCTCCGAGGAGGGCGAAACCATACATTTTCTGATCAAAGATATCGAGCAGCGCCGGCTGATGCAAAAACAGATGGCCCAGGCCGACAAATTGGCCTCCATCGGCGAACTCTCCTCCGGGATCGCCCACGAGATCAACAATCCGTTGGGCATCATATTAGGCTACACCCAGCTACTGCTGCGGGGTGAAGATTCTCAGTCGGATCGTTTTAACGATCTGAAAACGATTGAAAAACATGTCAAATCCTGCAAGGCCATCGTGGAAGACCTGCTCAATTTTGCCCGGACGTCCAGCCCCCAGAAGGAGAATCTGGACATCCACACCGTCATTGACGAGGTAATCGGTTTCGTGCGTCACCACAGCAACCTGGAAAACATTCAGATCGAAACCGTTTTCGCCCCCACCCTTCCGCCGTCGCTCATGGATGAAAAAAAGATCAAGCAGGTGCTCATCAACCTGTTGATGAACGCCATCCATGCGGTGGAACGGAAAGGCACCATCAGAATCACCACCGGTCTCAATGAATCGGCCAGCCGCCTCACGGTGGAAGTGTCGGATACGGGGCACGGCATAGAAAAAGAAAACCTGCTGCGGATCTTCGATCCCTTTTTCACCACCAAACCCACCGGAGAAGGCACGGGCCTCGGGCTTTCAGTCAGCTACGGCATTGTCAAGGGGCACGGCGGAAACATTACCGTAAAAAGTGAACTCGGCCAGGGCGCTGCCTTTACACTGTCCCTGCCCGTCTCACCCCCGCTATCAGGGAGATAAATCATGGCACAGAATCTTCTTATCGTTGACGACGAACCGGACATGCTCACCCTTCTGAAACGCAGCCTGGAGCCCGAGTTGGATTGTCAGGTAGATACCGCATCTTCTGGAGAAGCGGCCCTGGAAATGCTGCGTGCCACCAACTATGACCTGGTCCTGGCAGATATCAAAATGCCGGGCATCAGCGGACTCGAGGTGCTGGAACAGGTTAAAGCGGACCGGGGCGATGAGGTGACAGTGGTGATGATGACCGCCTACGGACACATCGAGATGGCCGTGGAGGCCATGAAACGGGGCGCCTATGATTTCGTCACCAAGCCGTTCGATCACGATGCACTGGTCATGCGTCTGGAAAAGGCCTTCGAACGCAGCCGCCTGCTCAAAGAGAACCTGCGATTGCATTGTGAGTGCCACGCTACGGAAATGTTCCAGGAACTGGTGGGAAAGAGTCCCAAGATGCAGCGGGTGTATGAAACCATCCAGATGGTTGCCAAAAACGAACTCACCGTATTGATCACCGGCGAATCGGGTACGGGCAAAGATCTGGCCGCCCGGGCAGTCCACGCGTTGAGCGATCGCAGCATGCGCCCCTTTATCGCCGTGAACTGTCCCACCGTTCCGGAGCAGATTCTGGAAAGCGAGCTGTTCGGCTACAAGAAAGGGGCGTTCACCCACGCCACCCGGGACAAAAAAGGCCTGTTCCAGGAAGCCCACACCGGCACGATTTTCCTGGATGAAATCGGCGACATCACGCCCACCATCCAAACCAAACTCCTGCGGGTTCTGCAGGAAAAGGAGATCAAATCCCTGGGCGACGCCCGTCCTGTCCACGTGGATGTAAGAATCATCGCTTCCACCAACCAGCCATTGGCTGAGAAAATCAAATCGGGTGATTTCCGAGAGGATTTTTTCTACCGCCTCAACGTCCTGCCCATCCAATTGCCGCCGCTTCGCGAGCGCCCTGAGGACATCCCGCTGATCGCCAACCACCTGCTGGAAAAGCACTGCACCAAGCTGGACAAACCCTTTAAGCGTTTTTCATCGGAATTGATGGACATTTTTATCGGCCGCCGCTGGGAGGGCAATGTGCGTCAAATGGAGAACCTGATCATGCAGGGAATTCTCTTTTCCGCTACCGACGAAATCACACCCAAAGACGTAGGCATCGGGAGAAAGCCGGCATCCGGGGCCATCGCGGAAATCACACCGTCTTTGGACCTGCCCTACAAAGCGGCCAAAGAGAACAATCTGAGTGCCTTCAATGCCGCTTATATCGGACACATGCTCACCCTGAACCAGGGAAACGTCACTCAGGCGGCCAAAGCATGCGGGTTGGAGCGCCAGGCGCTTCAACAGATCATGCGCCGTTACGGCATCACCGCGGATCCGTATCGGTCGTAGTTTCAAAAAAAAAGGGTATGGACGCAACGAACGCTCATACCCTTTTTCATTGATATCCATGCCGGTTACTGTACGGTGATCGGCTTGGTCTTGCTGGACTCCGGTTTGGGGATGTTGAGCGTGAGCACACCGTCCTTGTACTCGGCCCTGATCTTCTCTGAATCGGTTTCGTCGGGCAGGGTAAAGGAACGCTCGAACCTGCCGTATGACCGTTCACGTCTGTAGTAGTTGTCTTCCTTGACCTCACCGTCAGAGATACGCTCACCTTTGACGGTAAGCACCCGGCCGTTGACGTCGATGGTGATCTTGTCTTTCTCCACACCGGGCAGTTCAGCCTTCATGACAATCTGGTCGGCTTCCTCGAAGACGTCCACCTTGGGATTCCATCCCCGGGCTAAGTCCGCCCGCTCATCCCTGAAGAATTCACCGAATAGGTCATCAAAAAAATTCATGGAGTGCCTGAAATTGGCCAATTCTTTAGTTGGATTGAATCTGACGAGTTGCATTGTTCGTCCTTTCTATCTGTTGGTTAATCGCCATACTCCTTCTTTTAACCAAAAGGTAGGAATTGACTGACGCATGTCAATACTTTTTTAATAATTACTTTTTGTGATTTATTATTTTAGTAATTTTAGGTACGCCCAAAAAAGATGCCGGCCGCAAAGGGGATGCACGCTTGGATCATTCCACCGGAAAGCCGCCTTCTCGCCAGCGGGTCCAGCCGTTCTTAAGATAGCGGACATTATCGAATCCGTTGAAAAACAGCAGTTCGGCCAGGGACTGGGCCAAGCGACAGTCCGCCCCATCACAATAGGTTACGATCACGGTCGCCGGGTCGGTAGCGGCCAGAAAATCGTTCAGCCAGGCCTCCTGATCCGCCGCATACAGGTGAACGGCCCCTTGGACGTGTCCTGCTTCGAAATCG
Source organism: uncultured delta proteobacterium (assembly GCA_963697405.1). Taxonomy (GTDB): domain Bacteria; phylum Desulfobacterota; class Desulfobacteria; order Desulfobacterales; family Desulfosarcinaceae; genus Desulfosarcina. The sequence continues at coordinate 47,161 of CAVONY010000022.1, read as the reverse complement.
GCGGCATGTCGTGAATCGGCGAAAATGGCACCCTGTTCCTGGTGGAGGATTACGGCATCCCCGAGGGAAATTTCAGAAAAACCGTTTTCGCTGGGTGACTGCTGCGCGGCGCCTTGGTTTACCGCTGCCGGAATGATCCCGATCTTGTCGGGTCTGACGGCGTAGACGGCAGTGGCAATAACCACGGCGGTGCCGATCAGGATGAGCGCCTCTTTGGCGGCCAGTTTTAACATGGGACCAACCCTTTAATTTAAGGAGTAAATGCGTTATTATCTGTCGCTACCAGTCGTGAGCAGTATAGCCATTTCGTCCTTAATATCAACCGCATTGAAGATTCCCTCGCGGCAAGCCGCGGGGAATCCTCACCGGAAGGATCAAAAAATCGATTTTCAGTGCGCTCGTATCGCAGTTCATATCCGGCAGGCCAAATACCCTTTACCTCGGCGTTTTCACAGCGCACCGGGAAAATAGAAACGGAGAATGATCGTGTGCGACATCAATGTCTTTATCAAAAAAAATGGAATAGAAGAAAAAGTACTCGAAAATGTGGATCTCATCGAGGAGGTGGCCGACGGCATGCGGCTGGTTACCATCTTTGGTGAAGAACGGACGCTCAAGGCCAAAATGGTGCGCTACGACAACAGCGAAAAGCGGATGGTGTTTCAGCCTATATAGCCAGTGTCCATCCAGAAATAGGCAAATTTGGTTGAGATCAAGGCATGCGAAAAATTTTACCGCAGGCATATAGTTGATATTCCGAGGATTAAATTTTGAGCATAACGCAGATATCAGGCAAATTGGCCATTTGTGGATCGGCACGAGTTAGTCGTAGGTCTCAATATATAGCCGCGAATCGCCGAACTTTTCATCAATCAATGCGGTCGCATCCCGGATCATGGCCCCCCGACCGCACAGATAAAAGTCATAGGTGCCCGGTTTAAGCTGCTGTTCCAGGTAATGGGTGACACGGCCCGGAAAAGCGTTGTCCGGACGATCCATCTTTTCGGAAGACCGGCTGATGCAGGGCACATAGTCACCCAATGCGGATTGCAGAATATCCCGGTAGATCAGCCGGTCAGGTGTGCCCACGCCATGAAGCAGGAGGCCAGCGCCCACCCCGCTGCGGCAAAAGGCCACAAAGGGAGCAACGCCGGTTCCCGTGGCCACGAACACCGCCGGATTCGCCGGGCCTTGGAATACAAAATGACCGTGGGGCCCGGTCAACTGAAAAGTGGCATCGATGTCGGCATTCTGGATGTGACTGGAAAAGCGCCCTCCGTTCACCATGGCAATGCAAAAATCAATGGTTTTGGCATCCGGAGCGGAAACCATGGTGTAATCCCGCTCGTAGCCATCCATTACCAGGCGCAGAAACTGGCCGGGAATGAAGGTGACCCCCCCCGGTCGGGTCAGCCGCAGTTCAAGAATGCCGGGGGCCAGCCAATGCCGGGCCACCAGGCGTGCGAAAAAACGAGGCGTGCCATCTACCCCTTCCACAGCACATCCCCCTGACCCTGGTTATGATTGCACAATCGGGCGAGTACAAAGAGATAATCGGAAAGCCGGTTGAGGAACACGAGGATATGCGTCATGGTTTCGGTGGGACCCGAATCACCATCCTCATATTCAACCAATTCGATGACGCGTCGTTCAGTTCGCCGGCAAACCGTGCGGGCCATATGGGCCAGTGATGCAGACAGGTGCCCCCCGGGCAGGACAAAATGCTTCAATTCGGGCAAGGATGCGTTCATCCGGTCGATCGCGGCTTCCAACATATCAACGGGGTGGCTCGTAAACGGTTTTAAAAAACGGGTGGATTCGGCGCCGGGAGTCGTGGCCAGCCAGGCGCCGGATTCCAGCAGCAGCGCCTGAATGGCCTGAATTTCATCCTTCAGCCCGGATTGTCCGTCATCCAATGCCGCCGCAACTGCTCCGATCACAGAATTGAGTTCGTCCAGATCGCCATACGCCTCAAGGCGCGGGCTGCTCTTTGAAACCCGCTCCCCGCTGAAAAGGCTGGTTTTACCCCTGTCTCCCGTGCCGGTATAAATTTTCATGTCTGTCCCCCCTTGGGTTGCCGATACCCGTTGAAAACCATTACTCCTTTTTGCGGTTCCTGATCATCCGGCTGGCCACGAAAAACCAAATCAAGGTCACTGCCTGAAGGGCCAGCATGACAAAAAAACCGCTGCGATAGCCCGCCAGGGCGTATTTTCCGTCTGCACCGACCGGCCAGAGGCCGATGATGGCCCCGATGGCCCACTGCCCCAGGAAGGCGGCGATGAACACCAGCAGATTGACGGCGGTGGTGACCCGGCCGGACAATTGCACCGGAAACCGCTGGGAGAGGGCTGCATAGGCGATGATACCCGACGTGCCGAAAAAGCCAAACAACACCCACACGGGAAGTGCCCAGCGCACCGGCCCAGCCAGAACCAGCACCTGCACGCCCATGAACAGGCCCATACCGGTCACAGCCGTCGTAAGCACGCTGATGCCTGAGCGGCTCAATCGCTCGGCCAGCGACCCCAGCAGGATGAATCCTGCGATCATGGCCACGGCAATCCAGAGCAGCACATTGGCCACCGCCATGCGCTCCAGCCCGGCCACATCCTTGAGCCAGGGCCCGGCCCAAAGCCCCTGTATGGAAAGAAAGGACGCCTGGGACAGGGTGGTTAACGGTGCCGCCCGCCAGAATTCAAGGCTGGTAAACACGGTTTTGACGCCCTGCAACTGGTGTTTGAAGCTTTCGCCGGCCCCGCTGGACGGTTTTTCGGGAACCACCGTGTATACAGCCACGGCCACCAGCAGGGTGAGCACGGCCAGCACCATGAAGACGCCGCGCCAATCCGTCACCTGCAGAGCCGCCTCCACCGGTGCTGTCGCCGCCAGGGCACCGAGGCCACCGGCAGCCATTTGAAATCCGTTTACCAGAGGCCATCGCTCTTTGGGAAACCACAGGGTGTAGGCTTTAAAAGCAGCCATGAGACAGGCCGACACCCCGAAACCGATAAAAGCCCGCGCCACCACCAGGCCGGTCAACGATCCGGATCGGGAAAACAGATACGCCCCCAGCCCGGCGAAAAGCAGCAGAAACGCTTCCATCCGCCTGGGACCGAAGCGATCCAGCAGCACCCCCAGCGGCAATTGCGATGACGCAAAGGAAATGAAATAGGTGGCGGTCAGCAAGCCCAGGGCCGACGGGCCGATACCCAGATCGCCCACCAGATCCGGAGCGATGACTGCATTGACCACCCGGTAGAGGTAAGAGAGAAAATATCCGGCGGCAAATGGAACGAATACGCGAAGTGTGGTCAAAAAAGAGGCATTCATGAATTCCGGCCTTGCGATGGAGTGACGATTTGCGGGAAACAATCCCCCAATCGTCGAAAAACGACTGGATCAGAATACGTGGCACAAGACGCGATGACAAGTTTTTTCAGCATGGACGGTTTCGAATGATCAATGGATGCTTAAGTTAGCACATCAATCATCTTCAGGCAGGAACCAACAGCCCATGCAGCCAGACACACCGGACAAACCGCACCTTGCCATGCAGCAGCTGCTGAAGAGCCAGCATGCCGCCTTTCAAATCGATCCGATGCCCTCGGCCGGCCAGCGCAAAGGGCACCTCAGGCAACTGGCCGCAGCCTTGAAGGCGTTCCGGCATCGCCTGGCCGAGGCCATCGACATGGATTTCAACGGACGCAGCCGGGACGAGACCCTGTTGGCGGAAATCTTTCCCAGCTTAGAAGGCATCCGGTACGCGGCAGGCCACGTGAGCCGTTGGATGCGGCCCGACCGGCGGCGGGTCGGACTGATATTTCAACCGGCACGGGCGCGGGTGCTTTATCAGCCGCTGGGCGTGGTCGGCGTCGTCTCCCCGTGGAACTACCCCGTCTACCTGACCATCGGACCGTTGACCGGCGCCCTGGCAGCCGGCAACCGGGTCATGATCAAAGCCAGCGAATACACCCCCAACACCACAGCGATCCTTCGCGAGATGCTGGCCGGCGTTTTTGCCGACGATCATGTATCCGTGGTAACCGGGGATGCGGATGTCGCCGCAGCTTTTTCCGGACTGGATTTCGATCACCTGCTCTTCACCGGCTCCACCGCTGTGGGTCGCCACGTCATGCGCGCAGCTGCCGGCAATCTGACTCCCGTCACCCTTGAGCTGGGCGGAAAATCCCCAGCGCTGGTGGCGCCGGACTACCCCATTGACACCGCCGCCGAACGCATCGCCTTCGGCAAGTGCTTCAATGCCGGACAGACCTGCATTGCGCCTGATTATCTCCTCTGCCCGGAAAACCGTCTGGATGCGTTTGTAAAGGCATTTTCAGCGGCCGTCACCCGCCTGTATCCCACAATGGCGGCCAACCCTGACTACACGGCCATCGTGAACCAACGGCAGTTCGAGCGGCTCTCCGGCCACCTGTCAGATGCAAGGCAAAGAGGCGGGCATCTGGTGCCGGTCACCCCATCGGCAGAAGCTTTTTCAGATTCCGGCAAAATGCCGGTGTGGCTGATTCTTGATCCCACCGATGCCATGACTGTCATGCAAGAGGAGATATTCGGCCCCATCCTTCCCGTCGTCACCTACCGGGAACTTTCCGAGGCGGTCGACTATGTCAACGGCCGGCCCCGACCGCTTGCCCTGTATTACTTTGATGAGAACAAAAAGCGGACCCAAAGCGTTCTCAATCAGACTCGATCGGGTGGGGTGTGCATCAACGACACCCTCGCCCACGTGGCCCAGGACGACCTGCCCTTCGGCGGGATCGGACAGTCAGGCATGGGCGCGTATCACGGCAGGGCCGGATTTCTGACCTTTTCCAAGGCACGGCCGGTATTCGAGCGGGGACGACTCAACAGCACCCGTCTGGCCTGGCCGCCCTACGGCCGTCGTATCCACCGCTGGCTCTATCGATTCCTGTTTCGCTGACGCGCAAGGCAAATCAAGACAAAATGGTACTGGATCGATTCGGGTAAAAAAAAGCGCCTGATTGGCAAACAGGCGCTTCATTCATATCGTTGTCGAGACCCTTACTTGGTTCCGAAAATTTTGTCTCCCGCATCCCCCAATCCAGGTATTATATAACCGATATCATTTAGTTTTTCATCTATTGCCGCGACATAAATATCCACATCAGGGTGGGCCTTTTCCAGCCGTTGGAGCCCCTCGGGCGCGGCAACCAGAAACAGCCCCCGGATCTGCTTGCAACCCGATTCTTTCAGCAGGTCAATGGTGGCCACCAGGGTGCCGCCCGTGGCCAGCATGGGATCCAGGATCAGAGCGATCCGCTCTTCCATGTTGCTGGTCATCTTGACATAGTAGCGCACCGGCTCCAATGTCTCCTCGTTGCGGTACAAGCCCACCACGCTGACCCTGGCCGACGGGATCAGGTTGAGCACCCCATCCATCATCCCCAGCCCCGCACGAAGGATCGGAACCACGGTGATCTTCTTGCCCTTGATATTTTCAACCACCACGTCGCCCGCCCATCCCTGGATGGTTATGGTCTCGGTCTCCAGGTCCTTGGTGGCCTCATAGGTAAGCAGCGTGGCCAGTTCATTGGCCAACTCCCTGAAATTTTTCGTTGACACATCATGCCCACGCATGAGGCCGATTTTGTGTCTAATCAACGGGTGGTCGACAAGATGTACGGGCACACGTCCTCCTTGTTCATGCCCGGCGATCGATCACCGAGCATTTTTTAATTTTTTGATTAAACAAATGGTTGATGAACTCGTAAAAAGTCGCATTTCCGACGGATTCGTAAGAAGCCCGAGATCAAGGCTTGCAAATCCTGAGGAATGAGGCGTACTTACGGTACGCCGCAGTGACGAAGGGTGAAGCGTAACGCAGATATCGGGCTTCCAAATAACTTCCACGACGTTATTTGTCGATACAGCGCCGTCACGCGGCGTTACACAGCTTTTTACGAATCCGTCAATGCTTAGAATTCACCCAGCGGTCTGTTGAAGGTGAACCTAAAAGGGTCGGCCAGCAGGTATTCGTAGGCGGCATTGGTGTTGCCGCCCAGGGCGGAAAACGGCAGGGTTACGACAAAAATCGCTCCTCCGATCACCGTGGCACAAATCCCCAAGGGCCTGACGACCAATTCAGCAGCCATTTTCCCAGCAATGAGATCGTCATCCTGTTCAAGCCCCTCAGCAAAGCAGGTCATGCAGGGAACCACAACCAATACCATCGCCATCAGCAGGACGATCACGCGTTTCAGGATCCCGTTCATACCGTTTCCTCCTTTTTTTTCATGAGTGTCTCCGCTCAATTGCGGTAGGCGGATAAACCGTCGAATTTAATGATATTAGCAGGTATTGGGAAGACTTGCAACGCATGATATGGTTGAAAGCGTATCCTTCCGGGTCTATAATGCGTTGAATCTGCAGCTTACCATTGGGGTAAATATTTGCAAGAATCTGAAATTATTACTTAAAAGAAGCCGTGATCCCTGTCAAGGAAAATCAGATTATTCATCACCGGCATATCGTTTCGGTGGCCGTGGCCCTGCCGGTCCATGACGCCTTCAGCTACAGCGTTCCTGCGCATCTGGCCTCGCTTGCCTGTCCGGGAAAACGGGTCCTGGTGCCCTTTGGCAGACGCAGGGTCACCGGATACCTGGTCGGCCCGGCAGGGGAGCCAACCGATAAGATTAATCCGAAGGAGATCAAACATATCCTGGACGTGCTCGACGACACGCCCCTTTTTCCGGAAACCATGATCCCGTTTTTCAAATGGATCGCCGCCTACTACATGCACCCGTTGGGGCAGGTGATTCACACCGCCCTTCCGGCCGGACTGAATCTTAGCGACATCGCCATCCTGACCATCGGCGAAGCTGGTGTGGCGGCCGCGGCATCGCCACACCCTTCTCCCCTGGAAAAAATCGTCCTGTCGGCACTGGCAAAAGGACCGGCCGGCATCAAGCAATTGCAAAAAAGGATCGACCAACCTGTCTCATGGGCATTGATCCATCAAATGCGCCAGCGGGGGTGGATCCAGGTGGATCGTCAGATCAAGGCCCGTCAGATCCGGCCGAAAACCGTCCGGTGGGTGACGGTAAAGGAGACCACTCCCGCTTCCGACCACCTCTCTGTGCAGCGCAAAATCATCCGGGACGCCTTGGAAACCGAAGGCGATCTGAGCGTTCCGGAACTGAGAACACGGGTTCCCACCGCTGCGGCACTGGTCCGTGCCATGCAGAAAGCCGGGCAGGTCGCCGTTTACGAAAAAACGGTTTACCGGGACCCGTTCGGCGACCCCATCGAACCGGACATCCCGCCCCGGCTCACCGAAGAGCAGGCCGAAGCGGTAAGTGCCATGGCACCGCTGCTGGGACAGGGATTCAAGACGGTCCTGCTGGCCGGCGTCACCGGCAGCGGAAAAACCGAAGTCTATCTTCGGCTGACACAGTCCGCCCTGGATAAGGGGCTTGGCGTGCTGGTGCTGGTACCGGAAATCGCCCTTATCTCTCAGACCGAACGCCGGTTCCGCGCCCGCTTCGGAGAAACGGTGGCGGTCCTGCACAGCGGCCTGTCCCAGGGTGAACGCTACGACCAGTGGCTTCGCATTGCCAAAGCGGACGCGACCATTGCCATTGGCGCACGGTCATGCATCTTCGCCCCCTTTGGCGATGTCGGACTGATCATCGTCGACGAGGAGCACGACGCCTCCTACAAGCAGGAAGGCGGCCTGAGCTACAACGCCAGGGACCTGGCCGTGGTTCGGGCCCGTCACCACAACGCCCTGGCCATCCTGGGATCGGCGACACCGTCGGTGCAGTCCTGGTATAATGTCAGTGTGGGCAAATATGAAACCGCCAGTCTCACACGACGGGTCAACCGCCAGCCGCTGCCGACCATCCAAACCGTGGATCTTGCCCGCAGTCGTGACGACCGGGGTATCCGCCGTTACATCACCGCGCCGCTTCAGCAGGAAATCCAAAAGACCCTGGACGATGGGAACCAGGCCCTCATCTTTCTCAACCGGCGGGGGTTCGCCGCCTTTCCCATCTGTGGGCACTGCGGCCAGCCCCTTCGATGCAAAAACTGTGATATTTCCCTGACCCTTCACAAACGGGCCAATGCCTTTCGCTGCCACTACTGCGGGTTTTCCAAAGCCGCCGTGTCCACCTGCCCGTCCTGCGGATCCGATAAGATCAGGCTGCTGGGCGTGGGAACGGAAAAGATTCAGGAGGCAATGACCCAATTGTTTCCCGTTGCACGGGTGGCACGCATGGACCGGGATACCATGACCCGCAAAGGGTCGGTCGTGAAGCTCCTGAAAGACCTGAAGCACCGCCGAATCGACATCCTGGTCGGCACCCAGATGGTGGCCAAGGGGCACGATTTTCCGGGCATCACTCTGGTCGGTGTGATCTGTGCCGACCTGACCCTTAATTTTCCTGACTTTCGCGCCGGGGAGCGGACTTTTCAACTGCTGGCCCAGGTGGCAGGCCGGGCGGGTCGCGGCGAGCACCCCGGCCGGGTGATTCTCCAGACGTATAACCCGGACCATTTCAGCATCCTTGCGGCGAAAGACCAGGATTTCAAAGCGTTTTTCAATCAGGAGATCGGCTTTCGAAAAGCCCTGGGTTATCCGCCCTTTTCCCGCATGATCGCCGTGCGCATATCCGGCAAAGATCCCAAGCAGGTTGCCGCCCATGCCAGGGCGTTGGGGGAGAACTGCCGCAAACTGCTGGCTGCGGACAGCCCTTATCACGGCCAGGTCCAAGTGATGGGCCCCATTGAAGCGCCGCTGTCACGTATTGCCACGCACCACCGCTGGCAGATCCTGGTAAAAAGTCCGCACACGGCAATGCTTCACCGATTTGCATATGAGCTGATCCTGGATCATCGTGCCGCCCCCGCCAGCCGGCAGATCAAGGTCACCGTTGATGTGGACCCGTTTTTTCTGATGTAACTTGACAGGATCTGTGCCGAAGCTTAAACATAATGGCTTGATCAATAGAAAAAAACCGACGTTGACCCGCATATTTTCCAACAAGGAGAACAACCCATGAGATTTCGTATTGTTGCATTCACGGCAACCATCGTGATGCTGTTGGCCGCCGCGACCTTTACATGTGCGTCGGAGGACAAGGCTTCAACCGGTCAGGCATCATCCGCCGTCGCGGCCATCGAAAAGCCCGGCGTGATGTTGCCCGAACTGAAATATGAATTCGACCCGGTGGTTGACGGAAGCCAGATCACCCATGACTTTGCGATAAAAAATACCGGAACCGGCCCCCTTGCCATAACCCAGGTCAAAACCGGCTGAGGGTGTTCGGTCGCCTCCTACCCGAGGCAGATCCCCGCCGGCGGCGAGGGAATCATCAGCATCAAGGTCAACACCAGCGGCTACGGCGGCAAGACCCTGAAAAAGAACATCGAGGTCTTCACCAACGATCCGGACAACGCACGGGTCACATTGAACATTACCGGTACGGTAACCCACTTTGCACGCATGAATCCAGCCTATGCCCGTCTGGTCGGCCCGGCGGGAACCGACATTAAAAAGGCGATCACCATTACCCGCGAAAAAGCCTATCCATTCAAAATTCTCGGGGTAAAGGCCAGAAACGGAAACGATATCGTTTTTGATGTCCAGGAATTCAGCAAGGCCGATGGTGATGGTTATATCCTGACCATTGAAAACAAAAAAACCGCCGCCGGGCGATATGCGGACACGGTGATCCTGACCACGGACAGCAGCATCAAACCCACGATCACCGTTCCGGTATACGGCCAGATACTTTCGGCGGCGCCTCAAACCGCGCCCACCCCACCGAAAAAAAGTGCCAGTGACGGATAATCGCGCTCAGCGAACAAAGGTCGTTGCCTTCGACTGTGACGGCGTCATGTTCGATTCCCGGGAGGCCAACCGGGCTTACTACAACCACGTGCTGGACTATTGCCACCTGCCGGCCATGGTCCCGGAGCAGCTGGCCTTCGTCCACATGCACACCGTCGGTGAATCCCTGGTATACCTGATCCCCGACGAAACCACCCGCAAGGCTGCCGAGGAATATCGCAGACAGCTGGGGTACCAGCCCTTTTTGAAGTTCATGCAGATGGAACCGGGATTGGTGCCGTTGCTGGAGACGCTTCGCCCTGACTTTAAAACGGCGGTGGCCACCAACCGTACCGACACCATGGCCCGCGTACTGGCGGACAACCAGATCGACCACCTCTTCGACCTGGTGGTCTGTGCGCTGGACGTCCAGTTTCCCAAACCCCACCCCGAAGCGCTGGTCAAGGTGGTCGAGCACTTTTCGGTATCAGCCGCTGAGGTGATCTATGTGGGCGACTCCCAGGTGGACGAAATGGCGGCCAGGGCCGCCGGGATTGCCTTTGTCGCCTATCGCAACCCGGATCTGACGGCCGATTTTCACATCCGATCGCTGGCAGAGGTGGCTGATCTATTGGACCTGTAACGTTTTGAACGTTGAGAGCGTTAGGAGCGTTGAAAACGTTGGTCGTATTGGCTGGAACCGATCACCGATCCTGATCAGCCTTCAACCTGTGATAACCGGAAACTGGCAACCGACAACTGACCTCCGATATCTTTCCCGGCTTACCATCGGAACCCATGAGCACCTATCCCCACACCTTGAAAAATCAGGCCGAAACCGCCCTGGTCGAGCCCCGCTTTGATTTCATCGCCAAGTACCATGCCGTCGCCGACCTTCGCCGGCTGGCGCAAAAGCACCCGGGTGTTCTCGACGGGCAGACCATCTTCTCAGTGGAACAACTCCTGCTATCCAGCGCCTTTGGCAGGGTGCGGAAGGCCTATTTTCTCTTCCGTGAAGCCGCATCGGTAATGACCGATATGGCAACCGTACCCGGCTGTAACGGCCTGGGTTCGCAAGCACTGGCCGCCCTCAAGGGTCTGCTTCTGAAAACAGACGGCAGCGCCCACCGTGGCGTGGCCGAGGCGCTGGGAAGCCTGCCGGTCAACATCATCGGACAGCGGCTGAGTATCGGCCGCAGTGCATCTGCGCCGAGGATCTCCTGGACGCGGCTGCTTTCGATAAACGGGCTGACGAAAACCGGCACCCCCCGGTACATCGGCAGAAGCCTGGTGGTGGACATATCGGGCAAGAACCAACTGCTGGTAGCCAAACTGGCTAAAAAGGGAGACACGGCAGTGGGTCTACAGAAAGAGGTCCGCTGGATGGAAAGGCTGAAGCAACCGGATTATGCCGCTGGCTGCCGGTTCCACATCCCCAGGCCCCTGCGGGTTGAGCGTCAGCGGGTATTCCGAATCAACCCTATTCCGCTGGCGCCACCCGACAACTTCCAGATGCATCCCGATGGCCTGGCCATCGCCTTTATCGCCCACCGAGACTATTTCGTATACCCCAATGATCACCGGGTCGATGGAAACACCGCTCGGGAGGTGCTCGGCCGCAACGCCTACCTGCTGGGCTGGCTGACGGCCAAAGGCGTGATTCACGATGCGCCGATCCCGCTGTTTCACAACCGCACCCAGCGGTTGCGCCGTGACGATCAGGGACGCTATCAGTGGTTTCGTTCGGGACGGTTGGACCAGTGGCTCGATTCCTGTGCATTCCCCAACCTGGGGCTGTCCGGGCTGCGGGACTTCGAACACCTGGAAACCTTTTGCGGCAGCGGCCGAAACCTTTACCGACATATCGGCAGCCATTTTTTGAGCCTGCTGCTGGTGGCCGGCAGCCATTTTCGCTGCCGGGATAAAACTAAAATGGGGTTGGATGAGAACGGACAGCCGGTTGACGCGAGAGGTCTCTTCGACCGACAGCTTTTACAGGCGATGATCCTAGACGTATTCGAAGGCTACTTTGCCGGGTTTACCGGAACGTCGGCATCCCCGGCGCTGCCGGTGGACCTGGATCGACTCGTCCCGCGAATGGTCGAGGAGATGGGCGTGGACCGACACATGACCGAATTGCTGCGCCGCGTCGATCAAGCCCATATGACGGATGCTGCGTTTCTGGATTTCTTGAGGCAGCGGGGATATGCAGATGATCGATTGGAAGGATTGATACGGGGGGAAGAGGACATTCTCATCCCCAGCGGCCCCCACCTGGGCGACTTCAACCGCCAGACCTCCCTGCCCGAACTCATCGAATGCGTGGCGGCCATGTCCGCGGTGTGCGTTGCCGGGAGATTTGTGGCCGAAGTGAGCAGCGCCATATAACGGGGGGTCCCCACCTCGAATCGACGTTTGGATCAAACGCCGATCACAATGCCGCCCGGGCCAGGTCGATATTCTCGATATCCCCCATGACGATCAGGGTCATCCCCGCTTCCAGGACAAAGGATGACGGCGGCCTGAATTCGAACTCGTCATTTTGCCGCCGCACGCCCAGCAGCAGAAGGTTGAACTGGTCTCTGAGACCCGATTTCATGATCGTTTTCCCAGCCAGTGGGGAGTTGTCGGTAACGGCAATCTGATGGATGCGCAGCTCTCCCCGCTCGCTTCTGAGCATGTTGTCCATAAATTCCACGGCGGCCGGCCGGATCATCTCGGAAGCCATGCGCAGGGCACCGATGGCGTTGGGGGAGACAACTGAGGTGGCGCCGGCCTTGAGCAGTTTGGGTTTGAGCCGACTGTTGGTCATGCGGCTGATAATTCGCGCCGTGGGGTTGAGCATGCGAGCGGTCATGGTGATGTAGAGGTTGTCGTTGTCCGACGGCAGACAGATGGTGATGCCGGTGGCCCGCTCGATTCCGGCGGCGATCAGGTTCTTGTCGTCGGTGGCGTCACCTAGAACGTGGTAAAGGCCTTTGATCTGGCGAGACTCCTCGATGAGGTCACACTCCTGCTCGATCAGGACCACGCTGGCTTTGCTGGTCACCAGTTCGACCGCCAGGGGAAAGCCGGTCTCCCCGCCGCCGCAGACGATGTAATGGCCGGACAGGGCCTTTATCTTGTTTTCCATTTTTCTTCTCCTGAGCATGCCGGTCAATTCACCTTCGATCAGCATGGCCGTCAGCGTACTGATGCTGTAAAGAATGATACCCATGCCGAAGGTGATCAGCAGCATAGTGAAGATCTGGGCGCTGGGGTTTCCGGTAATTCCCAACACTTCGCCATAGCCCACGGTGGTCAGGGAAATAACGGTCATGTACAGGCAGTCGAGGAAGCTGGATTTGCCCTCGAATATAAGATAATAGCCCGTGCTGCCCATCAGTATGGTCCCAATGAGTATCGCCGCCGCAAAGTATAACCGTCTTCTGATTCCCATATTGGCAAGATACCTACAAATTTACTCTGAGCATCGGGTTGTCTGGTAACACCAAGTTGTAAACAACCTATCATTTAAGCTAAATAACAAATTCCAACCATCAAATTCCAAATAAATTACAAAATTTTAAATCTCAAACAAAACCAAAAATTCATTATTGGAATGCCATTATTCAGGCTAATAAAGTTTGGGATTTTAAATTTGGGTATTGTGATTTATTTGTGATTTGGTTTTTGGCTATTGATATTTTTCTGTTATTCGCTGCCTGCCTCTTGTTATCAGACCTAAGAAACACCAAACTCAAGGCTAACACCCTGACGCACAGACAAGCGTCTTGAACAACCCCACATCGATATTTCCGCCGCAGACGACCAGGGCGACCGTCTTTCCGGTCAGCTGGGGCGCCATTTTGAGAAAACCGGCCACCGTCACCCCGGCAGCACCTTCGATGACCAGCCGATGCTTGTCGAATACGCGGACCATGGCGCTGCGGATCTCCTCCTCGTTCACCAGCACCCAGTCGTCGACCAGGGTCCGGCAGGGATCGAAGGTGATGGAACCCGCTTCGATGCCGCCGGCCGTGCCGTCAGAGAGGGTATCGAGGGTTTGGACGTCCAGAATCCGCCCCGCCCGGACAGATGCAGCCATGACCGGTGAATTTGCAGGCAGGCATCCCACAATCCGGGTCGTATGGCGCAGTCCCTTTACTGCCCCGGCGATTCCGGCGATCAACCCACCGCCACCCACCGACGTCATGATGCAGTCCACCTGGGGCAGACGGTCCATGATTTCCAGCCCGACGGTCCCCTGCCCGCCCACCACGAACGGATCGTTGTAAGGGGAAATGTATACCTGTCCGGTTTCCTCTGCCAGCCGGCGGGCGTATGCTTCGGTCACGTCGCAGGTCGATCCGTGAAAACGGATCTCGGCACCCAGGTTCTCGAGCATCTGCACCTTCAGCGCAGAAGCACCCTCCGGAAGGCAGATGACGCCTTTTATTCCCAACCGCTTCATGCCGAAGGCCACAGCCAGGCCGTGGTTGCCTGAGGATGCAGTGACGATGCCGGACCTTCGCTGATCAGGATCCAGGGTCATCAGGCGGTTGACGGCCCCGCGAACCTTGAAAGAACCCGTATGCTGGATGTTCTCCAACTTGAGAAACACCGCCCCGCCGCTCTCGCGGCCAAGGTCGGCGGATGGCTCCAGGGGTGTCTGGCGGACATGGGATCGGATCCGAATTGCCGCGGTCTGGGCGAGGTTGTGAATGTCAATCATTGCGGGCTCCGTCGACAATCGCTGCGTCCATCACCAGTTACCCCTGGCCGAAACGCCGCAGGCGGCAGCCATCGCTGCAGCGGCTTCAACGGGATCAGTGGATCGGGTAATGCAGCTGATGACGGCGACGCCGGCCGCACCGTGGGCGAAGCAGTCCGGCGCATTGGCCGGACCGATGCCGCCGATGGCCACCGCCGGCACAGGGGATAGATTGACAATATCCCGGAGCCCGGCAAGTCCATGGGCTGCCTTGGCATCGACCTTGGTGCCGGTGGGAAAAGTGGGGCCGGTGCCGATGTAATCGCAAGAAGCCAGGTCGGTCCGCTCCAGTTCAACCATCGTAGAAATTGACACGCCAACGATGGCCCGCGGTCCCATGACTCGCCGGGCCAACCGGGGCAGCGCATCCTTTTGACCGACATGAATGCCGTCAGCCTCAACGGCCCGGGCCAGCAATACATTGTCGTTCACCACAAAAGGAAGCTGTTTGTCCCGACAGAGTCGGCCGATGGCCTCGACCTCCTCAAAGGCGTCCAGGGAAAAGGACTTGTTGCGGTACTGGATCATGGTCGCACCAGCTTCGATGGCCACACGCACCTGATCCAGTGCGGCAAAATCACCCACGCCGTCATCGGTGATAAAATAAAATCGAAGTGCCTCTCGAATGTCGTCAGGATTCATGACTATTTTTCCCTTATGAAACGCTATTGTTACTGAACCTGTGTCGGTCAGGTTGCACCGTGGCCGGTTACCTGACAACAATCTAAAAGCGAATATCCATTGTCGAACAAGGAACCGCAGAATATCGAAGGAAGGAATTCTGTCTTTTTATAAAAGTTCCGTTTCCACCTTGTTTCATTTTGTGTCAGGAACTTTCTATCGCTCCCATCCTGACCTACCTTGCTCCTGGTGGTCGGGTTCCCTCGAAAACATCCGGTGAAGGCTCAGGAAACGGTCCGCATATTCCGCTTCGTATCGAGCCAGGCTGGCGGTAATTTCATCGATGGCCTTTTCATGCCGGCCGTTGTCCGTCTTGGAAAAGAACTTGTCCGCGTAGCAGATCAGGCGTTCTTCCACGGAAAGGGGAACCATGTCCCGGGCCGGCAAGGGAAGTTTCCGTCGCACGGTCTGATGTGCACTGATTCCCACACCCACATGACGCTCGCAGACCAACCCGTGGCGCTCAAGGCCCAGCCGGTCGAGAATCGCCCGGCCCTCGACGCCGTGGCAAACATAGGGCAGGTTTCCCGTGCACCCCAATTCCGGAGATCGGGTCCGGCCGATGCCGATGTCGTGGAGAACGGCCGATTGAACGACGAACTCACGATCGGCATTCAACCAGTCGGCACGTTCGAGAATCTCGAGTGCCTTGCGGCCCACCAGTTCTCCATGGCGCAAAAGCAGATCCCGGGTAGTGCTGCCGGCGGGATAGAAGCGGGTGATGATGGCTTCCGGGTCGATGGCTGTTTGGGCATATTTCATCTGTATGCGTCTCCAGATAATCGATGACTTCAAAAAAAGTCAGATAACGCCTGCAGCGCAACCTGACCTACAAGATGAAAATTGGATATTCTGCGGTTCGATCTTTTTTAATCGCGGCTGGAAGCCGCTCCAACGATCCAAACGACCCAAACGATCTAAACGACCTCAACCAACCAACTAATTCAACAACTGACAATTCTCAACAGCGTGTTCATTCAGAAATGGTAGATTTTGGTTCAGGCCAAGGCCGCAGCGATGTTGAAACCGCAGGCGTAGCAGCGCTACGTCGAGGATAGCGCTGAGGCTTCACTGCGTGCTCAGCAGAGCGAGAACGCCGGCCTGGGCCAAAAGATGCCGTTTCTGAATGCACACTATGCCTTGCCCGATAAAAGCACCCCTTCGATGAACACATCGATGTCCCCGTCCAGCACGCTGTTCACGTTGCCCACATCCAGGCCGATGCGGTGGTCCTTGACCATCTGGTAGGGATGCAGCACGTAGGAACGGATCTGGCTGCCGAAGCCAATATCGTCCTTGCCGTCGTGGATCTCCTGCAGCCGCTCGTCCTGCTTGCGTTTTTCCGCCTCGTAAAGCCGGGACTTAAGGACCTTCATAGCCATGTCCTTGTTCCGGTGCTGGGATTTTTCCTGCTGACACTGGACCACGATTCCGCTGGGCAGGTGGGTGATGCGCACGGCGCTGCTGGTTTTATTCACGTGCTGCCCCCCGGCGCCGCTGGCACGGAAAACATCGATGCGAAGATCCTTTTCCTCCATGTCGATCTCGATCTCATTGTCCAGTTCCGGATAAACGAAAACAGATGCAAAGGATGTGTGGCGCTTGCCACTGGCGTTGAATGGAGAAATTCTCACCAGCCGGTGGACGCCGGTCTCCGACTTGAGATATCCATAGGCATATCGGCCGGTGGCGGTGAAGGTAACGCTTTTGATGCCCGCCTCGTCACCGGGCTGGAAATCGACGATGCTGGATTTAAAGCCTTTGCCCTCCACCCATCTCAGGTACATGCGGAAGAGCATCTCCGCCCAATCCTGAGCCTCGGTCCCGCCGGCACCGGCATTAATCGAAATGATGGCATTGTTCTGATCGTCGTCTCCGTCCAGCATCATATCCAGAGAAAACTGGTGCAATCGCCGACCCAGGTTGCTGACCTGGCCGGACACTTCCTGCATGGTCTCTGCATCATCCTCTTCTACGGCCAGTTCCAGAAGAATCCCCGCCTCCTCCAGGTCTTTTTCCAAACCATGAAAGGCGTCGATCCGCAGACCCAGGAGCGACCGTTCCTTCAAAATGGCGGTGGTGGCATCCGGGGTGTCCCAAAACCCATTCCGGGCTATTTCCGCCTCGATTTCCTTGAATCGTTTTTCCTGAGTGGCCAGGTCAAAGATACTCCTTGAGCTGGTCAAGCTTCTGTCTATGTTCCTTCAGTGTCTGCTTGGCTTCGGTACTCATCGTTTATCTCCTCTTATCGACTATCCGGCTGACCAGCCGTTTAATCCAATCAGGTATATTTATCCGTATGGCTTCTTGCACCGCCTGTCGATCTCGAATCATGGGCCACCCCATCAGCACAACCAGCGCGATCAGGCAAACCATCGGCAACACATCCCCGATCCGGGTATAGACCGTCTTGCCAGTCAATATGGGAACCGCTTTGACGACCACCGCATCTTCGAACAAGGCGGTGCGCGCCATGATCCGACCAGCGGGGTCCACAAATCCGCTGATCCCCGTATTGGCGCATCGCACCAGGCTGCGGCGATTCTCGACAGCCCGGAAGACCGCCATGGAAAAATGCTGATATGCCGCACTGCTTTTCCCGAACCAGGCATCGTTGGTCAGGTTAACCAGCACGCCGGCACCGTTTTTCACCAAGGATCGGGAAAGCTCAGGGAAAATGATCTCAAAACAGATCTGCACACCGATGGGCGGCTGATTTTCTCCCCATGCAAGGGTTCGGCCTTTTTCTCCAGACGAGAAGTCACCGACCTGAGCCACCATCTTTCCCACGAACGACAGCAGGTATTTTAAAGGCACATACTCGCCAAAGGGCACCAGGTGAACCTTGTCGTACCGTCCGGCGGCCCGGCCGTCCGCCGCCACCATATAGGCGCTGTTGTAGTAGGCTTGACTGCCCGCCGCTCCCTGGACGCTGGGACTTCCCACCAGCAGAGGGATTCCCGCTTTGCGGACGGTGTCGGTGACCAACCGGGTAAGCTTGGGGCTGGCCTCGAAGTAAAACGGGGTCGCCGTTTCCGGCCACACCACCAGATCCGGTTTATCGGCAACGGCGGACAGCGTTAAATCCAAGTATTTCTTCGTGGTGCCGATCTGAAATGCCGGATCCCATTTCCGGGCCTGGTCGATATTGCCCTGGACCACCGCCACGCGGGGTGATGAAGCCCCGGCGATGGCCTCATCCATGACCCTGATCCGCATTTTCCCGTATACCAGTCCGAGGCTGATCAGGGTGAGTGGCAGTACGACGGCCAGGATGGCCTGCCACCTTTCCACCGGGTGGTCCCGCCATTTTTTCTGCGCAAGGGACAGCAGCAGCACATAGACGGCAGCGTTAAAAAGCACCACCAGGAAAGAGACCCCATACACCCCGAACATATCGGAGATCTGAATGATATGCAACCGATTAAACTGGGAATATCCAACAGTTCCCCAGGTGAACCCGGTCAGTAGAAAACTACGGATATACTCCAGCGCCACCCAGAAAACCGGTGCGAACAGAACCAAGTGTAGGGGTTTTTTGCAAATGCGGACCATGGCCAGTGCAAAAAGTCCGGTATAAAGGGCCAGGTATGCAGAAAGCAGCACCAGCAGGGAGACACACTGCCACCATGGCAGGTAGCCGTAGGTGCGCATGGTGAACACCACCCAGTACAAAAGGGTCAGGTAGTGGACCAGGCCGGCGATCATCCCGACCCTGAACGCTTCTTGGGGCGTCCGTTCACGCAACGCGATATGCAGGGGTACCAAAGCGAACCAGGCAAGCGCCGACATCCCTATTTTGGGAAATGCCGCCGTTAGCAACAGTCCGCTGATAATAGCCGGCAGCCATTTGGATTTAAAGTCGATGGTCACGTCAATCCTGTTGGGTAGTGGTCCCGTCCAGGTATTCCCGGACGGCATTGATGGTGAGGGAAAACATCTTGCTGCCGGCAAGTATGGCACAGGCATCGTCCGGGTCGCCACAAACCCCGGCAAAAGCAGGGCCAATGGCCATGGCCGGTTCAGGGATCTGCCCGGCAGCATCCAGCGCGCCAACATATAAATCAAAACGCTTCTTGAGGATATCAAAATAGTCGATATCCGATCCCATGGTCAGGGAGGCGGAGGCGGAGGCGGAGAGAGCTGTGGAAAAGTCTCTGATCTTGTCCCAGAAATAGTGGCCAAGGGGCGTTTTCAGGCCACTGTCGGTCAAAAAGAAAGCGATCGCCCACCCTACCGAGATAATTCTCAGCAGCTGGATTTCGTATTCCAGCGCCACCCGTTTGTCGGGCACCTCAAGCGGCAGGGCATCCAGGATGGTGTTCATGTCGCCACGATCGATGGCAAATTGAAACAACTGCTCACCGGCGCGGGCAATCGTGTTATCCGCTTTTTCGGTATCGGTCATGGGACCTTTGGGCCTTCTGTCGAGGTTGATGATTGCCGTCCAGCCTGTCTGCACCGAGCACTTCCAGAACAAAGCACCGCGTCATTCTAAAGAAATGACACTCATAAATCAGTCGTCCGACACGCCGGGGTGGGTTAAGCCGAGCGCCGAAATCGACCAACTTTAAATCACCGATTCGGGCAAGTCAAGGCGGCTGTCGCCGCGTTGAAGGCTTGAATTATAAACAATTTCATGAGATGAAGGCAGCGTTATCCGGGAAAGTCGTCAGCCACTGGCGATCTATCGGTACATAATATTTCCTGAGTTGAGCCATTTTTTGAAAATAGATGGGTTCAGAACAAGTCAACAATCGATCTATCTATGTTTCATTACAAACAACGGCTGCTATCCCCAGAAAGATACTGCTCATGCGACACTTCTCTACGGCGCTGGTTCTCTGCTTGTTTGCTTCTCTGCCTGGTTCCCATGTTTTTTCACAACCCCTTGAGCCGGCCGATCAAGGGATGGTCCAACAAGCCAAAAACAGGACTGCCTTTCTCAGTTGGGCTGCCGTCACCTTCGACCTCTCCGCCGGCTACCGCACTGACAAGTTGAACTGGGACATCGCCGGGAACCTGCAGGGAAGCAATCCCAACGTCCGATCCGAGCTCACCTGGCCGGATCTCAGCATCTACCAGCTCAAATTGGCCAATCGCACCGTGATCAAGGATCGTGTCTATATCAGGGGCTACTTGGACTATGGAACGGTAGCCTCCGGCAGCAACCAGGATTCGGATTACAATGGCGACAACCGGACCCAGGAATTCTCACGTTCAGTGAACGGCGTGGACGGCAACGATGTTTGGGACGGATCTATCGGCGTCGGCCCCCGGTTTTCCTTTTTTGAATCCACCGTGGTGGTCTGCCCCATGCTTGGCTACGCCGTCTCCGAGCAGGACCTGAATATCGTGGACGGCTATCAGGCCTATACGGCCCCGCCCCTCACGACGCCCATAGGCCCCATCACAGGCCTGGACAGCCGCTTTCAGACCCGCTGGAAGGGACCCTGGCTGGGGGTGGATCTCTTTTTTTCGATTCCCGGCACAGAGACCCCGTTTACCAAAGTTGGGGTCATATTCACCGGGGAATACCACTGGGTGGATTATGATGCCGAAGCCAACTGGAATCTGCGTTCGGATTACGCCCACCCCGTCAGCTTTTCCCAAGACGCTGACGGCAGCGGTTATATGGCGGGGGCAGCGGTCATGTTCGAGATGAGAAACCGCTGGGGCATCCATGCGGGAATGAACGTCAAAGAAATGACCACGGACGCCGGGCTGGATCGCACCTACTATGCAGACGGCACGACCGGTGACACCCGTCTCAATGAGGTCCGCTGGCGCTCATTCACCTTTGAAGCTGGCGTGTCCTGCCAATTCTGATTGCATTCCGGTAGGCTGATCACAGCAACGGTGGAGAAGCCGAGGCATCCGTATGTGCATAACGGATGATAGGGTCCGACAGGCGGGAACGGTATCTTAAATCGAAACCCCTTAAAAAAGAAGCTCCTCGAATCCGGTGGATCAGAGGAGCCAGAACAAAAGGAGCACACCCATAACTCATATAATACATCTATACAGACAAAACACAACACTGTAAAATTTGGTACCTAATACGTATTCAAAATACGTACACTATATGACGTAGCAGCTCCCCGGACAGCGCAGCCTTCAGCGCGAGTTTCAGGGTCAGACAACACCGTTCATACGGTCAAGGATAATGTTGAGTACCCGGCGCAAGGGTTCGGCAGCCCCCCAAAGCAACTGATCACCCACCGTAAAGGCAGTCAGGTAGTGTCGTCCCATGTTCATTTTTCGAATACGCCCCACGGGGATGGAAAGCGTACCGGAAACTGCCGCCGGGCTGAGTTGCGCCAAGGTGGCAGCCTTGTCATTGGGCACCACCGACACCCAATCGTTAGCCGATGCAATGGCATTTTCAATGACGTCCAAAGGAATGTCCTGGGTCAGTTTGATGGTCAGGGCCTGACTGTGACAGCGCATGGCACCCACACGGACACATTGCCCGTCGATAGCAATAGGATTGTCTGAACGCCCGAGAATCTTGTTCGTCTCGACCAGACCCTTCCACTCTTCGCGGGTCTGGCCATTTTCCATTGCGCGGTCGATCCAGGGGATCAGGCTGCCCGCCAGTGGCGCGCCGAAATACTGGATTGGGAAATTCGGCCCGACCAGCGTCTCGGTAATCTGACGGTCAATGTCCAGGATGGAGGATGCCGGGTCTTGTGATATGACTTTGGCACTGTCGCCCAGCAGCCCCATCTGCATTACCAACTCCCGCATGTTGTTTGCCCCGGCGCCGGAGGCACTCTGGTAGGTCATGCAGGTCATCCATTCAACCCAGTTTTTTTGAAACAGTCCACCGAGGGCCATGAGCATAAGAGAAACCGTGCAGTTTCCGCCGATGTAGTCTTTGATGCCGTCTTCAAGGGCTTTGTCGATCACGTTGCGGTTGACCGGGTCCAGGACGATGACGCTGTTGTCTCTCATACGCAAGGTGGACGCGGCATCGATCCAGTAGCCGTTCCACCCCTTCTGCCGCAGCACAGGGTGCGTCTGTTCCGAATAACTGCCGCCCTGGCACGAAACAATCACCGCCATATCGGACAGCTTGCCCAAATCCTTCGCATCCAGAACCGCCTGGGGCCCGGTGCCGATGTCCGGACCGGTTTTTCCGGCCTGTGAGGTGGAAAAAAAAGCCGGCGTAAAGCCTGCAAAATCGTTTTCAGCCTTCATCCGATCCATAAGGACCGACCCGACCATTCCGCGCCAACCGACGATGCCTACGCTGACCATTTTTTTACGACTCCTTTAACCAAGTATATAATTAACCCACCGGGATCGCTGTTAATCCCTAAATGCCTCTCCTACCCTTGATGCCCCGGTTCGTATTCCAATAAAGTCCGCGTAGTGCGGTTGTCAAGGAGATTTATGGACCATCACATGGCCTCCGGCATATCTGTCCAGCGGCTCGACAGAAATTGTGAAATGGTCTTGAGGAAAAGCTCCGGTGCCTCTACTGGAATGGAGTGTCCGGCACCCTTGACAACCAGATGCCGGCCGCCGCTTTTCTCGGCCACCTCCGCCGCGCCACTGATGCTTACCAGGGGATCGTCTGAACCGCACATCACCAGCGCGGGCACATCCAGTTTCTTCAGCATGGATCTCAGGCTCGGGTAACCGGCAAGGGCCGACAAGTGCGCCACCAGGGCCGACGCCCGGTTACGCCGGGCGATGGTTTTAGCGATTCGGTCAAGGATCCTGCTGTTCCGGACCAGGTAACCCTCGCCAAAAACATGCGGCAACGCAGCGCCCACCAAGGTTTCGATCCCACCGCTTTCAATGATTTTCAGCCATGACCGGACAACCAGCCGAGCGCGAATCGGTGCCCGAACCCCAATGGAACAAATTACCAATCGGCTGACCGCTTTAGGCGTCCGCCGAGCCATGGCATAGGCCAACAGCGCGCCGTGACTCAATCCCACCAAACAGACCGGTCCCAGTTCAAGGTGACGAATCAGCGCTGAAAGATCGTCCAGATGCAATTCCAGAGAAAGGGGCGATTCGCCCAATTCGCTTTCCCCCTGACCCCTGGCATCATAGAGCAGTGAGCGAAACTCCGGTTTTAAAGACGCCGCGATCACCTTCCAGTACATGGTGGTCTGCAGGGTGCCGTTCAAGAAAATCACCACCGGCCGGGCAAGCTCAAATCCAATAGTTTCATAATACAAGCTGCATCCGTCCTGGGTCCGGAAATAGGCCATTGTTCGGCCATCCTTTTTCTATAGGGTTGCCGTTTCGGGCTTACCATTTTGCATATCACAATCTCTTTTAATACTGAAGATAGAACAATCTGATTTCAAAACGTCGATCGATCTTGACTTCGATAGTGTCAACATTTAAAAGGTTGCTTTTTGGGACACCGAAGGCGGACATCATGCGCAAAGACGCCCTGGAATGGCTTGCGTTTTTATCCTGACAGTAGATATAGATGATCGGGCATTTTGTTTGTTGGGCACCCTTTTTGACATCTGACCATATCGGTCGCATTATTAAGGGTCGGGAAATAACACAGGTTGTCTAATTTTTTGCTTATTGAATGCAAAACCGTTTAATTGGACGGTTTTAAATGATCTATAAAAGGAGTGTTGATCATGTCGACGAAATTTTACTGCAACAGTGAGATTTGCAGCCATGCGGAAAAAGGGCCATTCGTTCTCGAACTGGCCCAGGAATCGGTGATGGACGGCAACAACCTGGCCACCATTTTCTGCCCTCGGTGCAGCAAGCCCATGAAACAATTGCCATCGGATCTGCAGAAAAGTGCAAGTACCAATCGTTTTTACTGCCACAACGATGCCTGCAACAGCGACAAGGACAGTCTTTTCTTCATCGACCTGCCGGGTGAAGCGATCATGGACAAAAACAACATGGCCACCATCTTTTGCCCCAAATGCGCCAAAGAGATGAAACCGTTTGACCAGGAAGCAAGCACGGCAGTCAACTTCTGAAACGGTTTTGACCAGACGCCATGAGCCCTTTTTTAAAATCGATTTTGGCCGCTAAGAAATTTCACCGTTTCTTGTACCATTTTGTCCGTATTTACAGTGGCACCTTTCGACTCAGAATTGAAAATGAAGCCCGATGGCGTCAGCGAGTCGATAAGGGGAAGCCGGTGTTGCTGTGCCCCTGGCACCAGCAGTTCTTTTCGGCCATCCGCCCTTTTAAGCGCTATGCAAAATACCATCCAGCCCTGATGATCAGCCGAAGCCGGGACGGGGCCATCATTGCCGCCGTAGCGCGTCAAACAGGATGGGAAACAGTCAGAGGGTCTTCATCTAAAGGCGGTAAACACGCCCTTCGTTCCATGATCCGCCACCTGGAACGCTCTAATCTGGCCGCCCATGTCCTCGACGGGCCTACCGGCCCCATCGGGGTGGTCAAAGCCGGAGCAATCCGACTGGCCCAAGCCGCCCAAGCCACCATCGTCCCCGTTTCCGTTTCAGCCCGTTGGGCCCTGTATTTCAACAGCTGGGACCGGTTTATGCTCCCCCTGCCATTTTCCCGGGTCACGTTGCGCTTCGGTGATCCAATTCGATTTGCATCCACGAACGACCCGGAAGCGTTCGAACAGCAGCGACTTCGGCTTGAAACCCTGATGGCACCCTGCCTGATAACTGGCCGATAGCCTTCGGACAACGCGTCTTAAAACCAGGCCTCGGTTGACCTTCATCCCCATTTAGATGTAAAAGCGTAAAATCGTCCGTCCGTGGGTCACGGACGTCATCGGTTTGGACCCAAAACTGTTTTTTTTCAGACATAAAAACAGAATACTATCCCCGTGGAAATAAGAACCCGATCTTTCTTTCTACTCTTCATCCTGTGCCTGTTTTCGGCCGTTGCTGCATCTGCCGCCGACCAGCGGATCATCGTGGGCCTGCATGACAACACACCGCTGATCTTCACCGATACGGACAGCCGGGTCAAGGGCATCGCTGTCGACATTCTCACCCACATCGCCCGAAAAGAGGGGTGGGATATCCAATACCGTCCAGGTTCCTACGCCCAGTGCACCCGGCGCCTGGAAACCGGCGCCATCGATCTGTTGCCGGGCATGGCCATGTCCGCACAGTTGGAAGAAAAATTCACCTTCGGCGAGGAAACCATCGTTGCGAACTGGGGGCAGCTCTATATCAGTTCGGATGCGACCTTCTCGGATATCCTTGATTTCCACGAAAAGGATGTGGCAGTGGTTGAGGCAGACATCTATTTTCAATTCTTTGAAACCATCCTGGACAAATTCGAAATTCGCCCCCGATTTATTATGGTGGACAGCTATGGCAAGGTGTTGTCCATGGTCCACGAGAAAACCGTGTCCGCCGGCATCGTTCCCCGGCTCTACGGCGCTTACTATGAAAAGCGGTTCAGGGTGCGCCAGAGCCCGATCAGTTTCAGGCCGACAGAGCTGCGGTTCGCCGTGGCCAAAGGCCGCAACGCATCCATTATCAATGCGCTGGACGGTCACCTGAAGCAACTGAAGGAGAACCCCAATTCGATTTTCTACCAATCGCTGGACCTGTGGACCCAAGGGGTCCGAAAAGTGACCCTCCCGTTGTGGCTGCGCCCCTTGTGGGTCCTGGGTATCATCACCGGTGTTATGGGATTGATTGTGGTGGGGAATATAATCCTCAGAAAACAGGTCAAACTGCGCACTGAAGCGTTGAAAACCACCATCGCAGAAAAAGAGAAGATCGAAAGTGAACTGGCCGTGGCCCGGGAGATCCAGCTGCAGCTGTTACCAGGCATTTTCCCGGCCGTTCCCAACAGAAAAGAGTTCGACATTTACGCCAGCCTGGAGCCGGCCCGCGAGGTGGGGGGCGATTTTTACGACTTTTTTTTCATCGATCGCAACTCCTTGTGTATCGTCATCGGGGATGTATCCGGCAAGGGGGTGCCCGCGGCCCTGTTCATGGCCATGACCAAAACCATGATCAAAGCCGCGGCACGACTGTTGGTAGAGCCGGAATACATTCTGGCCGATGTCAACCGGGAGATCGCCAGAAACAATCCGTCCCTCACTTTCGTAACGGTTTTTCTGGGCGTTCTGGACTTGAATTCCGGAGGCCTTACCTATACGTGCGCCGGCCATAATCCGCAGCTGTTTATTGGCCAACGAGGAAACACGGTGCTTCTTGGCGATGCACAATGTCCGGCCATCGGCCTGGACGACGCCTTTCAATACCGGCAGGCCGCCGCGCAACTGCGGCACAAAGATGGCCTGCTTCTTTTCACCGACGGTGTTACCGAGGCGCAAAATGACAAGAACCGCCTCTTTACGCAGGAGTCCCTCATGAACACCGTCGCCCTGACCGCCGATGTTACGCCCAAAGAACGGGTCATGGCCATCTTATCCCAAATCCGCGAATTTACCGGAAGCCGCCCGCTGGATGATGACATGACACTGCTGGCCTTGACCTATTTCTCTCCGAACCGAATTAGCGACACCCATAAAACAATTGTGCTGATGAATGACATTCGTGAAATGAGCCGGATTATAGACGCGATCACCCATATTGCCGATTCGGTTTCATGCCCGCCGGTGGTGGTTCATGACATCACCCTGGCCATGGAAGAAATATTCTCCAATATCGTCTTTTACGGGTTCGGTGACGACCTGGATCACCACATCACCCTCCATTTGGTCGTCGAAGGGGATGCACTGATCCTGACGCTTCAGGATGAAGGCATCCCCTTCAACCCCCTGAATGTTCAAATCGGCCCTCGCGACAAGCCCTTAGAGGAACGGGACAAGGGGGGAATGGGAATTACCCTGGCCAAAAACCTGATGGATCAGATGGAATACCGCCGTGAGAGAGGAAAGAATATCCTGCGAATGGAGAAGCGATATCGATAATCGGACAAGGAGAAACAAATGAATCTAACGGTAAAATCGAAGCAGAAAATGGACGGGGTGTATATGCTGTCACCTTCCGGGAGGCTGGACACCAACACCTTTCCCATATTGGAGGACCGGGTGGATGTGGTGCTCCAGGAAAAGCCCCACACCCTGGTTTTTGACATGGAAATGCTCGACTACATCTCCAGCATGGGCGTGCGGGTAATCGCCAAAGCCCAGAAGACCATGAAGGTTTACAACGGCAGGGTGATACTACTGAACCTGCAACCCCAGATTCAAAAAGTATTCGACATCATCAAAGCCCTGCCATCCCAGCAGGTCTTTTCAACCATGGAGGAGCTGGACGACTACCTGGACCGAATGCAGCGGCAGTTCACCGGATGATGCCGGGTAAGGGTCCGGTGCATCTTGACATCGTTTTACAAGAAAGATAGAACCGGCATCGTGAGCGGACAGAGTAACGATAAGCGACCGCATCAGAGGAGCACTTCATGGACAAGCCCATCCACCACTACTGGGAGCTTCGGCTTTATAAACTAAAAAAGGCCCTGGAGGCCAATAATTTCGATGTCTATATCGCCGACAACAAGGATCTGGCCAAAAAAATGGCCTACGACACGATTATCCCGGCCATTGCCCCGAAAACCGTCTCATGGGGCGGATCCATGACGTTTGTCGGCACGCGGCTTTACGCGGCGCTGAGAAATGATCCCCGCTACACGGTACTGGACACCTACGACAAAAGTCTCTCACCGGAGCAGAGCATGCAGCGACGGCGGGAATCCCTGCTGGTGGATCTGTTCATCACCGGCACCAATGCCGTCACTGAAAACGGCCAGCTGGTCAACCTGGACATGATTGGCAATCGGGTTGCAGCCCTGACCTTCGGTCCTCGCCAGGTGCTCATTTTCATCGGCCGGAACAAGATCGTGCCGGATCGTGAGGCTGCCATTGTCCGCATCAAAGGTTACGCGGCACCGGTCAACGTCGTGCGGCTGGACAAAAAAAATCCCTGCGGGAAAACCGGACGCTGCGAAAATTGCAGCAGCCCCGATCGCATCTGCAACACCTGGACAATTACTGAAAAGAGTTTTCCCAAACACCGGGTAAAGGTCGTTCTGATCAACGAAGACATGGGATTCTAAGGAGAAATTGATATGACCGTCGAAGCAACCACCTGGCTCTATGTGGCCATTATGAAAGCCGGGCCCAGCGAACAGATTGTCGGTCAGACCGACAGCGAACACGATATCTCTTTCATCCCAGCCTTTTTGGATAAAGAATCCGCTCAGCAGGCCATGTTTCATCTGCACCTGGAGAAGAAGAAGAAGTACGAAGTACAGGCCATGATCTATGAAGACCTTGCCCGCCATGCCGCTGAAAACGGATTTCTCGTTTTTGTCCTGGATGAGGAGGGACAGGTGTTGGAGCGTCTTCCTGCCATCCCGTAAAACCGGCTTTTTCTTTAAATACGACGCCGGTGCCTTGCCAACCGGTCGGGCCAAGGTGGAGCGGAACCCGATGGGCGCTCAATCGATCGTGTCAATCCGATCCTTCATAAACGCTGAGATGGCAGCCAGCACAGCATCGGACTTTTCCAGGTGCGGCGCATGACCGCAGTCGGCGATCACCTCGGTAGCCAGCCCGTCACCGGTCTTTGCCTGGATGACATCAAGCTGGCCCAGTGACCCGTATGGGTCCGTATCGCCCTGGATGGCCAGCACCGGCACATGAATGGCCGGCAGGAAGGCGTCGATCCGCCACTGCCTGAAATCCGCATGGAGCCACACATCGTTCCAGCCCCAGAAGGCGCAATCGGTATTTTCCTCATGGTAAGGAGACAGTCGCGCCTTAAGATCCCCGTTGAGGTAGCGTTGCCGTGCGGCCTGGATGGATCGCCGGGTGAGACCTTCGCAATAAACGTGGGCGGCCAGGGTGACAATCCCCTTCAGGCCTGGACAGGGACCGCCGCCGGCATGGATCAGGGCGATGGAGCCGCCGTCGGAGTGGCCGACAAGCAGGTAATCGCGTATCCCGCTTTGACGAATGACCTCGGGCAGCACCACCAATCCCTCGTGGTGCATGAAATCGACCCTTCGCGGCAACGGGCAGGGGGCGGAACCACCGTATCCCAGGCGGCTGTAGACCAATGCCCCGCATCCGGTGATCCCGGCCAGTCGGGCCGGGAAGTCCCGCCACAGGGCCACACATCCCAGCCCTTCGTGAAGAAATACCAGGGTGGGCGCTTCGTCAGGTGAGGGGCCGATCCATTGGGCCTCCAGCCGGTCCCCGGCGGCGCTTAATTGAAGGTCGAATCGGACCTGGCGGGTTATTTCTGAACCCACTTTCCACCGGCATCCTGGAGCCATTCTCCGGGCTTGGCATTTTCGCCAATCTGCAGCGCCCGACGCCGACCGACCACGTCGGCGGTCGTTCCCTGCTGCTTGGCGATGGCGCCGTAAACCAGCTGCCGATCCTGGTTCTCCGCGTCTATCAGCGCCTGTTCCGACTGGTTGCCGCCGATGAAGCCAAGAAAGCCTTGATTGTTCTCTCCGACAATCCCGGCAGCCTTGAGTTCGATAATTCTCGGCAGCCGGTCTTTCATCCGTGCTTTAATGTCAGCGCAAAAGGCGGATCCCGAGAAAAGAAACACACCGGCAACAACCGTTGCCACAAGCCATAGATATCGTTTCTGGTTCATTTGAATCGTCCTTTCATGGCCAGCAGACACCGCTTACGCCGGCATCATTCAGTTGTCTTGATTGCTTTGGCGGTTTCGTCAATATCCCCGAAAAAATCGTCCAGGGCCCGATCCACTTTGACGTTGACGTCAATGGTGATGTGGATGGGTTTGATTTCCACCGGCTTCACCTCTACCTCGTGACGGGTGGCGCATGATGAGAAGCCCCACAAGGCCCAGACGATTGCCGCCGGCAATAGAAAAATCCTTCTACGCATAACCATTCTCCTCGATGGTTTTGTCCAACTTCACGGAGCCGACCTCCTTGGCTATTGAAGCATGTTGACCATATCCTTATACTGCAAAAGCTGGTTCAGTGGAAGTCTAAGGTTCACATCGAGGCCGATGCCCTGGAAGACCGATCCCTGCGCACCCGCCTTGACGCGAACGAAGCTGCCGATCTCTTTTTTATAAACAAAAGGCAAAGGGTTGACTGGCTTGCCGTCAAACTGGAGGCGCATGACAAAATCCTCACCTTCAGAGGCCAATCCAAGCTTGGCCCAGGTATAGGCGTAGTCCTTCAACGCCTCCTGGGCCAATTCCACCTGGGCAAACTGAGGGGTTCCGGCCGGAATTCCCCGGGTGAGCATTTCGGTACCGCTAAGCTGAATCTGTCCGGTTTCTCCGGGGGTGGAAAAGAGAAACCCGTCATCGAAACGAATGCGGCCATTGCTGTAGGCGATGGGAATCCTGCCGTTTACCGTGCCGCTTCCCCTGGCGTTAACCGTCCCCAGCTGTTCGAGAATCCGGGACAGGCCCAAACGCTGACAGTAAAGGCTCACCTGGTAGTCCTGTTTGCCGGCCGTGATCCGCAGCGCCTGGGCGTCCACCTTGCCGCCGCACCAGTTCAGACGGCCCTTTTCGATAAACAGCGTGTTCTTCGATTCCACCTGGACATCGAACATGCCCCCGTCCATCACGATGCCGCCCATGGCGGCCCGCGAAAACCGGATTGGCTGGGCAGGGCCGCTGCGAATACGCGGCAGTTCCGGGAAACGCAGGTTGGCATCGATCCCCGCCACCGTGATTTTCTTGTCCGTCATCCGCAGTTCGCCGCCCTTCATGGCAAGATCGACATCACCGTGGATGCCTGTAGAAGAGATCGACCCGTTGCCTTGCGCAGAAATGGTTCCGGACAGCGTCACCCCTTTGGCCTCTGGGACGAAACGCCCCAGGTCGCTTTCAGCCGGCAGCTCGTATGATGGAATCTGGAAAGTAAAGTCTGCATCTCCAAAGCGGGCCGGGTTGATATGCACGTTGCCGGCAAGGACCGCGGCCATTCCCGGAAACAGGTCACTGTCATGGGTGGCGGTAAAGGCATAGGCTTCATTGGTCTGGGAGATCCGACCCTTTATTTTTCCTAAATCGCGTTTATTGAGATCGACCCTTGCAACGGAAAAAGTGCCTTGGCTGGCCCTTGCCGTGGGGCCCGAACGAAAAGGAAGGTCCAGCCGCCCCCCTGAAAGATGCAGACCGCTGTCTTGGTGATAAAACCGGCCATTGGCGCATTGCAGCCGGGCATCGACAACCGGCGCATGGCCCCCTTGCTTTTGAAACCGGGCGGAGAGGGTCAAGGCATCGAGATGACCGGCCATTCCCTTGGCATCGAGCGTCGGGGAGGGAATCTGGACCCGGGCGTGACCGGTCCAAGCCGGGTCATGGGGTTCATGCTTGAACTGCAGCGTTCCCCTGGCGTCGGCCGATGGCAGGTTGACGGTGGTCCCGGCGGCGATTGCCCGAATCTCCTTCAGGTCCAACTGCCAGTCGGCGGCCCCACCCTGCCCGTCACCCTTTGCCGTCAGGCTGAAGCGGGGCGAACCGCCATGGATACTTGCTCCGGCAATGGTTATATCCAGCGGATCCGATCGGGTACTCGGGTTGTTTCCAGTCGTACTGAATCCGGCGGTCCATTCCCCCGAAGCCTTTTGGGTGACATCGAATGTCAACGGCAGGGAGGCGCTGGCTTTCAGGAAAACCGGCGTCGGGCGGTCAATGGACCAGGGCAGGAGTGTCAATTCGGCCTTACCCGCCGCTGCCCGTAGGTCTCTATCGAGATTCACGGTTGCGGCCAGCATGCTCATGGCCACGGGTGCCGGCGTCTGAAGCTGCAGCCCACCGGCCCTGACCTGCCAGGTCCGGAAATCCTCGGATCCGGCCGACAGGGTAGCCGGCGTCTCGTCTCGCCCCGGTTCAATGGTGGCTGAGGCATAGGCCAGCCGACCGCTGTGCCAGGTCAGGTCGATATTCGCCCTGGAGATGGCAAAAGGGGTCCATGTCACCACTGCGTGGGTCTGAACGGTCACTTTCCCGGTGGCCTCCAGTCCGGCAATGAGATGAATCAAATCGGCGAAAGGATCCAGGGAGATGGCGGAGCCGTCGAGACTTACCCTTGCCTGCTGGTCGTCCATGTCCACCTTTGCAGCCAGCGCCAGGAGTTGGTCGCGGGGGAACAGGCGCACATGGACGTCCAACTTCATCATATCCTTTCCATCTGGCTTCAAATCTGCTTCAAAAGGAATTTTGTAGGTCGCGTTGTGCCAGGTGAAGTTGACCATACCGCTGCGGATTTCCAATTTCCCCACCGCCATGCCCGCGAACGGGGACACGGCGTCTGAACCTGAATTGCCGACCGGCTCCTTTCTCGCCGGTGTGGCTTCGTCCAGCCCCGGCAAGGCCAACCCGTCCGGACCAAGGGTTCCGTTGACCGTCACATCACTGATGCGAATACGGCGAATTTTCTTTCGGCGCAGTTCTCCCGGCGTGTAGCCAATGGTGATGGAACCTATGGAAAGGGCTGGCTGGTCGGCATGGCCGAAAACAAATGGTCCGGCCACCGTCTGGAACAGGCCAATTGTAGAGATCCGCCCCGAGAAATCCGCAAATCCCAGGCGCCGGATCTGCGCCACAGGAAGCCGGTCGGTGACCAGCTCCGGCAGGTACAGATAGACCAAGAAAACCAGGCACACCGCCAGGGCCGCTGCCGTGGTCAAAGCCAGAACCACGGTCGGCCAATATCGTTTGCCTATTGGGGATTCGTTCATCTACCCGTTGATGTTAAGGATATGACTGGAAAATTCTAATTCTAAATGATATTGAACAGATATATTTGTGTCAAACAAAAAGTCCTCGAGTCCTCCTTTCGAAATGGTGGATTCTTTTTGTGTGAGAAAATGATCGCCTGCCATGACATCACATTTCGATATCCGGGCGCAGAGACCGCGCTTTTCGATGGCCTCGATGTGACCATTGACAAGCCGGGCTTTCACGCCCTGTTCGGGCCGTCCGGCATCGGAAAGACGACCCTTGCCAAAATTATTTCCGGCGACATCGATAGCTTCTCGGGACGGGTGACGGCCATCGGCGACATGCGCTGCCTGTATACATACAACCGCGAGCGGCTGCCGGGATGGTCACCGGTGGGCAGGCACCTGGAAAAAACCACCCCCCCGGGGCGTCGGCTGCTGAGAGACGAACTCATACACCATTTCGGCCTGATCAAACTCATGAACATGCGCTACTCCCAGCTCTCCATGGGGCAATGCAACCGGGTCAACCTGCTGCGGTATCTTCTCCAGGATTTCAGCACCCTCATCATGGACGAGAGCCTGGCCAATGTCGATGAACCCACCCGGCAGGCCATCTTGTATAAAATTAAATCGACCTTCCCGGAAGCCGGTTTTCTCTACATTTCCCATAATGTCGTGGAAGTGGCCCGGTTCTGTGACCAGATCGTCGTCTTTCGCGGGGCGCACCAATCGCCCCAGACGTGCTGCATCAGCGGGCAGGATCACCGTGAAGACCGGCCCCTGGACAAAACCGACCTGGAGCGCTCCATGCTGGAGATCATGAATGCTGCATAGACGCGTCTTCCAGTTTTTCATCGTCTACCTGCTGGGCATCGGCCTGCTGTTCGGGATCAAGCTCGTCTTGAATCTTTCCGATTACGTAATCCCGGGGCCCACAGGTGTATGGCTCACGGGACAGGCGGAATTTTCCCGATATGTGGGCGATGTGCTGGATACGTTTGCCGTGGCCGTCATCGGCCAGGTGGTGTCCATCCTGATGGCCCTGGGCGTCGGCGTGGCTGGACGCCGGGCCACCTGGTTCGGTTCTTTCATCAAGGTGGCGGCCTACAACGTGCAGGCTTACCCCATTGTGGCCATCGCACCGATCCTTTTCATTCTGCTGGGCGATGGATTTCTGACCCGGTTGTTCATCGCCGCCATGATCTGCTATTTCCCTCTGCTTTTGTCGGTCATCGGCATCATGAGCGAGCCCGTGGTCGACATCGAACATTTCTATCGGGTAACAGGACGGCTGCGATGGCAGCTCGAAGTGAAAATCCGGGCCTTCGAGAACCTGCACAAGCTGACCACTGTCATTTCTGGCAGCGCCACCCTGGCCATGGCGGGTACCATCGTGGCCGAATTCATCGCAGCCAATGCCGGCATCGGTTACAGCATTCGCATCGCCCTGTACCAAAGCGATCTGTCCAAAATTTTGGTGGCCCTGTTTATTATCGGTATCACCCTCTCCGTGTACCAGGGCATTTTGGAACTGCTGGGTGCCGGTTTGAAAAAAGCCTGGGCTGCCGGATAGTTTTTTTAAACTGACAGGAGGTCGCAGCATGAAAACACGCCTGGCATTTTCCAGGATTACCGCTTTGATTCTGCTGTGTGTCGTCGGCAGCAACCTAATTTCGGCCAACCCGGCGCTGGCACAAGAAAAAGTTGCCTACCGCCTGAAATGGCTGATCAATGCCAGCACCGCCGGGGACGTATTTGCGCTGGATCAGGGCTTTTTTTCCAGGCAAGGAATGGAAGTCGTGGTCAAGGCCGGGGGCCCGGAGCGGGATGCCATCCGAGAGTTGGAGCTCGGGTATGCCCAGTTCGGCGTGGCCTCGGCGGACCAGGTGATTCGGGCACTGGCCAAAGGGGCGGCGGTGGTCGTGCTGGCCCAGCTGTTTCAGGTCAACCCCCTCCAGTGGGTCTATCGGGCAGATGACTTTTCCCTGACACGGATCCAGGATCTGGCGGGCCGGACGGTGGGCATCACCTACGGCGGCAACGACGAAACCATTATGCGGGCCCTGCTGGCCACCGTCGGCATGCACGACCATCAGGTTCACCTGGCCAGCGTTCGGTACGACTACACGCCTTTTTTTCAAAATCAGGTGACGATTTGGCCGGTTTACCGTAACACCCAGGGGATCTTTTTGTCGGACAAGCTTGCGGCCGGGGGCGAACGGGTGGCTTTTCTCGATCCGTCCGAACATGGGGTTCAGTTCGTAGCCAACAGCGTCGTCACCTCAACCAAAATGATGGATCACCATCCGCAAACAGTGGGCCGATTCACCCGGGCACTGCTGGCCGGATGGCAGGCGGCCATGGCACCGTCCAACGAAAGCGCGGTTATCCGGGCAGTGGCCAAATACGATCGTGATACCTCGGAAGCGGTCATGCGCCGTCAACTGACGGCCACCCGTCAGATGATCCAACCCAACCCCGGCATCCCCATCGGCCATATCGATACGACAGCATGGCAGCAGACCGAGCAGATCATGATGCAACAGGGGCTGATCCCCGGTCCGGTGAACGTCATCGGCCGGATCAGGCCTCAACAAGCGCCCTGATCGAATCCGTCCGGCTGTGGTTGGCACGCTTAACAGCCATGCATATCGGGTGATCGCATCTTAGCCGGCGGTTAGGAACCTGAGGCGACGGTCGCGACGATGGAACGGTTAATCCGGATAACGCGCCCGGACCTTTTCGTGCAGGACCTGGGAGCGCATCCATAAATATCCCGTATCCGAGTCGAAATCGTAGGAGAGCAGCCGGTCGGAACCCTTTCCCGACCAGCGATACTTTTCTTCACGGTCACCTTCCTGCCCGCCTTCACCATAACGCCGGAAAACCTCAGCCTTCAGTTCCATGAAATCCAAAAAATTGCTGGTCTCTACGAGAATGGTGTAAAGCTCCCCCTGCCAGAACCCGTAAAAGATATTGTCCACACCCGCGCGGCCGAAACGCTTTTTCGGCTGAACGTGGGAGTACTGCTGTACGCCTCCATATGCGGGATCGGTTCCCACGAGTGCCAAGCCTTCAAACTGTGAGAGCGGCTGGCCCCATCTCAGGTCAAGGTACCCGGGGTCATCACTGGTCGCCGGTGAGTGTGGAAGGGGATGGCTGGAACCAGGAATGTCGGATGGGGGGATAAGATCGGCGGCCGGACGTTGCTCGGAAGGTAGTTTGTCATCAACCGACGCCGGTGATTGAATCAACCGATCCACATCTTTTTCATCAACTCTCACCAACCGGCCATTTTTATAATAGTTGACGGTGCCGTTTTCCTTCCACGCGCTTGGGGTCTGAAACATCTCTCCCGACCTGAGAATCACCATATCAGCACCCGCCTGGCCTGCGCCTGTCAACAGGGTCATGCCAAGAAGAACAGTTAACAATTTATTATGCATGCATTTCAAACCAATCATATGCTAATATAATGGATTGGAAAAAGGAGGAACCGTTGACAGATCGACCCGAAAGCGGCAGACATCGGCCCGACCCGCCACGCGTGTGGGAATATACACTCCCCTGCGGCCGCCGGGTGATAGCAGGAAGAACCGATGCGGACAACGACCGCCTCAGCCTGAAGGTCGCCGGCCCCAACGACTGGTGGTTCCATGTGCGCGGTATGCCCGGCAGTCACGTGGTCCTGATGGCCGCCGACGGTCGGACGCCAGACCGGAATACCCTGAACCAGGCCGCCGCTATTGCAGCCTACCACAGCAAAGCCCGGGGTGGCGGGGTCGTCGCGGTTTCCGGAACCCTGGCCCGCCATGTCACCAAACCTCGCGGCGCCAAACCGGGAACCGTACAGATCCGCAAAGAGCGGGTGTTTAAAGTCCGCCCGGCACTGCCTGAAAGTTACTGAATCCACGGCCTGGAGAGCCGCCGGCCATGGTCGCCGATGAACACCAGGTTCCTGCAACGGCTGCACAGACCGGAAAGATTGCGATGAAGGACGACCTGACCAAAGGGATGAACCGATTTCAAGCCGTTGGTATTGATGAAGACCTGCTCCACGTCCGGTCCGTAAGATTTCAGGGTATTGACCAACTCATGAGCGGATGTCCCATCGAAATCCCCGTCGAGGGTGAGGTGGACACTATTGCTGTTTTTATGCTGGAAAATCTTGAAATTCATGGCCATCGGTTGTCTTCCTTTCCACCGCCGGGGGGGCGGCACCATCCGTTTGCCTGAAAAGGATTCCAGTAATGAACGCCAGGTGCGTCACACCAGGAGTGGTGAAGCGGCGGGAAGCTCAACACAGGCAGTTCAATTTCAGATCCGCAACCATCGACAGCACGATTTCCACTGGCACACCAATCAAGTTCAGGATGCCGCCTCACACGAAGCTTATCAGCAATGATGGTGCCATCTTGAAAAAGGACTCGAAAATTGAACAATTTACTATTTATATTGGATGGTTAAATAATAGTCGCATAGACCCAATCGATTCATCGTCGACGTTCATTGTGGCATAAAATACCCATTTCCCATGGAAATCGATTCATAATGCCAGACCTGCCTGCCCCTTACTAACATACCAATATCGTTCACCGTGCATAGCAATTGGCAAGGTTCGGATAGTTGCCAAAGCCATAAGGCGGATCCACCCATGACTTGCCATTTTAAAGAATAACAGATGCGGGTGCCTATGGATAAACAGACGGCCGGCGGTTTTCGGGATTACGCCCGAAAACCGTTTAATCACTTGACGGACAGGGCATTTGCAGATATAGGTGGCCACCTTAACGGTCCTTATGTTTACACTTTAATATGGAGGAGAATGAACAATGAATAAAGGTGATTTAATCAACGAAGTGGCCCAGATCGTTTCAACCAAAAAGCAGGCTCAGGAAGTCGTGGATGGTGTTTTTTCCGCTATCACGGGAGCCCTGAAAAAAAATGAGCCTATTCAGATCGCCGGGTTTGGAAGTTTTAAGACCGCCAAGCGTGAAGCCCGCACCGGCCGCAATCCCCAGACCGGAGCCGAAATCCAGATTGAAGCCAGAATGGTTCCCAAGTTCGTACCGGCAAAAGCACTGAAAGACGCTGTAAAATAAAGAACACCATCGATCCGTCACCCATAAAGGCAGGGCCTGCGGCCCTGCCTTTTTTTATAAACCGCGAGGCAATTTTTTTGGTCTTCTGGCCGATGGACAATCGTCGCATCGTGTCCGCACATTGACTTTCACCAGGGGGATTGCTAATACAATTAGCTATGGAATCAGGTGAAATTGTAGAATATATTGACGATCAAAAAATCATCTGCACGGTGGTGATGGAAGGTGGTAACCAGAGGCTCCGCCTGTTGACCGAACACAACCGGGAGGTCAAAGTGGCCGCCCAACGGCTGTCTCACCGGGGGAGCATGCGTCTGGACCTGTCCGCGGGCAGGAACCGTTTGGTTGATTTACTGCGGGAGCTGTCTATCAAACGAAGTGCCATTGCCGATGAAATCGAGATCGAAGCGCTCTGGGAAGTCCTCAACCAGGAACAGACGTGGATCGATCTGAAAACCATGACCGGCCTGTGTTTCCCGATGGCAGAGGACGATGATCACCAATCGGGAGTAATCCGGGCCTTGTTTAAAAGCCGGCGCTATTTCAAGTTCAAGCCCGACCGATTCCTACCCCACACTGAAGAACAGGTGGCAGCCATCATCGACATAGAACAAAAAGCCGCCCGCAGGGATCGACTCATTGAGGCCGGTGCAGCATGGATCCAGTCGGTAAGGTCGGGATCGACCGCCCAGCCGCCGGCATGCCACCGGGAGCTGGTGGAAAAATTCAAATCGTTTTACCTGTTCGATAAAGAAAGCCCCGACTATGATGCGGCCAGGACGATCATGAAAAAGGCGGACCTGACTTCGTCTGAAGCCATCTTCAATCATCTGGTGGCCGCAGGGGTCTGGACACCGGACGAAAATGTGGATCTGCTGCGGTATAAAATCCCCACTGAATTTTCGCAGCCGGTCCTCGAATGGGCCCAGTCTGTGCCAGCTGCTACGGTGGGCACGTTCAAAGACAGCGGCCGGGTGGACCTCACCCACCTAACCACGATCACCATCGATGGTCAATCCACCCTGGATTTTGATGATGCCCTGAGCATTGAAACCCGGGACGATCATTTTCTCGTGGGAATCCATATCTCCGATGTAGCCGAGCATATCAAAAAGGGGGACCTGTTGGACAGGGAGGCCCGCTCACGCGGGAGTTCCATTTATATGCCGGACAACCGGATCTCCATGGCCCCCCCCCTGCTGGCAGAAAACCGATTGAGCCTCAAAAAAGATCATCTCCGGCCAGCGATCAGCACAATGGTGAAAATCAGCCTGACCGGTGACATCCTCAGCTACGACGTATTTCCCTCCATTATTCGCGTCGACCATCAGCTCAGCTATTTCGAAGCCAACGTCAGTGCAGAAGAGGGCGAGGCCATCGGGACGCTTTACAACATCGCCACCCTATTCAGGGAAAAACGCCTGGGCCAGGGCGCCATCCAGATCACCCTTCCGGAGATCAACATCTGGCTGGATGAATCCGGCATGCCCGTGGTCAATCGGGTAAACCGGGAGAGCCCTGGCCGAATGCTGATCGCAGAAATGATGATCCTGTCCAACTGGTTGTCGGCCCGTTTTCTGGTGGAGAACAACACGCCGGCTATTTTCAGATCGCAGCCAAAGCCCAAAGACCGCATTCTAAAAAATGGTACCGGCTCCCTGTTTCAGAACTGGATGCAGCGAAAGCTGCTCAATCGGTTTGTGCTGAGATCGGGGCCGGATCATCATTGCGGACTGGGCCTCGATGCCTATGTAACCGCCACCTCGCCCATCAGGAAGTATTTCGATCTGGTCACCCAGCGCCAGCTTCGGGCGGTTTTGGGCCTTGAAACGGCATACACCCAAAAGGAGATCGAGGACATTATCGGACAGCTGGCTCAGCCCATGGCCGATGTGGGCCGGGTTCAGTTTCGCAGAAACCGCTACTGGCTGCTCAAACACCTGGAAGGACGAATTGGTGACAAAGAAGAGGCCATCGTCCTGCAGCGGCGGAGAAATGCCTATTCCATCCTGCTCAAGGCTTACATGATCGAATGCCCCCTGCCCCAGTCGAGCGGCATCCACCTGAAACCCGAGGATCTGGTGCAGGTCACCATCCAGCACGTCAACGCCCGCAAAAACACACTGTCCGTATTTATGGGGTAGCCCGGCACCATTCAGGAGTTTTCCCTTGACCCTGGCAACATTATTCATTACGGAGACGCTTTCTAAACAAATCACACTCAGGAAGCAATTGTATCATGGGTATTCAGGAACGAAAAGAAAGAGAAAAGGAGCGGCGGCGACAGCAGATTATCGTTGCCGCAAAACGGGTATTTTCAGAAAAGGGGTTCAACAAGGCAACCATGGAGGATATTGCCATAGAGGCGGAACTGAGCCCGGGCACCCTCTATCTCTATTTCAAGAACAAAGAAGAGCTTTACGCCTCGCTGTCACTGCGTATCCTCCAGTACCTCCACATTCGCGTCACCCATGTCAACAAGGAGACATCCCAGTCACCCGACCAGAAGCTACGCGCACTCATGGAAGCCATGTACGACGTCTATGATTTTGACCCGCTGATTATCATCAATATGTTTCACCTTCAATCCAGCGAGACCCTGAAAAACCTTTCCGAATCGCTGTTGGAGGAGATAAAGGATCTGTCCCAGAAATCCATCGGGGCCATCTCCAAGATTTTTGAAGAAGGGATGCAAAAAGGCATCTATGTCGATTGTCATCCCGTGGCCCTGGCCGACATCTTCTGGTCCATGTTCTCAGGCGTTGTGCTGTGGGAAGCCAGCAAGAAAATTATCAGCTCAGACAAGGATTACCTGAAATCCACCCTTTCCACCGCATTCGAACTGTTCGAACGGGGAATCCGAAAACCAAAATAGTGTCCACCCATTCCATTCGTTGTCACACAGGCTGGCACCTGTTGCCGGCTTGTATACTTTTTATCGGATGGGCTTCTCAGTCCCCGAAAGCAAGCGAGCACATCATGATCGGCACCATTGTGAATGCAGCGGCAATAGTGGCAGGCGGCGTGGTTGGCCTGCTCCTTAAAAAGGGTATCAAAGAAAACTATAAAACAACCATCATGCAGGCCATCAGCCTGTCTGTCATTCTTATCGGCGCTCGTTCGGCACTGAATGCAACAGATCTCCTCGGTGTCATCGTCTGCATGGTCGTCGGGTGCCTGTTGGGGGAAGCCATGCAGATCGAAGACCACATCGAAGCCCTGGGGGCCTACGCCGAAAAGCATATCAGTCGATCGGCGGATGGTAGTTTTTCAAAGGGCTTGGTAACGGCCAGCCTGGTTTTCTGTGTGGGGTCCATGGCCATCGTGGGATCACTGGAAAGCGGTCTGGCGGGCAAGCATGAGACCCTGTTTGCCAAGTCGCTGCTGGACGGCATTACCTCGGTAGTCTTCGCTTCCACCTTCGGCAGCGGAGTTATCTTCTCTGCCGCACCGGTGCTGGTCTATCAGGGCGCCATCACCTTAGGGGCATCACTGCTCAAGCCATACCTGACTGCCGGTGTGATCGCCCAGATGTCCGGGGTAGGCGGGCTGCTGATTGCCGCCATCGGTGTCAACATGCTCCGGCTGACCCACATAAAGGTCGGCAACATGCTCCCGGCCATTTTCCTGCCGCTGATCTATTATGTAGTGATGGGTTAAATAAAAATCCCCCCATCGGATGATGGGGGGATTTTTTTAACAGCTATGTTCAAAAAGTAATCGTCACTTTATTCTTTCGGATGACATCCAATGCAGCCGACAGGACCGGTGACCGGCAGTTTTCCATCGATTGGCGCCATGCTCTTGGCCATCTGCTCAATTTCCTTCTTCATGGTTTTGTGGCAGCCGATGCACTGGCCATGGTATGCGTTTTTGTAATATCGGAACGCCTGATCTTTGTCGATGGCCTTGGATCCTTCCCGTCGGGGCAGGGTGTCAAGATCGTGACAACCGGTGGTCATGCAGCCCACGATGGGCTCTGCACCCTTCCAGGTGTGATGGCAGTTGTTGCAGGCAAGAACGAGATGGCGACCATGCTGGAAATCCACGGCGGCCCGTT
The DNA here is from genome assembly GCA_963697405.1 of uncultured delta proteobacterium. Taxonomy (GTDB): domain Bacteria; phylum Desulfobacterota; class Desulfobacteria; order Desulfobacterales; family Desulfosarcinaceae; genus Desulfosarcina. Next base: position 5,098 of record CAVONY010000022.1, on the reverse strand, counting down.
TGGCCTCCACCGATTCCGGCGGTTCCAGGGTGATGATCCCCAGGGGAACACACATCTCTTCATCCCCGGCAATGGCGACCCCCAACGAGATACAGGCCACAACACCGATGAACAACAACACCCCCACAAACGATAGACTGCGCATACGCTTCCCCCTCTTCGATTCTTAGCTTGGGATTTGGTCATTGAAAAACGAAGCAGATATAAACCCAAATGGAAAATTTTTCAATGAATAATTGTTGACCACCTTTACCTGTCCGTTCACCCTTGCCTGCTGCTCCGGTGGCAGGCCGCTCGTATCGATCGGCAAAGCGCCCCGTTTATTTGCGCACGGCACGAATAGCACCGCAACTTTCCTCGGTTTTCGAACTCCTCTCGAAAACGGTTTCCGGCTGCGATGTAACCACATCCACCACCCGGTGATATCCCCTGACGAAGGTTTCAGACGTCCAGTACCAGGCGGCACCGCTATCGGGGAAAAAAGGCCTGTTTTTATAGAGCGTGGCCAGTTCACCGGCCGTGGGAAGACGCCAGTCCGAATGGCCACCGGTGCGCAATCCCTGAACGTATTCTTTGGCCGTCTGATAGGGAATGCATGTTTCGAGATCCAGGTGAGAATCCAGCAGACACCAGGTGAGCCCGGTCACCTGGTCGCTAACCGTACCGTCCCGGTGGTCGGTGAACCGACTCGCCACGGGACGCAGTTGCTTGGCCACCTGATCCCGAAGCCGCTGAATCCGCTGGGCCTCTTTAGCCTGTCGGGCCCGCTCAGCCTGCTGCCGGGCCAACACCTCCCGTCGCGCCGCATCTGCCCGCTGGACACGAATGGCGTCCTGAAGTTCCGGGTCGAGCTGCGCTCTCATGTTTCTGGCGAGTCTGCCATAAGGCCCCGATGCATGGTTCTCCAGATACATGTCCAGCCGCTGTATCCGGCTTACAATGTCGTTGTCCGGGTTGGTGGCATAGGCCGCCGTTTTTTTCCATGCCGCCTGCCTGGCGAGGTCGGCATTCAATGCATTGATGCGCTCAGCGATAGCCTCTTTTTGAGTGGTATCCGGCCGTTTTTCGAGATAGTCGAGATAGATCTTTCTGGCCTTGACATAGTCATCAGCCACCAGGGCCGACTTGGCTGTCACGTCCATGACCTCCTTTTTATCTTCAAGCATGGTGCGCAGCATCCTGACCTTTTCCACCCAAATCCCATTGGTAAAAGCCGATAGAAACTGATCGCATTGGGCAATGCAGCCGTCCCAATTTTCCTGGTCATCGCAAGTGGCGGTCTGCTTCTCAATGACTCCGAAATATTCTTGGGCCAGATCGCTGATCATCCGTTCCACGGCCTTTCGCTCCGAACCTTCCGGAAACTGCTCTAAATATTCACGATAGGCGGCGTGGCGCTCCAGGAAATCGGTGGTGGAAACATTTTTAAGGCCCTCGAAATAAGCGGTTCCCAGCAAATTCCGGATACCGCCAATGGCTTCATTAATCTGTGCGGCATAGGGGCTTTGGGGAAACTTTTTTACAAAGGCGGTATACAGGGAAAGTGCCTTTTTCTCGTAATTCTCGTCAATTGCCAGCTCATTGACATCCAGAATGGTTTTTTCATAGTCCCGCTTTTCAATTTCGGCATGGGTATCGTTCAGCCGGTCCTCCAGTTCCGATCGGTGGGCATCTTCAGGGTGCGCTTTGATGTATTGCATCAGCATCACAATCTGGGCGTCGAGCGCCTTGGTGACCGAAAGGTCAGCGATCAACTGGTCGTACCGGCGATTGATCTGTCTCTTTTTGAGCAGCCATCCACCGACGGTAACAGCAATGGCAAAAAGAATCACTACCCCCAATACGAAGAGCAGTTTACCGGTCCTCCCCATCTGATCCTGCTTGCCGACTGAATGGTCGGTGCTTTTTTCAAAGGGTACGGCCACCGCTGGTTTTGGCGATTTTTGTAAGTCCGCTAATTCCGATAGTTCCAGGTATTCCATCGATTCCGGCGGGGGCGGTTGGGACGGTGCTTTTTTGGCGGGCTTCTTCGGAACCGGCTTCGAAGCTTTTTTCGCGGGCTCTTTTAGCGGCTGGTTTTTTTTAACCGTTGCCGGCTGCTCCGCCGGCGGGCCTTTTCTCGATTTGGACGGTCGTGCCGGGGCCTGGCGATCGGACGGCGGTGGCGGCAGCTGATCACCGGCCTCATCTTTAATTTTCAGGCTCTCCATCATCACGCTCATGAGCGGGTCATGGATCTCTCTAACCCGATCGGGATCGGCCGCTTCAATCTGAATGGCGGCATTGTCCCAGCTGATAATCCGGTAGGCGGCTTCGTTGCCGGCCATCCCCTCAACCTGCGCCGCGACAAGGCTGCCACCCTCAAGATGGAGATAGCCGGTGCGGTTGCCGCTGGACACTTTGAGCGTATAGGTGGCGCCCTCCATTTCCGACATCTGAAGAAACGAAGGAAGGCTGATGCCGTGGATCTGCCCACCCACGTCGGTGACGGTTTCAATCTTTTTCTTGCTTAAAAACTTTTGAACCAGGGTTCCCAGCTGTTGGTAATCCTCATCGCTTATGCTGGGTGAACAGAATCCCAAGAGGACTTCGATCTTACCCGCGTCCTGCTGCCAGGGCCACAGGGCTCCGTAAAACGAGCCGGTTTCAATGTTCTTAAGGAAAAGGGCCTGATCCTTGCGGATGCCTCCCAGGAATTTCACCGTGGGGTCGAAGCGCAGGGAAACGGGAAGACCTTTGCCGGGAGCCTTGGCCGGATTGCCGAAAAAGGAGGAGAGGACGTCCACCAGCTCGTCTATGGTACGGCCGGTCGAGGTCACCTGATACAGGCTGCGCGGCTCCTCATAGAAGCGGGTGCTCATATCCGGCAGACCATCGACGCCTTTGGCCAATGTCAGGAATCCGACCAATACCGCCTCGTTTTTGGCGATGTCCCGGATTTCCTTGCTGTCGCCGGTCAACAATTCTTCGATCAGCGGAACCCCCATGGGTTGTCGCGTCCTCTATTTTTCTAAAGGTATCGTACCGATGGCCGGGTATCAAAGAAATACACTCTCCCGGCCGTTTCCTGTCGAAAAATTGTAATCCAGCGACCCCGGATCAGAGTGAAAAAGGAAACCATTCACCGGCGGAGCTAATTTTTCCAATAATCTATAGCAGATGGCATTGAATCTTGTCAAAGGCAAGATCGCCTGAGCCCATCTTTGCGGTCATTTCATCGCTTCGGGCTCGCCTCTACTAAAAGGGTTCAACCACACCCGGCACGTTTGCCCGCCCGAATCGAAACACGACCTGTATCCCGTGTCGCGATACGTCTCTGTCGCGCATCAGCAAAATGACCGTCGCGGGGCAAGTTTTACCAAGCGGTATCACACATGATTGACATCCAAATAGCCATCTGATAGTTTTCAACAATCAGGATATTTCATTCCATAGGGTATTTCAATACCAGAACCATCACTTCATCGCCAAAACCAGTCTGCCGAGTTCCCGCCCCAGGGGAAATGAAAATATCACCTTAAACCTCGAAGGAGGCAACCATGGATGTAGTCGACCTCAAAAAGATCCTGGCAGGCTTTTGTATCGCCGGTCTGATTGCAGGATCCACTTTCACCCTGAGCGGCTGCGCAGCCGGCAAAAGCGCCTGAAGTGGCGACAAAGCCGGAGCCGGTGGCTCCGCAAGTGGTTGAAGTGGCAGCTCTTCCGGTGCCGGTGGCACCGACGATGAAAAAAAACAACCCGCCAAAAGTGGCTGAAGCTGATTTTTATCACGCAGGTTGCGTGATTGATTTCAACAGGCCCTAATCACAGTCAAACCCTTTGAATTTAAATTAAAATGTAGTGAATTTATCACCGCTTGACACGGTCGAAGAAATCTTCTCCACTTGCCGTCGTACCCTTGGCAGTAAAACCTGGGGCAGGGTGCTGGCGGCAATGGATGAGGATCTAACGACCCCATCCTTTCCCGACAGGCTCGCATCCCTGATCGAATCCATGGGTTTACCCGGCTACATCGCCGACCTGGCCCGTCTGGAATGGATGCTGTACAAAAAAAACGCGGCCGCCGATGACCCAAACCAGCAGATTCAGACCGTCAAAGTTAACCCCACCCTCTCAATGGTCCCCGTCCGCTGGAAAAATCTGGCGGCATTCATCCGGTCGAACGCCACGGGTGCAACACCGCTGAACGAACCGGCCCATGTGATCCTCTGGCGGCATCCACAATCCAGGGAACTGCATTATCGGGAAGCCAGAGACATCGACCTGCTGGCGCTGAAACTCATCGTGGAGCAGATCGACCCCAAAGAAGCGGCAAGACTGGGCAAGGTAACCCCGGGTGACATCCAGGCCGCCATCGACCGGGCCATCTCACAGGGCTTTCTCCTGTCTCCCGGCTCCCGCATCCGCAGAGAACCTCAACCAGTGGGGAAGGTGGACCCATCCCTGGGGTCGTTTCTGTTCGCGGACATCTTCACCCTCCAATGGCACGTCACCCAAGCCTGCGACCTTGATTGCCTGCATTGCTACGATCGAAGTGACCGTTCCCCCCTGGCCTTGGATACGGCCATAGAGATCCTGGATGATTTCTACGACTTTTGCCGCCGGATGCATGTGCGGGGCCAGGTGACCTTCACCGGCGGGAACCCATTGCTCTACCCCCACTTCGATGAGATCTACCGGGCCGCATCGCAATTCGGATTCGGCATCGCCATTTTAGGCAATCCCACCCCCCTCGACCGGATCCGGCAACTACTGGAAATTGACCGGCCCCTTTATTTCCAAATCAGCCTCGAGGGATTGGAGGCGCACAACGACACCATCCGCGGCAAAGGACACTTCGCCCGGTCCCTGGACTTTCTGGAGGGGCTGCGGGACTTGGATATCTTCAGTATGGTGATGCTCACCCTGACCCGTGACAACCTTGCCCAGGTGCTTCCACTGGCAAGGTTGCTAGAAGACAAGGCCGATGCGTTCACGTTCAACCGTCTGTCCACCGTTGGAAAAGGGGCCAAACTGTTGATGCCGGAGAAAGCGGCGTTTGAATCCTTTTTAAGAGCGTACAATGCGGTGGCTGACAAAAACCCGAAAATGGGGCTTA
>CAVONY010000021.1:0-154388 GCA_963697405.1 uncultured delta proteobacterium | reverse complement strand
TAAGCACGCCGCCAGCGTTCATTCTGAGCCAGGATCAAACTCTCCAATTAAACTATTTAACGTTACTTGCGTAACAAATTGACTTAAAGAGACCCAACTCTTAAAACCTGTCACTATTTAGTTTTCAAAGATCAAAAATGTCGCCTTTCATCGGCTGACGAAAAGCTTAAATATACCATCTAAACGCCTACTGTCAACAACAAAAAAAATTAAATTCGGGTTGACGGGTCACATTTTTGAAGCTGCCTGAAAAAGGCGCTCATGAAGTCCGCCAGTGGCGAGACAGGAGCCTGTTCAAACGGCATATTGTTAAAGATCACGATGGATGGTTCTGCCTTGAATTCTTGAAAAACGAAGCGCTTTCTACACGGCCCTGATACCGTTGTCAACGCTTATTTTAACTTATAATTCGGATCTTGAAAAAATGCTTTTTTCCCGCCCGCAGCAATATTTGCATGTCATTGATATCCTTGACAGTTACCATTTCATCAAAACGCTCCAGCCGCCGGCCATTCACATACCCGCCACCCTGTTGAATCAACCTCCGGGCCGCCCCGGAAGAGTCGGCCAAGCCAACACGCGTGGAACAACTTGAAACAGGGAATGCCATCTTTAAACGCCTCCACGCGCATCTCGATTTGGGGAACCGTTTCGTCATCTGACGTATCATGCGCCCTCGGGATCTGACTTGACGGCAGCAGGCCATCGGGGAGCTGCCTTGAACCAAACATCGAAGAGGCGGATTGATAGGCTTTCAGGGCTTCTTCGTCGCCATGCGCCAAGCGGGTCGCCTCGAAGGCGAGGATCGATTTAGCCGCATTCAGATCTGCCCCCTGGAGGGTGGCAACAGATTGAATTTCATCCAAGGGAAGAAAGGTGAAAAGGGCCAAGAAGCGCATCACATCCCGATCGTCCGTATTCACCCAGAACTGAAAATAATCGTAAGGGGAGGTTCGATCGGGGTCGAGCCAGACGGCGCCAGCTGCGGTTTTGCCCATCTTGGCGCCACCGGCGGTGGTGATCAGTGGGAAGGTGATGCCAAAGGCGCTTTTGCCCTCAACGCGTCGAATCAGATCAATCCCGGCCACGATGTTTCCCCACTGATCGCTTCCCCCCATCTGAAGGCAGCAGTCATAGCCCTTGCGCAGTTCGAGGAAATCGTAAGCCTGAAGAACCATGTAGTTAAACTCGATGAAACTCAGCCCCTCCTCTGAATCCAGACGCATTTTGTAGCTTTCCGCCTTGATCATTCGATTGACGGAAAAATGCCGGCCGATGTCTCTTAAGAAAGGGATGTATTCCAATTTGGTCAGCCAGTCTGCATTGTTGACCATAATGGCTTTATTGTCTGAAAAATCGATAAAACGGGACAGTTGGTTCTTGAGGCCGATAACATTGGCTGCCACATCTTCCACCGTGAGAAGCTTCCGCATCTCGGTCTTTCCGCTGGGGTCCCCGACGAGACCGGTTCCACCGCCCACCAAAGCGATGGGCCGATGTCCGTTTCGCTGCATATGGGCCAAAGACATGATGGGGACCAGACTGCCCACGTGAAGGCTGGAGGCCGTCGGGTCAAAACCGATATAGCAGGTGACCTGTTCAGCACCCAGATAGTCGCGCAACGCATCGTCATGCGTCGTCTGTTCGATAAACCCGCGCGCCGTTAGTATGTCCAGAACGTTTTCCATTTCACATCAGCCTTTTGAAATAAGCGTTTACAGGCACCAACGCCGTTTTATTTGTTGGCATATTCAACCGCGCGCGTCTCCCGGATGACCGTCACCTTGATTTGTCCGGGAAATGTCAGTGATTCTTCGATTTTTTTGGCAATATCACGACTCAACAACACCGATTCTTCATCCGACACCTTATCGCTTTTCACAATCACACGAATTTCTCGACCCGCCTGGATCGCATAGGTGTTTGCCACGCCCTGGAACCCATTGGCAATGCCTTCAAGATCCTCGATGCGTCTGATATAATTTTCAAGCAGCTCCTTTCTGGCCCCGGGCCGCGCGCCTGAAAGTCCGTCTGCCGCCTGCACCAACAAGGCGTAAACAGATGATGGGGGGATATCTTCGTGGTGGGCGCCGATGGCATGCACGACACCGGGCGTTTCACCAAACTTCTTGGCCAGCTTCGATCCGATCACCGCATGGGGGCCCTCAACTTCATGGTCAATCGCCTTGCCGATATCGTGAAGCAGTCCCATGCGCCGGGCGACCTTCTCCTTCAGACCCAGTTCAGCGGCCATAATGCCGCACATCACGCCCACCTCCACCGAATGCTGAAGCACATTCTGGGCATAGCTGGTGCGGTATTTCAACCGTCCCAGATATTTTATCAATTCGGCATGGATGCCGTGGACACCCAAATCAAAAGCGGCCTGTTCGCCGGCTTCCTTAATGGCCGTATCCACCTCCTGACCCGCTTTTTTGACGACATCCTCGATGCGGGCAGGATGGATTCGACCGTCTGAAATCAGCTTGATCAGCGCCAATCGGGCGATTTCACGACGGACCGGATTGAAGCCGGAAAGGATAACCGCCTCCGGCGTATCGTCAATAATCAAATCAATGCCCGTGGCAGCTTCGATAGCGCGTATGTTCCTGCCCTCACGGCCGATGATCCGCCCTTTCATTTCATCACCGGGCAACTGGACCACCGACACGGTCCGCTCGGCAACGAAATCACCGGCATAGCGCTGGATAGCGGTGGCGATGATTTTTTTGGCCTTTTTATCCGCCTCCTCGTTGGCCTCGTTTTCGATGCGTTTGATCAGCTTGGCGCCTTCGTAGCGGGCCTCATTTTCCATGGCACGGATCAGCAATTCTTTGGCCTGATCCGCGGTCAAGGTAGAGATCCTTTCCAATTGCGCTTTTTGTTCCGATAGCAGGGTATTGTATTTTTCTTCTTTGTGGGCAAGGGTCTTATCGCGATCAGAAAGGGACTGTTCTTTTTCGGCAATTTCCTTTTCACGCTGATCAACCATATCGGTCTTGCGGTCAATATTTTCCTCTTTTTGAATCAAGCGATGCTCCGCCTTTTTCAATTCCGAACGGGTTTCCTTGGCTTCCGCTTCGAAATCGCTTTTCATCTTGAACAGGAGATCTTTGGCTTCAACGCCCGCCTCCTTGATCAAACTGTCCGCTTTGGCTTTTGCCCCTTTTACGATTAGGCCTGCTTCGTTTTCAGCGTTCTTGAGTTTCTTTGATCCCAGCGCGCCTTTGAGCAAGAGTGCCACAACACAGCCGATAGCAGCCGATCCCGCAGCAATAATGATGGTATATATGTCCATGTGAATCTCCGATTCCTAAACATTATATATATGTAGAGGTTTATCACCTGACAACCAGATGATGCCCATGTTACTCACAAGGAATGAAAAAGGAAACAGCCAGGCGAGCTAAGCCTACGCGGAAGCGAGGGAAGGCAGTTGAAAAGCGGGAGTGGAACCCCCACCATTGTGCCGTGTTGGCCGGTCTTTGATCCAAAGGATCAGGTGGGCACCTTGTAGTTTCTTTAGGCTTTTCTGTACAGGCAGAACTTGCTCACCAAAACTAGTGAAGGTTCCCGATAAGTAAGTGTTGGGTCAAAGTTCACTATCCAATCACGAACACGGCAGGGGTTGATTCGATACGCCGTTTGTCAATCACGATTACAGAAACAGTGCTTAACGTCGGTCATCGCTTCGGCAGTAACACAAACCACTTTTTAAATCCGTTTTTGTTTCAGGACGTTAAGCGATCGCTTTTTCCAGTTCACTGAGAACCACTGCAGATTTTTTGGTCATACGGGTAAAAAATTGGTGATAACGTTCTTCGCGTTTAAACTGTTCGCTGGCAATATTCAGCCCCGTTAGGACCAAAATCGTTTCTCTATCGACATTAACCGGTTTACCGTCAAATTGAGATTGAACCTTCTGGACGGCATCCTCGAAGTGTGCTGCCACCTTTTCTGCATCGGGCACACCGGATTCTGTCTGAAAAGTAAATTTGCGACCAAATATTTGCAGTGTAACCGTTTGTTCCAATTGGCGTCCGTTCCTAAAAATCCCGCAGGTCGGCTTTCTATTCCTCTGTAATCCCTTCTAGTCTTCCGATCAGGCTGTCAATTTTTGCTCTGACGAGTGCCGTCAATTCCTCATGTTTCTTTTCGGCCTCGGCTTTTTCCTGTATCAAGTTTTCAAGCTGTCCAATTCGATTGTTCAGATCTTCATTTTCTTTCTGAAGCTGCTTGCGGGCCTGAACAACATGCTCTACTTTTTGTTCAATGAGTTCAAATTGTTGAAGTATTGCTTCTATATCCAGCATATTAGTTTATCCTTCGTGTTTCAATATAACCAGCCAACGGTTTTTAAGTCAAGTGCTTTTAATCAAGGTCAAATCCGGCGGGCAGCGATTGAACGGGACGATCGTTCCAATTTTAGCCAAAATTTAGTGATCCGAAATCCGGTTTTTCAACCCGACGGAAAAGGGGCAAACCGAATCCGGTTTACCCCTTTGTTTTTCTATGCCTTCTACCAATTTTCATCGCGTACCCGCCAGCGCAATGGATTCGGGCCGCTATCTATCGTCAGCGTGTTTCGGCGAGTTGTATCCGGCTGATGGCGCGAAGCAGCGCTGCTTTGGCACGAATGTAATCGACATCCCTATCGCCGGATTGAAGACGCTTTTCGGCACGTTCCACAGCGGACTTGGCCCGCTGCACATCGATATCCTTGCGTCGCTCCGCTGATTCGGCCAGAACCGTCACACGGTCAGGAAGGGCTTCGGCGAACCCGCTGCTGACAAAGACGAACCGCTCGCGGCCACTTTCGTCCTTATATTTCAGGGCCCCGGTCTTCAGTGTGGTCAGAAAGGGGGTATGACCGCTAAGCACACCGAACTCACCCATTGAACCGGGAGCCATGACAATCTGGGCACTTTCACTGACAACAGACTTTTCGGGGGTAACCACTTCGAGTCTAATGCTTTCAGCCATTTATTACCTCTTTCTCTCCATTAAGCCTCGGCCATTTCCTTGGCCGCTTCAAGGACTTCCTCGATTCCGCCCCTCATGTAAAAGGCCTGCTCGGGAATGCTGTCGTGCACACCTTCACAGATCTCTTTAAACGCACGAACCGTGTCTTCGACCTTGACGTATTTGCCGGCTTTGCCGGTAAAGGTTTCAGCCACGTGGAACGGCTGGGAGAGGAAACGCTGGATCTTACGGGCACGCTGCACGGTAAGCTTGTCTTCGTCGGAGAGTTCCTCCATGCCAAGGATCGCAATGATGTCCTGCAGTTCCTTGTATTTTTGCAGCATGTTCTGCACTTGACGGGAGACCAGGTAATGCTCTTCACCGATGACCATGGGGTCCAGGATCCGCGACGTTGAGTCCAGGGGATCCACCGCAGGATAAATGCCCAGCTCGGCGATCTGACGTGACAGCACCACGGTTCCGTCGAGGTGGGCAAAAGTGGTGGCCGGCGCCGGGTCGGTCAAGTCGTCAGCAGGCACGTAAACGCACTGCACGGCGGTAATGGAGCCTTTGTCGGTTGAGGTGATGCGTTCCTGCAGGCCACCGAGGTCAACGGCCAGCGTGGGTTGGTAACCCACCGCGGAAGGCATGCGGCCGAGAAGGGCCGACACTTCAGAGCCAGCCTGGGTGAAGCGGAAGATGTTGTCGATAAAAATCAGCACGTCCTGGCCTTCCTTGTCGCGAAAATATTCCGCGCAGGTCAGGGCGGAAAGTGCCACCCGGGCACGTGCTCCCGGCGGTTCGGTCATCTGACCGTAGACCAGCGCCGCTTTGGGAAGAACGCCGGATTCCTTCATTTCGTGGTACAGGTCGTTGCCTTCACGGGTACGCTCGCCCACACCGGCAAACACGGAAATCCCGCCATGCTGCATGGCGATGTTGTTGACCATCTCCATCATGATAACGGTCTTGCCAACACCGGCGCCGCCGAACATGCCCATTTTTCCACCACGGGGAAAGGGCACCAGCAGGTCGATCACCTTAACGCCGGTTTCAAGCACGCGGACTTCCGTATCCTGCTCGGTGAAAAGCGGTGCCGGACGGTGGATGGGCATCATCTTTTCCTGGCTGACCGGCCCCAAGCCGTCCACCGGGCGTCCGACGACGTTGAGCACACGGCCCAGGCTGGCTTCGCCCACGGGCATCATAATGGGCGAACCGGTATCTTTTACCGCCATACCACGCACCAGACCATCGGTAACGTCCATGGCGATGGTTCGCACCACGTTGTCACCGAGATGCTGGGCAACCTCGACCACCAGGTTGTCTTCGTCGTCATTGATGGTCGGGTTGGTGATCAGCAGCGCAGTGAGGATATTCGGCAGCTGCCCCTGTTCGAACTCAACGTCTACGACAGGTCCCATAACCTGTGTGATTTTACCAATATTCTGTGCCATTTACAGCCTCCTAAAATGTGTTTTACCCTTTGAGGGCCTCGGCGCCGCCGACAATATCCATCAGATCCGCAGTAATGCTGCCTGTCGGGCTCTGTTGTAAGCGAGGGTCAAATTGTCGATCATATCGTTGCACGCCTTGGTGGCGTTATCCATGGCGGTCATCCGGGCGGCGTGTTCGCTGGTGGATGTTTCCAGCAGTGCCCGGAAAATCTGGACATATACGTTGCGCGGCAGCAGATCGCCGAGAAGTTCTTCCGGCGATGGTTCACAGATGTGTTCGGCCTGGTATTCAGCAGAACCGCCCTCTTCCGTTTCATCTTTCTCGATGGGCGGAATGGGCAGCAGTTTCTGAACCACCGGCAGCTGCTTGGCCATGCTCACGAATTCAGAATAGATAATGTAGACTTCGTCGTAACTTCCGTCCAGAAACCCGTCCACCAGTTTTTTACCGGCAGTCGAAGCAACGTTGAAGCCGAATCGGCTGCCAACAACCCCGAGGTGTTCTTCGGCAATTGTATGTTTATTTTTCCGGCACCAGTCGCGTCCCTTCTTGCCGAAGCAGGTGAAGGAAAAATCGGCACCCTCGATTGGATTGTTTTTGACGTGGTTTTTGGCCCCATCGGTGAGGTTGATGTTAAAGCCGCCGCACAATCCCCGGTCGGACGTGCACAAGACCACATGGATCTTTTTCACGTCCTCTTTGGGAATCAGCAGGGGGCTGGCTTCATCACCGGCCTTTTCTGCCAGGCTGCCAAGGACTTCCGAAAATTTCTCGGCATAAGGGCGAAATCCGTCCATCGCCCCCTGCGCACCGCGCAACCGCGAGGTTGCCACCATGTTCATGGCTTTGGTGATCTGCTTGGTCTTCTTGACACCCTGGATTTTTAACTGGACATCCTTTAACGTTGGCATAAAGCTTACGTCCTTATCGCATGTGGTCTGAGTTCTGCGGTGTTACCAAGATCGTTTCCAAAAACCTTATTTAATGGTGTCTTTGAATTCTTCATTATAGGCCTCGAGGGCGGTCTTGAGCAGGCCGTCGATCTCTTCGGTGATATCCTGAGCCTCTTCCAGTTTGGAAAAAACCTGCGGGTAGCGCTCTTCGACGAAGGGATAGAGACCGGCTTCGTACTTGGCGACGACGTCGGTGGGAAACTTGTCCAGGTAGCCGCGTGTCGCTGCGTACAGGATGGTTACCTGCTTTTCGTGTGAAAGGGGCTTGTACTGGGGTTGTTTAAGCACCTGTATCAGACGCGCCCCACGGGTAAGCTGCCGCTGCGTGGCGGCATCCAGGTCGCTGCCGAAGGCGGCAAAGGCCTCCAGTTCACGGAACTGGGCCATATCCAGGCGCAGGGTACCAGCCACTTTCTTCATGGCCTTGGTCTGGGCGGCACCGCCAACGCGGGAAACCGACAGCCCGACGTTGATGGCCGGTCGAACACCGGCGAAAAACAGGGCCGGCTCCAGATAAATCTGACCATCGGTAATCGAAATCACGTTGGTCGGAATGTAGGCGGAAACGTCACCGGCCTGGGTCTCGATGATCGGAAGGGCCGTCAGTGAACCGGCGCCCAGTTCATCGCTGAGCTTGGCCGAACGCTCCAGCAGTCTGGAGTGGTTGTAAAAAATGTCACCGGGGTAAGCTTCACGTCCCGGCGGCCGTCTGAGCAGCAGGGAGACCTGCCGGTAGGCGGCAGCCTGCTTGGAAAGATCGTCGTAAATAATCAGGGCATGCTGGCCCTTGTCGCGAAAATACTCACCCATGGCGCATCCGGCGTAAGGGGCCAGGTACTGCAGGGTCGCCGGATCGGAGGCGCAGGCGGCAACGATGGTGGTGTATTCCATGGCCCCTTCCCTCTCGAGAATGGCGGCCACCTGGGCAACGGTTGATTTTTTCTGACCGCAGGCCACGTAAATACAAAATACATCCGTATTTTTCTGGGCCAGGATGGCATCCACGGCCACCGCGGTCTTGCCGATCTGGCGGTCGCCGATGATCAGCTCACGCTGGCCCTTGCCCACCGGAGTCATGGCGTCAACTGCCTTGAGGCCGGTGTAGCAGGGTTCATGCACCGATTTTCTGGCGATAACACCGGGGGCCACCATTTCCACGCGTCGGTAATCCGGCGTGTCAATAGGACCTTTACCGTCGATGGGCTCACCCACGCCGGAAACCACGCGGCCGAGCACCGGCTCGCCCACAGGCACCTGGGCGATTTTACCGGTCCGTTTGACCATGTCGCCCTCTTTAATGCCGGTGTCTTCGCCCATGATGGCGATACCCACGTTGTCCTCTTCCAGGTTGAGCACCAGGCCAAGGACGCCTCCAGGGAACTCTACCAGTTCGAGTGCCATGGCTTTTTCCAGGCCGTAGACGCGGGCAATACCGTCACCCACGGAAAGAACGACACCGGTTTCGCTCAGTTCAATCTTCTTGTCATAATCCGTGATCTGCTCTTTGATGATCTGACTTATTTCTTCAGCTCTTAGTTCCATTAGACACTCTCACCCTTTTTTAAAGATTCTCTCATATTGAGCAACTGCGTCCTCACACTGCCGTCCAGAACCAGATCACCGATGCGGGTCACAATGCCACCGATCAGTTCCGGATCCTGCTCAACCTCCAGAATGATATCCTTACCTGTCCGCTTGGACAGGGCTGACCGAATTTTATCAACGGTTTCGGATGAAAGTTCCGTGGCCGAAACCAAACTGGCCCGGGCGACGCCTTTGAGCTCATCGGCAAATTTTTGAAAAAAGTCATTGATGTTGCTCAAAAACCCGATCCGCCCCTTGTCGAATAGAAAAAGAAGAAATGTAGCCATAGCCCGAGACAATTTCAATTTTTCCATGACGCCCATCAGGACCTTTTTGCGACCGTCCGCGTCGTAGAGCGGATTGACCAGCACCTGCTGAAGGCTCTTTTCCTGCTCGATCAGATTAGCAAAAGCACCCAATTCTTCCCGGTACGTCTCGGTTTTCCCATCCTCTTTACCGATCAGCAGGAGTGCTTTGGCGTACCGCCTTGCAATCGCCAGATTCTTCACTATGCCACCACCTTCTCTAAGTATTCATCCACCAGTTTGTCCTGATCTTCCGAGTTGATCTTTTCCTTGATGATCGCCTCGGCCTTTGCCAGGGCCTTTTCCACGATTATCGCTTTGAGCTCAGTTTTGGCCTGTAAAAACTCGTGCTCGATATTCTTGCTGGCCTGCTCTTTTAGCCTCTCTGCAGCGGACTCGGCTTCCTTCAGAATTCTGGACTTGGCGTCTTCACCCTGCTTCACGTACTCAGCCAGCAAGGCTTCGGATTCTTTGTCCAGTTCAGCCATTTTGGCATCGTACTCGGCCAGTTTGGCTTCCGCCTCATTCTTTTTCTCTTCCAGGTCTGCCAGCTGCTCTTTGATGCCCTGAATGCGCCCGCCCAGCGCCTGGGAGACCGGCTTTTTGAGAACCAGAAAGAGTCCGATAGCCAGCACTGCGAAATTCATCACCCGATAGGTGTCTGTTTTCACCCACCCTTTGGCGCCAGCATCACCGTGTTCGCCTCCACTTTCCGCAAAAGCAACAGCGCTTCCAAACAAAAGAAGCGCGACCAGAGCCAGTGGCAATGCCCACCCAGCGCTGCGGCTGCGCTTCCCACTGAAAATTGGAACGTTCATTAAGCGACCCTCCCCAATATTTTTTGTCCTATCGCATCCGCAAATGCGTCAATTTCATCTTCAAGCGCGGCCTTGACGGTGCCCATCTCCTGAGTGATTTTTTCCCTGACGTCCTTGAGTTCGGACTGGGCGGCTTCATTGATCTTGCCGATGATCGCCTTTTCTTCATCCGCAGCGGCCTGCATCAGCGCTTCCTTCTCCTTCTGGCCGGCAGCCCGGGCCTGACGGACCCCTTCGACATACGCGTCTTCTTTTGATTGGACCTGCTGGGCGGACCCGTCAATATCGGACTGCATTCCGACCATTTTTTTCTTTCGTTCCAGCAGGATTTTTCTAATGGGCTTGTAAAGCACCATGTTCAAAATCCAAATCAACAGCAAAAAATTAGCGATCTGTAAGACTATAGATCCATCGACGCTTACCATCTAAGAGCCTCCGTTGAAGTAGGATTAAATATCCCCAAAAAACAACATATTGTCTATAAATGATATGACTTACGAAAGGTGCGAACTCCGGCGGTCTATACCATCCGTATCGCCGAAATGTCAAAGGTTTTTTAAAAATTAATCCGTCATCCGGATTTCTTTTCATCAGGCGTTGTTTCCACCGATTTTTTTTCAACCGGCAGCGGTTCTGGTTTGACCATGCTACAGTTTCCGTTAAAAAGAACTCCCGTTTCAATGGAAATCACCGGCGCCTGGATATCACCTGTGATTTTGGCCGGCGGATAGACGTCTATTCGCTCGGCGGCGTGGATATGGCCATTGACGGTTCCTTTGACAATGGCTGTTCCAACGCGGATCTGTGCCTCCACCACCGCTCGTTCACCAATGATCACGGTGCCCTTGTCCGAAAGGATTTTTCCATTAACCGCACCATCCAGTCGGATGGTGTCTTTAAAAGCCAGGGTCCCTTCGATGGTGGTCCCAACGCCCAGCAGTGTGGAGATATGGTCTGCACTCTCTTTTTTTTTCATCGCATCCCCCTGTTTACGCTTGAATGACACTGATTTCACACCCCGACCACGATGACCGCCTGTTGGGGTTATTCAAATTTGAATCGGCGCATGCTCACATTCATGAGCAAACCAATGCCGATCATCATGGTGATGATCGACGATCCGCCATAACTCACAAAAGGCAGGGTCACCCCCACCACAGGCATGAGTCCCATGACCATCCCGATGTTGATAATTACCTGCCAGGCGATCATGGCGGTTACCCCCACGGACAGCATGGTGCCGAAGGGATCCCGGCAACGGCCGGCAATACTCAGCCCCCAGGCAATGATCATCAAAAACAGAATGACCACCGACAACGATCCCATCAGCCCCCACTCTTCGGCCAGCACCGAAAAAATGAAGTCAGTATGCTGTTCCGGCAGGAAAGAGAGCGCGTTTTGGGTCCCCTTTAAAAACCCTTTGCCGGTAAGCATCCCCGATCCGATGGCAATTTTTGATTGAATGATGTGATAACCGGCGCCCAGTGGATCCCGGTCCGGGTTCATGAATGTCAGGATGCGCTGCTTCTGGTATCCACGTAAAAAAAACCAGACCAGCGGAACAAGCATGGTAAATGTTGCTATCAGCCAACTCAGCGCCCTGCGCTCGATCTTGGCAAAAAGGGTCATGACCCCGGCAATGAGCGCAATCACCATAGCCGTGCCCAAGTCCGGTTGACGGACAATCAGGGCAAAGGGAACTGCGGTAAGAACCGCCGGGACCATCAGGTCCCGGAGGGTGAGCCCGTCGGTATTGATCAGCTTTGCAAAATAGCGGGCCAGGACGATAATAACGGCGACCTTGGCCATTTCGGAAGGTTGGAGGGAAAAGGGGCCTATGGACAGCCAGCGCCGGGACCCGCTTACGTACTTGCCGAAAAACAGCACTGCCGTCAAGGATCCAACAGATGCCAGGTAGATGAGATTGGCCAACCGTTCGAACTGCTTGTAGTCAAATAAAAAACAGAAAATCATGACCCCAGTGCCGACACCATACCAAATCAGCTGTTTTCTGAACAGCACGAGGTCCGGCTCGACTGCACCGGCGGATACGGCACTGTACAACGCCACCAGCCCAGCCGTGGCAATGGAAAGGGTGAGCGCCAGGAGCCCCCAGTCAAAGCATTGCAGCAATCGTCTATCGAACATGGATCAATCTCCTTCGGCGGATGATGCCGGTGCGACTGCCATTGGCGCATCGGGATTCGGTTGGCCCCCGGAGAGATAAAACCGGATCATTTCGGCCGCCACCGGAGCGGCGGCACTGGATCCATGCTCTCCGTGCTCGACGATCACGGCCACGGCAATCCTGGGATTCTCCCGGGGTGCATAGGCCACAAACCAGGCATGGTCCTTGATCGACCCCCAATCATTTTCACCATCGGCAGCATCGTCCCGCCGTCCCGCAACCTGGGCGGTCCCTGTCTTGCCGCTCATGACCATTCCTTCCAGGCGACTGCGCCATGCCGTCCCGTGCCGATCATTGACGGCTTTGAACAGCCCCTCTTTGACCAGCCACAAGTTTTTTTCGCTGATTGGCAGCTGCCCCACGACCTCGGGGGCACTCTCATACATGGTCTGCCCGTCCGCGGTCCGGATGGTTTTGACGATCATGGGTCGATAACGTAGGCCCCCGTTGCCAACTGCAGCAGCCACCATTGCCATCTGCATAGGGGTTGTCAGATTGAACCCCTGACCGATTGCGATAGACAGGGTTTCGCCCTTTTGCCAGGAAACGCCTGTCCGTTTTTTCTTCCACTGGGCGGTTGGAATCAGGCCGCCCTCTTCGTGATCCAGATCCACGCCGGTGGGTTCCCCCAGGCCAAAGGCATTGGCGTACCATGCCAGACGGTCTACGCCAAGCTCGAGCCCCACTTTATAAAAATAGACGTCGCAGGATTCGGTCAAGGCGCTTAAGATGTCCACCTCACCATGCCCCCACTTTTTCCAGCACCGATAGGTCCGGTTGCCGAACTTGAGAAAACCGGGGCAGAAAAAGGAGGTGTTCTCATCGATGACGCCCTCTTCGAGCGCGGCGGCGGCGACGACGATCTTGTATGTGGATGCCGGCGGATATTCAGCCTGGATGGCCTTGTTTTCAAGGGGGTGCAAGGGATCCGATATCAAGGCGTTCCACGTGTCATGAGACATGCCAGTAATGAAGGCATTCTGGTCGAATGAGGGGCTGGATACCATGGCCAGGATTTGACCGCTGGACGGATCCACCGCTACGGCCGCTCCCGCCTGGTCCGCCAGCAACTGCTCCGCCGTCAGTTGGAGGGATTGGTCGATGGATAACACGATATTGTGGCCGGGGGTTGCACCCACTGTATTGATCACCCGAACCACCTGACCGGTGGCGTTGACCTCCACCTGCTGGCCGCCACGCTTGCCGCGAAGCCAATTTTCCCTGACCCGCTCGATACCGAATTTTCCGATGAAATCACCGCTTTTACAGTCGCTGTAAATCTTGTTTTTCAGTTCCTCGACGCTAATTTCTCCCATATAGCCCAAGAGATGAGCCAAACTGGGACTGAAAATATAATCCCTTCGGGGAGAGACGTTGACCAGGATACCGGGCAGGTCCCATCGGTTCACCTCGATGGCTGCCAATGCCTCCCGACCGATATCGGGTTTGAGCAGAACGGGTTTGTAGGCACGGGTCCCCCTGGCTTTCTCCAGGCTCGCCCACAACTGCGCTTCGTCAATGCCCGTATATCGGGATAGCTTTTCAATGGTCCGCTCAAGCGGATTGGCGTCTTTGACGGTGATGCTCAGGTCATAGGACGGCCGGTTGTCCGCCATCAGCCGATTTTGGATATCATAAATCAACCCACGGGGCGCATCCACGCTTCTTAACCGAATGCTGTTGATTTCCGACAACCGTCGAAGCTCACCGCCTTCGATCACCTGAAGGAACAGCAGACGGGCGATCAGCACCACAAAGGCGGCAATGACGATAGTCAGGGCAGCGCTCAGCCGTTTGCTGAACCAGTCGCTGTCCACATTGTCCAGGTAGTCGGTCAAGGTGTCCTCAAGGGGCTTTTTTCTGCATAATAGGATTTTTTTGCCCGATCGACGACTTTCTGCCCACGAATGAAAAATAGCATCAGAAAGGGACCGGTGACCGCCCCCCAGATGACCTGCCCGGAAACTACGGGAAAGATGGACTCCACCGGCCAGGGCGCCGACGCCAACACCACCGCTGAAAAAGCCACTACCAGGCTTTCGAAAACAACACCGGCGGTGACCAGGAGCGGCAGCAAAATCACATTGCCCACCTGCAGGAACTGGATGGCCCAGCGAACGCCCACATACATCCACAGATAGACGGTAAGGTGGACGCCGAACACACCGCCGGAGATGCCGTCCATGGCCAGCCCGCCGAGCATGAGGACAGGTATAGCAGCCCGCGGCAGGTGGTAAACCCCCAAATAAACCACGAACGGAGCCAGCAGGTCGTAAAGGTGCGCCGTACCGCCGCCAGTCAACAGTGTCGTCTGAAAAATGATCAGAAACAGGCAAATGATCAGATGATAGCCGTAAGTCATCGTTCCCTGGGATTGTCTTCGTATGCCGGTTCGGAAATGATAAACACTTCTTCGAGGATCTCGAAATCGACGTAGGGGGTAACCGACACCTTCTGAAAGATACCGGCGTTCTGGCGAACGATTTCGGAAATGCGCCCCACTCGAAACCCTTTAGGAAACACGCCGTCGAGCCCCGAAGAAACCACCATGTCCCCCACACTGATTTCATGCTTTCGCAGGACATAGTCGAATACGCAGTAATCGGCCCCTCCCCCTTTGACAATGCCCCGCGCCCGGGTTTGCTGCACCAGGGCATCCACGGCACTGTTGGGATCCGTCAGCAGGAGCACCTTGGCATACCGGGCCGACGCCTCGACAACCACACCGACAATCCCCTCGGGGATCACCACGGGAGCACCCTGTCGAACGCTGTCCCGGGTGCCCTTGTCCACAATGATGGTCTTTGACCAGGCAGACGGGTCCTTGCCCACCACCTGGGCAGCGATCATTGGCCGTGGAATCTCTTTTTCAAAGCCTAGCAGATGGCGGAGCCGGTCGTTGGCTATTTCGGTTTCGCTATAGCGGTTAAGTTGCTCCAGGCTCTGCCCCAGCGCCTTTTTCAGTCGCTGGTTCTCTTTGGCCGTGGAGACCAGAAAGAAGTATTGACTCCATGTGTCCTTTACGGAATCAAAAAAAGCAGTGAACTGTTTCTGGAAGGGAGAAACAATGACAAGGGCGCCCCGGCCGAGACCGGAAGGCGCCTGGGTGTGTTTTCCGGTTATCGTCAGAAGGATGATATTCACCGCGACCAGAACGATCACCAAGGCAACCAGAATCATCCTTTTGGAAAACATGGGGCCCGTTAAACGATGACGATCTGTTTGAGGATTTCTAGGCTGTCCAGCATTTTGCCGGACCCTAACGCCACAGTGGACAGCGGATCTTCAGTAACCGTGATGGGGAGCCCACTCTCCTCTCTGAGCAGCTTATCCAGGTTCTTGAGCAAGGCACCACCGCCGGTGAGCACGATACCCCGATCCACGATATCGGCGGCCAGCTCCGGGGGCGTCTGTTCGAGAGCAATCTTCACCGTTTCCACGATGGCTTCAATCTGTTCGGAAATGGCTTCCCGGATCTCTTCGGAATCAATGGCCAGGATCTTGGGGATACCGGTAACCAGGTCTCGTCCTTTGACCTCTATGGTCTCTAGCTTGTTGGGGTCCGGGTAGGCGTTGCCGATGGTGGTCTTGATGATCTCGGAGGTACGCTCGCCGATAAGCAGGTTGTATTTGCGTTTGACATACTGGATGATCGCTTCATCCATCTTGTCGCCGGCCACCCGCAGGGAGCGACTGTATACGATCCCGGCCAGGGAGATGACCGCCACTTCGGTGGTACCGCCGCCGATGTCCACCACCATGTTGCAGGTGGGCTCGGTGATGGGCAGGCCGGCACCGATGGCCGCCGCCATGGGCTCTTCGATCAGAAACACCTCGCGGGCACCGGCAGATTCCGCCGACTCGCGAACGGCTCGCTTTTCCACCTGGGTAATACCCGAGGGCACGGCGATGATGATGCGCGGCCGGACGAAGGTCCTCCGGTTGTGAACCTTGTGGATGAAGTGGCGCAGCATGGCTTCGGTCACTTCGAAATCGGCGATCACGCCATCACGCATCGGTCGGATGGCCACGATATTCCCCGGGGTTCGGCCGAGCATGTTCTTGGCTTCCATGCCCACGGCCAGCACGCGGTTTTTGGTGCGATTGTCCGTTCGAACGGCAACCACGGAGGGCTCGCTGAGAACAATGCCCTTGCCTTTAACGTATACCAGCGTATTGGCCGTACCCAGGTCGATAGCCAGGTCGCTGGAAAAGACACCCAGAATGGAATCGATGAAGTTCATGCCGCCTCTTTTTCGTTTTGAATCTCAACAGCGCCAACTTAGTCTTGCACGAGGGGCAACGGCAATGGGGCCGGCCTTTCTGCGCAGTAAACGAGCTCAAGGCACCGCTACCAGAAATAGCCAGTGATTTCAAGACTTGATTTGTTGAATTCGGCTTTAATCCAATTAGATTTCAAAATGTTCCATGATCCGGTCATGGATAAGGGGGCGGAACTGACCCAGCCGGGTATTCCAGCGAAAGGGATGCACCCGGTTGGTGAGTAAAATAATGCAGCACTCTTTTTCCAGATCCATCCAGACGGAAACCCCGGTAAAACCCAGATGCCCCACGGTATTGGCTGAAAAATGGCGGCCAGCGCTGGAATGTTGCACCGAAGGGCGGTCAAAACCCAGCGGCAAAGGATGTTTACCCTCCCCGTTGAAAACATCGGAAAGGATTTGCGTTGAGAAAACTGATCCTGACGAACGACCCCGAAAATCGGCAACCAGGAATCGAAGCAGCCGAAAGACGGCATCGGCCGTGCCGAACAGGCCGGCGTGTCCGTCAACGCCGCCAGCAAACCAAGCATTATCATCATGCACTTCGCCGACCAGCAGCCGGTTTCGCATCGGGCAAAGTTCGGTGGCGGCAAACGGTTTGCGGGTGAGATGGTCGCGGGTGAGATCCACAAAAAAAAGATCGGTCAATCCCATTGGGTCATAAATTTCAGTCTTGAGGAAGTCATTCATGGGATAACCGGCCACCGCCTCAACCATCCGGCAAAGCAGCATGAAACCCAGATCGCTGTAAAGGGTTGTCTCCCCCGGTTGGTAAGCCAGGGGAGTATGCTTTAGCAGATCAAGCACAGCCGCTTTGCGCCTCGACGGCAAAAGGGATTTCAGCGTCATATAGAAAAGACGATGGGCGGGAAAACCACCTTGATGGCAAAGCAATTGCCGGACCGAAATAGTCGCCTTGTCGCTGCCGGTCAAAGCGGGCAGCCATTTCCCCACAGGTTGATCCAAACTGATCCGTGCCTGATCAACCAGCTTGGCCACCGCCAGGGTGGTGGCCAGGGGCTTGGTCAGCGATGCCAGGTCAAACACGGCATCCCGGGTCATGGGCTGGTCCGAGAAAAGGTTGGCCTTGCCATAAGCCTCATAAAAGAGCCGGGTATCGCCGTTGCCCACCAAAAGCACCGCCCCGGGAAATACATGCTCCTGAAGGCCCTGCTGCATCAGATCGTGAATGGAATGGCTATTCATCGCTACCTCCCATTAACGAACGGCGGGTCCCGCAAACGTCAATGTTCCGGAGTCCGTGTCCAACTGGACGGGCAAGCCCACAGGCAGCGTCATGTTGACCGTTTCATGGCCCACGTCGAATCCAGCCAGAATCGGAAAATTCAGTCCGCCCAGCCGCTCGGCGACGATTCGGTGGACCGCGTCGGCTGGCCCGCAGTCGGTAAATTCCCCCAGTGCCAGGCCGGCCAGGCCGTCGAAGCACCCGGCCTGCATCATCTGGGTCAGCATGCGGTCGATACGGTAAGGGGCCTCCCCCTGATCTTCGATCAGCAGAATGCCGCCGCTGAAATCCGGCTGAAACGGGGTACCCGTCAGGTGGCAAAACAAGGTCAGGTTTCCGCAAAAAAACCGTCCCGTGGTGACGCCGGATTGAATCACCTGGCTGGACGCGGCAGAAAGTGACAGTGGTTCCGGTGTTGACAGTGCCAACAGAAGACGATCCCGGGTCGACGGATCAGCCTTGCCCAGGGTCGTGACCGTCGGCCCGTGAAAGGCGACCATATGGCAACGCTGCACCAGAAAGTCCAACAGCACCGTGATATCGCTGAACCCGACAAACACCTTGGGATGGCAGGCGATGGCATCCACGTCCAGCAACGATAGAATGCGCGTGGCCCCGTATCCCCCGCGGGCACAGATGATGCCGTCAATGTCGGAATCGGCAAACAGGTGGTTCAACAGATCCGCCCGGTGCTGGTCCGAGCCGGCCAGGTAGCCGTTTTGATCGAATATAGCCTCCGGAATGACAAGGTTGAAATTCATGGATTCCAGGACCCGCAGGCCAGCATCGAATAAATCTCGATCAAATGGGCTGGCCGGTGCAACAATGCCAAGGGTGTCGCCGGATTTGAGGGCCCGCGGCAGCACCGGATTAAATTGGCTCTGGGAGTTCACTTTTTTGACCTTGCCTCCTTGACACCGGTTGATGATGATGCTAATTGTCTGCTTTCTCGTCGGGGCGTAGCGCAGACTGGTAGCGCACTTGAATGGGGTTCAAGGGGTCGGAGGTTCAAATCCTCTCGCCCCGACCAGAATCAAAGCAATCAAGCCACTCAGCATCACTGGGTGGCTTTTTTTATCGTTCATTGTAACCCACTTTATGCAAAAGCGACCGTATCATTTTCCGTGGAATACCGGCTCACGCTTTTCCATGAATGCGGTGACGGCTTCCATCAAATCCTCGGAAGGCAGTGCCGCAGCATTTTTCTGGGCCACATAGGACAGCCCGGCATGGACACCGTTGTCCCGGCTGAAGTTAATCACTTCTTTGACGCCTTGAACGGTGAGTGGTGCCATACCGGCAATCTCTGCTGCCAGATCACCGGCGGCCCGGATCAGCGCCTCCCGGTTTTCGCAGACCCGGGTGACAAACCCCATCTGAAGGGCCTCATCGGCAGTGAAGTCCCGGCCGGTAAGGGCCAATTCCCTGAACCACCCCTGGCCGATGATGTGGGGCAACCGCTGCAGGGTCCCCAGATCGGCGATGATGGCGAGCCGCGTTTCCCGAATACTGAACAGTGCATCGGCTGAAGCCAGCCGGATGTCACAGGCGGACAGCAGGTCCACACCGCCGCCGATGCAGTGGCCATGAACCGCGGCGATAACCGGCTTCCGGCAACGCTCGATGGCGTTGTTGCTCTCTTGGAGTTCCACGATTTTTTTCCTCAGGCGTTCCCGGTCGTCGGTACCTTTGCCGCCCAGCATGGCCCCGGCTTCCATGAGGTCCAGACCTGCGCTAAAACTTTTTCCTTCGGCACGGATGACGACGGCCCTCACGGTGGGATCTTCGTCAAGGCGCTGGAAATGCCCGGCCACTTCTTTAAAAAAGGTCATGCCCATGGCATTGTGCCGTTCTGGTCGGCATAGATTCAGCCAGGCGACATGTCCGTCGATTTCCACCTCGATCGCTTTGTTTTGACTCATTTGGAAGTCCTTTTATTCGGGAGCCAATTCCCTTGAATCCCACCACTCTTTTCCGTAATTGACGAAAAGCTGTTTGCCGGCAGCTACCGCTTTGATGGTGTGAAACACAATCAGGTCCCGGTCGGTATCGTGCCAGTATTCGGTATTGTGATTAAAGGAATGGTTGAACAGGCTTCCCCATCCAAGCACCAGGGAATAATAGTCCGATTCACCATTGTCTTCCGATGATTCCAGATTGAACACGTAGTCATCCAGGGAAGCGGCGCATTCGCCGGCTTTGATCCTAAGATAGGGGCACTCTTCAAGCGTCGTGTCTGCGGGGATAAAGGTTGTCGTGAAAATCCCATGGCCGAAAACACAGGGAGAAATAACAATTTTCGGATGTCTGAGAAGGGGCTTTCGCTTTTTCTTAATCGGTCGCATTCAATCGAACTCCTGTCAATCCAATCAGGGATGGACCCATCTGCATGGATGAAGTCAATCCGCAGTATACCCATCGGCCGGAGGGTCGAGTCAAGACGAAAAACCGTCGGTGAAGTGGTCTCAGAGAATCTATTATTGGAACTTTCAGCAGCTTTGGTCTGAAATTTTGCCGTGCAGGCGGCGAATTCTCATACTGAGAACCCGGCAGACATGCAGAGCGATCTGGGGGTACTCGCGCACGATTTCCTGAAGCTCCTGCTTGTTCAGGGTCAGAAACCGGGCGTCCTTCTTTACCCGGATGGTAGCGGATCGGCGATCATCGCCAAAAAGGGCCATATCCCCGAAGTAGTCACCGGGTCCGATGGTGTCCAACTCGAATTCTCGGTCCGCATTGCAGTCCTTGATCACCGCCACTTCGCCTTCCACGATCAGAAACAGCGTATCGCCTGTCTCTCCTTCACGGAAAACCATTTCCATCTCGTCAAAGGCCGCCTCCTCGGTGACCGAAGCCACAGCGGCCAGTTCGTTGACGGACAGGTCGGCAAAGATTTCGATGTTTTTTAGGTGTAAAATTTTATCCGTCAACGGAATCGCTGTCGCTATTTCCATTACTTTCTCCTGCCCGGAAGGGAATTCCGTTTTTTTTAAGTAATTCTGTGGCCGCAAGGGATACGTGCACGTTCTTGTGTTGAACAAACGCCTGGATGCGGGCGGGAACCTCTGGTGAAACCGATAGTTGCCGAATCAGGGTCAGTGCCAATACTATCGTAACCCAGTTTGGGCTGCTCAGCAAGGCGTCAAAGAGCGCCCAGTCCGTCGACACCTGCAATTCGTTGGGGAAAAGCCTTTGTCCCGCGGCGATGCGCGCAGAAACATCCATGTCGTCCAGCAGCGGTGTCAGCAGGCGAACCAGGCTTTTTTCCAGAATGTCATCCATCGCTTCCAGACTGTTGGAACGCTGGCGATTGTCCGATGAGAAAATACCTTTGGCGATCTTTTGCATCCGCCCCGATTGATCTTGAGCGGCCAACACCCGCAGGGTCGTCTGCAGGGTAAACCAGACCCGCTCGTCCAAGTGGACGGCCAGCAAATCCTGCAGCGCCCCACTGGGCATATGCCTGACCCCTTGGGCTTGAGCCGTCAGCTGATAACAAGTTAGGGCCTGAAACCGGACAAACCGGAACACGTCCAGATCCTTGATGGCCATGTCCGCCAGCAGACCGAACAGAGACTCTCTCACTTTTTTCTGGGGAAGTGAAAGCGATTTTACCAGCCGCAGGGTGTTCTGATAGTCGGCAGCCTTGATCTTCTCGCGGGCAAGTCCGGCAATTGAATCGGATTCATCCCCCAACAGCGGGATCACGTTCTTTAAAGAGCCTTCATCGTCGATCTGGTAAACTTGAAGCACGGCGCGCCGCATGCGCGGATCCGGATCCCACAGCCGGACCACCACCAGGGGGTTCAGGCCCGCCAGGTTGATGGTGCGAAGACTGCCCAGAACCAAAAGCAACGTGGCATCATCGGAGGTCGACAAAAGCGCCTTCAGTCGCTCCGCAAAACGGATATCCCGGCATACCCCGGTAGCAATAATGCCGGCACAAAGGCTGTCGGCATCTTCAGACCACAGCCATTCCCCAATGACTGTGCCATACCGGGCCGGTTCAACCGTGTAAAGGGAGCCCACAGCATGGGCTTTGGCCTCGAGGGGAAGCGGCGATTCGTAAATGCGCCGGTTAAATGGGGCAAAGATCTCAGGTGATATGCGGTGGCCGGCATCGATCATGGCCACGGCCAGTTCAGGAGACCCTTGCTCGATCAGTTCGGTGAAGGAGTCAACAGCAGCCGGGCCGGACTCATCCGAGAGCAGTTCGATGAGTCCGATACGGGTCCGGGTATCCTGCTCTTCCCGCAATGCCGTTAATAAATGGCTGTCCAGCCCGCTGAAAGAGATGGACTTGAGCAGTTGAGCATACCACAGACGATTTTCTCCTGATGAATCTTGAAATTGCCTGAGGAGGTTTTCCTGAATTTTCTTGTCCCGAAACACCTGGCCGAGTTCACTGGAATTGAGGGATCGAAAATCGACTCTGTTGTCTGAAACCAGATCTAAAAGAATGCCGGCATACCGACGCTTGAGCACAAAGGGAGTGACCACCCAGGCCATTACAAAAGGTAAGGCCACCAGGGAAAGATAGCGCGGGTGGAACAGGGTGTCGGAGAGCAAAATAAGCCCGGATCCGAGAAAAAGGCCGATGCGGACGATGGTGCCTCTCAGGAAAGGTCGGATCATGGCCCGGTAGGATTCCGGGAACAGGCCGGTCACCACCGCGATGGCCGGGATGTTAATGGTGGTGCGGATGATGTTGGCGGACATGCGGGCATACATGGCCGCTAAGGCATCGAACCGGAAAAGGAAGGCAAGGAACACCAGCATATAGTTGAAGGGGTGGAACATCAGCGCCACGGGCAGCCCGAAGCGGTCGTAGAGCTTGCCCACGAAGAGCAAGATCACCAGGCTGATGATGTTGAGTACACCCCTGAAATAGCTGAAAAATTCGATGAGGCCGGATTCGGTGGCAAACTGTTCATTGACGGCAAAATTGAACTGGTAGTTCATGATGGGGATCACCACATTGGGCATAAAGGTGAGCACCACCAGGATTTTCACCAGCACCGAGGATTTTATCAGCGGCAGCACCGTCTTGAATTCCTCGATCATGGAGGTGCGGCTCTTTTTTCCAGCCTCTTTTTTCTGCTGGAAAAGCAAGGTGGGATACCGCTTTCCCATGGCCTGAACGGCCCAGGCGCCGGCCAGGGCCGTGCCCATGTATACCAGCAGCAAGTTGTCCAAGTGCAGCCATCGGGCCACCAGAGGCGTGGCAAAACTGCCCAGAATCTGTCCGATAACGCCGCCGGCGGTGATCAGCGGAAAGAGCCGTTTGGACTGTCGGGTGTTGAACAGATCGTTGGCCAGATTCCAGAACAAAAGCGCCAGCAGGACCTCGTACTGTGACTTGAGCATAAACAGGGCGGGGTAAATCAGATCGATCCCAAAGGGGATGATGGCCCGGATGCCCGCGATGGAAAACGCGCAGAAGACAAATAGCCGCGCCAGCAACCTGGCCCCGGGCAGACGGGTCATGAATCCGGTCATGACGCCCATGACGAAGAAGGTCAGCACCGCGTTGAGCATGTTCACGATCGGCATGTATTCGACGCCATATCGCTTTAGAAATGCCGTTTCAGCATAGTTGTTCAGAAAAATCCCGGAGCTGCGGACCAGGAAGAGCAGCGCAACCGTCCAGAAAAACAGGCCGAGTTCTTCTTCATTGATGTTGAGCCAGCGGCCTATTCTTTTATGGATTGCCAAGACGAATTTTCTCTTTCAGGATTGAAGTTCTTTTCGGTCCGTTGAACTGACGAAGGATGTTGCAGGTCCGATCTGCGTTAATGGAGGCGTCGGCCGCTTTACTGGGACTGGGCGTTGTCCTTTGGCCGGTCCGGCAATGCCATGACCAGTCGAAAGCCGGTGTTCTGCAAACGGCTCATCGGGTGGCCATAGGCCCGGTTGGCGCTGCGGCATGAATATCCGGGCCCGTACCAGCTGCCTCCGCGACGGACCCGGTCTTTGCCCGATTCGGTTTCGCGGGGATCGACTACCGAAACGACATTGTAGCGCGCATAAAGGTCCTCGCACCACTCCCAGACATTGCCGTGCATATCAAAAAGCCCCCACGCATTGGGGGAATAGCGCTTCACCGGTGCGGGACCATCGGGGTCAAGGTTTGCAGGCCGGTTGGTGGAGACACAGGCGTTATATTTCATGGCGTTGTTGGCAAACATGGCCCGGGTGCAATCGATCTGGCCGCCCCAGAAATAGGCCGTTGTGCTGCCTGCCCGGGCGGCGTATTCCCACTGGGCCTCGGTAGGCAAGGCGTAAACTTCACCGGTCATCGAATTGAGTTTGCGGATAAATTTCTTGCTGTCATGCCACGACACCTTGACCACCGGCATGTCTGCGGAGCCCTTCTTCCTGGCAAAAAAGCGGCGCCCCATGACGGCTCGCCATTCATCGACGGTCACTTCGGTGGTCTGCATGTAAAACGGCCGGGTGATGGTGACCGGATGCGGGACCTCGGAAGCCCCCCGATGCACTTCATCGATGGGGCTACCCATCATAAACATGCCGGCAGGGATCAAAACAAACTCCATGCCTAAAGAATTGACCACTTTCTTCTCCTGGGCATAGCCCCCCGTTGCCGGGCCATACACGAACAAAACGGCGAGAATCAGCAGGAATCGATTTAAATTGGTTTTTTTTATACGCTCCTTAATATGCAACCATCGCCGTATGGCGGTCGAGAATCTCAGGGTATGACGTTGGGCATCCATCATCAGGTCAGACCTTTATTATGGAAAGGGGTTCATCAACGGGCCATCCTTCGGTGGCGTCAGGCAGCCCGGATCCAGCGGTTCAGCAACGCCCTGTCCTCCTGATCCATGTAGGTGACGTGCAACTGGTAGACGGGCGGCTTGCTGGTATTGTCCACATCGACGACCTTGGCGTAGATGTCTGAAAAGCAGTGCGCCTCCTGGCAGAACGTAAATAAGAGTTTCACGTTTGTCAACGGTGAGAGCGCTTCCGTGAAATTCACGACAAAGGTGGTTTCATTGAGCTTGCGGGTTTCACCCGCAATGGGGCCGGCAACCACTTTTTTACCGTCCAGGCGCCACAGTTGCAATGGCAGGCAGATTTCGACCAGTGGATCGGGTGTTTTCAGGTTGAATCGGATGTCGTAAGGTGGACCGATGGCCGTCACCGGGTAACAGACCAGGGGGCGCTTGAAGCCCTTCATCATGACGGTCATGGGCGGCTCAGCCGCCACCTGCGCATTGACCTTCGCGTAGGTGGCCTCGCCGACCAGCACCTGCCCCCCGACGGTGTTTGACTCGATACGCGATGCAACATTGACCACCGCGCCGACAATGCCGTATTTGGTCCTGGCTTCGGAGCCCAGGTTTCCCACCACCACCGGGCCGGTGTTGATCCCGATCCCCATCTCCAGGGGAGGCAGGCTATCGGCCACGAAATCCCGGTTCAGATCGGCCAGGGTCTGCTGCATGGCAAGCGCACAGGCAACGGCGCGAGCCGGGTCGTCGGCTTTTTCTTCGGGGATCCCGAACACGGTGAGGATGGCATCGCCGATAAATTCGTCGATCACGCCGTCATATCGCTCAATCACCTGGGTCATGGCCTCCAGGTAGCGGTTGAGTATCCGGACCATCTCCTCCGGGTCCCTGGAATCGGACAGATCGGAAAAGCCCCGCAGGTCGGACATGAGCACGGTCACCGTCTGCCGACGACCGCCGATCCGCCGCCCGTCAGGAGACTCCAGTATTTCGTCGACGATCTTGCGGCTCAAATAGCGACCGAAGGTGTCCTTGATAAAATTGACCAACTGGAGTCGTTGATTGGACACGTTCAGTATGGCCTCCAGCATTTTAGCCCGGGTGGAAACAATCTCCCGGATTTCCACGGCCACATCATCATCCAGGGGCACATTGTCCACCTCGGGATGGGCCACATCCAGCCGGCGATTTCCCTCGGATACAGCCTCCATGGGCCGGATGATTTTCCGTTCAAGAAAGCGGCGCAGGGTCACCATCATGAATATGAGAATGACAGTCACCAGCAGGATGATGCGAGCCGCGTACCACAGCAACTCCGGCCCAGTGTTGTCCTGGGAGAACATCTTGTATGAAACGGACCACGCCAACAGAATCATCTCAATGAAGAGAATCCGCCAGAATACGCCGGCCAGCAGGATCTCGCGGATGCCTTTCTCCTGGGCGGGGTTTTCATGGTTATGCGTCGACGCGTTTAATTTCATAGGACCCATAGCAAATTGGTTTGGCAGTTGAATTATCACAGTTACAGAAAGTGAATGCGTTCAACTGCAATTAACACGCAACTGTTGCTGCATTCGTCGGCGATTTTCAAAAACCCTTACATAATAAGATATTATATGGATTTGTTATGAAAAATCACCTGCTAAGATAAATCCGCCAACCGGCTTAGGCAATGCCCGATAGCAAACTAATAAAGGAAACAGGAGACTCGGTGGGCGGCGTCCAGGTTTTTCAGTTTAGGGGCTTGCAGATTGCAGGTATTGTTTATGGCCAGACGGCAGCGGGGGTAGAACAGGCAATGGTCGTTTTTGGGCCTGGGCCGTTCAACGTCAAGCAGGGTGTCGTACCCATGATGGTTACTGCAACCGAAACGGGGGTGGGCGTCCAACAGCGCTTTGGTGTATGGATGCCGCGGATGCATAATGGTCTCCCGGGCGGTACCCTGCTCCACCAGTCGCCCCCGGTATATCACCCCTACCCGGTCGCACAGGTTCCGGGCCGCCGCCAGGCTGTGGGTGATAAACAGCATGGTGACGCCGAAGGTCTCCCTCAGGCGGTGCAGCAGCCGGAAGATTTGAAAGGAGATGGAGGCATCCAGCATGGAGGTCGGCTCGTCGGCAATCAGGAACCGGGGTTCCAGAACCATGGCCCGGGCGATGGCCACGCGCTGGCGCTGTCCCCCGGAAAGTTGATGGGGATATCGGTTCAGATAGGACTCCGGTGGTGCCAATTCGGCGGTCTCGAGCGCTTCGCAGACCCGAACGCGGCGCGATGCCCGGTCTCCGATGCCGTGAATAATCAGCGGTTCACAAACGGTATCGAAAATGGAGAAGTGGGCGTTGAGGCTCTGGTAGGGGTCTTGGAAGATCACCTGTACCTGTTTGGTAAATTCCCGCCTTGCACGCCCTTTGAGGCCCACAATGTCCTTCCCGTCAAACCGGATCCGGCCGTCATCTGGCGCTTCCAGACCCACAATCAACCGACTGGCCGTTGTTTTGCCACTCCCGCTCTCCCCGACCAGACCGAAAATTTCACCGGCATTAATGTCCAGGGAGATGTGGTCTAAGGCAACGACACGACTTCCGGACGCGCCAAACAAGGAATCGCCCGAACGATAGGTTTTGGTCACGTCGGTCATCGAAAGAATCGGGGAACTGCCGTGAGTATTCATATCAGGGTTGCTCCCCGGCATGTTGACAGCGCACCCGATGGGTTCTTGACAGCGCCACCCAATCGGCCTGTCCACGCCGACAGGCGGCGGTCGCATTCGGACAAATGGTTTGAACCGGACATCCGCCGGAAATGGAGGGCCCATTGGGTGTGGGACAGACTAGACCGGCAAGGTCTGCAGGTTCATCCGAGAGGGTGAGCAGGGAACTCACCAGCATCCGCGTGTAGGGGTGTCCCGGACAGTCCAACACTTCCTGCCGAAGGCCATACTCCACCATACTGCCTGCATGCATAACGCCGATATGCGTACACACATCCGCCACCACGGCCAGGTCGTGGGAGATAAAGATCATGCCGATATTCATCTCTTTTTGAAACGTTCCGATGGCGGTCAAAATCTGATTCTGGACGATGACGTCTAACGCGGTGGTAGGCTCGTCTGCAATAATCAGCGAGGGATTGCAGGCCAGTGCCATGGCAATGATCACGCGCTGACGCATCCCGCCGGAGAACTGGTGGGGATAGTCCCGAAGCCTGCTCTCGGGAATCTTTACCAGGTCGAACAGGGATCTCGACCGGTGAGCGACGGCATGGCTGGAAAGATCCGGTTCATGGGTAATGATGGCTTCGGCGATCTGGTCCTGAACCCGATGCACGGGATTCAACGCATTCATGGCGGCTTGGAAAATCATGGAGATCCGGCGCCATCGGATCTGGCGCATTCTTTTTTCGCTGACAGTGATCAGGTCTTCGCCTTCAAAACGGGCCTGCCCGGAAACAATCCTTGCATTCGACGCCAACAGCCTCATCAGGCCCATACCGATGGTGGTTTTTCCACACCCGGATTCACCCACCAGCCCTAAGGATCCGCCCCGTTCCACGCGAAAGGAAACCCCGTCCACCGCCAGGTTGATGCCGGTGGCGGTGCGGTAGCCGATACTCAGGTTGTCAACTTCCAGCAAGGCTGCGGTCACGCTTGGGTCTCCTCTTTGCGCAGGCGCGGATCCAGCACGTCGTCCATGGCCCGGCCGGTCATGTAAAAGGCCATGGTGATCAGGGAAATGCAGATACCCGGTGGCAGCAGCCAGTAGGGGGCCTGGAACATGTGGCCCGTCTTCCAGACCCACTGGAGCATCATCCCCCAGCTGACCGTGCCCGGATCTCCGAACCCCAGGAATGCCAGGGCCGCCTCGATGATGATGGCCGAGGTAACCCGAAACGTCATGTATAGCAGGGCCAGGGGCATCACGTTAGGCAGGATGTGTCTAAAGATAATTCGCAGATGCGACGCACCGGACACCCGGGCCGCCTCGATGAAGGGACGGTGCCGCAGGCTCAGGGTCTGCGACCGGATCACCCGGGCGACACCGGGCCAACGGAACAGGGCGATCATCAACACGATGACCCAGATGTTCAGCTGGCCGAACAGGGCAGACAATATCAGCACGACCAGCAAGGTGGGCATGACCATGATCATATCCGCCAGGCGCATGAGTACCAAGTCCGTGCGCCGGCCCGCGTACCCGGCAACCATGCCGATGGAGGTGCCGAACAGGATGCTGACCAAGGCCGACGAAATACCCACCATGAAGGCGACGCGCGCACCGGCCAGCAGTTGGCTGAAGATATCCCGGCCGATGTAATCGGTGCCCAGCCAGTGCCGCAGGCTGGGGCCGGTGCTATGGGAAATCAGCGGGTCCACACCGGTCATGGGATGGTAGATGGGGTTGACCCATTGCGGGACAAAGCTTGCCGCAGCCATGAGGGCGAAAAGCCCAAGCAGGGTCAACCCGATGCGGCCGATGGTGTTTTTCCGGTATACCGACCAGCCGTCCAGAAAACGTTCCACCCAGTGGGATCGATGCGTGTTGGCTGCGAGGCAGGGCGCATTTTCCGGCGTCGGAGATGAATTTTTTTTTCCCGACATATCAGTATCTTATCCTCGGGTCCAAGTAGGCGTAGAGCACGTCAACCACCAGGTTGGCCAACAGCACCACGATGGCAATCAGCAAAAAGGCAGCCTGGGCCAGGGGGTAGTCGGCGTGGCTGACGGAAAAGACCAGCTCTCGCCCCAAACCCGGCCAGGTGAATACCGTTTCGGTCAAGGCGCCACCGTTGATGGAAAAAGCCAGGCTTAGCCCCACGCTGGTCACCACCGGCAACGCCGCATTGGGCGCCGCGTGGTGGTCCCGGATGGTTTTTTCATCCAATCCTTTGGCCCGGGCGGTGAGAATGTAGTCATCCTTGAGCGTTTCGAGCATGCTGCTGCGCATCACCAGCAGGTAGCTGCCAAAATGGATCAGGATCAGGGTCATCAGCGGCAGGGCCATGTGGTGGAGCACATCCAGGGCCTTGATCAAAAAACCGGCATCGGGATCGATCCACACCTCGGGTGAGACCATCCCAGTGATGGGGAACCAGCCCACCCAGTAGGCGAAGAACCAGATCATGATCAGGGCCAACCAGGGCAGAAACAAGGTGTGGCAAAACAGCGCCCCGATCGTCATCAGCGTATCGGTTCGATCGCCCTGTTTCCAGGCGGCGATTTTTCCCAAAAATACGCCCAACAGGGCCGACAGGATGATGGACGTGGTAAACAAAAGGATCGTGTTGGGCAGCCGGTTCATCAGGATATGGCTCACCGGCTCGCCATAGTGGAAGGAAATCCCCATATTTCCGGTGGCCGCGTTCTTCAAGTAATAGAGGTATTGGGTCCAAACGGGCTGGTCCAGGCCCATGGCCTCCATGAGCAGACGGGCATCCTCCGGCGTCATGGAAGGATCCACCATCCGGGACACCGGGTCCCCCGGTGCCAGCCGAAACAGGATGAAGAGTACCGTCATGATCACGAAGAAGATCACGGCGATCTCCACCAATCGTCTTAAAATGAATCGTTTAAGCCCCATCGTTGTTCACCGGTTTAACCTGGACCATGGACCAGATATTGCCGATCCCTTCCAGCATCTCCACCCAGCCTACGAAGCGGTCCGTTCGCACCGCCTCCACCACGGAGGGCTTGTACAGGGGAAGATAGGGCAGGTCACGGGCGATCAGTTTCTGCATCTCCATCACCATTGCCTGCCG
The DNA here is from genome assembly GCA_963697405.1 of uncultured delta proteobacterium. GTDB lineage: Bacteria > Desulfobacterota > Desulfobacteria > Desulfobacterales > Desulfosarcinaceae > Desulfosarcina. The sequence goes on along the minus strand of CAVONY010000021.1, from coordinate 124,082 downwards.
TTTGAAAGGATCCAGCTCGGATGTAGACCGGTCGGCCAATTGATCGAAGGTGGAATTGCGGTATCCGCTCATGTTCCAGCCCCGGGATTTGTCATTTTCCGAATGAAACAGGTTGCGCACATAGTCCGGATCCAGGCGCAGACGCCCGTAACCCAGGATGAAGGCGTCAAAGTCGTGATTGCCCTTGACCTGCTGCAACATGGAGGAAAAGGCCATGGGCCGGGCGTAAGCGGGCATGCCCAGCTCCCTGAGCCACTCCTGGATCATCAATCCGCTCGTGGCCCGGTGAGGATCGTAATCCGCCGGCGGCGTCAAGATGGTGAACCGCCCCATGGGTTGTCCCCCGGGCAGCCGGATCTCCTTGGCTGGCTGAAGGTTGCCGGCGGCATCCACCGGCGGCACCGACCAGCTATAACCCGCATCGACGAGCACTTGGTAAGCAGCTTTCAGCCGGTCTTCCCGGCTCATGCCGTCCCCGTAGCGCGGCAGGTCGGTGCAGCACCAGAAGCGGTTTTCAGCCGGCACCACCGAAAACATCTTGGTGCCCTGGCCCTGGAGGATCCGCGAGACAATGAATTCTTTGTCGATCGTATAAGCCACGGCCCGTCGCAGGGAAGCATCGCTAAAAGGAGGCCGCCGCAGGTTGAATCCCATGAAGTAAAGGGCGCTCTTCTCGTTGGTGAACAGACGGATCTTCTTCTGCCGGCTCAGATCGGACAGATAGCCCGGCTGGATGGGCCACCAGAACATGTCGATGTCGCCCTTTTTCAGAGCCAGTATGGCCACATCCGAAGTGCCGAAAACGGTATAAATGAGCTCCTCGACAAACGGCCCCAGGGTGCGGCCGTTGATGGTTTGGCCACTGCCGAAGAAATGGGGGTTTTTCTTGAGGTGCAAAAACGCCCCCTGCCGCCACTGCTCGAGGGTAAAGGGGCCCGTTCCCACGGGATGCTGCATCCGTCGGTTGATCAGGGTGGCCAGCGGTTTTTCGGTGGTCTTTGCTATTTCAGCAAAGTCGGCCCATTCCTTATCCTGGACCATGGGCGTCGACAAGGTACCGGAGAGAAACGCCGCCATGGGCTGTTTCAGGAAAAAGATCACCGTGCGGGAGTCCGGCGTTTCAATACGTTTGATGAAACTCCAGTTTGACGCATAGCGGGGTACCTTGAAGGATTGAATCAGACGACCGGTAAAGGCCACATCCTGCGACGAGAATGGCGTGCCGTCCGACCATTGGGCCTCCCGAAGCGCAACGGTGTAAGACAATGCCTGAGGATCGTATACCGGCATGGATTCAGCCAGCCAGGGCACCAGGTCCAGGGTTTCCGGGTCATACACATACAGGGGCTGATAGATCAGGGAAAGCACCTTGCGGGAATTGGCGTCGCTGGCCAGCCAGATATTGAGGGTGCGGGGTTCTTCAGCCAAGCCGATCTTCAAGGCATTGGGGCGATGATTCTCATGGCAGGCAGAGACCAAAACCGCCATCCACAGCAGAACGATCAGGATGCGCCACTGCTTCCCCCGCCCCATACTCAGGCTCGCTTCCGGTTAGGTAAATGTCTGATGGCTTTGACTTTTTGTTCTATGAAATCGACTACTTTTAACTCGAGACGGTCATCATTCAACCGGTTGATGCGCGGAATACCGCCCGGGCTGACGCAGTTGACTTCCACCAGTTTGCCGGCAATGATGTCGATGCCCACAAAATAGAGCCCGTCGGCGATCAGCTTCTCCTTGATTACCTCACAGATCCGCTCCTCCCGTGCCGTCACCCGGTGGGCGAACACCTCGCCGCCGGCATGGACGTTGGTGCGAAAATCCCCCTTTTTGGGTTTACGGCGCATGGCACCGATGATTTCGCCGTTGAGCAGCAGGATGCGGATGTCCCCTTCCTGCTTGACGCTTTTCAGGTATTCCTGCACCATGATTGGTTCCCGCCGCGAATAGGATTCATAGGCCCGCACGTAATAGTGGATCAGGGAGTTCAGGTTCATCCGGTCCCGGGTGCTCACCTTGATCACGCCCTCCCCCCCGAACCGCTGCAACGGTTTGACCACCATGGCGCCGCCGAAGTCGTCGATAATCTTGCGCAGGCGCGACGGGTCCCTGGACACATGCGTCTCGGGGATGATCTCCGGAAAATTGAGGATATAGAGTTTGCTGTTGCCCAGGATCTGGCCGGTGGTGCTGTTGAGGATGAAGACGTGGTTGTTGACGGTCTGCAAAAACTCCATGGTCTGGTAGTTGAGCGGCGGATTGCTGCGCAGAAACAGCGCATCGAGTTCGGTAATGGCTTCGAAAACAAGATGGTCCTGCTTGGTGCAGCGGATAATTGACTGCCAGTATTCGGCCATACTGAGGCCTGTTTTAACCGTTATGTTGCGCATGCGGGCCACGACTTGGCCGTTGCGGATATATACGTCGTGGGGCTCTAAAAAATAGACCGCGTGCCCCCGCTCGTTGCACGCGTACATCAGGTGGCTGGTGGTCTCGTTTTCAGGCTGGATGTTTTCCAGCGGATCCATCAGGTAGGCAATCTTCATGGCAGAAACAGTCCTTTTAGCAGCCTTTATGACAATCGTCGATATGATACTTTCATTTACTTTAATTTGGCCCAATTAGCAACCCTCAGCGGTTAAGCGCATCAATTCTGGAAGAACCCTCCAAGCGTTGCAGGTGGCGCCCGAAGCCCTTTCTAATTGACACCAAAGTGCAAAGTCCCTATGGTTCTGGCCAACCAGACCAGAGGAAATGGCCAGCCGGGCCGATGCAAAGATCGTCGACTATCGGCACCGCTCCTCCAAGCGCCTAAGGATTGCTTCCCTTAAGACTATGAACGTTGCATCCTCGTTTCCGATTCTGCTGATTCAGCCATTCCCTGAGATACCCGTCATGCCGCCGTCGACCCTGGCCCAGGCCAAGAAGCTTTTTTCCGCGGGGTCAATGGAAACGCACCAGTGGAATGCCCGCCCGGACGGGTTCACCAATGGCGGCAGGCGGTTGCTGGATCTTTTAGAGCGGTTGTCGGCAAGTCACGATACGATCCATTTTTTATGTCCGGATGAAATGGGCCCGGCCCAGCTAAAAAACCTGCTGATGGCAATTAACGAACGCCGGCCACGCTTGCGTCTGTCCCTTTGCTGCACCATCGATGGTTGCATCGAACCAGAAATCATGGACATGGGTAGTGACAACGCCATCGTTCAACTCCAATGGCAAGCAAGTGGCCCACTGCCAAATTTTGGTTTTTTCAAGGCATTTTCCCGGGCCGGCATCTGGAACCACCTGGTGCTCAATGGTGGGGATGCTTCATCAGAAACCTGCAGGGATATCGCCAGCCATCCGAATATCATCCACTCCTGGGAGAAAACCCACGCTGGCGATCGGAGTTTCAATCTCTGTGAGGCTTACGGCCAGGTACCCCCGTTGCCAGGCCGGCCGCTGTGGCATAGCGTAAACGACCCGGTGAACCGGTTTTTACTGGTGGACCGGTTGACCAAAGACCAGGTGCTTCGTCTTCGCGTAGACAATGACGGTGAGCGCCTTTTTACGATCGGCGCAACCCTTGAGTACCATTTTCTTCCGCCGGACCGGCTGCCGGACGGATACCTGGAAGAGATCTGCGCCATGGTTGCGGCCGGAGGCACGGTGGCGGCCACCCATGTCCGGTTCAATCTGCAGCGGGCGTACCTCATCGGCTATGTGCAGGAAAAAGGCGTCATCGTCGGTAATTCCAGTCTCAAGAACCCCAGGCCCGAATACATCGAAGCTGTCCAACGCCAGACGGGGCTGGATCTCACCGGATTCGTCGAGCGGGGCTACACCTCGGTGCGCCCCGAATACCGGGGATTGGGCATCGGGACCAGGCTCCTGGAAGGCCTGACCCAGCGGGCCGGTAACCGCAGGATTTTTTCCGTCATCGCCGAAGACAACGCTGCCACCAAGATCATTGCCGTGCGCAACCGCACCCGCAAGGTGGCCACCTATTTCAGTGAAAAGGCCGGCAAGCCGGTCGGCATCTGGATGCCGGAATGGATGATCAATGCCAAATAGCAATATCCAAATCTCAAAAAGGACAAAACCCAAGAGTTGATTGTTTTTTCCATTGCTCCAATTTTGATGATTGGAATATCCTGTATTCAAGATCAGTTTGGAATTTTGAATTTGAGTATTGTGATTTATTTGTCATTTGGTTTTTGGCTTTTGTGATTTATTATCTGTCCTTTTTTGTCTGACATAAAAAGCATGTAACTCAGGATTTAGACACCAAAGTGAATATTCGCATCGGTATCATCACCGTCCAGGACAGCGACTACCACCCCAACCGCCGATTGCTGGAAGCGGCCCGCAAGGCCGGTCACCAGGGCATGCTCATCCACCCCTATCACCTGTGGCCGATATCGGCTTTAGGGCGATTGGAAGTAACCGGTGCCCATAGTTCTCCCCTTCCCCACGTGGTGCTGCCAAGGCAGGGCGCCCAGATCGGCGATTCCTGTCTGGCCCTGATCCACCAGTTCCAGCTCATGGGCATGCCACTGGTCAACGATCATCAGGCGGTTTCCATCGCCCGCAACAAATTTCTCACCCAGCAGGTGCTGACCGCCGCCGGCCTGCCCTGCCCTGACACCGTTTTCGTCAACGAGGAAGCGGGCTTTTTTCGTGCCGTCGATCAATTGGGCGGCTACCCGGTGGTGGCCAAACAGACAAGCGAGCGTCAGGGAGACGGGGTAGTGCGGATCACGGACGCAAGCGATGCCCTTCAGCGCGCCCTGCCCGCACTGGATCGCCGCCGGGGGCTGATCGTCCAGCGCTACCTGCCGCCTGAACAGCGCCGGGATATTCGTGCACTGGTCATCGGCGGTGAAGTGGTCTGTGCGGCCGCGCTTATCCCGTCAACAGGCGAGTTTCGAGCCAATTTCCATCTGGGCAGCACCATCGAGGCCACGGCGCTAAGCGAAGAGCTCGGGCCAATCGCCGTTGGCGCCGCAAGGGTGGTCGGATGCGATGTGGCCGGCGTGGACATGATCGTGGACAAGGATGATCGCCCATTCATCGTGGAGGTGAACTACTCACCGGGCTTCAAGGGCCTGGAGGCGGCCACCGGCCTTGACATCGCCGGCCGAATGATCCAGTTTTCCGCCGATCGGTATCGCCAACATCGAGAAAGCATGAACGTCTGAAATGAAACTTTCCAACCTGCATATGAGAAAAAACGATGGCCTGACCCGGGCCGTGGCCTCGGTGGCCTTCGAGGACAGTGATCAGCCGGTGCAGGAAATCTTCATCGAAACCGAAACGGCATACGCGGAGTCAATCTTTGCCAACCCCCACGCCTTTGCCGTGGGCTGCATTATCCCGGCCCTTTATTTCGGGGAACAGCGCCTGGCGTTAGACGAAGCCATCTGCCCCCGGCTCAAAGAGGGTCTGGAGACGGTCATGGTCATCATGCATCACTGGACCGGTGGCACGTTTCAACCGCTGGCCATCGATTCACCGCTTGGCCGAACGGCCCTGCATGAAGAAAAAAAACGCCACGCGGGAATCTTCCTGTCCGGGGGCATGGACTCCCTGGCCGCCCTCAAGCGGATCAAGGACAACTATGCCCCGACGCATCCCGGGTATCCCAGGGACGCCCTGCTGGTCCACGGTTTCGACATCGGCGGCGTCATCGAGCGGGGTGCGAAATACCACGTGTTCGAACGCGCTATGGCAGCCATGGCGCCCGTGGCCGCCGAGGCCGATCTGGCCCTTATCCCCATCTATACCAATATCCGCCACCTGTGCGACAACCGCGATCTGTGGCTCAACCAGTTTTTCGGCGCCGTGCTGGCCGCCGCCGTGCACGCTTTTTCCCCGCGCATCAACCTGGCCTGGCTGGCATCTTCTTACGACATCCCCCACCTGCACCCCTGCGGCTCCCACCCCCTGCTGGACCCGGAGTACGGCAGTGCCGATCTTCAGATCCGCCACCGTGATGCAGGATTATCCCGTATGGAAAAACTGAAAATGGTGGCCGGATGGGAGGTGGCCTTCCAGAATTTCCGCGTCTGCCTGGCCAACGTGCCGGAAAAGCTCAACTGCGGTCGCTGTGAGAAATGCGTGCGCACCATGCTGGAACTGGAGGCCATGGGCCTTCTGGACAAGACCCGGGCATTTGAGGAAAATGCAGTCGATCCGGCATGGCTGGACGCCTTCAGCATCACCATCCGTGTACGCCAGCCCTTCTATACAGAACTGATTGAACCGCTTCGGACCCGCGGCAGGGGCGATCTTTCCGAAAAAATTGAAGAAAAACTAATAGATGAGTAAGGATGGTTGAAAAATAAGGCCCCGATTCGATCTACAGGCTTCATACCTGTTTTTTTTGTGTTTACCCCAACGTTGCAAAAGCTGGAGGGCTTCAGAGCCAAGGCGTCAAGGGTGAAGCTGTAATCGACTACCGCGATCGCTTGACAACACGGGATCTGAAGTCCTCCAGCTTTCCTGGAAGGTAAACACAATGAGAAAAACTGAGCTATTCTTGGAATTCACCGTTGGTGACATCCAGAAAATGGTAGAAACCTGTTTATATTCATTATGATACCTATTAGTTAACTATCTTTATCCATACTGTTTATGCAACATTGGGGTTTACATTTCCTGCCGATATCATATGATGATGGTGATCGGATAGCAGTCAAATGGCCGCACGCGCGCCACGCCGACGCTTGACAGCACATCGATAGCATCAGATTTGTGAGTCCGTCTCGCATTCAACCTCATCCTCCAGTTTGACGCTCCCTCTCTCACATCACAACGGTCAACCGACGATTCCCCCAGCTAACTTTTTTGGAAAAAGGAGGGACAGCCATGGACAGTGTTTTTAAAAAGATCACCGCCGTATGCGTTGCCGCATTCTCTGTTTTAGTGTTCACCGTTGACGCAGGCGCGGCAGAACCGGTTGTTGTCGGCATCGTTCACCGTGAGGACTTTGCCTATGCAAAGATGATGAAAAACGCATTTGAAATGGCTCTGGAGGAGATCAACAATGCAGGCGGCATGAAGGGGCAACCGTTGCAATTGATCTTTTCCGACGATCAGGGAGAACCCAAGACTGGGGAACAGGCAGTCAAATCGCTGGTCGAGGAGAAAAAGGTCGTCATGATGGTCGGCGGCTATTCGAGCAGCAACACCCTTCAGATGGCCTATGCGGCAGACCGGTTGGACAAGCCCTTTTTGGTGACGACGGCTGCCGATGATCGAATCACCCGGCACAACCTTGAAAACATCTATCGTTTGAATCCGCCTGCCAGCGAATACACCAAAGGATTGGAGGAATTTTTGCTTGACCGGGTGAAACCGACATCCATGTCGATCGTTTATGAAAACAGTCCTTACGGTACCGGTAGTGCAAGGCAAATGATGGATTTCTGCCGGGCCAATGAAATCGAGATAAAGGGTGTTCATCCCTATTTCAAAAAAGGCGCGACACCGGAATATCTCCAAAAGGTCTTAAGCCCCATACAGGAGGATCAACCGGATGCCATCTTCATGGTGTCATACCTTGACGATGCGGTCATGCTGGTCCGCAAGGCAAGGGAAATGAAAATCCAATCCCTGTTGTGCGGCGGTGCAGGCGGATTCACCCACGCCAGTTTTTGCCGGAAGACCGGCAACGCGTCGGAAAATATGGTAACCGCCACCCTATGGTCTCCATCGGCCAAATTTGCCATGGCAAAGGAGTTCTATGACAGGTATGTGAAGCAGTATTCGATTCAGCCTGATTATCACGCCGCAGAGGCATATTCTGCCCTTCTGGTCAGTGCGGACGCCCTCAACCGGTCCCGCTCCTTAGCGTCCAATGACATCCGAGCCGCATTGAACGATACGAAAATAGAAACGCCATTTGGAAGTATCGAATTTAAAGATTACGGACCATTCAAGCGTCAGAATGCCTCCGCGACTCAAGTTTTTCAAATTAAGAATGGAAATTTCGAAACCGTCTGGCCGCCGGTTTTGGCAACATCGACGTATTCGGTACCATCCAAATGAAAATCACTCGGAGTCACATGGAACGTTCCATGTGGAATACAGCCTTGTCGTTGAACACGGTTTCAAAAAGTCAAAAACGTTCGCAGATGAGTTTGATCCTACACAATACCATGCTTATTTTTATTCATTAAAACATTTTTGATTCGGATTGGCCGCATGCGCCTTCTCAAGCTCTGACCTGTCCCGCTCATTAGCACAATTTCCAAGCGCCTACTGCTACGGAACCATTCTTTGCAGATTTGCCAAAGAATTAGAGGTCTTCCAGAAAGTTAAACTTGGCACAGATGTCAGAACCCTATCTTAGGAGTATCAGGCCATCACGCCAAGAAATTATAATATCGAGTTCGCAATGATATAGAGGGGATATAATGATTCCAATTTTTGAAAAAAGTGGCAGACGACGAGGAATAGAGAGACGCCAATACTACCTGACCATTCATTTTCCTGAGCGAAGATCCGGACGTAACAGAAGGATTGGAATGGACAGGAGGATCAGTGTGATTGCCAAAAGAAGCAATGAGAATGAACGAAGGTGGGCATAAAATCAGAGGGTTCATGTCATTATGGTCCGTATCTCGATTTAACGACTGTTACCGGACCACGATCCGTGATGGTGTAAATAAACAGTTCCCCGTATTGATCCGGCCCATCTCCCTGCCCACCTAACCGATGATGAAGCGATCTTAGGCTGCCCGATCCGTTGCCGACCAACAGAACCACTTCTCCTGCGTGTGTGGTGTTAATTTCATTTATGACTTTATCAACCGTAGATTTAGTGATTCTGGGGATGAGGGTAATATCGATTTTCAAATGGTTGGCCAACGGTCTTACCGTGTCTACGTTGCGGTCAAGATCCGGGCTGTAAATCGCCGTTATCTCAAAATCTTTAACGGCGCTTACCAACGCTTTTGCACGCTCACGGCCCTGTGAGGTAATATTGAAGAAATTATCTCTTTCTGCATGACGAATCAGGATTATGGAGGTGATGGGGTGGCTTGCCGATGCTTCTTTTGAATCCGTATATCCAACGCCATTTAGGAGGAGGATGAGAAAAATCGAATAGGCGATTGAATGGGTGTTGGGTTGCACGCTGAGAGCCATCATCGGTTAACTGTTGATATTCAGACCTTTTTACTAGCTTAGTCCCGCTTTTCGTAATCCATTTATTATCTTTTCGCGATGATTTGAATTTTGATAGGCTTTGCCATAAAAATCGACCCTGAAAAATGGCGAGAGACGCAGAATTTCGGCTTTCTCAGCCTCGGCTTGTTCCACCTGATTGGCATTTCCATAGATTGAGGCTAAAATAATGTGGCAGCCTAAGAACGTAGGCCATTTGGTCGCAGCCTGCTCTAACCCATCAATCGCCTTATCGTCATTGCCCATGAGATAATGCCCAATGCCGATATTCATATATGTCCCTGCAGACATATAGGGGTCATATTTCAATACCTGATTGTACCACTCGAGTGATTCAGCGGGGTGGCCGGCATATAACAGCACGGCACCCATACGCCGATAGCTCAACCGGTCGTTCGGGTTCAGACCAATGGCTTTTTGAAGCTCGCTCTTGGCCAGGTCGTACTCCCCGAACCGCATGTAGATATAGCCCAATTCAGCATGGGCGCTGGCGTTGGAATCGTCCAATTGAACCGCTTTATTCGCCAGATCGAGGGCCTCCTGGAGCACCACATTGGGAAATTCGGTCCAACCGTAGTTGACGGCCCATTGTCTTACTTGGGCCAGGCCTACATAGGCAGCGGCGTAATTTGGGTCAAGGGCGATGGCTTTTTGAAATAATTGTCGCGCTTCAATATTGCCATCGCTTGTCCGTTGAAAGTGATGATGATAGGCCTGCAGGTAATAATCGTAGGCTTCCAGGTTGCCCGTGCTTTTGCGCATGGCCAAGGCCCGTTCAGATTGATGCACCTTTACGGCCAGCTTTCTGACCGTTACCTCTATGATTTCATCCTGCAGTTCGAAGATATCCTCGATTTGACGGCTAAATCGATCGGCCCAGAGATGTTTCCCGGTGGCGGTTTCGATAAGCTGTGAATTGATACGGACGTGGTCACCCGCTTTTTGAACGCTGCCTTCGAGAATGTACTTCACATTCAGCGTTTGACCCAACTTCCTGATGTCGGGTGATTTCCCTTTGTATTTAAAGGAAGTGTTGCTCGCCGTGACGGCCAGCCCGCTGAATTTGGACAAGTCGGTGATGATATCATTGGTAATCCCGTTGCTGAAATAGTCCTGATTGGGGTCATCGCTCAGGTTGGTAAATGGCAAAACGGCGATGGAAGCCCGCCCAGTGGATAGATTGTCAAGCGGACTGGCGACATCCTCACTAACCTGCAAGGGGGGACTTTCTGCTTGATACACAACCACTGCTGCGGCTGCGATCAAAACAATGGCGGCCGCTACGGCTGCGGTTAAATAGGATTTTTTAGGTTTGGGCCGTGCAGTGGAAGCAACCGTGCAAGCGGTTGCCTGGGGATCTTTCCAGATTCTAAATACGGGAACGGGGGTGGCGATGTTTTTTACGGTTTGCTTGCCGATAAATTCGCATCCGATCGGGACTTTGTTTTGAATCTGCTCGTAGGTGCTACCCGATATGCAAATGCCGCCGCCCGTTGCCAATGCTTCTATTCTGGCCGCGATATTGACGCCTTCGCCGTATATGCGATCACCATCCTCGATCACATCGCCCAGATTGATGCCGATCCTGAAAGCCATCTGGCGATCGGCGGGCAGCGCATCATTACTTGTTTTCAATTCATCCTGAATCTTAAGAGCACATTGGACGGCATCGACAACACTGGCAAATTCTGCCAGGAGGTTGTCGCCCGGCGAATCGACAACCCGTCCATTGTGACTGCTGATCAGGCGGCTTATGATGGCTCTATAGGCCTTGAGTGTGACCACCGTGTCGGTCTCGTCCAGGCTCATCAGACGACTGTAGCCCTCGACGTCCGCACTCAATATCGCCGTAAGCTTTCTATTAAATTGATGATCTGGCATGAGTCGCTTTCCCGGCATCTGGACAAGGGCTTTAAACCGCGATAGCGAGCGCATTCCCCGTCGCTAGTCGGAGCGAAGCAGAGATACCGCTAATCGGGTTCAGCCCATCCTAAATAGAGTTTTCCATCTATAATCTTCCACTCTTCGGGATTATTGTCGGCAACCTTGCCGGCTATCAAACTGACCGCTCAGAAGCCTCCATGTTTAGGGGCATATTTTTCGGGATCTGCCGCAAATAGATCGCGGTGCTCAGGCGTCGAGAAATACCAGCTGGCTTCATTCCATGTGTGCGAATACTCGCTGCTGCCCTGAACAGCCATGCTCTCCGTGAAGTAGGCCACCGGGTCATAGCCTCTGATCGCCACACCGTGTGGCTTGGCGATCTGATCATTTTTTGCAAAAACGGCGACATTGCCGGCAGCCACAAGTCCGGCGATTAAAATGACTGACACGGCAAATTTTAGGTATTTGTCCGAAGATATCATAAAAGCCCTCCTGATCTCGATGAAACCGTTCACGGGAGTTGTGATCTGGACCATCGAATAAAAGGGTTGCAGGTAACAGGGGTGAGAAGCGATTCAACGGAGCAAAAAAGCGGATGAGGTGTGAAAAAATTGATTAATCACCCCTGACAGAAAGTACCACATTGTGGCAATCTGTCAACACCCTGTTTGAAACCAATTACGATGAGGGAGTTTACAACAGGTGGTGTTTGATCCGATTGCCATTTTCTGGAAGGGTCAATGCTATGAAATAGTCTATCTAAATTTGGATGTTTTCAGAAGGAATTTGGAGATTTTTAATTGTTTCAAGGGCGCACTGGACCATTTGCTGACACGGACCCAATTTTGACGGTTTTCGCTATCCGACCGTCTTTCCTTGGATCTGCGCCTATCCTGTTTGTTATGAAAAAGCCCTTTAAACGAGAAAAGACGTCTTCTGTCTTTGCCTGTCCGTCTTTCGATGAATGATCGATCGGTTCGTTGCATGGAAAGAACCTCTGTCAGTCGGCTTCGCTGGATGGCTACTGCACCGACCGCCACTGACATTGGGATTCAGCCGTTGAATATATTCATGAGGGTCAACCGTTCTGTGCGACCCCTCGATGGCTTATTTTTCGCCTATTTTTTTTTCTTTTGTCTCTATCGGGATCGAGCATGGTATGCATCTCTCGCCTGTCTTTTCCACTTCGCTGATCAAGATCTTTAAAGTCCCGCGACGTTGGATGCGTATCTATTCGATCAATCATTTTGTTTATCCTCGCTGAATGTGGTTTTTTCCAATTTTTAGATGCTTTTACCAATGCCTGATCGGACCTAAACCTGTCTACGATAGATACCTAAAAGGTAATACCTGTCAGGTACAAATGCAATAAATATGCAAATTTTAAGAGAACGCAAAATTAGTCAATAAAATCAATTGGAAAAGAAACTTTTTACGTTTGGCGGCTGGCGAGAGATTGTGAATAAATTTTCACAATTCTGGAAAAAAAATTCAGAAATTCATCTGACCGGCTCATTTTGCCTGAAAAAAATAGTTGTGCGTCAGAAGCCTTGCTTTAACAGCTTGTTGATTTCCTCCGGGAAGGCCATGCACAGGGTTTCGTTGAACAGGTTGCGCAGGGCGCCGATGTCCGGGGTGCCCAGCTTCTGGTTGAAAAAGGTGCGGGGCGAGAAGAGCAGGTGAAAACGAAAGTGATCGTCGCCCCAGGCGGCGGTAAAAAAATTCATGTTGAAGCTGTAAACCCCCATCTTGTCGTATTCGGCCATCAATTGGGCCAAGCCGGTGGCCATATCCATGAGGTCGTCGGCAGTGAGATCCAGGGTACAGCGGGCATCTTCCACCACTGCCAGGACATCGCCGGCAACCCCCATGGGGGCATATGCGGTCAACCAATGCGTGCGGCCGATCTGCCCCAGGTAGCGTTGGCCGGCATCTTTTTCCGCAGCCACCAGGTCATCCCAGTAGGTGGAACCATGGGAGTCTTTATAGTTACTGGAAGCTTCGATTTCCTGGCGCATGAGGTTGGGGGCGGTGGATGTGGAGAAGACCTGCAGGTGGGGGTGAATCAGCGAACTGCCTGCCGGCGGCATATAGTTCCAGTTAACGACGTGGTAGACGGATTCCGGGTGACCGGCAGCTGCCACACGTCGGAAGAAGTCCAGGGCGAAACCGAATGTGTCGGCCATGTGGGACGGCGTGAACGCCGTCATGGGGAGGTAGTGCCGGGAGCCGAAGGTGGCCACCGCGCCGATGCTGTCGTAAGGGGCAATGTTGGGAAAGATAACCATGTCGTCTTTTTGCATGCGCCCCTCGGCGATGAGGTCCGCAGGGAAGCAGGGGGTCACCTCGAGCACCTTGTCCCCACAGAAGGGACACCAGGCCTCGGTGCCGGCCACGAGGGCATCGAAATCCGGCTTTTCCCATTGCAGTTGCATGAAATGGCAGATCCTGGCGGTCCGACCGGTCAGCGGATCGATGCGGATCTCGCTGGGGATGCGCCGCTCGGCCATCTCCTTTTGCGGATTGAGTATGACGGTCTCTTTCCTGATGGCCTCGAAGTTCATGGCGACTCCTTTGAAACCGCTTCACGGCAGACAGTGAGGGTTTTCGATATAACGTTGACTGGACGGGTGACTGCTGATGACTGCACGGAATATCGGCGTGTCACCCACGCGACGACACACGTCCATGGGCGATAGAACCGAATAATACAGAATGATCATAATTTTATTTCTGTGTCAATGCGCCAACTAGTGTCCGTCCAGAAATGAGGGATTTTGGTCGAGATCAAGGCGTGCGAAAAATTTTACCGGAGGCGCCCTGAAAGAAGTGCCCTTGGGGTGCATATAGTTGATATTCCGAGGATAAAATTTTTCGCGCAACGCAGAGGTCGGGCAAAATAACCATTTATGGATGGGCACTAACTATAAACCGGCCCTTCACCGCTGCACCAGTTGCGTTGCTTTTGCCGGATCGGCATGATCCTCGCCATGTTAACCCCAACCCGCCCGGGGCGCAATCAAAGTGACAGTTTCATCCTATCAATGGCCACCGATTCTAACCGCATTGTAATGTCGTCGCCGGCTGACAATAATTAAGGTGGATAAGTTATTAGATGGTCCCGATATGACCTTTTCAAATGAGGTGACTCTATGGCGATCGACAAATTGCTTAACAAGCGCACTGCTTTTATACTGTTAATGACCCTGTTGATTGTGCCTTCGGCAGGCGGTGCCGACGTTGAAAACGTCGTCTTCGACAAACAGGTGGTGGTAGGCCAAGAAGCACTGGAAATCAAAGGTGCCGGGGTGCTGCGATACATGCGCTTTATCAAAGCCTACGCCGGAGCCTTGTATACCCAACCCGGCCTTTCTCCCGAAACGGTTCTTTCCGACACTCCCAAGCGGCTGGAAATAGAGTATTTTCATGCGCTGAAAGGCAAGGACTTCGGGCCGGCCACCTACAAGGGGCTGTCAAAGAACCTCGACGCGGCGGCGATCGAAAGCCTGCGATCACGAATCGATTATCACAACAGCCTCTACGTGGATGTCCAACCCGGTGATCGCTACGCCTTGACCTATATTCCCGGAATAGGCACGGAACTGGCCCTCAACGGCCGGCCCATGGGCGTCATCGCGGGGGCGGATTTTGCAGCGGCCATATTCTCTCTTTGGCTGGGGGAAAATCCCTATGACAAACAGTTCAAAAACGCCCTGCTGGGCCTGAATGGCTAACCTCCATGCAGACTGCATCCTTTAAAACGCGTTTGGCTTATGCGATGCCGGCATTTGCTTTGGCGATTATCGGCATACCGGTATATGTGTACATCCCCAAGTTCTATACGGATGTGGTGGGCATCGATATTGGTCTGGCGGGTTTTCTGCTGTTCGGCGTACGCCTTTTCGATGCCGTCACCGATCCACTCATGGGAACCCTTTCCGACCGGACCCGCTCCCGTTTCGGCCGCCGCAGACCCTATATGCTGGTGGGTTCAGTGCTCATCGCCATTGCCCTGATTTTTCTGTTCAATCCTCCTGATGCATCGGTCACTTGGAGCACGCTCTGGTTTGCCTTCTGGATCTACGCGCTGTTTTTGTTCTGGACCCTGGTCACGGTTCCCTATGAATCGCTGGGGCCGGAAATCACCTATGACTACAACGCAAGAACAGCCTTATTTGCCTGGCGAGATGGTTTTCTGATCGCCGGCACGCTGGCTGCCGCGGCATCCCCGGCCCTGGTGCAGGCCGTGTTCGGGACGGGCGACGATGCATCCGGCCAGCGCAGCCAGTTTTTCTGGATTTCGGTGATCTATGCCCCCCTGGTCGTTGTGATGTGCGGGTGGTGTGTCAGGGTCGTACGCGAAAGGGACCATGTTCCCACCGCTGCTGCAGCGGTTGGCTGGCGAGACCTTCGAACAGTCTTTAAGAACCGGCCGTTCATGATCCTGCTGGCAGCCTATACCATCAGCGCCATCGGCAGCAACCTGCCGGCGACACTGATACTTTACTACGTTCAGTACGTGCTCGGTTCAAGCCAGGCGGACCTTTTTCTCATGCTTTACTTCGTGACCGGAATCCTCCTCCTTCCGGTCTGGGTCCGCCTGGCCCACCGATTCGGCAGAAAAGAGACCTGGATTGCCTCCATGGCGGTCAACACCGGGGCCTTCATCGGCGTCTTTTTTCTAGGTCCGGGAGACACTGCCATCTACGCAATCCTGGTGGTGGTGTCCGGCATCGGATTCGGTGCCACCCTGGCTCTGCCCTCTGCCATCCAGGCAGATGTGATCGATTACGACGAGCTTAAAACGGGCCGCCGCCGGGAAGGCCAGTATATCGGGCTGTGGTCCATCGCCAAAAAAATGGCCGCGGCCATCGGTGTTGGTGTGGGTCTGGCCGTGCTCGGTGCCGTGGGTTACACCCCCAACGTGGTTCAGACCGACACCGTGCGCTTGACCCTGCGAGTCCTTTACGCACTGGTGCCGTCCGTGTGCAACCTGCTGGCCATCGCCATTGCCCTGTACTACCCCATCAGCGGTGACATCCACGGCCGTATCCGGGCAGCCATCGACCGGCGTCAGGCTGGCCATATTGTTGCAGACCCGCTGAAACCCGCTGAAACGATCGGATAGAGACAATGACCATGGAAAGCTGGATGACCATACCGATGATCAACCTGGCCACAGTTGCCGCGATGATGACCGTGGGCTGGATTTTCAGTGTATTGCGCCGCAACGTCACCATCGTGGACAGCTTGTGGGGCCTGGGGTTTGTTCTGGTGGCCGGGGTTACCTTTTGGACCGGAAACGGGTTTACCGGTCGCAGCCTGCTGATTCTGGTCCTGACCGCCGGCTGGGGATTGCGACTTTCCGGATATCTGACCCGGCGCAACTGGGGCCAAACGGAAGATCACCGCTACGGCCAGTGGCGGGAGAAAAGCGGGAAGCGCTTCTGGTTCGTCAGCCTCTTCAAGGTGTTCTGGCTTCAGGCGCTCTTTCTCTGGATCATCTCCCTGGTATTGCAGAAAGCGCAGTTGTCCGCAGAGCCGTCCCGAATCACCACGCTGGACATTCTCGGTACCGTGGTGTGGTCGGTTGGTTTTGTTTTCGAGTCGGTCGGGGACTGGCAACTGGCACGGTTCAAAGCCGATCCGAAAAACCGCGGCCAAGTAATGGATCGCGGCCTGTGGGCCTGGAGCCGCCACCCCAACTATTTCGGTGAGTTTTTAATCTGGTGGGGCTTTTTCCTGGTGGCCCTGGCCACACCGGGCGGGTGGTGGACAATTATCAGCCCGATTATTATTTCCATGGTGCTGCTGAAGATGACCGGGGTGCCGCTGACCGAAGCAGCCCTCAAGACCCGGCGTCCCGGTTATGCCGATTACATCGAAAAAACCAGCACCTTCTTTCCGCGGCCCCCGAGAAAGACGGTCCCATGAAGTCGCTTATCGATCTGGCAGACCGGGCCTTGCTTCCCGATGCGTTGATCCGGCTGGGTATCCGGCGGTTGAACCGGTTGAGGCTCAATGCGGAATCCAAAAGACATGGCCATAACCGCGGACAGGCGATCGGCGATTTCGTAAGAACGATGGGAATGAGTCCGGTAGCACTCTCCACAGACGAGGCCAACGCGCAGCATTACGAGGTGCCGGCAGCCTTTTTCCAACAGGTTCTGGGAAAACAACTGAAATACAGCAGCGGTTTCTGGAATCCCGGCGTCACATCGCTGGACCAATCCGAGACGGACATGCTGGCCATAACCGCCGAGCGGGCCGGACTGGCTGACGGCATGAATATTCTGGAACTGGGCTGCGGCTGGGGGTCGCTCACCCTGTGGAATGCCGCCCACTACCCCAACGCCCGTATCACGGCGGTTTCAAATTCCGCCTCCCAGCGCCGTTTCATCGAACACCGCTGCAGTGAACAGGGGCTGGCCAATGTTCGGGTGATCACCGCCGACATGAACCATTTTTCAACCGACCAACGCTTCGATCGGGTTCTATCCGTGGAGATGTTCGAACACATGCGCAACTGGGAGTCACTCCTCGAACGGATCGACACCTGGCTGGAAGATCGCGGCCGGGTGTTCATTCACATCTTCACCCACCGCCGTTTTGCGTATCCATTTGAAACCGAGGGTGACGACAACTGGATGGGACGATACTTTTTTACCGGTGGGATGATGCCCTCAGATGACCTGATACTCAATTTCCAGAAGCACCTCGTAGTTGAAAAACACTGGCGGGTCAATGGCAGCCACTACCGCAGAACCGCCGATGCCTGGCTGGCCAATATGGACGCCCGGAAAGGTTCAATCATTCCGATCCTGGCGGATGTTTATGGCGAAAAGGATGCATCATTGTGGTTTCAGCGCTGGCGCATCTTTTTCATGGCCTGCAGTGAACTGTGGGGATATGCCAGGGGCGAAGAAT
This sequence comes from uncultured delta proteobacterium, assembly GCA_963697405.1. Classification (GTDB taxonomy): domain Bacteria; phylum Desulfobacterota; class Desulfobacteria; order Desulfobacterales; family Desulfosarcinaceae; genus Desulfosarcina. The sequence continues at coordinate 106,097 of CAVONY010000021.1, read as the reverse complement.
GGATGGTATCTCATTACCGGTTGAAAAAAGTGGCGGTGGGCGAATGACACAATAGCTGAATCAAGGCAGATTACCAAAATCTAATTTAACATCTTCTATCATTTTTTGCGGTTGGGCTGCGGCCAGAAAGCACAAGGATCTGCGGTGTGTGTATTTATAAGATAGCTTTACGCTGTCAACATTAAGGAACCAACAACGATAGATAGCTATTTTAGGATTTCAGCCTGTTGAAGTTGAGCCCGATGCCACTGCCGATGATCAGAACACCGCCCAGCAAGGTTCGCAACCCCAAGAACTCTCCGAAAATCAGTAGCCCGATGATTGCTCCGAAGATCACCTCGGACATCAAGATCACCCCGACCCGCGGTGAAGGCAGATAGACAAGCGCTTTATTGCCGGCCAAGTGGGCCGCTGTGGCCAACACTGCAACGGTGAAAAGCGCCGGCAACCCATCCGCGGAAATAGCCACTGTTGCCGGTTGAAGAAAAACCGGTCCGATACTGACGACGATGCCTGCGGCGCAAATATAAATAAATGGCGTCAATGGGCTGTTGTCGGCACTGATTCGACGTATCAGGGTAAATGTGAGACCAATGCAAAACGACGCGAAAAGCCCCAGGAAATGGCCCCACTGTAATCCACTGCCAAGCTGCCCCGACCAAAATACCAGTGCCGCCCCGGAGCAAGCGGTACCAATGAAAATCCAATCCCTCTGGCTGACGTGATCACTTGTAAGCCACGGCGATAGCAGGGCCGCAAATGCCGGGAACAGGTAAAGAAGCACCAATGCCTCGAAAAGCGGCAAAAGAATCAGGGCAACAGTCAAGGCGGTTACGCCTAAAGCACCGGAAAGGCCCAAGAGGCACAGGGTGGGACGTTGACGTCCTAATATCCACACCCCTGTCATCCACGCCAATAGTCCCATAACCATGACACCAAACAGGCTCCGGTAGAAAATGATGTGCCAGACGCTCATGTGGGCATCGGCAAAACGTATGGCGGTGTTGAGCCCTGCGTAGCAGACCGCTGCAACGAACGCGTACACCAAACCGGTCCAGGATGATGGTGAAATGGTCATGGATTAATGTTTGACGAACAGCTGCTGAGGAAATTCAATGAATTTCTCGCACCCGCTGTCGGTGACCAGCACCGGCTCGCTGCATTCAAAGCCGTAACTGTCCAGCCAGATGCCAGGCATGAAGTGGATGGTCATGCCCGGCTCCAGCACCGTTTTATCGCCGGGCCGAAGACTCAGCGTATGTTCGCCCCAGTCCGGTACATAATTCAGCCCGTATGAATAGCCGACCCGTGAAGGTTTGACCACACCGGTGTGGGCGATGGCTGCCCGCCAGCGTTCCTCGACCTCTTCGGCCGTTACCCCAGGGCCGATAAATTCCAGTGTCTCCTGCAGCCCGGTCACCACGCCGTCGGCGGTTTTGAGAAGATCGTCAGGGGGGTCACCGAGGAAAACGGTACGGGAAAGCGGCGCATGATAGCGATGCCGGGCACCGCACAATTCCAGCAGCACGACGTCGCCCGTGGAGTATTGACGGTCCGGATCATAGGTCAGGTGTGCGGTAGAGGTCCTTTCCGCCGAGGGCATGATCGGGAAAATAGCCGGCGGCGCACCGCCGTATTCATCGGTGCCGGCAATCTGCGCTGCCGACACCATGGCCGCCGCATCCTTTTCCCAGACGCCGGGGGTAATGGCGTCAATGGCAGTCTGCATCACGTTCTCGCATATCCGCGACGCCTGCCGCATATAGGCAATCTCAGGCTCGGACTTGACGATTTTGACCCAATTGACCAGATTGGTGGCGTCCATCAGCGTCGCCCCGGTCAGTTCCTCCTGGAGGGTCAGATACATCCGTGCACTGAACCAGTAACCGTCCATTTCCAGTCCCAATCGCTTTTCCGCCAGATCCTGGTCGCGCAGCAACTGGGCCACGTAACGCATGGTGTGGGTGTAGCGTGACTGCACATACTCATCCGGGTAGCCGAAAATGCAGTCATCGGGCAGCCAGGTGGTCAGCCGGGCCCCATTGGCATCCTGCTGCCGACCGAACCACAAGGGATGGTCGGCCATTAGCGAAAGGACCACCCCCTGGTGGACGTAGAAGGACCACCCGTCATAACCGGTGAGGTAGTTCATGTTGGCCGGATCGGTCACCAGAAGCAGCTCCATGCCGCGCCTGTCCATCATCTCCTTGGTACGTCGAATCCGGCGGGTATACTCGTTTATTGAGAAAGCCAACTTATTTTGCATCTTCGATACTCCGCACATCATGAAACAATCAGACCGATATTTTTCTCGGCAGCAATTTTCATGGTCTTGATGGCGATCATGGTATCCTGCACCCCCACACCGGTCAGGTCACAGACGGTAATCTGGCGGTCATCGCTGCGTCCGGGGATACGGCCATTGATGATCGCTCCCAGTTCAGCCACTGGTGCATCCACCGTCATCAGTTTTTGCTCAACGGCGCTGCGCAGCTCTCCCAAACGCATGCTCTGCGCTTTGAGATCGCAGGCCACGAGGTCCGCCCGGGCAAGCACGTCGGCTTCCAGTTCCTGTTTCTCTTCCGTATCACTGCCCATGGCCGTGATGTGCAGGCCGGGATGAAGCCATGTTGCTTTGATGAAACCTTTGCGGGCGGGCGTGGTCGTGACCACGATGGCACTGTCTTTGACCACGGCTTCGATGCTGGGTGCTTTTATCACCCTTACATTCAACTGCTGCTGCATGTCACGCACATAGCGATCCTTGACGTCGTCTGCATCCAGGCTGAACATGCGGACGGTGGAAAATGGTCGCACCAGCATCAGGGCCGCCATCTGAAAGCGGGCCTGCAGCCCTGAACCGATCACCCCGACGCTATCGACGGTTTGCGGAGCCAGGTACTTGGCCGCCGCCGCCCCGGCAGCGCCGGTGCGCACCTGGGTCAGATAGCCGTTGTCCAGCAGCACACCTTGGAGAAATCCGGTCTCGGCGCTGAGCACCAAGCATCTGACCGCTCTGAGAAGGCAACCCCAGCCGGCTGTTTTCGAAAAATCCAGAGGCGACTTTGATTGCCAGTTGGTCGTAGCCTTTGATGGTGGCGCTTTTAATGTCCACTTCCCCATTTTTTTCCGGCACCGGGATCATCATGATTGGAGGAACCAGGGCATTGCCCCTGTCCAATTCACTGAATCCGGTCTCGATGTCCGCGACTACCGACAAGTCAAGCGAGATAATACTTTTGATCTCTTTTTCGCTGAGGATGCGAATCATGGATGGGATATCCTTTCCAGTTGCTCCTGAATGATCTGCAGATAGATTGTTGAATCGACTGTACCGCCAGTAACAAGCGAGACAACGCGCTTCCCGTTTACATCAATCCTGCCGTTCAGCATGGCCCCGACACCGACGGCAGCGGCGCCTTCGATGATGATCCGATGGGTGTCGAAAAGATGGAACATGCCGGCCTTGATTTCCTCCTCGCTGATCAGCAGATGTTCGTCCACGTATTTTTCAACCATCGGCAGGGTGTAATGGTTCTCGAAACCGATCCCGCCCAGCAGCGAATCTGCAATAGAAGCTTTCTCCTCTACCTGCACCGGTTTGGCGACCTTGAGGCTCGCCACCATGGCCGGAGAGCGTTCGATGGAGAGTCCGACGATATGAATGTCGGGGTTGATGGATTTGGCCACCATGGCCATCCCTGCCAGCAGGCCACCGCCGGACAATGGGATCAGCAGCACCTGCGTCTCCGGCAACTCACGCAAGATCTCCAGTGCGATGGTGCCCTGGCCGGCGATGATCAACGGATCATCGAAGGGTACCACGGGAATAAGCCCCTGATCCTCCATCAAGGCCTGGTAGTTCTTTTCCGCTTCGTCCTGGGAGCGGCCTTTCACGGACACTTTTGCGCCAAGGTCTCTGATCATCTCCGCCCGATAGGCCGGCACATGCTCAGAGAGGCAGACCGTTGCCGGAATACCGGCCTTAGCTGCCACATAGGCCACGGCTTTGCCGTGATTGCCCGTGGAAAAGGTGATGACACCCCGTTGTCTGGCATCGTCGTCGAGGTTGAGAATTTTATTGGCCGCTCCCCTGACCTTGAAGGCGCCGGTGTGCTGCCAGTTTTCCATTTTCAGATGAACGCTGTGAGCGCCTCTTCGAACAGCCAGGTCAGGCGCTTCCATCAAGGGGGTTTCCCTCACCATGGACCGGATACGGCAGCGAGCCCGGTAAACGTCCAGCAGGGTTGGCATTTGCTTCATGGTGAATCCTCGAACATGCCGGTGAATGCACTCTCCACCATTTACCCCCCCATGGCCAGATTCGGCAGAAAGAGCGCAATCTGTGGGAAGGCGATCAGGATGATCGTCGCCAGTATCAAAATCAGCAGAAACGGCAGGGCGTGACCGATCACCTCCAGATAGGGGCGCCTGAAGATCAGCTGCGCCGTGAAGATGTCGCAGCCGAAGGGTGGTGTAGCCGAACCGATGGCTGCCTGCAGCGTCACCAGTGTGCCCAGTAGAATGGGATCGACACCCGCACCGACCACATAGGGTTGAAAAATGGGGCTGAGGATGAAGATGGCCACGATGGGATCCACAAACATGCAGGCTACAAAATAGACCACCACGACAATGGTAATGACCCACAGCATCGACGGATCGGTTCCGAAAAGCGGGGGCAACAGCTTGGCCGGAATCTGCAGGAAACCGATCAGAAAAGAAAAGGCCTGGCCGGCGCCGACCAGAATGAAGACGACACCGGTAATGACACCGGTCTGTAAAAATGCATCGACGATGCGTTGAAAGGTCAGGCTTTTGTATACGATCGTCTCCAGGATCAGTGAATAGAGCACCGCCGCTGCGGCGGCTTCAGTGGGGCTGAACAATCCTGCGTATATGCCGCCCACGATGATCACGGGAAATCCCATGACCGGCAGCCCGTCCTTGACCGCGGTCATGCGCGCTGACCAGCTGGCCCTGGGAAGGGTCGGGATCTTTTTCACTTTGGAGTAAATGTAGCAGTAGATGGAGAACATCACCAGAATCATCAGACCGGGAAAGATGCCGGCCAGAAAGAGCATTCCGATGGACGTACTGGTGGCCACGCCGTAAACGATAAACCCGATGCTGGGCGGAATCAGAAAGGCGATGTCGCTGGCATTGATGATCAGCCCCAGGGTAAATGAGCTGCTGTACCCAGCCTCCAGCAGCATGGGACGCATGGTCCCGCCGATGGCCGCCACCGTGGCCTGGGTGGATCCCGATACAGCACCGAAGAGCGTACAGCTGGCATTGGTGGTAATGGGCAGACCGCCGGGCAGATGGCCGACGAAAACCTTCAACATCCGGATCAGGCGGATGGAGGATTCACCCGAAGTAATAATGCTGGCAGACAGGATAAACATGGGCACGCACACCAGTGCCGGCGGCGTCACACCGGTGATCACCTGTTGCACCATGGTGATGATCATCTTCGGGGCGAAGTCCGGCATATAGACGAACAGGTAAAGGATCAACGAACCCAGTAGGGTAACCATGAAAGGAAAGCCGAACAGCAGCATGGTGGCCAGGCTGATTCCGAAAAGTGTCATACCTGCGCCCCTCCGATCTTTTCATCTTCGTATTCACTCTGCTGGTCAGGAGACTGCCAGGGCTCCTTCTCGATGAGGTTTTTGAGTATCGTCCGGAGGTACTGGATGCCGGCCAGGCCGAAACCAATCGGCATGATCACATAAAAGGTCCACTTGGGCACCCGTAAAGCAGGGGTCATATGCCCCTTGGCCATGGCGTTGAGCAGATATTCCCAGGAGGCCCAGGCCATGATCGCCATCACGACGGCGCTGATCAGCGAAATGATAATGATGAAGGTCTTTTCCATTTTGGGCGGCATGGAATCCAGAAAGGCCCCCATGCGGATGTGGCGCGCTTTGCGAACGCCGTAACTCACACCGGTGAAAGTCATCAGCATCACCAGAAACTTGGAGACCTCCTCGGCGAAGTAAATGCTCTGAAAGAAGGTGCGCGCAAACACATTGGTGATCAATAAAATTCCCAGTGTCGCCACGCAAAAGACCAGGATGGAGACTTCCATCGCATTGACCACCTTACCGACGGCCCGGTTTAACTTTCGCAACGGGCCAATTTTCACCGGACGTTGACTGTCTGTCTGCATGGATTTTGACCTCGTCCTGCTGGAACGACAAGGCCCTGCCACAACCCAGAAGGTCGCGGCAGGGCGCCGTTATTTCATTATTTGATGTTGAGCGCTTTTTTGGCGTTGGCGATGTCTTTCAGCAGGGCGTCCAAAACCGCCTGGGCGCCGTCGCCTCCGATTTGGGTATATTGCGGATAGACCGTTTCGGCCTGGGCCTTGAATTTGGCAATGGTCGCATCGTCGAGAACGTGGAATTTGAGCGCCGGTTTGGCCGCCTTCATCTTCTCCATATCGGAAGCGTTTCGTTCGGTAATCCAGTTGCCGGCGGGGACGATGGCTTCGATCCAGAACTTGCGCATCTCGTCCTGGGCGTCTTTGGTCAGACCGTCGAAAAAGTCCTGGTTGACGGTGGGGATGCCGATGAACGGTTCGCTTTTCAGCTGGGTGAGATGGGTCTGCACCTCGTAGAACTTCATGCTGTAGATCGCGAACAGCGGGTTCACCTGGGCATCAATCAGGCCCATCTGCAATCCGCTGTATACTTCACCGTAACTCATGGGGGTGGGGCTGGCGCCATACGCCTTGTAGTCTTCCACGAGCAGTTTGGAGGACATCAGCCGCAGCTTGAGGCCCTGCATGTCTTCCAGGGATTTGATCTCTTTTTTTGAAGTCACCCACTGCCAGCCTTCAAACATGATCGCCAGCGGTACGAGATCGTTTTTGCGGAATGCTTTTTCCAGCAGCGGCAGGAACTCGCCGTTTTCGGCCATCCAGCCGAGCACCTCGGGCACCTTTTCGGTGGGGAAAATGTAGTTCAGCGCCAGCGCCTGGGCCTGGGGCACAAAGGAGCTGATCCAGGCATGATCGGAAAAGACGAACTGAACGACGCCCATCTGGGCCAGTTCATTGATGTCGCCGGTATTTCCCAGCGTGCCGTACGGGTATACCTCGATGTCGATTTTGCCGCCGGACCATTTTTTCATGTGGTCGGAAAAATTCCTGGCCCAAACGGTCATGAAGTCACCTTCAATCTCTTCGGAAGCCAGTTTGGCTTTGATCGCCGGTCCGGTGTAACTGGCAGCCATGACGGTACCAAAGAGGGTGAGAACAAAAACGGCAGTTAACAGCAAAATGCTTCTCTTCATGGTCCAACTCCTTTCATCTGCAGCTCGACGAGGCAAGCCGGGGGTTATTGGGATTACATGTCAGGTGTGTGTCGTGTCCCGTGTGCACCTCCTTTTCCAGTTCCGGATGTGTTGAAATAATTCAGGGCACCGTGCACAAGCATGGCCACCCCGTTCGATAGGACGTCTTCATCGATGTTAAACCGTGGGTTGTGGTGGGAAACGGTCGTGCCCTTGCGCACGTTGCCGGCACCGAGAAACATGAATACCCCGGGGACACGCTCGCTGAACTCCGAGAAGTCCTCGCTGGCGCTGGTGACGGTGTCGATGACGGCATCTTTTCCGCCGAATACCTCTGCTGCGGTCCTCCGGGCCAGCGCAGTCATTTGCGGATCGTTGATCAACGGGATGTTCTCGTGAGTGATGTCGATCTCGCAGGTGCAACGGTGCGTGCGGCAGACCTGCTCACTTATCCGTACGAACCTTTCGGTCGGCTGCTCGATGCTGTCGGGGCCTCCCTTGTATAGAAAACGGATAGAGCCCTCCATTTCGACCTTGCCCGGGATGATGTTGCTCTTGGTTCCAGCGGCAATTTTACCGAACATAATGATGGTAGATTTCAGGTTGCTGATTTCCCGGGTCTGGATCATCTGCACGGTCTGAATCAGGTTGGCCGCGGCAATTACGGGGTCCACGGCATCCTCCGGGACGCCGGTATGGCCTCCTTTGCCGAAAATGGTCATTTTGAACACGTCTAGTCCACCCATCACCGGCCCCGCTGTGATGCCGATTTTTCCGGATTCCACCGGTGTCCAGACATGTAGGCCCATCACCGCATCGACTGAGGGGTGGTCGAGGACGCCTTCTCCGACCATGGCCCGGGCACCGGCGATCTCTTCATCGGGCTGGAAAACGAATTTGATCGTTCCCGCAACGGCGTGTTTATTCTGCGTCAGAACCTTGGCCGCCACCAACAGAATGGCCATGTGTGCATCGTGGCCACAGGCATGCATCACGCCAGGGTTTTGGGACTTGTATTCAAATTCATTCTCTTCGTTGAGCGGCAGGGCGTCCATATCCGCCCGCAGCATCAGAACGGGACCGGGGCGGGATCCTTCCAGGGATGCAACGACCCCGGTTTTGGCCATTCGCTGGGTGGTCAGACCCAGGTCCTGAAGGTAGGACTCAATCACTTTTGCGGTGCGATACTCTTCAAAGCCAAGCTCGGGATGCTTGTGGAAATCCCGCCGCAGAGCGACCAGTTCATCGCGGTACCTTTCGATCTGTTCAGATATCTGAATGTCCATATCTCGTTGGCCTCTTGATAACGAATCGTATGGCTACTTTATATGAAGCCCTCGTAAGGTTGTTTGACCACTGCCGAAAAAACGAAATTGATCATGGTGATATAATCGAACACCGGCACCTGAACAGCTGCCTGCAGCGCTGCGGCATAGGGCGGCAGCAGACTGCACTCCAGCAGCAGGGCTTTGATCGTTTTGTCCCGCGCCATGAGATGCCGGCCGGCCTCCACTACTTCGGCGGCCACTTTTTCAGTGTCCAGCGTGCCCGTCTCCTGGATGGCAAACCGGTGGAAGTGTGGCTGCGCTTCCAGCCCCTCGACCACGAGGCGATCGACATCGTTCACCCCCACGACGGCCAGCAGGGTTTCGTCAAGACTGCTGCCGTCAGCCGTGAGAACGCCAACCTTGCTCTTCTCACCCAGAATGGAGAGCATAAAGGGAATCTGCAGGAGGCTGGACAAAAACACCGGGACCGCAAGATCATGGGCCAGGCGCTTCTGGTGAAGGGCCATGAACCCGCAGTCGCCGGTCACGGCCCGCACTCCCTGGTCCACCAGCTCTTGGGCTGCGGTTTTCAGCGCGCCGTAAACCGTGGGGTCCTTTCCGATGGCCCGCGCCACCGTGAACCCTTCGACTTTATGGAAACGGACGGGAAAGTCATAAGTGGTGGCATTGGCCACATCCCCTGGGATAAAAGGCACAGACGTGTCCAGAAGAAGGACGCCGATGGCCTCCCCGCTGCTGACTTGTCCTTTTCGGGCGTGATAGATCATGTGATTGCCTATCCCTTGACGAACAGTTTGCGGGGCACGTCGGAGAACGTCTCGCAGCCGTCTTCGCTGACGCGGAACGATTCGCTGCACTCAAAACCGAAATCGTCCATCCACATACCCAGAATCATGTGAAAGGTCATGTTGGGTTTGAGGATGGTCTGGTCGCCGGGGCGCAAGCTGGCGGTATGTTCGCCCCAGTCCGGCGGGTAATTGAGGCCCATGGCGTAGCCGATGCGTGACTCCTTCTCCAACCCGGCCTTGGCGATGTGCTTGCGCCAGACCAGCTCCACCGCTTCGGCACGCATGCCCGGCTTGATGGCCGCCAGGGTGAGATTGAGGCCTTCCACGGTGTGAGCGGCCAGTTCAACCAGTTTGGCCGGCGGATTCTTGCCCAGATAGGCCGTGCGCGCGATGGGGCAGTGGTAGCGATGCCGGCAGGCAGCCAGTTCCAGATTGACCATCTGCTCACTTTCATAGGGAGCATCGGTCCAGGTCAGATGGGGTGCCGAGGTCTTCTCACCGGTGGGCATCATGGGCACGATGGCCGGATAATCCCCTCCGAATGCTTCCGTTCCAGACATCTGAGCGTGGTAGACGGCAGCCACGGCATCACATTCGCGCACGCCCGGTTCGAGTTTCTCAATTGCCGTGCTCATCACCCGGTTGGCGATCTGCCCCGCCTCGCGCATCAGGGCGATCTCGGCGTCCGATTTGACCAGCCGGACCCAGTTGACCAGCAGATCGGCGTTGGCAAAGCGCGCATCGGGAAGGTTTTTTTGCAACTCGGCGTAGGCGCGGGCGGTGAAGTAATAGGCATCCATCTCCACGCCGACGGTCTTCTTGTCCCAGCCGCGCTCGGCAATCACATCTCCCACAAAATTCATGGGATGCCGCGCCAGGGTCTGAATGTAGTTTTCCGGGTATCCGATGATATGGGATTCGGACAAAAAGGTGGTATGCCGCGCTCCGGCCACGTCCATTCTACGTCCGATCCACAGTGGGGTGTCGGCGTCCAGGCTGACCACAACACACTGGGGAACATAAAAGGACCAGCCGTCGTAGCCGGTCAGGTAGTTCATGTTTGCCGGATCCGATGATACCAGCACATCGATCCCGGCATCGGTCATCCGCTGCTTGGTCTTGCCAAGGCGTTGAAGGTATTCGTCCGTCAAAAACAGGGGCATCGTTCACACCTCCTGAAAATGGTTTTTTTAAACAGTTCAGGCCCGCAAGGCTGCCACACCTCGACCGATACGGGCGATTCCTTCTTTCAGCTGATCCATGCTCGCGGCAAATGAGAGACGCACGTAACCTTCTCCGGCTTTACCGAAAATACTGCCCGGCACCACGGCCACCTCGTGTTCCTTGACCAGGTACTTGGCAAAATCCCATGAAGAAAGACCCGTTGATGAGATATTCGGGAATGCATAAAAGGTCGATTCCGGATTGATGCACTGAATCCCGTCGATGGCGTTGAGACCCTCATGGACCAGGTGTCGCCTTTTGTCATAAGTGGCTACCATCTCCTGCACGCAATCCTGGGGGGCGGAAATGGCCGCCAGGGCGGCCCTTTGAGCCACGGCGGTCACGCCGGACACCATGTGCTCCATGAGCTTTTCCATCTCATCGATGATCGCCTTGGGGGCAACGGTGTAGCCGACCCGCCAACCGGTCATGGCATAGGATTTGGAGAGGGTGAAGGCGGAGATGGTCCTTTCCGCCATACCTGCTAATGCTCCGATGCTGATGTGCCGGTGTCCGTCAAACAGGATGTGCTCGTAAGGTTCGTCTGAAAGGATCCAGATGTCATGTTCAATCGCCATGTCGGCAATAGACCTGAGGATCTCCTCGTCGAAGATCGCCCCGGTGGGATTGGACGGGGTGTTGATGATCATCAACTTGGTCTTATCCGTGATGGCGGCCCGGATATCGGCCGGGTCGACCTTGAACCGGTTCGATTCATGGGTGGCAACGGGTACGGGCACACCACCGAATAGGCGTATCTGCGAGTAGTAGTCGTAGCCCGGGTCCATGACGATCACCTCGTCTCCCGGGTTGAGCAGGTGCAGGCAGGTATTGAAAATGACCTGCATGGCCCCCACGGCCACATATACTTCGCTATCCGGATCGGCATCGATACCATTTTCTTTTTTTACTTTTTTGGCGATCACCCGACGCAGGTCGGCAAATCCCTTAGCTGGTGGATAGCGGGTATAACCATCGTCCAGGGCCTGTTTGGCTGCGTCGCGGATAAACACGGGGGTATCGAAGTCGGGCTGGCCGATGCCCAGGTTGACGACCCCCGGGATCTGTTCGGCCATGGCAAACATGATACGAATGCCCGACCATTCGACTTCATGGGTTCGATCGGACAAGTAATTTAACGTTGTCATATACGGTTTCCTTATGATGTCTCACTATCAATAATGCAAGGTTGACGGTTATGCCACCACCGGCAGAACAAGGTCCGCCGGCCCCTTTGGGGATGTTTTCAACTCCGGGGCATGCCTTTGCATGATCTCCATAACGATGGAGGCGATCTTGACTTTTTCTCGAATGAGATTGGCGTGCCAGGTTTCCGAAATCCAGGGTTTGTAGATGTCGCCTTCAGTTGTCCCCGGTTCGAATTTGAAATAGCATGGAGAGGCTACGCGAGCGATTTCAGGTGCCTCATACGCCCTGAACATGCCACCGAAAGAATCGACGACTATCACATACACATCCAGAGATAGATTAGCAGCCTGGCGGATGGAACCTAAAATTGGAAGTGATACATCCGAAATGGGATTCATCGAGTTGGCACCCAAGGATTCAATTACTTTGGCACCGGCGGCACTGCAGTATCCCCCAAAAACCGAGAATTTAAAAATAGTCTCTTCCGGAATCAGGCCTTCGGCACGCATTTTGTTCAGGATGTACAGCACGCCTTCATCGTATACCAAAAAGCCCCGGTGCCCGGCCTCGATATTTCGCATAATGTCGGCGATGTGATAAGAGATGTTGTCCGATCCTCTCAGGCGGAAACCCTGCATACCGCCTTCCGGGGTGGAAAGCTCCTTGGACCCCGGGTCCCAGCCTTTGCGGTGACCGACGGTCATGATCATTTCAATCTTTTCATCGTGGGCCATGCGGGCCATATCCTTGAGTTCCTGGAAATCACAGTAGGTGGAACCGCCCACGGCGGCAATACATCGGTGAATGGTCACATTGCGTTTGCGGGCCTCATCGATCATTGCCTCCATCGTGGACGCTCTCTCCACGCCGGCAATTTCGATCCGGTAGTTGGCTCCATCGGGAAAGGATTTGGCGGAAGTGGGCAATGCATGGGCGTCCCGGCCGGGGATACCTTCTTTTTCCATGAAATCACGAATCGTTTTCAACACATCAGACATCTCTACCTCCATCAGTTTATATTTCTGAGAGTTACGTTTTCCGTTTGTCGGTCAATCATCTAACAGTTCTTTAAGCTTCGGTAGTTCTCCATCCACCATTTTGTAGGCGTGTTCTTCTTTGGGAAACTCTCCGTTGCGGGCATCCTGGGCATATTGTTTGAATGCGTTAACGGTTTTTTCACCTAAATTTTCGTATTTTTTGACAAATTTAGGGGTAAACGCCTGGAAAATACCCAGAACATCACTGCAGATCATCAGTTGCCCGTCGGCTTCCCACCCGGCACCGATGCTGTATACTGGGATGCTCAGCCGTTCGCGGATAATTCCGCAGACTTCAGGCGGTACGGCTTCCACCAGCAGCGCAAAAGCGCCGGCAGCCTGGATAGCCAGTGCATCCTCAATGACTTCCTTGGCAGCCTCAGCAGTTCGCCCCTGGGCCTTGAAACCGCCCTGCTGACCGGAACTTTGAGGCGTAAGCCCGATATGTCCCATGACCAGCATCCCCCCGTCTGCGATGGCTTGAATCTGGGGACATACGCGAACACCACCTTCTAATTTGATGGCGTCCACCCCTGCTTCTTTGTGAAACCGTCCGGCGTTTCGTACGGCTTCTTCTACACTGACTTGATAGGATAAGAACGGCATGTCACCGATAATAAAGGTTTTGGCGGCCCCGCGTCGTACGCCCTCGCTGTGCCAGATGCACTGGTCCATGGTCACCGGGACCGTACCGCTGTATCCGTAAATACACATTCCCAGAGAATCGCCCACCAGGATCATGTCCATTCCGGCCTGCTCGGCAAATGATGCTGTCCAGTAATCGTAGGCGGTAATCCAAACTGCCTTTTGGCCATCCTGCTTTAATTTCAGCAGGTCGAATCGAGTCATTTTCTTCCTCATGGTGTGTTTTTCTCCTTTTGAGTCGCTTTCTAATAATCTGAATTCATGTTTTAATTTGTTTAGGTGCACCGATCAGCCGTGATATTCGATGACACAGCGGCACCAGAAGTGCTTGAATGGAGTCGATTTTCTTTTTCGTCATCCGTTGAGTGGGACCGGAAACGCTCATGGCGTAGGTCGGTCTTCCCGTGTGATCAAACACTGGTGCTGCCACGCAGCGTAGGCCCAGGCTCAGTTCTTGGTCGTCAATGGCATAACCGCGCTTTTTGATTTTCTCGATATCAACTTTTAACTGCTCAGGAGTCGTAATTGTTTTAGGAGACATCGCCACCCACTTCACGGACTGAAGATAGTCCTCAAGTTCATGGTCAGGCAGAAACGCCAGCACCGCTTTGCCCAGACCGGTGCAATACGCCGGCGCCAGTGCCCCCAGCCCTACGTCCAGTCTTAAAATTTCGGTGCTGTTGATCTTATCCAGATGGACGATAGCGGTTCCATCCCAATGTCCGAGATTCACCGTTTCGCCACAAGCGAGGGCCATTTCCTGCAGGAAGGGATGTACGCTATGGCGGATCTCGAACCCGTCAAGCTTTTTCATACCCAGCTCGACAACTTTGAATGTCAACCGAAACTGACCCTCCTCTGTTTTCTCTACATAACCCAGATCACGCAAGGTAGTTAAAAACCGGTGACTGCCAGCCCTGCTGGTATCCAAGTGACCTGCCATGCGTGAGGCGGACATGTCGCCGTTTGCGGCAAGGAGTTCCAACACGCGCAACCCTTTGGCAAGCGATGCAACAAAATAATATTTTTCACCTTTTGATGGCATCCGTCACCCCTCCAATGGCATGGATTCGTAGATGTGCTGCGGCTCATCCGGATCAAATCGTGTCTCTCTATGTGAGACTTTGTCTCATTATGTGTGACATATTAAGAATATGAACATGCCTTGTCAAGATTTTTTTTAAAGCACACGGATGTTCACATTCGAGTATATAAAAGCAGGCAGGAAATGAGGGAAAATCTAAATTTAAATATGATATTGAGATCTTAGAAAAACTGTTCGACACTTCAAAAACCTGATAAAGCGATCAGTGTGATACGCAAAACGTACATGAACAAATGCTGTGCGACAGGTATCTGCTATCTGTCATGGCGCAGACTATTTCGTTAAAGCGTGTGTTTGTGGATATCAGGAGGGGTGACGGCAACTGAAAGCACAGGTTTTTCTAAAAGCATCAAAAAAAGTACTTCTTTTTAAGGAACCATTTAACCCTCGCCGCGGCAAGCTGCGGAGAATACGCTCGCCATCGCGATCCACTCATGTGGAAACGAAAGGGGGCATACGCATTCAACCGCGCACACCCCCTTTTTTTAATTTTTTAATCAGGCCGAAACCTTAGACAACCGTCACGTTGGATGCGGACGGACCTTTAGGGCCCTGAACGATCTCAAAAGTGACCCGGTCGCCTTCGTTGAGAGATCTGAAACCATCTGAGTTGATACCTGAATGGTGGACGAACACATCCGGCCCATCTTCCTGTTCAATAAAGCCGTAGCCTTTGCTGCTGTTGAACCACTTTACTACGCCGTTAATCATGCTGGCACCCTCCTTTCAAAAAAATTCTCTTGCTTCATACATAAAGGGTGCCACTGGACGAACATGACCAACACCTTCATAACGAAACCGGCCCGCCAAACTGGAACGGACCTTCGATTGACGCAATGATAACACCACCATAGGAGAAATCAAGAAAATTTTTTGGTTTTCAAAAATTTTACATAATCCCTCATTCGGTTTATAAACAATTGAATGGGATGAAGATTGTATTCTCTCAAATGCGGGGAAGCCGCCGAATCAGCGGTTTGGAAAATACCATCTGAACGTTGCCGATGTAACGTTCCAGAAAGCCCCCTTCACAGTAGCTCAGATAATAGTCCCACATGCGGATGAACGCATCGTCGAAGCCCAGTTCGCGAACCTGGTCGAGGTTGTCGAAAAAACGCTCCCGCCACATCCGCAGGGTGGTCGCATAATGGGGGGTAATGTCCTCCATGTGGAACAGCCGCAGGTCGCTTGACCTGGACATGGCGTCGAGAAGTACGGTGACCGAGGGGATGCAGCTCCCGGGAAAGATGTAGCGTTTGATGAAATCCACCGAATTCTTGTGCTGTTCAAATGCGTGATCGGCGATGGTGATGGCCTGGATAGCCATGAGGCCGTCATCCTTGAGATACCGGGCGCAGACCTGGAAAAATGTATCGTAATAGTGGTGACCCACGGCTTCGATCATCTCTATGGAAACCAGTTTATCATATTGACCGGTCAGTTCCCGGTAGTCGGATTTCAGCAGATGAATGCGCTGGGATAATCCTGCCGATTCGATCTTAGCCCTGGAGAAGTCGTACTGCTGCTGGGAAATGGTGGTGGTGGTGACCTCACACCCGTATTTTTCTGCTGCGTACAGGGCAAATCCGCCCCATCCGGTGCCGATCTCGAGCACGTGATCGTCGGGACCCAGATCCAGCTTCCGGCACAGGCGGTCGTACTTGGCGATCGATGCCGCCTTCAGGGAGCGTGTGTGATGTCTCGAAAATGCCGCTGGAGTATGTCATGGTCTCGTCCAGAAACAGGCGGTAGAAATCATTTCCCAGGTCGTAGTGGGCCATGATGTTTTCACGGCTGCCGGTGGGCGTATTCCTGCGCATCAGGTGGAAGATCTGATTGACGGGACGCGAGAGCATGGTCCAGCCCTGGTCCATCTCCCCGAACACCTGCTGATTGCGGACAATGATGCGCATCACGGCGGTGAGGTCGGCGGACGTCCAGTGGCCGAGCATGAACGCTTCACCCGCACCGATACTGCCGCCGAAGGCGCAGAAACGGTAAAAATCATCCCGGTGGACCCGGATGGTGGCAGTTACGTCGAATTCAGGGGTCTTGTGGCCGAAGGTTTTCACCATCCGGCCGTCTTTTACAGTCAGCTGACCAACCTCGAGCTTTTCCAGCATCGCCAGCACCAGACGACGTCCGACGCCATTGAGGGAACGCACGGGGCCGGGTGCGGACACGCTTTTGTTTTTGGGTGCAATGGTTGTGGTGGTCATGGTGACACCTCCTTTATTGCTTCACCCGCATCGTCTCACCGGGGTGATCATAAAATGGGGTCTGTTTGAGCTTCAGTTTGAGTGCCTGCCAGTAGATCATGGCGACGACCTTGACGGTCATGGCCGGGTAGAGAACCAGCATCCGTGTGAGGTTCTGCCGGGTCATCGGCCTGCGGGAAAGATTCAGGGTGGCGTCGAAAACCTGCTTCCCGTCTTTGAAATTCATCAGGTGTACGTTGAGGCGATCTCCCGGAACCGAAAACCGCCAATCGTAATCGATGTTCATGGGCATGAAGGGCGAAATGTGAAATTCCTTCGAGAATTGGAACCGGCGCCACCTGCGATCGGGATGGATGTTGCTTGCATCGTCCAGAACGTACAGGTGGCGTTCTCCCCAGGGGGTGTTGGCGATCTCGGCCACGATGGTCTCCAGACGGCTGTCGCTGCCGTCGTTAAGGAAGTAGAAGGTCACCGGATTGAAGCAGTGGCCGAAATAGCGCAGATGGGTGAGCATGCGGATTGGTCCCGATGGTCGCTGGCCGGTTTTCTCCTCAACACGGTCCCGCAGCGCCCGATCCAGGGGGGTCATGGGAGTCACCGAAATGATCCCGACGCCGGAAGTAGGCCAGATTCACCCGGTCAGCCGACCATAACGGGTGAATGGCCAACACCCGTGACATTTCCACCAGATCCAGAAACATGAAGAAGATGCGGTACCGAAAGGCGTTATCGACCGGCGTAAAGCGGCGGTGGCGGATGGTGCCCCGGTAAATGGCGCTGTTCATGGCAGATCCTTTCCGAAGGCACGGCACACCGCCAATGCGCTGTTCACGCCGTCTTCGTGAAACCCGTAACCCCAGTAGGCTCCGCAGAAGGACGTGCGGTTCACCCCGCTGATTTCAGCGTTCCGGCGGCGGGCGGCCAGGCTGTCGGGCGTATAAATTGGATGGTGGTAGACGAAATGGCGGATGACCTTGGCCGGATCGATGCGCTCGCCGATGTTCAGAGAAACGCAGAAGGTCTCCGTAGCATTCAAGTTTTGGAGCATGTTCATGTTGTATGTCAAGGCCACCCGGTCCGACGACCGTTCAGGTGTCAGGTAATTCCAACTGGCCCAGGCCATTCGTTTGGAAGGCAGCACCGATGTGTCGGTGTGCAGCACCACCTGGTTTTCCTGGTAGCCGATACGGCCCAAAATGTCGCGTTCGGTTGCCGACGGGTCGGCCAGCATGGACAGGGCCTGATCGGAGTGGGCGGCGATCACCACGTGATCGAAGTTGCCGACGCGGCCGTCGCAGTCTTTATGTTCACCATATCCGGTGAACGCGTGACGGCCGACCACCGGGCTGTTCAGGCGGATACGGTCCGCAAAGGGCCGGGTGATGGGGCCGATGTAATTCCGGGAACCTCCCTGGATGACCCGCCATCGAGGCTGGTCGGAAATGTTCAAAAAGCCGTGGTTTTCAAAGAACTCGATAAAGAATCGTGCCGGAAACTGCCTGAACGCGCCTGGATCCGCCGACCAGATAGCCGCACCCATGGGAATCAAAAAGTGGTCGATGAAGTCAGTGCTGTAATGGTGTTGCGGTAAGGTAGTTCTCCAGGGTTGTATGTTCGTCACTTGAATCGAGGAGCTTGCGGGCTTCACGCCGGAAGCGAATGGCATCGAGCAGCATGCGGTAAAAAGCAGGGCGCAACAGATTCCTGCGCTGGACGAACAATGAATTGAAGCTGGTGGGGCAGAACACCAGTCCGCTTTTGGGATCCTGGAAGCTGAAGCTCATCACCGAGGGCTGGGAGTCCACCCCCAGATGATCCATCAAGCGCGTGAAGTGGGGATAGGTTTTGTGGTTAAAAACGATGAAACCGGTATCCACCGGCCAATTGCGGCCGTTTAAAGGAACGTCTACGGTAGCGGTATGGCCGCCGATAGTACTTTTGGCCTCAAAAACCGTTACCTCGTGATCTTCGCTCAGCAGATAAGCGGAAGTCATCCCGGAAATGCCGGTACCAACGATGGCGATGCGCATAAACGATACTCCCCGGCTGAAGCGGAAGGCAAATGACCTGCCAAGGCGGTCAATCTATCCGGAGCGGAGCCTTTCAGGCAACGGCTCGCAAGTCCCGAACGATGCCGACCCGTTCCATGAGCTTCAGCAGCATGTAAGTGATGTCGATTTCCCACCAGCGAATCCCCTGGCTGGCCGATACCGCGTAATGGTGGTGGTTGTTGTGCCACCCCTCTCCCAGGGTGATCAGGGCCAGTATCGCATTGTTGCGGCTGGTGTCCGGCGTATCGAACCGCCGGGTACCGAACATGTGATCCAGGCTGTTGATGGTGCACGTGGCGTGAAAGAGAACCACGGTGGAGATAAAAAACCCCCAGACGACCATCTGACCGCCGCTGGTTCCCAGATGTGGGGCAACCCGTTCCAAAAGCGCGCCGATCAGGTAAAGACCTGATACCAGGGAAACGGGAACCACCGTGTCGAAACGGTTGAGCCACACCAATTCGGGAAAGCGAGTCCATTCCTTGACGTACCGGTAGGGCGTCGCAAAGTTGGCTCGGGAGGTGAGCCAACCCATATGGCTCCACCAGAACCCGTGCTGAGAGGGGGAGTGGACATCTTTTTCCGTATCCACGAATCGATGGTGATGGCGATGGTGGCCCGCCCACCACAGCGGCCCCCGCTGGGCCGATGCGTTGCCCAGCACAGCAAAGACGAATTGCCAGCCTCTTCCGACCTTGAAGGCTTTGTGCGAAAAATAGCGGTGGTAGAAGCCGGTGATGGCAAACATGCGCACCAGGTAGAGGAAAATGGACGTCCATACCGCCACCGGGCTCCATCCGACCCACAGGACACCCAGGCAGGCCAGGTGCAGGACGACAAACGGAATGATTCTCGGCCAGTCGACGGTCTTTTGAAATCCGCCTGACTCAGGAGCTTCGATTCCTGCCTCGGAATCAATCCATCTCAAGAAAGCATACCTTATTTCTTTGTCCATGGTTTCGATGCTCGTTTGCGGTTGTTGGGGATTGGAATCGTGCGGAAGTAGTCACAAAAATTAATATCCTTCGCTCTCACCCTGCTTTAACTATTAAATTACAAACCGACTCAAGTCAAATGTAAGGGATGGGTACGGGAAGGCAATGAGGAGTCATCGACGGCACACTGGTGGGTATAACCTATCAATAAAACGACGTGCAGCGAGTGTTGCGGGAAGCGCCCCGGCAGTCAATTGACAAAATCAATGGGGTCGATTAAGAGTTTGAACAGATTGTTTGTCATGGTCCTCATTACCGAATCCGAAAGCCAACGGAAACCACTCGTGACCCTAAACACCTTTACCTGCCACTGCATCGGCGACACCCTGGACGGCCTTCGGGACGGCCTGTCACACTTCTCCGGCCCCAGCCGGGCGGCCATGGTTTTCGCCATGGGATCGGATAGCCCCCATGTTTATCTTTGATCCCCAGAATCTTCTGTCCGGCCACGAACCCCGGCTGGAGGAATTGTACGTGGAAAACCAGGAATGGCGCACCCGTCCGTCCATCCACCGCGGCAGCCTGAAATACAGCCACATCATACCGGAAAAGAATCTTCAAATGACCGGCCTGGTCTCCTACGGCGGCCGATCCGGATCCGTCTATTACCAGATGTGGTTTACCGAACATCATCCGGACATGTGCAGCACCGGACCCACCGAGCGCTGGCTGGAGCACGCCGCCTGGCGATTTGCCCATGACATGGCCAGTGAAAGCACGTTTCTACACCGGCATCTCGGGCAGCTTTCTGCGGGAATACGCCACCCATGCGGTCCGCGACGATGTGGTCGACCGCATGAACGTCCTGCTCGGCTGGGATACCCGGCTGCGCGTCTACCCTATTCTGGATGCGATCCTGGAGCTCTCACGAACCCGTGAAGAGGGTGCCTGGCCGCGGGGGGATCTGGTTTTTGTTGAACCCCAGACGCTGGCCCACATATCGTTTTTGGCCTATTTTTCCCCGGCGGAACAGCCCACCATGGGAAACATCAAACACGTGCGGAAACTGTTGGCCGCCGTCGAAGAGACCAACCTCAAGCTGATTTCCGACGGCCGCTGCGTGGCCGGAATCGCTGTCGACCGTCTGCCTGATTTTAGCATTACCGCCGATTTCAGGGGCGGGCACGGTTTTTTGAAGGTTGTCGACGACAGGGTATGCAGTTTTGCCGACGGCACCTACCAGTCCACCACCCGGCGGGCCAACCTGGTACACCTGGAAGAGGCGCTGCTGGAATCGGACCTCGATCCGGAAACCGGCACCACCGTATTAAAAATCCTTGCCGCCCTGGTTCATCAGGCCGAAGACCAGAAACACGGCGCCACCCTCGTCCTGGACCTCAATCCCTCGCCGGTGATCATTTCCGGTCAGAGCTTCGACCGCCCGCTGGACTTGCGGGAGCCGGCCATCCTCGACCTGGCCAAATCCCTTTTCAGGGTGGACGGTGCCCTGCATATCGGCGCCGACATGCACCTTCACGGGTTTGCCTGCCTGCTGGACGGGCGGGCCATCGTGGGCGAAGACCGCGCCCGCGGCGCCCGCTACAATTCGGCCCTGCGGTTCACCGCCGAACACGCGGATATCATCGTCGTGGTGGTTTCATCGGATCGGCCGGTATCCATCATTCAGTCTGGGGTTGAAGTCAGCGCCGCCTGCCAGTGGACACCCATGTCATGCCGCATTGTCGAACCGAGCCATCTGGACCAATGGGTGGGCCGCAATGGTGATTAGACAGCACGCAGCTGAAAAATAATCGACCCGGAAATCGGCTGATATCCGCCCTTTTCAACCTGCACCACATGCCATCGCAAGGTACCAATCGGCAAACAAACTCATGCCTCCCTGTTCGTTTTAACAAATCCCAATCGGATTGATTGACCCTGGTGGGGCTATGTGTTAATTATGGCTTTCATGATCTGCCATTTCCTGCACGGTCATGATTGCGACTGCAGGTAGACTCAACAGCCTGTTAAAGACCGTTATTTTGATTTAATACGCTGGTGTCAATCGGATCTGTTGCCTTTTTTTTAGGACCGTTCAAGGTGGTGTATGAGACGAACCACAATGGCCTTGGCAGGCCTTCTGATCTTGCTCCCACCGCTATCCTTATCGGCCTTGGAATCGGTGAAACGGCCGATCCTCTACCCGAATACTCATTATGAGATCATGGGCAAAGCGACTGCCCAAAAGGACGTTGAGGAGTGTTGGGTATTGGCCCGTGAAACGGGTGCGAGTGAGAACAGCGACGAGCAGGTGTCTCAGGATGCCGCCAGCGATGCTGCCGCCCTGGCCGTCGCCGGGGCCGCAGCCGCGGCCGCACTGGGTGGTGATCCCCACCGGGCCGCAGTCGCCGGGGCAGCCGGTGGCGGAGCGGCATCCTTCGCGGCAGGCATGGCGTTCCAAAACAACCCCCCGCCGGTGTTCAGAGGTATCGTCGAACGCTGCCTTTTTGAAAAAGGATACGAGGTGGCCGGCTGGGAATAAACGCCGCACCGTCCATTGAACGCGCTATATTTCACAAGCCGATCCAAGCAGAAATCGGACTATATTCGAAACTGCCAAGTTAATTTCAATTCACACTTACAGAATGGAGGAGGAAAGCGATGAAACCGGTCAAACGTGGTCTGCTGCTGTTACTTGTTCTTGTTTTTGCCACAGCGTGTGCCCATACCAACAGCGGCACGATGACATCCTCGGGTCTGGACAGGATTGCCCAAAGCGGTGTCCTTCGCGTGGGCACGGCAGCCAATATGCCGCCGCTGAACATGCTGGACAAATCCGGTGTTCCCATGGGCCTGGATGTAGATCTGGCCAGCTATATCGCCGGCGCCATGGGAGTCGAAGCTGAGCCTGGTAATCAAACCCTTCCCCGAACTGCTGCCTGCGCTGGAAGCCGGTGAAGTCGACATGGTTATTTCAGGCATGACCATCACCCCCGAACGGAACATGAAGGTGGCCTTTGCAGGCCCGTATCACATCTCCGGCAAAGCCCTGTTGACCAAGTTCAAGTCCCTGGTGACCTCAGAGGACATCTCAAAACTCAATTCCGAAGCATTTGCTTTCACGGCCCTGGAAAGCTCGACCTCCGCGAGTTTGGTCGAGACCATGATGCCCAAAGGCCCGGCTGGTCACTGCCAAGGACTACAACGCGGCCGTCGATATGGTTCTCACCAACAAGGTGGACGCCCTGGTGGCCGACTACCACGTCTGCGTGCTGTCGCTGCTGCGTCACCCCAACGAAGGGCTGGTTTCACTGATCACCCCGTTTACCTACGAACCGCTGGGCATTGCCATGCCGGCGGGAGACGCCCAGATGATGAACTGGACCACCAATTTTCTCAACACCATGCGACAGTCCGACGAGTTGATCAAGCTGAAAATCAAATGGATCGAAGATCCGTCCTGGCTGTCGGATCTCAAGTAGCATCTTGACGTCGAGCGGCAAGGGTGGGTGGACCGGATTGCTTTCGCGTTCACCCCAACGTTCATGTGCACCCGACACCGTTGACCCACACCCAAAAAAGGGGCTTAGGCATGCCAGTCACGTTTCGCAAAACCATCCCATTGTTGATTGTCACAATGACGTGCAGCTTGCTTCTGTGCGCCTGCACCACACCGCCGCCTGCCACAGTCGATGCGGATCCAAACATCCTGCGCGTTGGCGTTTCACCGGATGCGCCACCGCTGGTCTACAAGCAGAATCAGGAGATTACCGGCCTCGAACCCGAAATGGCCCTGGCGTTGGCAGAGTACCTGAAAAAGACGGCCGTTTTGGTAGAACTCCCATGGGAGGATCAGATTCCGGCCCTTTTGGACAACCGCATTGATATCATTATGTCCGGCATGTCGGTCACCTTGGCCAGACAATACAAAATTGCATTTTCAAAGCCCTATTTTAAGAGCGGACTGATGATCATCACCAAGGATTTACAAAAATTCACCTTCATAACAAATAGAGAAACTGCCTTTGCCCAGTCCATCACCTGGCGCATTGGCGTGGTCAAGGGCACCACCGGCGAGGCCTTCATCCGCCAGAAAAGCACCGGCGCCAAAGCCATTCGGGCCTTTTCAAACCAGGACGAGGCGTTGCAGGCCCTGATGGCCGGCCGTATTGATGTATTCGTTCACGATGCGCCCATTGTCTTGATGATGGCTGCAGAGCATCAGACGGAGGGTATCAGGCCCCTTCCCATCATGCTCAATGATGAGTACCTGGCCTGGGGATTGAGAAAGGAAGAGCCCGATATGGTTGAAGCGGTCAACGCCTTCATCGACCAGGCCAAGCAAAAGGGCACCCTGCAGACAACCATCAAGCGCTGGATCCCGCTGGCAGAATAACCCGGGATCCAGATGACGTGGGTTGGGTTGTATTTCCGGCCCACGGTCACCGGGGGCAGGTGCTTGATCGCAGGTACCTGCGAACCGACATCATCCGCCTGTCATCGTTTTTCAACACTCCTCCTTCCGGCTTGTGATCGGACCGGCCCTGGTACCCTCGAAAAGCCCCATATGTTCGCTATCCAACCCGGGTTTGGGGTTGGCGGCATCTTACCCGAAAGCTGATCAATCGGCCAATCGACCGCGCTGGCCCTTGGTCACGGTTCCCGCCAACAGGTTTTCACCTATTCAACCCATCCTTAGGATATGTTATATAGCGGAATCATTTCCGCCCATGCCAGTTAATGGAGAATGACCTGTGAAAGAGTTCACCAAAGCCCAGAAGGCCCGTCATGCCATTCGTGAATTCAAAACCCTGACCGACGCATCGGCCATCCGCGGGTTCTACCGCCCATCCGGGAAAATGGGCAAGGCGCTGGAGCAGTGCCTGCGAAACCTGAGCCCGGAAATTTACGGCAGCATGAACGACCCCCGAATCGTGGAACTCAAGGGCCTCGAATACGTCATCGACCGACTGCCCAAAGGCATCGAAGAGTGCAATCGCATCATCCTCACCGAAGAGGACCCGTTTAAAAACGACGCGCTGAAGCCAACCATTCCCCTGAAACGTCGACGCACCTGCTACCGGGTGGGAAAAAACGAAATGTGTTTCGTGATCACCCGGGGTCTCAGTGAGATATACGACATTCTCACCCATATGACCTTTTTGGTTGTTGAGGCTCGCAAAATCCACAGCCGCATGACCGATGATTCCGGCAACCTCACCATCGAATGGAGCGAACTGGACAAATCCGTTCGCCAGCAAGACCCGTTCTCCGATGCCATTTTAGACCAGGCCCTGTGGAGCCTGAGCATCATCTTAGGCCGACCCTACCGGGAAACCCGGGACACGTATCACTCTCTGGAGGCCAACAAAAAAAAATATGGCAGCAACAACGGTCTGCTTCACCTGATTCACAGCCTGGGCCAGCGTATCGACGCCGAAAAAAGCAACCGGAACGAGGCCATCGTCGTCTACCTGACCCCCTCACTCATGCGCATCATCGGTCAGCAGGAGTACGAAAAAAAGTGGTCCTCGGATATCAAAGAGCAGCTGATTCGGCAGAACCTGCACCAGCGGCCGATTCACATTGTCAGCGCCAATCTTCACAGTGTGCTGAATGTCATATATGGCTATGCGGCACTGCGCAAAGCCGGGCAGCCGTCCAGCGGCAACCTGTATGATTTTTTCCATAACCTGCGCCAACACCAGGACGAGATCCAAAACTTCGCCGCGGCGCATGGTTTCATGGAACTGCCGGATCGCTCAGGTGCGCACATCGACTGTCAGATCATCGATACCGGCCGGTTGAATGGACTTGATCTGCACCCGGAGCTCAACATCACCGTGCCCGAATCGGCGGAAACCGCCCCGATCATCCTGGTGATCGATTATGCCTTCGGGGCCCAGGCCTTCGAAATCATGGAAAACCTGTTGGAATCTTACAGCAAAAACGGCTCCACCGTCGCCTTTGACTACAGTTCCATCTCCATTATGGGCAAGGCCGGCATCCTGACCGGCGACAAGGGGAACATCATGCTGGCCACGGCCCACGTTTTCGAAGGCACCTCGGACAACTACCGGGTCGACAACGATCTCTCTTCATCGGATTTTCCGGATTCGGAGAGCGTGTTTGTGGGCCCCATGGTCACCGTCCTGGGCACCTCGCTGCAGAATCGGGACATGCTGGAAAAATTTCAGTCGGACTGGAAGACCATCGGATTGGAAATGGAGGGCGGGCATTTTCAGCGGGCGATCAGCGCGGCGATCATCAAGGGCAACGCCCGCGAGGATATGCCGGTGCGCTATGCCTACTATGCCTCGGACAATCCGATCAAAACGGGAAGCACCCTGGCCGCCGGCGCCATGGGCAAGGAGGGTGTCAAGCCCACCTACCTGATCACCAAAGTCATCCTCGAAAAAATCATGGGCAACCGCTTAACCTGAAAGATCAAGGCAATGAAGCTGAAAAACCTGCCGCGCAACAATATTATCCTGCTGGTCTGCCTGCTGGCACTGATCGTCCTGTTCCCCCTTTTCAAGGAGAGGAATTCCCTGGCAAAGGACCTGCTGCTGACCGCCATTTTCTTCTCGGGTATATTCTCACTGAATTTCTCAACCAAATCGCTAAAAATACTGCTTCCGCTGGGCTCTCTGACGGCAGCCACCACGTGGATTAATTATTTTGTAAGCAATGACTTCATCCACCTGGTCGATTCCATCACAACGTTTTTATTCCTGGTGGCCATTGTCGTGCTGATGATCCGTCACATCGCCCACAGCCGGGATGTCAACCGCACCATTATCCTCAGTTCCATCAACGGATACCTGCTGCTCGGTGTGCTCAGTGCGGTGTTACTGGTCATTTCAGATGTGGTTCATCACAATATCTATAATTCAGCCAGCCAGGCCATCACTTTCCCCGGTGGAAGCGTGCCGCAGTTAGGCGATTATTTATACTTCAGTTTTGTAACCCTGACCACCCTGGGATATGGAGACGTTACCCCGGTCTCCCATCTGGCCCGATCCATGACGGTGCTCATCGCCATTACCGGCCAGTTGTACATGACCATCCTCATCGCCATGCTGGTGGGTAAATTTCTGGCCCGGTCCGAAGGAAAATAAATGCGCACCACCCAGAAAATTCTGATGATCAGTTTGGCGTGTGTCGGCGGCGTCGTAGCCCTGCTGCTGACTGCCGTCCTGACCTCCCAACTGATAGCCAACCGCGAGATGGTGAAGTCGTTTATCGTCGATAAAACCGCCCAGGCAACCGGCGGCAAGTTGGATTATGACCGCCTGGACGTCAGCTTCTTTCCCCTGCCCCATTTAAAAGCAAGCGGCATTCAGCTTCACCGGCCGGAGGCATTTGAGCTCCAGGCCCAGGCGTTATCAATCTACCCCAGGCTCCTGGCAATCTTGACCGGCCGCCTCAGTATCCGCCGCCTGGTGCTGACAACGCCAGACACCCGGTTCCGCTTGGGAGCGGATCCGCTGAAAGCACCGTCATCAGCTAAGGAAAAAAGTGACGGGGGCGTTGAAGAGGCCGTCAGGATGGCCATCGGAGGCCTGTTCAATGCCCTGGCGACCATCGATCCGGGAACCGATCTGCGGATCGAGGACGGTTCATTGACGCTGGCATTTTCCGATGCACCAGACCTCCAGATCGACGGTATCGACGCCTATGCGGCCAATGACAGCGGCAATCTGCTGATAAATATGGACTGTCGGTCCGAATTGACCGGCGAACTGGCGCTGAAATTCGAAGCCAGCATCGAAAGCAGGCAGGCCAGCGGTCAGATCAGTATTAGCGATATCAGCCTGGGACCGCTGTTGGCCTATGCCCCCCTGCCCGCAGACATCACCGTTGTAGACTCACGCACAGCGGTCGAGGCAACCATCGACATCAGCAGCCCCGAAACCGTGCAAAGCCGCTTTGACCTTCGGTTTCCATCCCTGACGGTCACGCGCAAGGGGCACCGATTAGACCTGGAAACGGTGGTCATCGCCGGCAGCCTTGACTATGCCGATAAGAAAAAAGTCTTTTCTTTCGACACACTGCAATCTGCCAAGCCGCCGCTGAATCTCTCCGCCACTGCCGCTATTGCGCCTGCAGCTGAAAGCGGTCGCGCACTCCTGGAAATAAATGCTGACACCGGACAAATCGATATAGCCGTGGCCAGTCAGGTCACCCGTGACCTTGTCGGCGATTTGAAGGCCATCCGCACGGCCTTTAACGTTGCCAAGCAGGGCATACTGACCGATGTCACCTATTTTGCCGCCTTTGATGTCGATCCAAAGGGCTGGCAACAGAAAAAAATGAAAGCCGCCGGCCATATCGCCCAAGGCCTGGTCACCATCCCCGGTATCGAGGCCGACCTGGAGCGCATGGATGGCGATGTGGCTTACGAAGACAGACGGGTGGTTTTTAAACAGGTCAGCGGCCATTTCAAGGGAGCGACGTTTGAGCGTCTGGAGTCCGCCATCGATTGGGAGAGAGCATCCACCCTGACCATCGCCTGCCCTTCGGCGGTGGTGGATGCAGCGCCCATGTACACCTGGCTGACTGGTTTTAAAGGCCTGGATAAGGTCAAAAATCACATCGAATCGGTGACCGGCAAGGCAACCCTGTCCAATCTCGAAATCAGCGGACCGCTCACCAAGCCTTCTCAATGGTCATTCAACATTGTCGGGACACCGCAAGCACTCCGCCTGAAAAGTCCCCTGGTGCCATTTGAGGTCAATATCTCGGGTGGTCAGATCGTTTACATTCCCGGTAAAGAGCATGCCTCGGACGTGCGCGTCGAATTTTTAGACGGATCGTTTGTTGCGTCAGGCCAAACCAAAGGCATCATCAATCCTGAGTCGGCAACGCTGCAGGTCGATGGATCCATGGGACAAGTGGCCCTCGACTGGTTGGGCACGATCCTGCCCATCCCAGAACATCTGCAGATCAAACCGCCGCTTGATCTGACCGGGGTCAACATCGTCTGGGACAATATCCGCAAAACGGTATCGCTTAAAGGTGAAGGGAAATCCGCCGGTGGCGTGGTGCTTTTCACTGACTTCACCTACGCTCCCGAAGACTTGGAGATCCGCAAGCTCCAGTTTTCCGACGGTCATTCCAAGGCGACAGGCTCGGCACGAATACAGGCCGGCAGCATCGATCTTGCCTTTGCGGGAAATATCGAAAGCCAGACGGCCGACCGGCTGCTTAGAGACAACCGCACCCTGTCCGGTCGACTGGAAGGCGACTTTCGCAGCTTGATCGATACCGCAGTACCACTCAATTCCACATTTACCGGAAAACTGTCCGGCGAAGGATTGCATCTGCAAAGTATCGTTCGCGATCCTATCGAGATAAAGCAGTTTGCCGTTGAAGGCCACGATAATCATCTGAAGATCAGCCCTTCAAAAGTTTCCCTGCTCAACAGCCAAATGGTTGTAGACGGCTTATTGAAGCGCAGCGATGGGAACCTGGTATTTGACCTCAACGTGAATGCCGACCGGTTGGATGAGGCATTGATCCGCTCCTTGCAACCAGCCGCTGAGGACAATGCAGAATCCATGGCCAAGCAGGACCCCCCCGCCAAGTTTGTCCCGCGGGGAGACATTCACCTCAATGTCACCGATTTCACCTACCACGGATTTACCTGGTCCCCCTTGGAAGCCGACGTCCGTATAGACGATGACCGCATCCAGGTCCGCATCGACAGGGCCGATCTGTGCGGCATCTCCACCACCGGGGAAATCGACTTCTCACCCCGCGGATTGGCTTTCTCCATCACCCCTGAAGCCAGGGGTGCGTCCCTCCAGCAGACGGACCAGTGCTTATGGCAGATGCCGATTGAGGCCGAAGCCACTTTTGATCTTACCGGCGTGATCACGCTGCCGCCCACCCGGGAACAACCGCTTCAATTCATGTCCGGTCAGTTGGATGTTTCATCACAGAACGGAAGGATTATGTATGGCGATGTGACGACGAAAGTCACCTCCTATCTCGAGGCAACCGATGCGTTCGCCAGCGAAAAATTCGTCCTCGAGAAAGAGGGCTTAGTGTACGAAACCGCCCATATTAAGGCCGAAATCAGAGACGGAAAATTACTGTTCGATGAAATTATTATAGATGGAACCGCCTTGAAACTCACCGGCCGGGGCAGCCTCGACCTGCAAGCCGCCACGGCGGACATCATCCTTCTGGCGGCACCGTTAAAAACCGTTGACCGCATTGTCAACAAAATTCCTGTGATCAACTATATCGCCGGCGGTTCCCTGATTTCCATTCCGATTCGCATAAGGGGCAAATGGAACGAACTGCGTGTCCGGCCGATGCGGCCGGCAGACGTGGGCCAGGGGGTGGTCGGCATCATGAAGCGGACACTGAAAGCCCCGTTCAAGTTGGTGGAAGGCAGTCCGAATGTGCCCGCGCAGGACACCACGCAAAAGGCCCCTTGAAAACCGGAGAATCACATGCCATGAAACCGATCAAATCGCTAATCGTCGTAGTCAGTCTATTCGTCTGCCTGGCGGCACCCCCTCTTCTCGGTCAGGCAGCGGAACCCGTTGTGCGCCTGGACGGCGACCGGCTGACCCTCCAGGCCAGGGATAACAGCCTTTCGGAGATTCTGGGAATGCTCTCCGACCAGGGCATCCGCATCCGCATCGACCCACGCATCAATCCAAAAATCACCGCAGCGTTCAAGGACCGGCCCATCGGCGCCGCCATGACCAGCATCCTGAGATCCGTCGACTATGCGCTCATCTGGAGAAAGGAGAAGGCCTCCACGGCCGACGAACCCCGACTCTGGGAAATCCGCATTTTTTACAAGGGTCAGGAAGCGCTGGTCCAGCCGCTGAAGAAAGGGGTGAACCTGACCGTGGTTAACAATGGCGACGGCACCTACCACGTTCAGGACATCCTGCTCCTCCGGCTGGCTCCAACTGTCACCGAAGCCGCCCTTGCGGCACTGCTGGATCAGCTGGGTGCCAGCATCGTCGACGCATACGCCCCGTTAGGCATCGTCCGGCTGCGCCTGCCCCACGGCAGTGACGTGCCGGCGATCACCGAAACGATCGCCAACTCCCCGGGGGTGCAAACCGCCGAACCGGACTATGCCTATCCCCTGGAAGGCGGCCGTCCGGCAACGGGAGGGACGAGCGCATCCGCTCCCCCGCCTTCGCAGCCTCCGTCATCAGGTTCAACCGTGGTGGCGGTGATGGACAGCGGCCTGCGTTCCGATTATGAAAACAGCCCCTTCGTTCAGGCGGCATACGATGCCGTTTCACCGGGCGCCGAGGTCAGCGACGAATTGGGCCACGGCACCCAGATGGCCCTGATTGCCGCGGGAGCGGTCAACCCCCTGGGAGTTGGTTCGGACACGCCAGCCGGCAGCCCGGTAGTCGCCATACGCGCATTTGACGACAACGGGTTTACCTCCACCTACACGCTGATGCGCGGCATCGACTACGCCATCGAAAAAGGTTCCCGGGTCCTGAGCCTGAGCTGGGGGTCGGAAACGTCCAGCGCTTTGCTGGCGTCTGCCGTCCGCTATGCCGCCGCCAAGGGGTTGATTCTGGTTGCGGCCGCGGGCAATTCCCCCACGGGCAACCCGGTCTATCCGGCCGCTTATGAAAACGTGATCGGCGTGGGGGCGCTGAACCCGAACGGCGATGCATGGGACCAGTCCAACTTCGGTGATTTCGTGGCCGTATCCGCCCCGGGCCTGGCTGATCTGCCGGTGGGATACAAGGGCGATCCGGGCACCTATGCCGGCACCTCCATCGCCACCGCCTATACCGCCCGCCGGGTGGCGGCCATTTTAAATCAGAACCCCGATGCCGATCGGGCGACCATTTTGCGGATTCTCGGTGAAGGGACGTCAGCCAAGTAAACCCCAGCGTTGCAGAAGCGGGAGGGTAGAAACATTAAAAAATTATTGTTTTTGCAGAAATTCACATCCAGTGGACTCCTGAACATCCGACAGGCTTAATCGTTTTCTCTATCTTTACAAATGTTACAATATTTTTCACGCCTTTTGCGGCTGCTTCACAAAATGCAAAACAATGCGGTAATGGGAGTGATCGCCGCCCCTGATGATCCGGCCTTGAATGGTGAACCGCTGGGCCTCTTTTGGCGACTTCATCTCGAAGGGGCGGGTGGTAAAATCCTTTTCTTTCATTAAGGCGGCCTGTAATTTCGATTTCAGGTCGATGGATTCGAAACTGCTGAAATTAGCACTTAAAAAGTCCAGGCCGTTGACTTTTTTTTCAGCGATATTCAACATCTTGGCAAATCCCGTGTTGGCAATGACCACCTGGCCATTGTTGTCGAGCACGACAATCGGGTCCGGATTCATGTCGAATACATTTCGGACCAGCTCGGAGGCCTGTTCCATATCACGCCTGGAGGATTCCAGAATCGCCTGGGCTTTTTTCTGATCACCGATGGCGGCGAAGGTGAACACCGCCCCGTCGATGCGGTTGTCCATGGTGCGATAGGGCACGATGCGCATGTTGTACCAGTCGCCATGGGTCGTCTGCACCTCGCACGATCGAGGGGTGAGGGTTTTCAAAACGTCGGTCAGATCGGCGATCAGTCCATCGTAGGCCAGATTGGTCGCGACATGCTGCAGAGGACGTCCGATGTCGGTTTCGATAAGGTTGATCATGGTGGTCGCCTTCTGGGTGAACCTCCGGACGTGCAGGTTGTTGTCCACGAAGATGGTGGCGATTTGGGTGCTGTTCAAAAGGTTGCGCATGTCGTCATGGATCGCTGACAGCTCCTCCACTTTGCTTTGCATTTCGGCATTGATCGTCTGCAGTTCCTCGTTGAGGGACTGAAGCTCTTCTCTGGAGGATTCCAGCTCCTCGTTGGTGGACTGGAGTTCTTCGTTGGCGGACTGCAGCTCCTCGTTGGCGGATTTGAGTTCCTCATTGGAAGACTCCAGCTCTTCCAATGTGGTCTGGTGGCTCTCTCGGGTGTTCAGCAGCTCCTGTTCCAATTCGAAAAATCGGGATGCCTCCACTGGCGTGTCCTTTCCGACAGGCGCGGGTGCAGCCCGAGGTGTCGCTGTGGCATCGATGCCCTCGAAGACCACCAGCAGGTGCCCGGAGAGTTCTTTGGGCGATCGCTGGGGAGATACATGCAGGTCGATCATCTGAATATCTCCGTTGGTTTTTACGGCAATATTCCGGCGGGCCACCGGTCTGCCCGATGCAACCGCCTGGCGGATGGCGGACGACAGTTCGATGCGCAGGCCCTCTCTGGCCAGGCTAAGGATATTGTGGGTAGGCGCTCCGCTGGGGGTCTCAAGGTACTTGCCGGTACGGCCCTGCACATGCAGAATAGTTCCCTTGGGATTGATCAAAATCGCTGTGGGGGCGAACTGGTCGAGGATCGCCTTTTGAGCCATCCGGGCCATGTCCACAGGTCGTGCGGCAGGGCCGACCGGTGCGGTCCCGTTAACGGATTCGGCGGCCAACCGCCCACTGGGGAAATGGACAATCTGGCGCAGGGCCAGCGGTACTTCTTTACGATCGTAAATTTTCCATTTATTGTCCCGGGTGCCAAACAGGTTGGTGAACCCGCTGACCGTCTCGGAGCTGCCCAGCACCAGAATCCCGCCAGGTGACAGCGTGTAATGGAACAGTGGCAGAAGCCTTTTCTGGGCATTGACGTCCAGATAAATGAGCAGGTTGCGGCAACACAGCAAGTTCAAACGCGAAAAGGGCGGGTCTTTGAGCACATCCTGCAAGGAAAAAACCACATCGTCACGGATCTCCTTGCGAACGCGGAAAAAATCCCCGCTCTTTGATGAAAAAGCGTTTCAGCCGATCGGCGCTGACATCGGCTTCGATGCTGCCCGGGAAAATACCTTCACGGGCTTTGTCGATGGCATGGCTGTCGATGTCTGTACCGAACAGCTGCAGGCTGATCCGCCTGGGGTTTTGATCGAGGCACTCACGCAGCACGATGGCCAGGGAGAAGACTTCCTCACCCGTTGCACATCCCGGCACCCAGGCCCGGAAGACGGCGCCTTCTCCCATCCGTTTCAAGCGGTCAGGCAGGATGCCGGTTTTGAGCACCTCAAAGGATTCGGCGTCACGGAAAAACTGAGTCACCCCGATCAACAGATCCCGAAACAGGGACTCCACCTCAACCGCGTTCTCCCGCAGATAGCGTACGTAGTGCTCATGGCTCTCGATCTGGTTCAACCCCATGCGACGACTGATGCGGCGAAGGATGGTGTTGGGTTTGTAGGCGGAAAAATCGTGCCCGACCCGGGCGCGCAATATGGCGAATATCTTGTTCAGCCAACCCTGTTGTTCGTGCTTGGTTGCTGCGCTTCGTGAATCGAGGGCGATTTCATGGTGCGTAAAGTACTGAACCAGTCGATCGGGCATGGCTTCGGGAGGCAACACCAGATCGACCAACCCGGTGCTGACGGCGCTGCGGGGCATGCCGTCGTATCCGGCCGTTTCATCTTCTTGAACCAGGATCAACCCGTCGTTGGCCTTGATCGCTTTCACGCCCAGGGTGCCGTCCGTTCCGGTTCCCGACAAGATGATGGCCGCGGCGTTGCGTCCCTGATCCTGAGCGAGTGATCGTAAGAACAGATCGATTGGAAGGGCGGTCCTTTTAGCCAGGATATCCAACAGCTGGATCTTGCCGTTGAACAGGGAGATCTCTTTATTCGGCGGGACGACGTATACGTGGTCCGGTTCCAAGGGGCGACCGTCTTTGGCGATTGAAACCGGAATCCGTGACACCTTCTGGAGCAGATCGGGCAATATGCTGGGTTGCTTCGGGTTCATGTGAACCACGACGATATAGGCCATGCCGCTGTTTTCAAGAACTTCGGCAAAAAACGATTTAAGCGCTTCCAACCCCCCGGCGGATGCACCCAATCCGATGATGGGAAGTTTTCTGGCCCTCGCATCCGGGGCTTCCTTGGCATCCCCGTTTCCCGACTCCGCAACCGATGTTACGGGTTTTGTGTTTTCTGGCGGTTTTTTGGTAGTCGATCTTCTCTTTGGCATACCCATTTCTCACTGAAGATAGTAAATTTACCCCTTCTCAATAAAAAAGGGGTTGCAATCCATTAAATTATAGCAAGATATAAGGAAAACACAAGATGTCGGTAAACACCCGACAAATGCGCAGGAAGTTGATGGCCTGTCAGTTCACGCGCCTGAAAGGCCCCTGTCAGCCTTTCACTGCACATAGAAAGTTGCGTATATCCGCCCCTTGTCGTATGTTAATAGTAGTTATTGCCATATACTGATTCTTCATACGGTATGCATTTGAACCGGTGGAAGGCAAAACAATATGACATCACACCACTCCCAATCTATAAAATTCGAACAACTCCGGAATCAGGCTGAAGCGCTGATCCAAAAGCAGCCGGATGTCGCGCCTTCCTCATCCCTGAATATCCTGGAACTCATCCACGAGTTGAAAATTTACCAGGCGGAGCTTGAAATCCAAAACGAAGAGCTCAAACGGGCACAGCACGAAATTTCTGAATTGCATCAAGAATATGAGGACCTGTATGAGTTTGCCCCGTGTGGATATGTCACGATGAATAACCAGGGCATTATCAAACGCATTAACCTGACTGGCGCCGCCCTCATTGGAAAAAGTAGAAAAATAATGCCCCACTCAGGTTTCAGCCAATTTATCGCCTCGGGCTGGGAAAATCTATATCTGGCTGCATTGCAAAAAGCAG
This sequence comes from uncultured delta proteobacterium, assembly GCA_963697405.1. Classification (GTDB taxonomy): domain Bacteria; phylum Desulfobacterota; class Desulfobacteria; order Desulfobacterales; family Desulfosarcinaceae; genus Desulfosarcina. The sequence goes on along the minus strand of CAVONY010000021.1, from coordinate 70,629 downwards.
GTGAAACCGGAAATAAACAGAGTATCGAACTTGCACTCAAGCATGAAAAAAAGCAGTCAACATGGGTCCGGGTGGATATCCAGGCGGATCGAGACAAAACGGGGACAGTGATTCAGTGGCGGATGGTGCTGGTGGATATCGCTATTAAAAAGGCAGCTGAAATCGCCCTGCGGGACAGTGAAAGGAGATACCGGCGGCTTTTCAATGACATGGTCAGTGGTGCCACTATCCTTGAGATTTCAGAACGTGACCATTCGGGCCACATCATCGATGTTCGCCTCCAGGAGGTCAACGCATCTTTTGAACGGTTGACCGGCATCCCACACCATCGTGCGGTGGGTAAATCGATTCGCCAGATTTGGCCGCAGACAGAAGATTTCTGGTTCGATAGTTTCGATCGTGCCATGAACGCCAGGCAAACGATTACGGTGGCCGGGTTTCATCAAGAAATAGGGAAGCATTTTCAAATGTCGGCTTTTCGGCTGGACGATCAACGCCTGGCAACGACCTTCATCGACATCAGCGACCAAAAGAAGATCGAGCAGACCTTGGAAAAAGCTCGCCAAAAGTTGGAAATTCAAGTCGACGCAAAGACGGCCGATCTGCGCCAGGTCAACAAGCGGCTTCGAAAGGAGGTTGAAGCCCGCAAACGGGTCCAAATCGAGTTGGTGCAGAAAGCCGAAGAACTTGAAGTACGCTCTACCGGATTGGAAGAGGCCAACGCTGCCTTGAAGGTGCTGCTTGTCGAGGTTAAAAATGAACGTCGCAGGCTTGAAGAAAAGGTCGTCTGCAACCTCGATGATCTGATTCGCCCACACCTTGCCGCGATCGCATCCGGGAAACTGACCCCACGGCAACGACTCTTGCTGGATACTGTCCAACGGAGCATAGACGACATTGCATCGCCCCTCAGCAGGCGTTTCATCATCGATGGCAGGCACTTGACGCCGGTAGAAACGCAGGTGGCCAACCTGATCCGCCAGGGCAGGACCACCAAAGAAATTGCCGAGCAAATGGGTGTGTCCAAAAGCACAGTTGATTTTCACCGGCTCAACATTCGACGCAGGCTCAACCTGACCAACAAAAAGACCAACCTGCAATCCTATCTGCGGTCTTTGTCATAGTACGAGGCTTTCCCCCACACAACCCTCCTATTCGTCCCGTCTTGTCAGCTTGAACCATCAGATAGATAATATGATCTATAGGTTTGTGACCTTTATCAGTCCCTTGTCTTGGGGTAAGGCAATCTAGCGAATCCAAAGTCCGAACTGTCTCTGATCTGAAATTGCGCGCATCGTCACAAATTATTTTCAATTATCGTCCGAGAAAAACCAACTGCAGGAGAACCATTGTGCGTTCACAACGATGTCCACTTTGTGGAGAAATAGCAGGATATACAGACTCATCCCACGCGAAAGAGAATAAATGCTACCAATGTAAACAATGCTTTAATTTCATTATATCCCAACCTGCCGAAAAAATAATTTTTAAATACCCAAAGGAAAAGCGACTGTCGTTGTCAGTTAAATCAAAAAAAACGTTTGTATGTCAGGTATTGGTAATCGATGCAACCGAAGCGGGTGGTCAAGAAAGTATCGAAGTTAAGTACGAGCCGGAAAGTAAATGGTACTGAATCTGATTCGGAAAATCCAGAAAGGGTTTCTCGTTATGAAGGAATTAATTCAATTTATCGCTCATGAGTTGGTTGACTATCCAGAAAAAGTAACCGTCAATGAAGTGATAGGCAACAGTACGGCTGTCTTGGAATTGAACGTGGCCAAAGAAGACCTGGGAAAAGTTATCGGAAAGCATGGCCGAACTGCTCAAGCCATGCGTACCCTTTTAAATGCAGCATCCGGAAAGGCTAAGAAAAGAATGATTCTAGAAATTATAGAGTAAATTATAGTCAATAATCCACTTTACATCTTACGGAATAAAATTAAACCAGGGCGTTTTTCGGATTGCAGGTGGAAGATCAACCCATGGTGATGCATTCAAAAGCAAGCATTCTCGTTGTCGATGATGAAGAATTAATATATTTGATTTCCGGAGGGACTTGGGGTTCCCGCCCGCTTGATCCAAGCGCCACACAATCAGCCCTTCAGGGCTTCAGGGCTTCCATCCTTGCTTGTTGATTTACCGAAAAGAAAGGAAAACACGATGGGCAAGATTTACCTGATCCACTTCTTCGACGGGATGATGCACACAGCCAGCGATCTCCAACCCGGCATTTTTCAGGCCGCAAAGGAAGGAGAACTTGACATCATCGACATCACCGACCCGACCCTACCGAGATTTTACGTTAATGGCGTTTGGAGGGAGATTGATTGGGTTCATAAAACAGAAATGAAATACAGCCTACCCAGCCAACTGATTGTTGAGGCAAATGCCTCCAACCCTGCCAATTAATGGTAACGTGCTCCTATCATCTATGTCTTCAATTGAAAATCGATGTCCAGTTCGCATGCTAACCTTGCCGTAAGCGACGAAAAATGCGCTCGCCATCATGGTTCAACGGTCAAAAGACTTTTTCCAGGGCCAGCATCCTGGCCTTCAGGGACTCACCACCGCCGAACAGCCCGGGTGACCCGTCGCTTTTGATCACCCGATGGCAGGGGATTAAAACCGGATAGGGATTGTTGGCCATGGTGGTGCCCACGAACCGGGCAGCACGGGGCAGGCCGGCAAGCCGGGCCACCTGGCCGTAAGATGCGGTCTCCCCGTATGGGATCTTGGCCACGATGCGGTAGACATCCTGTTGGGAAGGAGTGAAGCGGGAAAGGTCCATCACCGGCCAGGGGATCTCGATCGATTCCCCGTTGAAATAGCGGACCATGACCGCAGCGATTTTAAGTGCGGTTGGGTGGTTGCTGTCGATTCGCCAATAGGCCTCGTCGAATGGCCGGCACAGTTCGTCGAGATCGGATGTGGGAAGCCTGGTCGCCACCAGTTTGAATGGCTCGGCGGAAAAGGCCACCGCGCTGAAGCCAAAAACAGTGTCGACGATCTGGTAGCGGTTCATGGCTGGCTCCCGGCACTTTTAATGAATGATCTGGATGCGACGGGGACAAAAAAACCCCTGACGGAGGGATCCGCCAGGGGTTGGAACGTCTTTGACATCGTCGATGATTAAGTCTCTTCGACGGTGATGGCGCTCTCTTCGCACACTTCCACGCAGCTTTCGCAGCCGAGACACTCTTCCCCTGCGACCACAACGGATTTTTCATCCTGCATCTCGAACACTTCCACGGGGCAGACATCAACACACTCTTCGCAGCCAACGCACTTGGCCTCGTCAACGATCGGGTTAAAAGCCATCTTAACAGTCTCCTTTCAATAGTTTTCTATGCGTGTTGATCCAATTATCAACATCTGCTTTCTTTTAATGAAAAAGGGCTTATACCAAATAAAACACCCCGTCAAGCGCTGATGGCGTTTTTTTCGGTGCCTCGCCACATCGCCCGCAATTCCACGCCAGGTGGGCATTTCACCGATCTCAACATCAACTTTCCACCAGAATGATCAGGGTGTGGCAAACCGATTTCGGTTTTTCTTTTTCTGCATCCGGGGCAACGGCTGCAGGCGCCATCCGTCGGATGAGGGTGGCGGGTGTCCGATTGGCAGCGCCAAAAAGGGTCAGTGTGACGGCCGTTCCGCATGCCGCATCGGCGGTCGGCATAGCGATGGAAGAAAGGTCAGTCAATGCCAGGGATTCCCGGTTGGCCAGATCATCCAGCAGCTTACCCAATACCGGTGCCGTGCCGGCCGGTGGAATGGAAAGTCGAATGTCGGCCAGCCGGTCGAGACGCAGCGCTTCGCCATGGGTTTCCAGCAGAGTATCGATCACCGCGCGACTGGTGGTGACCAATACATCCGGCTGCGCGGCATCGGCAACGGCCAGGGCGGCCCAGGCGCGAATCCGTTGTCCGCTCAGCGTTGCACCTGGATCGTCCCGCCAGATCACTGTACCGGACGCCTGACGCTCGAACCCCACTTCATCGGCATCCTTCAGGGTGTCCAGCAGAACATTTTCCAACGAATTGGCCCGGTTGAGGTCATCGTCAAGGCGGTCGGTGACCTGATCGTTTTCCTGGGCCAGGGCCAGGAACAGTCGGGAGCTGAATTCGGCCTGGGTTGCTTCCGTCTCGTGATCTGCCTGACCATCGGATTGACGATACCGGTTGATGTCGGAACGGATCCGGTTGACCGCGGTTTCATCGAAAAAAGGAATTTCCCCCTGTCGCTGGCTGAAAAAATCGGCACCCGGGGTGGATTTTCCCTGATTCATGCGCGCCCACTCCATGAATTCCGACAAAGCGGCACGCAGCCGGTCGTCATCATCGGCAATCGGCGTGCGGATCTCAACGAGCCCCTGTGATGCCATTACACCCAGGCTTTCGGGAATGTTCGAATCCAGTGGCTGGTAAACCACCACCGGTCCCACTAACGAATTCAGAATGCGCGCCGTGGATTCCGAGAGATAGGTGAACGGCATGTATGCGGATGTCATAGGTGTTATCCGTAAACTGCTATTTTTCATGTCGTTCATTCATGGTGGATGGTCGATGTTCTTTTCTTGGCCGCAACGTTTTGGATGAACCGCAGGCGTAGCAGCGCTACGTCGAGATTTCCGACACCGGGAGACGCGGATATGGGCCGCAAGACACCATTTATGGGCGGACACGATCATCCCGGGGAACCACCCCCATCTCTAGCAACTGATCCCGCAGCCGATCCGCAAGGGCCCAGTCCCTGGCCTGCCGGGCACGTGTCCGTTCGGCCATCAATTGCTGTACCTGCGGGTTATCCGTTTCATCTTCAAAATCGAAGAAGTTGACCACGGAATCGATGCGGGCCAAGGCCTCCAGTACTTTTTCAGCCCCGGCGGCATCGATGCCATGCTCTAAAATCAGGGTGTTGATGCGCTTGACCACGGTGAAGAGGGAGGCCAGGCCGGCGGAGATGTTCAGGTCATCGTCCATGGCGCTGGTAAAGCCATTTTTGATGTCGTAGCACAGCTGATCCAGTTCCCCGTATGCATTTCCGTGGCGGACGTTTTTCAGGGCCCGGACGCAGGCATCCAGGCGCTTTAACGTCTTGCGCACCCGTTCCAGACGCGCCACCGAAAACAGGACCGGCTTGCGATAGTTTACCGAGATCAGCCAGTAGCGGATCTCCCGTCCCGTATACCCCATATCCAGCAGGGTCTGGATAGTTAAGGCGTCACCCTTTTCGTCCACCTTTTTGCCGTCCACCAGCACGCGATCGCAGTGCACCCAGTATTTAGCTAGACTTTTTCCGGTCAACGCCCCGGCGATGGCGATCTCGTTCTCGTGGTGGGGAAAAACCAGTTCGCGGCCGGCGCAGTGGATATCGTAGAAATCCCCCAGATAACGCATGGACATGGCTGCACACTGCAGGTGCCATGAGGGCCGCATGTTGCCCCAGTCGGTCCGGGTGTAGATGCCCCGCTTCAGTTCCGACAGCCGGATGCGCTTGAGCAGAGTAAAATCGCGGGGGTTGTCCTTTTCGTAATCTTCCAGGTCCACGGTGGCGCCAAGGCGGATCTTGTTAAGATCGATTCCCGACAATTGACCGTAGGTCTTGAATCGTGAAATGTCAAAATAGATGGAACGCAGTTTTTCGTATGCATAGCCTTTTTTGACCAGCTGGTCGGCCAGGTCCACCATATCGTCGGTGTGTTGGCTGGCTTTGGGATAGTGGTCGGCCGGCTGGATGCCCAGGGTACCCAGATCCTTGTGAAAAGAGTCGATGTGCATGCCGGTGAAATCCTCCAGGGACATGCTGGCCTGCTCGGAGCCCTCGATGGTCTTGTCGTCCAGATCGGTGATGTTCATCACCTGCTTGACCGCGTAGCCTCGATAGGCCAGGTAGCGCGCCAGCAGGTCCGAGAAAACGAAACGGCGCCCCTCCCCCACGTGCATGCGCGCATGGGCGGTGGGGCCGCAGGCGTACATGGAGACTTTCCCCGGATTCACCGGCATAAAAAGCTCTTTTTGACGGGTCATGGTGTTGAAGAGCTTGAGGTCGATTTTCTCCTGGACGGCAAATAGCGGGGTGGACAGGTAGCGTTCACCGCCGTCGGGGAAAATCACCACCAGCATTCCCTGCTCCAGCGTCTGGGCAACCTCTGTGGCCACCACCATGGCGGCTCCGCTGCTCATGCCCACCATGAGGCCTTCTTCACGGGCCAGACGCCGGGTCATCTCGAAAGCCGGTTCATCTTCGACATTGACCTTCTCGTCCAGCAAACGCTTTTCGAATATTTCCGGTTGATAGGCCTCCTTCATGTTTTTCAGCCCCTGCAGCCGGTGCCCCAGATAAGGCTCCACGCCGATGATGCGGATCTCGGAGTTGAACTCCTTGAGCCGCCGGGACAGTCCCATCAGGGTTCCGGAGGTGCCAATGGTGGCCACCATGTGGGTCAGCCTGCCTCCGGTCTGATCCCATAACTCGACAGCCGTGCCGTTGTAGTGGGCCATCCAGTTGGCCGGGTTGTTGAACTGGTCGGTCATGAAATAGGCGTCCGGGTTCTCCCGCGCGAGGCGGTATACCTCCTCGATGGCACCGTCGGTGCCTAAGTGGCCTGGCGTGAGCAGAATCTCCGCACCGCGCGCCCGGAGGATCTGCTGCCGCTCCACACTGGCCGCCTCGCTCATGGCCAGCAGCAGCCGGTAACCCTTGACCGAGCAGACCATGGCCAGGCCGATACCCGTGTTGCCGCTGGTGGCCTCGATCACCGTTTTTCCCGGTTTCAGTTCGCCCGAGCGTTCCCCTTCCTCGATCATGGACAACGCCGGACGGTCCTTGATCGAACCGCCGGGGTTGAGGTACTCCAGCTTGGCCAGTATGCGGACATGCGGGTTGGGATTCAGCCGCCGGATCTCCACCAGTGGGGTGTTGCCGATATGATTGAGGATGCTGTGGGTCATGACAAAGGGTTCCACCTATAAAGGTATTCTGCCAACTTTATAAACAGCCGGAGCGAAGTGACTTCATCATTCGAGGGTCGATGGTCGACGCTTAAAATGAGTCTCGAGCGTGCTTTCAATCTGCGCACGCACCGCTCGCTCATCTGCGGCGGCATCGATGATGATAAACCGCTGCGGTTCCCGGCGCGCCAGATCCAGGTATCCGGCCCTGACGCGCTGGTGGAACAGCAGCTTCTCCTTTTCGAAGCGCGACTCCATCACATGGGCCGTATCGGAATCGATCCGGCGCCAGGCACGGGCCAGTCCGGCTTGTGGGTCCAGGTCAAGCAGCAGGGTCAGATCGGGCGTCAAGCCCTGGCAGGCCAGCTGGTGCAGTTGGCGAATCATGTCCCTGTTCAATCCCCGGGCATAGCCCTGGTAGACCAGGGTGGCATCGAAATAGCGATCGCAGACCACCACCTTGCCCTTGGCCAGTGCCGGACGCACGACCGTTTCCAGATGCTGGACCCGGTCCGCCACGTAGAGCAGCAGTTCGGCCGTAGGCGCCAAATCGCTGTTGTCCGGGTGAAGCAGGACGGAACGAATCTGACCGCCAATGGGCGTACCGCCGGGTTCCCGGGTAGTCAGGCAGTCATGGCCGGCCGCCGTCAGCCATTGGGCCATGGTTTGGATCTGGGTGGTTTTCCCCGAGCCTTCGATGCCTTCTAAAGTAACGAACATGATCAGCCGTCCTTGGGATCGCTCACTCCGGGTCCCTTGTAAAAATGTCGCTCCAGGAGCCGGTGATAAGGCGTCCAGGAGCCGTCCGAGAGATCCTTGGCCACATATTCGCGAATGCTGTTGACCCGGGAATCCATCTCGTCGATATAGTTGAGCAGGACCGCCTCGATGGTTTTGGGTGGCTCGGGGGAGCCGAAAGCCCGCTCGCCATGGTGACTGACGATCATGTGCTTGAGCAGTTGGGCCTGGACGTCAGGAAAAGCCGGCACCTGCTTCAGTTTTTCATCCAGCATGGAAAGGCCGATGATGATATGGCTGAGCAGACGACCCTCATCCGTGTAGTCGATGCGGCGGGCATATTCCAATTCCCGGGTCTTACCCACGTCGTGAAGGATCACCCCAGCCATCAGCATATCCCGGTCCACGCCGCTGTAATGCGCGGCAATGGCTTCTGACAAAATGGCCATGGAGAGGGTATGTTCCAATAGGCCGCCGATATAAGCGTGGTGCATGAGCTTGGCCGCCGGCGCCCGGACATAGGCGGCCACAAACGCGTCATCGCTCCAGAAGGCCTCAAAAAGTGCCTTTAAATGCGGGGTCTGCATCCGGGCGGTCATCTCCTTGAGCCGGTCAAACATGTTGGCCACGTCACGGGTGGTGGTCGCCAGAAAATCCCCTGCATCCACCTGGTCTGTCGGCACCCGGGCCATGTCCTTGACCACCACCTGAAGGTTGCCCCGATATTCGCCCACCTGCGCCCGAACATGCACGAAATCACCCTCGGCAGCAGCTGCAGCGATGCGCTCCACCTGGTCCCACACCACCCCTTTTACCTGGCCGGTACGATCCGACAGGGTTACGTTCAAAAACGGGTTTCCGTCTTTCTTATGGGCCATGGCGCGCTCGGCCAGGAGAAACACCTCGTCAATGGCGCTGCCCGCGACAAGTTCAGAGACAAAACGTTTGGTCATCGTTGTCACCTTAACCCGGATAAACCGGAAAAAACATATTTATAACATAGAAAACATTTAGTTAGATATTAATGGGGCACACTGATATTCCACTGGGACAGTTCCCGCAGGGTGTCGTAATCGGTCATGTCGCATTTGATGGGCGTGATGGAAATATACCGGTTACCCAGTGCGGCCCCGTCAATATCCGACTGGTCGTAGGCCTCCTGGCCGTCGCACCCTTGCCAGTAGTAGATCCGGTCACGCGGATCCCGTCGTTTTTCAAAGTGCTGGGCAAAAGTCCCGGTTCCCTGACGACTCCAGCGGACACCACGAATCTCGTCGATCGGCAGATCGGGAAAATTGACATTGAGAAAAGTCCCCCGGGGCAGCCCCCACTCCTTTACCTGCATTGACAGCGATTCGGCAAACCGGGCAGCGGCGTCGACATGCCGGTCACCGGGGGCAATGATGGATACGGCCATGGCGGGAATACCGGCCATGGCGGCCTCTTTGGCAGCGGCCACGGTTCCGGAATAGTTGAGATTGATGCCCACATTGGCGCCCGGGTTGATACCGGAGACCACCAGCTCGGGAGGGGTGTCCAACAGCTCGGCCAAACCCAGTTTCACACAGTCCGCCGGGGTGCCGTTGACGGCATAACCGCCCAGGCTGCCGTTGACACGGGCCTTTTCGAAACGGAGGGGCTGGTGCAGGGTAATCCCGTGGCCCACAGCGCTGCGTTCGCGATCCGGCGCCACTACGGTCACCTGGTGCCGGGTCGAAAAAACCTGGTGCAACGCCCATAATCCCGGTGCGTGGATACCGTCGTCATTGGTCAGCAGTACGCGCATGAACACTCATTTTTCATCTGAAAGATCGCCTCACAACCCGGTTTTGCCCGGTCGATAGCCGACGTGTAAAACTGTTGTTGCAATTTCAAACAAGATAGCTTTATATTGAATTTTTCATTTATGTGCAAGTGGTTATCCTGCATCCTCCCTCGCAGGATCCATGCTGAAACCACCTTTTTCCCCATAACGCCTATGCTTTTATTCAACTGATGCGATCGTTCATATTCAGACCACCATCTCCCGTCATAGGCCATCCGGTAGTGATCCTGACCCTCCTCTTTTTGACGTTTGGGTTCTTGACGCCCTGGGTGTCGTGTGCCCATGCCCAGTCGATCACCGATCGGCTCAGCGGCAGCCCGACGGTCCCCTGGCAGATCAGTGCAGACACGGTTGACTACGATGCCGAGTCCACTACCTATCATGCCAGGGGTAATGTGATCATCGAAAAACAGGCCACCCGCCTGGTGGCCGATGCGGTTTCCTTCAACCATAAAGCCATGACCGCCGTGGCCAACGGCCACGTGGTAATGACCGTCGGCGACGATATACTTACCGGAGAACGCGTGGACCTGAACCTGGAACAGGAGACCGGTGTGGTGCACGGCGGCACCGTTTTCCTGAAGGAGAACCATTTTTACATCCACGGCGAGCGCATCGAAAAGACCGGCAAGGACACCTACCGGGCGGAAAAGGGATCCATTACCAGCTGCGACGGCGACCAGCCGGACTGGGTCATCACCGGCCGAACGCTCAAGGTGACCATCGATGGATATGGCACCGCCACCCATGCCGTACTCCGGGCCGGGGATGTGCCGGTACTCTACACACCCTACCTCCTGTTTCCGGCAAAGACCAGGCGCCAGACCGGCCTGCTTCTTCCGGAGGCGGGTGTTTCGGACCGCTGGGGGTTTAACTGGGACCAACCGCTGTTCTGGGCCATCAACGACAGCATGGACGCCACGTTGTATACCCACGTCATGCAGGAAAGGGGCACAAAGATCGGTCTGGAATATCGCTACGCATTAACCCGCGACTCATACGGCGCCATCAAGGCCGACGGTCTGGAGGACCAGAAAATCGATGACGGCACCCTCGAAGCCACCCAAAAATGGGGTTATGCCGGGGATGCCTACGACCGTCCCAACACGGACCGCTATTGGCTGCGGGCAAAACTGGATCAGGAACTGCCCTGGGGTGCCAATGCGCGACTGGATCTGGACATCGTCAGCGATCAGGACTACCTCACCGAGTTCAGGGATGGCCGCAGCGGGTTTAATGAAACCCGGGATTATTTCCTGGAAACCTTCGGCAGGGACCTGGACACCTACGATGAAAACACGCGCACCAATCGACTGAACGTCAACCGAACCTGGACGCGTTATAGCCTGAACGGCACCCTGCTGTGGAACGACAACGTGACCAACCGGCGCTGGGAAGACACCGACGATACCCTTCAGCAACTCCCGGTGATCGAATTCGACAGTCTCAAACAGCAGGCTTTTGGGACCGACGTCTACTGGGACCTGGATTCCGAATATACCTATTTCTACCGCGAGGACGGTGATCAGGGCCACCGCACAGACCTATATCCCAGGGCCTATCTGCCGCTCAAGTGGAAAAATTACCTGTCGGTGGAGCCATCGGTCGGCTGGCGCCAGACCGCCTGGGTGATGGACCGCCAGGAGGACGACAGCCTGGATCGTTCCACCTATCGGCAAATCTACGATGCACGGCTGGACCTATCTACGGAGCTTTCACGAATCATGGGATCTCCCGTGGAGTCGATTGACCGCATCCGCCACAGCATCAAACCCCGCGTCGTCTATGAATACATCCCGGATCAGGACCAGTCGGACCTGCCCGATTTTGACACGGGAATAGACCGAATCGACGAGGCCAACGAGATCACCTACTCCTTGACCAACACCTTTACGTCAAGAACGACCAAAGCCGCCCGATCCGCCGCAATGGCCGGCAATGATTCCATCTTAAAAAGAGGATCCGGACTGACGGATCGGATGCCGGCGGATTCGCCGCAGCCAACATCTTTCGACTACTATCGCTTTTGCCGCTTTTATCTGGAGCAAAGCTATGACATCGCAGCGGCCAGGGATGATCAGCCCGAACCCTTTTCAGACATCTATGGTGAACTGGAACTCAATCTCGGACGGTATGTGGCGGTCGATGCCGACGCTAGCTACAACACGTACGACAACGATTTTTCATCCCATAATGTGGGCGCCACCATTGCCGACCATCGAGGAGACCGATTGTGGGTGGAACACAGTTACGCAAAAGACGTCAGTGAATCCATAAACGCTGCCCTTTCCGTCAAGCTGAGCAATCGCCTCATCGCCAGAGGAGAATACGAACGCAATCTGCAGACCCAAGAGGACATCAGCAAGGGGATCGGTTTTCTCTACACGGCTCAATGCTGGTCCGTCGATTTTTTCTATGGCAGAGAAGGTGAAGACAATAAATTCTTATTTTCAATCAATCTGATGGGCATCGGCGGATTCGGAGAGTAAGCGATGCGAATGCCATTTGCCTTTTGGCATTAGGGATGATAAACGAATCCCCTTCTGATAGTCTTCTCGGATGAACTGGCGCAACGCTGCCAATCAGTTGAATCATATAATAACCAACGGAACCACGCCCAATGGCTGGAGATAAACTGACGCGTGCCTGGTACGCGCTGCATACAAAAAGCCGTTTCGAGAATGTGGTCAATGACGGACTGGCTAAAAAGACGCTGGATGTCTTTCTGCCGAAGATTACCGTAAAAAGCCGACGGCGGGATCGGCACAAGATGATCCGCGTGCCCCTTTTCCCGGGTTATCTCTTTGTCAGGACCGATCTGAACCCCTATGAACACATCGAAATATTAAAGACCACGGGGGCGGTGCAGCTCATCGGCAGCACCCGGGGGCCGGTACGGATCGCCGATGCAACCATCGATTCACTCAAGATCATGGTCTCCACGGAAGGAGAAGTGATCACCGGAACCCGGTTTAAGAAAGGGGATCGGGTGATGGTGGTCAACGGGCCCTTTTCCGGCGTAACAGGTATTTTTTCAAGCTACCGCGGTGACGGCCGGGTCATCGTCAACATCGAGGCCCTGGGCCAGTTCGCCGCTGTTAACGTGGATGCCGCCGATGTGGAGAAACTGCCGGAAATATTATCATAACTACTTGACTTTCTATTAAGTTCTATTTTATAGAGTCACTTTCAATCCCGTATACACTATCGATCGTTGAAGGAGGGTACATGAACAAACTGGAACTCATCTCCGCTTTGAAGACCAGGGCCGACATATCCAAATCCGAAGCGGCAAAAGTGGTCCAGATCTTTTTTGACAGCATGGCCGACGCCATGGCCGATGGAGAGCGTGTTGAAATTCGTGGACTGTGCAGCTTCTTCGTGAAAGAGTACAAAAGCTATACGGGAAGAAACCCCAAAACCGGCGAAAAGGTCACCATTAAACCCAAGAAACTTCCTTTTTTCAAGGCCGGAAAAGAGCTCAAGGAACGGGTAGATCAATAGACGGCATGCTAAGGGCCGAACGCCTCGCCAACGAGTCCGGGCCGAACCAGGTGCCGGTCCGATCCATCCGCCCGGGACCCATTGAAGATGACGACGGCAACCGTATTTAACGCCATCGTTGGCCAACCGCACGCCACCCGGTTGCTCAAGACGTTTCTGCGCAACGGGACACTGCCTCATGCGCTGCTTTTTACCGGTGATGAGGGTGTGGGGAAAAAAACAACGGCCACGGCATTTGCCATGGCCTGCAACTGCCTGAAGTTAAATTCGGCGATTCGCCACCACCGCCCCCATCTGGATGCCGTCGATGCCTGCGGGGATTGTGGCCCCTGCAGGAAGATTGCCGGGAACCACCATCCAGATATCATCCGCGTCGCCCCCCTATCGTCGGTTATCAGAATCGCCCAGATCAGGGCACTGCTTCAGGCCCTGAGGTTGAAGCCCAATGAGGCGGACCGACGGGTGGTAATCCTGTCCGATGCGCAGACCATGAATCCGGAAGCGGGCAATGCGCTGCTGAAAGTTCTGGAAGAACCCCCGGACCGAACCCTGCTGGTGCTGACGGCACGCCAGACATCCGACCTTTTGCCCACGATCGTCTCACGATGCCAGCACATCCGGTTTTCCCCCCTTCGCGCGGCAGACATAAAACAGCTGCTCGCTGCAGCCGGCGGGATTGAACCGGAATCGATGGAGACGGTTGCCGCCCTTTGCGGCGGCAGTTACACCCGTGCGCTAAAATGGGTCGACAGCGGATGGCTCAACCGCCGGGACTGGATTATTCAGGCCCTGGGAAGCCAATTGGCCGATAACGGGACGACGGGAATTCGGGCATGGCTGGCATGGTCTGAGATGTTGGCCAAGAAAAAGGATCTTATTGAAGAATCGCTGGAAATCATTACAATGTGGTTGCGGGACATGCTGGTCTTCAGGACCGACCCGCAATGGGTATTGAATCAGGATCGGCTGGAAGCGCTTTCAACGGCTGCCAAACAGGTCAGCCAGACGCAGTTGCTCCAACAGATCGATGCGGTGGATCGCGCGTTGACAGCACTGCGATCCAATACGAACGCAAGATTGACACTGGACGCCATGGCCCTGCAGATGGCAGGTGCCTGCCTCAGATAAAAGAGACACCATGAAAAAAAAAGTGGGAATCCGGTTCAAAGCCGGTGGTAAAATTTATGATTTCAACTGCGGGGCCTTTGTCCTCAACGTGGGCGACCAGGTGATCGTGGAATCGGAAAAAGGGCTGGGTTTGGGAAAAGTGGAGACACCGCCCGAGTTGATAGACGAGACGGGTAAACCCGGCAAGCCACTGAAAAATGTATTTCGCAAAGCCAATGAAAAGGACTTGAGCCAGGTCGAACAGAATATGGCCCTGGAGCGCGAAGCACACGCTTTCTGCATGAAAAGTATCAAGAAACTCAGGCTGAAGATGAACCTGTTTTCAGTTGAGAGCACCTTCGACGCCAGCCGACTCACCTTCTTTTTCACGGCCGATGCGCGGGTGGACTTCAGGCAACTGGTCAAAATCCTGGTCAATCAATTCAAGGTCCGCATCGAGATGCGGCAGGTGGGCATTCGTAACCAGGCCAAGATGTGCGGAGGCCTTGGACGCTGTGGGCGAGCCTTTTGCTGCTCATCTTTCATGGAAAAGTTCGAACCGGTATCCATTCGCATGGCCAAACAGCAGGGGCTCTCCCTGAACCCCACCAAAATTTCTGGTCAGTGCGGCAGACTCATGTGTTGCCTGACCTTTGAAAATGAGACTTACCGAAAACTCAAGCAAGGCTTCCCCAAAATTGGGAAGGTCGTGACCACCAAAAATGGTCCGGGAAAAGTAACCCGCCACAACGTTATCTGCAACCGCCTGACGGTGCGGCTGGTAGAAGGCGGTGATGTAGAAATCAGCCTTGATGACATTGTCAACGACAGGAGATAAATCCATGGCCTCGCCGTTTTATATCACTACGCCCATATACTATGTGAATGCCCGACCCCACCTGGGTCATGCCTACACCACCATTGCAGCGGATGTGGTCAGGCGGTTTCACGCCATGTCTACTGACCAGACCTATTTTCTCACCGGTACGGACGAACATGGTGACAAAATCGTCCGCGCCGCCAAAAAAGAAAAGCGGACCCCGCGGGAGTACGTGGACCAGATCAGCGGCCTGTTCAGGAAATTGTGGCCGGAGCTCAACATTTCCAACGATTACTTTATCCGCACCACGGACCCGGCCCATATGGCCGTGGTAGAGAGCATCCTTCAGCGCATCTACGATGCCGGTGACATCTATTTCAGCGAATACGAGGGACTCTACTGCTTTGGATGCGAACGGTTCTACACCGAACGGGAGCTCGTCGACGGCTGTTGCCCGGACCACCAGACGCCACCGGAAACCATCAAGGAATCCAATTATTTTTTCAGGATGAGCCGATATCAGCAATGGTTGATCGACCACATCAATCAACATCCCGACTTTATCCGTCCCGAACGCTACCGCAACGAAGTGCTGGCATTTTTACGCGACCCACTGGAGGACTTGTGCATCTCGCGGCCAAAATCGCGCATCAAGTGGGGCATCAACCTGCCGTTTGACGCCGACTACGTTACTTATGTGTGGTTCGACGCCCTGCTCAACTATGTGTCGGCCCTGGGCTACCCGGATGGCGAATTATACAAAACCTATTGGCCGGTGGCCCAGCACATCGTGGCCAAGGACATCCTCAAGCCCCACGGTATCTATTGGCCAATCATGCTCAAAGCGGCCGGGATTCCCGTTTACCAGCACCTGAACGTTCACGGCTACTGGAACGTGGACCAGAGCAAGATGTCCAAAAGCATCGGCAATGTGGTGGAACCCCTTGAGATGAAAGACGTCTATGGTCTGGACGCCTTCCGCTTTTTCCTCATGCGGGACATGGCTTTCGGCCTGGATTCCAACTTCAATGAAGAGGCCCTGGTCCAACGAATCAACGCGGACCTGGCCAACGACCTCGGCAATCTCTTTTCCCGGGTGCTCTCCATGGCCCACAAGTATTTCGGCGGCGTGGTTCCCGCATCGGACCCGGATGTGGAAAAGGAAATGGACCTCGGGCTGAAAAGCAATTCCCGGGCCGCCATCGATGCCTACACGGCCAGCATGGGCGAGTTTGCCTTTCACAGGGGCCTGGCAGCGGTTTGGGAGTTCATCACCCACATGAACAAGTATGTGGACGTCACCGCCCCGTGGGTGCTGGCCAAGAACAAGGCCACCCGAAAACAGCTGCAAACGGTAATCTACAATCTGCTGGAAGGGCTTCGCATCATCTCCGGTCTGATCTATCCGGTGATGCCCGATACTGCCGCCAACATGCAAAAGCACTTGGGATTTAAAGGCGATGACGATTTTTTCAAGCTGGACCGCCTCTCCACCTGGACAGGGATGGAACCGGGAGTAAAGCTGAGAAAATCCATATCCCTGTTTCCGCGCATCGACCTGGATAAAAAACAACCGCAACCCGTAGAAAAGGCCGCACACCCGATCATGGACAAACCCATCAAACCGGAAATCACCATCGAGGATTTTGCCAAGATTGACCTGCGTGTGGCCACGGTCGTGTCTGCCCAGGCCGTTCCCCGGGCCAAAAAGCTGCTTCAACTGGAGGTGGATCTGGGCGATGCGCGAACCATCGTCTCCGGCATCGCCGGCAGCTACACCCCCGAGGATCTGGTGGGCAAACAGGTCATCGTTGTGGCCAACCTCAAACCAGCCAAACTCATGGGCGTGTTGTCAAAAGGCATGCTCATTGCTGCAACGGACGAAAACGGCGTCACCGTGGCGACACTGGATCATTCGGTCTCGCCCGGAACACCGCTAAGCTGATCGCCGCCGGGGGCTCT
This sequence comes from uncultured delta proteobacterium, assembly GCA_963697405.1. Classification (GTDB taxonomy): domain Bacteria; phylum Desulfobacterota; class Desulfobacteria; order Desulfobacterales; family Desulfosarcinaceae; genus Desulfosarcina. Next base: position 53,720 of record CAVONY010000021.1, on the reverse strand, counting down.
ATTTTTGAAAATAACCCGTTTTTTTAAACGTGATACGCAGTCGTTACCCCAGCCCAGCTGGAAAGCCTATCAGGAAAGCCTTAGGCGTCAGTACTTCCCGACCCGACGCACCCGGCTGGAACGCAGCAGGCCGTGGTGGATGGTGGGGTTGTTGGTTCTGGCGATTGCAGGGATCGGGTGGGTTTTCACCACAGGCATCAACCAGGAGACGGGTGAGGCGGTCGCCGATTCAGTTCCGCCGCACCAAACGCGAACGGCACCGGAACTGATCGAAAAAGCAGATGTTCATATCCTATTGGGCAAAACCCGGCTGATCAATCTGGAAGCGGATCCGATAAAGGTGGACTTCGACGGCCGCCCCTACCAGGTAAGCACCAGTCTGGATCTGGGACTTCAGCAGTATCTGCTCAAACGCATGGACCGGGTCAACTCCCGCTATATCGGCATCGTGGCCATGGCGCCGGACACGGGCCGAATCATGGCCATGGCGGGATTCAACAAGATCGATCCCGACCAGGACCCATGCCGGATGGCCGAATACCCGGCGGCCAGCCTCTTCAAGATCGTAACGGCGGCGGCGGCGGTTGAAGAAAAAGGCTATACGGCCGGCTCCCGGTTCAAATTCAACGGCTACAAGCACACCCTTTACAAGCGCCAGTTGACGGACAAGACCAACCGTTATACCAATTCGATCTCCCTGCGGGATTCCTTTGCCCAGTCCGTCAATCCGGTGTTTGGAAAGATCGGAGCCCTGGTCCTCAAACGGAAAACCCTGGAAGCATACGGAGATGCCTTCGCCTTCAACCGGCAGGTGGCTTTCGAGCTCCAATGGCCCACCAGCCGGCTGACGGTAAAAGACGAATCCTACCACTGGGCGGAAATTGCCAGCGGGTTCAACCGTCAGACCACACTATCCCCCCTCCATGCAGCGGTGATCGTATCGGCGGTGGTCAACGGCGGCAAGCCGGTGGAGCCGACCCTGGTGGAGCGGATCACCAACCATGACGGCAAACCCGTCTATCGCACCGAGCCTCAATTTTTAACGGCAGCGGTATCCCCGAAAACGGCCGATGTACTGAACCAGCTCATGATCGCCACCGTGACCTCCGGCACCGCGAGAAAAATATTTCGCGGTCACAAGCGCAGCAAGGTGCTGTCGCGCCTGAAGCTGGGAGGTAAAACAGGCTCAATCTACAACCGGACCCATGATGCCCGCTTCGACTGGTTCGTAGGCTTTGCCACGGAAAAAAAGGGGGCCGAAAAAATGGTGGTTGCGGTAATGGTGGCCCATGAAGATTATATCGGCACCCGGGCCGGACAGTATGCCCGCATGGCCATCGAACACTATTTCAAGGACTATTTTACCAAAAAAGAGCAGGCCGAGAAGGATTCCAGCGGATAAAGCCCAGACTGGACAAACCAACCGTTGTTTGGAATGTTGAATGTTAGCGATTGTGATTCAGTTGTCATTTGGTTTTTGGTTATTGTGTTTTTTCCATAAGGAGGCATGAATGCCCGGTTTTGAGATATTCGGCGACGAAGAACGCAAGCAGGTCAACGATGTGTTGGAAACAGGGGTCCTGTTCCGCTATGGCTTCGATGGGGCCCGCAAGGGCCACTGGAAAGCCAAAACCTTCGAAACGGAACTGGCCCGACGAGTCGGCGTTAACCACGCCCATTTGTGCGCCAGCGGCACGGCGGCCCTGTCCACAGCCATGGCCGCCTGCGGCGTTGGCGCTGGTGACGAGGTGATCGTTCCCCCCTTCACCTTCGTGGCCACCATCGAGTCGGTGCTCATGGCCGGGGCGATACCGGTGTTTGCCGATATCGACGAGACGCTGTGTCTCTCGCCGGAGGGACTGGAGGCGGCCCTGACCCCGGCCACCAGAGCCGTCGTTCCCGTTCACATGTGCGGGGCCATGGCCCGCATCGACGAAATCAAGGAAATCTGCGATCAAAAGGGCCTGACGCTCCTGGAAGACGCCTGCCAGAGCCTGGGAGCCACATACAAGGGCAAAGCGTTAGGCAGCTTCGGCAGGGCCGGCTGCTTTTCTTTCGATCCGGTGAAAACCATCACCTGCGGCGAAGGCGGCGCAATGGTTACCGATGACAGGGATGTCTATGTCGCCGCCGATGCCTATGCCGACCACGGCCACGACCACATCGGCAACGACCGGGGGGCCGAAGACCACCTGATCATCGGCGCCAACTATCGGATCAGTGAACTCAACGCCGCCGTAGGGGTGGCCCAATTGAGAAAACTGGATTGGATACTGGACGTCCAGCGGCGCAACAAAGCGGCCATCAAATCGGCCATGGCAGCCATCCCCGGGATCGCGTTCCGTCAGTTGCCGGACCCCGACGGGGACTCGGCAACCTTTCTCTCTTTTTTCATGCCTGACCTGGAAACCGCCCGGCAGGCGGTCAAGGCGCTGGCCGCAGCCGGCGTGGACGGCTGTTTTCACTGGTATGACAACAAATGGCACTACATCCGGAAATGGGACCATTTCCACACCATGAAGGCCGCGTCCCGCCTGCCCGTTCAGACACTGGCCCAATGCCCGGATTTCAGCACCATCTCCGTGCCCCGATCCGATGCCATCATGCAGCGGGCCATCTCCATGCAGATCAAGCTGGGATGGACACCGGAACAGCTGGACCAGCGCATCCAGGCAACGGTAAAGGCGTTGAAGACAATTGTATGAAAAAAAGGGTTCAAGGATCCGAGGAGTCGAGGGTAATGTAAATCAAGGTCATTAACTTAAGGAAAAACATCATGTTTCGCAATTTTAAAATGGTCTCCAAGGTGGTCTTTGGCCGGGGCTGCGCCTCACAACTGGGGGATATCCTCAACGAACAGCGTCGGAGCAGCAAATCGGTGATGATCTTTTTGGTGGACGACGTCTTTGAATCCGGCACATTGAAGGATCGGCTTCCTGTCAACACCGACGATCTGATCGTCTGGGTCAATGTGGACGATGAACCCAAAACCAGCTATGTGGACCAACTCACCACGCAGGTCAAAAAGCACATGGTCGGCAAACAGGACCACCACCCCTCAGGGGTGATCGGTATCGGCGGCGGCAGCGCCATGGATCTGGCCAAAGCCGTCTCCCTCATGCTCACCAACGCCGGCTCGTCTGCCGACTACCAGGGATGGGACCTGATTAAAAAGCCGGCCGTGTACCACGCCGCCGTACCGACCCTTTCCGGAACCGGTGCCGAAGTATCCCGTACCACCGTGCTCACCGGCCCCCAGAAAAAGCTGGGCATCAATTCTGATCACACCGTCTTCGACCAGATCGTCCTGGACCCGGAGATGATCGCCGATGCCCCCGACCCGCAACGGTTCTACACCGGCATGGACTGTTATATCCATTGCGTGGAATCGTTGACGGGCACCTATCTCAACAGCTTCTCCCAGGCCTATGGCGAAAAGGCCCTGGACCTTTGCCGGGAGGTCTTTCTGGCCGGTCCCGAGGATGCTGACGACCGGCTGATGATGGCCTCGTACTGTGGCGGCATGAGCATCGCCTACTCCCAGGTGGGCATCTGCCACGCCCTCTCCTACGGCCTCGGCTTCGTGCTGGGGCTGCACCACGGTATCGGCAACTGTGTGGTCTTTGACACGCTCGAGGACTATTATCCTGAAGGGGTCCGGGAATTTCGGCAGATGATGGCGCGAATCGGCATCCAATTGCCGCGCAACCTGACCGCCGATGTCACCGATGCGCAGATGGAAAAAATGGTGGATGTGTCGCTGGTGCTGGAGCCCTTGTGGGAGAATGCACTGGGCAAGGACTGGAAAACGATCATGACCCGTGAAAAGATCAGGCAACTCTATTTGAACATGTAACCGCGCACCCGGCACCTTCGGGTCTCACAATTAATAAAGGACCGCTATGACTCGATATATTCTCGTCACCGTGGCCAGGCATACCGCGTGCATCGTCGCAAACACAACGCGTGGGATCCGCAACATACAACGTCGGATTTCATTGCTGCCGGCCATTCATTGGGGACGCGTTCCTGCGGCGGTGGCCGGACCGGCGGTGATCCTCTTCCCCTGCTCCGCCAACCGCCTATGCTGCGGTCTGGCCGGCATCATCGCAGTCAAGGGAAGGACGGACCGCAACCTTGCGATTGACCTTAACGGGTTGGCAGCACTCGTCGACATCGTCGAGGCGGGTGTGCAGGAAACGCCGTCCCGTCAGACGGGTGAGGTCACCGGTGAGACTCCGGCTGGAGAAGCAGCGCTGGACAGCCTGCTGGCAAAAATCCGGACCCTCAAGCAGGAAGGACCGTTTCTGACCCTGTTTAAAGATCCGACCGCTCAGAAAACGGTCGCCGATCTGTCCGTTCGGCTGTCGGCCCTTCAGCAGCGTGAGCAGGCACGACTGACCGAAGCGATGGGCAGCCTGGAAACCCATGTGGTGGATGCCATCGCCACGCGCATCGAAGCCCTCAAGGACTTTTGCTGGTGCCTGGACGTGGAACTGGCCGGCAACATCGAACGCATCCGGTCGCTGATGACCGGCAGCGCCGACCCCGGGCCCGACAGCCGCATCACCGTCATGCGACAGATCAACGCCGTGCTCAACAGCATCGACCGGCTTGAAGTCCGGGGCCGGGATTCGGCGGGAATTTCTATTTTGTTCATCCTGTCGGCCAAGGCCTATGAAGCCGTTTCGACCGCCTTGGATCGCAAGGGCCTCACCCCTGATTTCGAACGCCGCATGGATCGTGAGGTGCTGAAAAACAACAGCATCAGCCTGAATCGATCGGCCACCGACGATGGACAGCCAATCGTCGCCCTGACGGCAGTCTATAAAATTGCCGCCGAAATAGGCAGCCTGGGAGACAATATTCGCTTCCTGCGCCGGCAGATTCAACAGGATCAGATCATTCAGCTGATCACCGCCGCGCCCCACCACTTTCACACCGTATCGTCCCACACACGCTGGGCATCGGTGGGCGCGATTACCGAACCCAACTGCCACCCGGTGGACAGTACCGTGACCGGCGCCACCTTGAAGGAGCGTCCCATTATCCACGCCTGCCTCAACGGCGACATCGACAACTACCTGGAACTCAAAGCGACAATGGAAGCGTCCGGGCCTACCATTCCGGAACCCATCACCACGGATACCAAGATCATTCCGCTGCAGATCGAGCATTACCTGCGGTCCGGCGTCGATGTGGCCGAGGCCTTCCGTCTGGCGGTGGGTGATTTCCAGGGATCCCACGCCATCTCCATGCACACCGACCTGGCCCCGGGAAAATTCTTCCTGGCCCAAAAGGGCAGCGGCCAGGCCGTTTTCGTCGGCCTGGCCGAAGACCACTATATGCCGGCGTCGGAGGTTTATGGTTTTATCGAGGAGACATCCCACTTCCTGAAGATGAACGGAGAACGGGTGGTGGACGGCAAGAAGGGCAAAACCCAGGGCCAGATCTTCATTCTGGATCAGCGCTCCCCCGGAGGATTGGCCGGCATCACGGCAACCTACTACGACGGCACCCCCATCACGCTCACGGAGGACGATGTCAAGTACACGAAAATCACCTCGAGGGACATCGATCGGCAGAACTTTCCCCACTACTTTTTAAAGGAGATCTCCGAAGCGCCCCAATCGGTGGAACGCACCCTGCTCAATCGCTGGAAGATCTCCGACGACGGCAATGGCCGCCATTACCTCATCCAATTCGACCGACGGTCCTTTCCCCGTTCGCTGGAAGAGGCCTTGGCGGAAGATCGGATCCGGCGGGTCTTCTTCGTGGGACAGGGCACAGCGGGTATCGCCGCCCAGGCCTGCGCCGATATCCTGAAATCCTATCTGGCCGATCCCGCCGTCCAGCTGCGCGCACTAAAGTCCTCGGAACTCAGCGGATTCGAATTGAACGAGGCGGACGGTGCCACCAGCATGGCCGACACCTTGGTGGTGGCCCTCAGCCAGTCGGGAACCACCACCGACACCAATCGCACCGTGGACATGGTCAAAGCCCGGGGGGCGCACACCCTGGCCATCGTGAACCGCCGGGACTCGGACATCACCTTCAAGGTGGACGGGGTATTGTATACCTCCAGCGGCCGGGATATCGAAATGAGTGTGGCCTCCACCAAGGCTTTTTACTCACAGATCGTCGCCGGGGCCTTGCTGGGTCTGAAGGTAGCCAGCGTCAAGGGACGACGGTCCATTGAGTTTATCTCGGACCAGATAGCCGAATTGCTGCGGATCCCCGATCACATGCGCACCGTCCTGGCCATGGGAGAGCAAATCCAGGCGTCGGCCCGTCGACTGGCGGCCACCAAGACCTACTGGGCAGCGGTGGGCAGCGGTCCCAACAAGTCCTCGGCGGACGAGATCCGCATCAAGCTCAGCGAACTGTGCTACAAGACCATCTCCTCAGACTTTGTAGAGGACAAGAAGCACATCGACCTCTCCTCCGAGCCGCTGATCATCGTCTGTGCCGCCGGATCAAAAGGCACGGTCATCGGGGACATCATCAAAGACACCGCCATCTTCAAAGCCCACAAGGCCGCCCCGGTGGTTATCGCCGACGAGGGTGAGGAGCGTTTCGGCCCCTATGCCGAAGATGTCTTTCACGTGCCCCAGGTGAGCCCCCAGTTTGCACCCATTCTCAACACCCTCGTGGGTCATATCTGGGGCTACCATGCCGCCTTGGCGATCCACGAGGGCTCCCGGTTCCTCCACGATATGCGTGAATCCATCTACCACACCCTTGACGATCTGGCCGAGCAGGGCCTGGACATCTATGAGGTGGTCCTTGAAAAAACCTTTCGTGAGAAAATCGCCGGGTTTTACCAGGAATTTCGCAACAGGCGCAAGGCCAAGCAATTTCCAACGGCCATCACCCATGCATCGGATTTGACGCTGCTGTTCAAATATCTCTCTGGCCGGCTGCCACTGTCCGATTTCGAGATGGATTTCGGACTCAAGGGCACTGCTAAAAATATTTTCGACACCCTGTTCCGCGTGCTGGGAGAGTCCATCAACCTCATGTCCCGCCCGGTAGACGCCATCAAGCATCAGGCCAAGACGGTCACCGTGGGCACCAGCCGAATCAGCGAACGGGTGGAGGGTGTCCTCTTCGACACCCTGGCCGACCACGAGTTGGAGGTCTCGCAGGTCGTCAACCGCAATGTCATCGTCATGAAAAACATCCAGGGCGTGATCGACCACGTCAAGGGCAGCATCCTTTATCGCATCGATGGTCTGGGCCTGCTGGGCGACCCCACGGATCAGACCACCATTGCCATCCTGAAAAAGACGGGCGTTCTGGCCCGGTTGCCCTCCCGGGTGGAGAAAGACGCTGAGCTTAAAGGCACCAAACGCATCATTGTGGGCCAGGGTAACATCTATATCGGAAAGGGGAGAAAAGACGGGCGCAGCATCCTGGTGATTCCGGCCACCTCCAACGATCCCACGGACGGCAGCCGCATCCGCTACCTGCTCCTGTTGAACATCGGGTTTAAAGAATCGATACCGCTGGAGAAGAAAATCAAGGCCCTGGGCGGGAAATACGATCACATCAAGAACATCGTCCAGGAAAACAGCGTCCCCTGGGCCGACGGCTACCTGGACGAGGTGGCCGTGGACGACCTGTTCGGCCAATCAGCGGAAAAGCTGGCCGAAGCCATGGTAGCCCGAACGCAGAGGTCGGCGGGATGAGAATAGAAATTGGAGAATGGATTACTTTCCCAGCAATCGCGCCAACTCTCCGACCGATCGTGGTTTATGGAATTTAGGTAGGCACCGCAAGATCTCTTCAACGGTGGTGATACCCAGGGCGGCTTTATGGAAACCGTCTTCGAACAAGGTCACTAATCCCGTCGTTTCCTTGCAGATTCGACGAATCTGATGGCTGGTCTTGCCCTCGATTAGCCCATCTCTGACCGGATCGTTGAGCACCAGCACCTCGAATGCTGCCACTCGCCTGCGGTAACCCGTGTACCGGCAGTGGCTGCATCCCTGCCCCTTAGAGAAGGCGGCCCCCGCCACCTGGTCAAATTCGCATCCAATGCGCCGCAGATCCATGGGGGTGAGTTCGTAAGGGCGCGCACAGTGGACGCAAACCCGCCGCAGGAGCCGTTGCGCCACCACACAAGACACCGTAGAAGAGGTCAGAAAGCCATCGATGTCCATGTTAGACAGCCGCAACAATCCACTGATGCTGTCTTCGGCATGGAAAGTGGTGAGCACCTTGTGGCCGGTCAGCGCCGCCTGGACGGCTGCTCCCGCCGAGAAAGAGTCCCTAACTTCGCCGATGACGATAACGTCAGGGTCCTGCCGCGCCATATGCTTGATGGAGTCCTCGAAGGAGAGGTTGATCTTCGTATTGATGGCGCATTGACCGATGCCGTCGATAACATAGTCCACCTGATCTTCGGCCGTGATGATGCTGGTTTCCATTGTATTTAGGTGCTTGATGCAGCTGTATAGGGTCGTTGTCCTTCCGGATCCGGTGGGGCCGGTGAACAGGATGACGCCACCAGGGCGATCAAGTACACCCTCCCGAAAGCGGTGCATCACCCGTTTGGACATGCCGATTTCGTCAAGGCTAAAGAGCTCCGTCTGCCTCTTCAGAAGCCGCATGACGATCTTCTCGCCCCTTACGGTAGCGTAAAAGGAGACCCGGATGTCCATTTGATGGCCGCCATGATCGAAGCGGATCCGACCGCCGTGGTGGCAACGCTTTTCGGCGATCTCGCCTCGGCACAATACGTGGAGCCGATTCGATAGTGCCTGGGCAATACTCATGGGATAATCCTTGTGCAGCGCCAAAACGCCGTCCATCCGGAATCTGGCGCGCAACCGATCGACCATCGGATCGATATGAATGTCGCTGACATCCGCCGCTTCGATGGCACTCACGAACATGGTATTTACGATGTTCACCACCGATTCACCCGTTTCTGCAGCGATCTGCATGCCGACCTTCTTGTCGTTCTCGAGATGCGCGATGGCCGCATTGATGGATACTTTAGTGGTGATGGCTGGGATGACCGGCATGCCCATGGCCTCGGTTGCTGCATCGATATCCTGCGGATCCATGGGGTCGGCAAAGGCCACGATTATCTTTTCACCGTCAAGCCGGACCGGGAAAAAGCTGTGGGCCTGGTATTGGCTGATGGAATCGCGCTTAAACAAGTTTGGGTCGATTTTAAGAAAGTCGGGCTCGATAAAGGGGAACCCGAGCAGAAGGGAGAGCTCGGTAATCAATTTGTGCTCTTCGATTATGTTATGCGCAACCAAGACTTCACCCAGCTTTCGCTTGGGCGTCTCCTTCTTTTGCAGTTGGAGGACCAGATCCAGGTCCCGATTGGTGATCAGACCTAATTCCACCAAAAAATCACCGATGTGCATGGACAGGGGATTTTCCCTTAACACTTTCCGAAGCTGGCCCTCCGTCAGGTAGTTGAGTTCCTTGATGATCTCGAGCAGGGTTTTTTTGGTTCGCAGCTTGGATTGGACGCGGCTTGCATACTGGACCTGTGTTTGGGTTAGCAGCCCGACGTCTATCAGAAGAGCAATTATTTTGCCGTAATCCGATGTTTTCTCCTTATTTTTCGGTTTTGAATTGCTTTTTACCGCCTGCTTCACGGTGCCGATGGTCTCGGTTGTGGTGTTTGTAGCCATGTTAAGCACCTATTTCATAATCAATCCGTTGTTGACAGACAGCTTCCAGAAATACCCTATGAATGATGATCTTATCAAAAAAGCCATGTGCGATACAAATCTATTGTTCACCAAAATCATTTCGAGAGCATTTTCCGGAATTCTTGCTTGACCACCGCAACGAAAAATTTTAATTAACAAAATGGGTGTTTGCACGGTATTCTCCGGTTTTCATAGATAGCACCCTATAACCACAAGAACCCGATACTTACAACCGTTGATGGCTGCCCCGCTGATAGGGCTCCCGTCATTGATTGCAGAGTTGAATGTCGTTGAGGTGCCTCATGGCTGAAAATAGAACGCTACGCAAATTGACAGCGGTCTTAAGTGCTGATGTCAAGGGCTACAGTACGCTCATGGGTGATGATGAAGAATATACGATCAACACCATTACCGCCTACAGAAAAATTTTCGCGGGGGTGGTTGAAAAAAATCAGGGGCGCGTCGTTGATTCCCCCGGCGACAATATCCTTGCGGACTTCAGCAGTGCCCTGAATGCCGTCACCAGCGCCATTGAAATCCAGGCCACATTGGGCACCCGAAATGGTAAGCTCCCAAAAAACAGGCAGATGTTTTTTCGTATCGGTATAAACTTAGGGGATATCATTCATAAGGACGGTCGTATTTATGGTGAAGGTGTCAACATCGCCGCACGGATTGAAAGCCTTGCCGATCCAGGTGGCATCAGCATTTCCGGAGACGTTTACAATCAGGTTAAAAATAAAGTCGCCTATAATTTTGAGTATATGGGGGCGCACGCGGTTAAAAACATTGCAGAACCGGTCCGGATCTACCGCATTGACTTGAAACGTGAAGACGCGGGTAAAACCATCGAAGCGCCGGCATCCGAACCCACTTCATTTCTTAAGATCTTCAAATCCTACCTGACTAGCAAAAAAGCCGTATTACCTGCGTTCGACACCACCGGCCTTAAGATTCAGCAGGAAGCATCCAAAGCCGAGCCAGACACGGACGCTATCGAAAAAATGATTACCTGTGATCCATCACTAACCAGTCATGTTTTACGAATCGCCAACTCCGCCTACTACAAGGGAATCAACAAGGTTTCTACGGTGCGAGCGGCTATCGTCCGTTTGGGTAGCCAAGAGGTTGCCAACATTGCCATTCTGGTGACCCAAAAGAGGCCGTTCCAATCCAAAGACCCTTACATTAACAAAGTGATGCAGAAGCTGTGGCGCCATTCGGTGGGATGCGCAGTCAGTGCGCAGTGGATCGCCAACCGTTCTGGATTAAAAACCCTGGCCCAGGAGGCCTTCACAGCCGGCTTGCTTCACGACATTGGAAAACTACTCATTCTAACTGCCACCGATGAGATAAAACGCGCGGGCACCATTTTGCAGATGCCTTCGGGCGATCTCCTTGAGGAAGTGATGGATAAATACCACACCGTTTACGGCTACGCACTGCTTCGCTCCTGGAACCTGCCCGACCACTATTGCGCCATTGCCCGGGACCACCACCAGGCAGACCTGAAAAAGAATAACGATCTGATGATGATGGTCAGACTGGCTAACATAACAACCAACAGCATGGGCATCGGCCTTAAAGGAGCTGAACCGTGTGTCCTGGTGGTCACCCCTGAAGCAGATTATTTTGAACTCTCTGAAATCGATATGGCCGAACTTGAAATCAAGTTGGAAAACGCAAAAGTATTTTCATAACGCTCTCATCCGATCTCAGATCTTCCCGATCACGTCGCAAAGCAACCGCACACCGAACCCCGTGCCGCCGGCCCCGCAGTAATCGGACGCCTTCTTGGCCCAGGCCGGCCCGGCAATGTCGATGTGCGCCCAGCGGGTATCGCCGACAAATTCAGAGAGAAACAGCGCCGCGGTAATGGCACCGGCCCAGCGGCCACTGCTGACGTTGTTCAAGTCGGCAAAATCGTTTTTCAGCAGTTCCTTGTAGTCTTCGGGCAAGGGCAATTGCCAGCACCGCTCGTGAGTCTTCTCCCCCGAAGCGACGATGGCCGCAGCCAGCTCCGGGTCTTTGGAGAATACACCGGCAATTTTCTCACCCAGGGCGACGAGGCAGGCGCCGGTGAGGGTTGCCAGGTCGATCAGGGTGTCCGGCTGGTAATGCTTGATGGCCCAGGCCATGGCGTCAATAAGAATCAGCCGCCCTTCGGCGTCGGTGTTGCCGATTTCAATGGTCTTGCCCGCATAGGAGCGGATGATATCCCCCGGCCGGATGGCCGTCCCCGATGGCATGTTTTCCACGATTGGCATGACGCCCACCACCTTGACGTCCGGTTTGAGGTGGGCCACGGCCAGCATGGTGCCGGCGACGGCTGCGGCGCCGGACATGTCCATTTTCATGGTTTCGATACTGCCTGAAGGCTTCAGGTTGATCCCGCCCGAATCGAAGGTCACTCCCTTGCCAACGAGGACAACCGTTTTCTTGGCTCCCCTGGGTGAATATTCCATGACAACGAGGCGGGGTTTGGCACTGCTGCCCTGACCCACCGCCAGCATGGCGCCGAATTGCTGCTTTTCCAGCCACCGGTCGTCCATGATGCGGGCCTTCAGCCCTGCCGCCTGGGCGGCTTTCTGGATCATTTCGGCGAAGGCTTCCGGTCGCTTGTCGTTGGATGGCGTCGTGACCCACTCCCTGGCCATTATACTGGCGCCGCAGACGGCTGCCACAGATTTGTCCAGGCCGGAATAAGCCTTTTTCTGGGCGGCAGTGGCCATGAGAACCACCTTTTTGACCGGCTTTTTTTCCTTCTCATTCTTGTACCGGTCGAAGATGTGATTGCCCAGACAGGCCCCTTCCAACAATGCTCCGAACAGGGTTTCGGCGTTGATAGTCAATTCGGCGGCAGATGGCGTGGCAAGCGTCATGGCGGGCAGGCCGGCATTGATGCAAAACTTCACCGCGGTTCCGGCAAAAGCTCTGAAGGATTCGCCGGATAAGGTTCCGGCTTTTCCAAGCCCGAAAAAGACAGCTCGGGTGATGCGGGTTTCAGCAGGTTGGAATAAGGTGATCACATCACCTTTTTTCCCCTTGAACTCTGCGAACGCTTTTGCAGCATCGACAAGCGACCTCACTGACTTGTCGGTGTGAAGTTCACGATCTTCACATACGGGCACCACCAGGGTGTCCACCTTCACGCGTTTTAAATTGACGGCTTTGACTTCAAGCATGCATGGCCTCTTAGCGGCCTGCCTTTCCTGGAAGACGGGGCAGGCCTGGAATTGCCCTGATGGGGCGGTGACTCCAGCATCAACGACACTAACGCCGAATGGTGACCGTCTTCATGATGACGGGTTCTTTGGGCTTGTCCATGGGACCCGTGGTCACGGCCCCGATTTTCATCACCACGTCAAGTCCTTCGGTCACTTTGCCAAACACCGAGTGGCGGTCGTTAAGATGGGGAGTGGGGGCCAGGGTCACGAAGAACTGGCTGCCGTTGGTGCCCGGTCCGGCGTTGGCCATGGAGAGTACACCGGCGCCGTCATGTCTGAGGCTGGGGTCAAATTCATCTTTGAACTGGTAGCCCGGTCCGCCGGTGCCGTTGCCAAAGGGGCAACCACCCTGGATCATGAATCCCTCGATGACCCGATGAAAGCCCAGGCCATCGTAATAGTTACCGCCCCTGGCGGTCTCCTGCCGGCCTTCGGCCAGATTGATGAAATTCCAGACGGTCTCCGGGCACTCCTTGGCGTAAAGCTCGGCCTCGAAGGTGCCTAAGTTGGTCTCGAAAACAGCCGTGGCCCGATCGATTTCTTCACTGTAGCTTTCCTTCTGATTCGACATCGATTTCTCCTTGTGCATGAAATGAAAAAACACGCCTTGACTGGCGTGGAGCAGATTGCTTCGCAATGCGGACAATATAGGAGCGTCCACCCATGGTGTCAATGTCACTCGGAAGTCAGGAACAGAATATGATATTGGGAATGCTGGGATTGGGGAATTGAGGAATTGAAGGTGGGACTTTCAGCCGCAGTCAATTAATAAAAAGTGACGGGGGGAGCTCTACCGGCCGTTTGCTTTCGGTGGTACTACAATCCCCCAATCCCAGTATTCGTCAATTCCCAATCATGGAAAGTAATTCCAGTTCCCGGTCGTATCGGTCGATAACCGATGGCCAGGCATGCCGCGCCATCATATTCGCCAGTACCGGCCGGTGACCGGTATAGCGTTCAGGGTGGCGCAACATGCCGGCCAGTTTGTCCACCAGGTCATCATCGTTACGATACAAGAAATCACTGTGGAACCTGTCGGGAAGGATTTCCGGGTAGGAAAGCCGATGAGGCAGCAGCGGCAGGCAACCCTGACGCATGGCTTCAACCATGGCGATACCAAAGTTCTCTTGGTTGGCCGTACTGATAACGACGAAGCCCTTCCTGAGCCAGGCCACATAATCGTCCTTCGATTGGGCAAACCCGTATTGGACGATCTTATCGCCAAAACGGGATTTTGCCTCGACAAAGGCTTTGGGCTTCGCCTGATAGTTCTCACCCAAAAGGGCCAGCTTGAAATCAATCCCCATACGGTCCACGCGATCAAGGGCGTCAAAGAAAGCCACCGGATTTTTGTCATACTCCCAGCGGTGGTTCCAGACGATCAGCGGTGGCCCCGGCGGAAAAGGCGCCGGTTCCAGCGAAGCTGCATCAAATCGGCATCCCGGGTGGAGAACACCAGCCTTATTGTGGATGGCGTCAACGGCCCACCGGGGCTTGAACTCCGGCATCTGGCCGATAAAACCGGGTAGGGTGGTGAAAAATTGATCGAAATGAAAATGGGAGTTGAACAGGATCCGGTCCGCGCAGAGTGCCGTGGTGATGTCGGTGAAACCGAACTGAAGGTCCATCTGCTCGCCGGGCGCCAGCGGATAGGTGAGTTGATTTTCATGAAAATAAACCATCGTCGGCGGACGGCATACACCGCAAAGGGCTGTGAAATCCGCCAGGCTCATCAGTCCGGTGGTGATGATTCCGTCAAAGGATGCCAGGTCACCGATCGTTTGAACAAAATGAAGGGCCGCTCCACGCATGCGCCATTTCCAGAATCGCGCAGGCAAGGTCGCCATGTGGATATCATGGCGGGAATGGGCCACCAGACCTTTTGCAAAGTCTCGATGGGAGCCACCGTAAAAGGGTTCTAAAAATAGAAAACGCATGGGCTGTCCCGCTTACCCCATCTTCACCGCATTGACCAGTCGATGGAGTTCTTCGAAACGGATCTCTTCCACGCAGGCACTGCCCAGCGCGTCGAGGAAAACAAAACGAATTCTCTCCCCTACCCGCTTTTTGTCCTTGCGCATCGCCGCAAGCATGGATTGGGCGTCCACCGGTGGCCGAACGGGCAACCCATAGCTGTCGACGATCCGTTCAAGGCGCCTGGCATCCGTGGGAGGCAGCAGGCCTTTTTGCACAGATAGCGTGGCCGCCAGCACCATACCGATGCCCACCGCCTCGCCGTGGGGGATGCCCGTGAGTTTTTCTATGGCGTGGCCGAAGGTGTGCCCGAAGTTCAGCTTGCGCCGCTCCCCTTGCTCACGCTCGTCACGGGTGACCACACCGGCCTTGATTTCGACCGACCGATAAACCAGATGCTCGACAATGGCGCCATCCAAATCCAGGGCGGCATCCCGGTGGTTTTCAATAAAATCCAACATGCGGCCATCCGCAATGGCCCCATGCTTGATAATCTCCGCAAAACCGCACTGGATCTCACGGAACGGCAGGGTTTTGAGCAACATCATGTCGCAGACGACAAACTCGGGTTGATTGAACACCCCCACCATATTCTTATACCCACCGAAATTCACCCCATTTTTGCCCCCCACGCTGGCATCCACCTGCGACAGCAAAGTGGTAGAGACAAAACCAAAGGACGTTCCCCGCATGTAGGTAGAGGCCACGAATCCGGCGATATCGCAGACGATACCGCCACCGATGCCCAGAATGAGGGTGGATCGATCCGCCTCCATCTCCACCAGCTGACTGAAAATGGTCGTCACCGTCTCCAGGGTCTTGATCTGCTCACCCGAATCGATGGAAATAATTGGGCAGGCGGGAAACTGTTTTTGATAAAGCCTGGCGACCGTGCTGTCGGTAATGATCACCGTCTGCCGCCCATCAATATACTGTTTCAGATTGTCAATCGACTCCCCGACCAGAATCTGGGAGGAACCGGAGGCACATCGAACCAACAACTTTTTCATAGCTTCACCACCGTTTAACGTCTGTAGGGTAGCAGAAAAACCGGGCCTGGAAACGGGCAATGCATCTCGATTGGTAGCGTGTCTCTTACCACAGTCAAATCAGATCGAAAAGCCAAACCATTAAAGCGATTAACAAAACCAAACCAGCCAATCCATCTGAAGTGAGAACCCACACACAAACCGGGTATAACAGTTCGATCTCAGTTCCACTTCGTGCCTTGCCCCCCGCCCCGGTTTGGGTTATGCTTATGTCAATCCGCGATGTGTGGCAGCAGCACTGACGCATTCAATCAAAAACAGCGAGACCACCATGGATCCGGTAGTCGTTCCCATCGACGGTGTCCTTGACCTTCACACCTTCCCCCCCGGGGAACTCAACAAACTGATGCAAGACTATATCGAGGCCTGCCTGGAATCCAACATTTATGACCTGCGTATCATTCACGGCAAGGGCAGTGGGGTGATGCGTTCGCGCGTGCACGCTTTGCTGGAAAAGGATTTGCGCGTTGATGGGTTTGAAGCGGCACCGGCAGATGCCGGGGGCTGGGGAGCGACGCTGGTGACACTGAAAAGGACGTGATATGGCCGAAAAAGGAACCATTCTGGTGGTGGACAACGAGTCCGATCAGCTGGACATGATGAAGGAGGTTCTCGGGCGCATCGGCTTTGATGCGAGGACCACCGACAATCCGCAACAGGCATTGGAAATGGTGGCAAATCACGCATTCAGCCTTATTTTCATTGATCTCATCATGTCTGAGATCGATGGAACCGACCTTTGTGAACAGATCAAGCAAGTTCGGTCGGATGTCTGCGTTTATGCCTTTTCGGGCCATGCGCACCTATACAGTCCCGAGCGACTGGAGCGGGCCGGGTTCGACGGCGCAATCGGCAAACCTGCCACCATGGAGGAGATCAAAGCGGCCCTGAGCCGTGCAATGGAAACACAACCGACCTCCTGATTCCGTATTGTACGATGGATGATCATCAGGCGGCACGATGCTGCCATCCCTTTTCGGTAACCGTTAACATAAAGCACTAAAGGATATCGTGACCATGTTGAAAAAAATTATTTCCGGTGGACAGACCGGCGTGGACCGAGCGGCCCTGGATGTGGCCATGCGGTTGGGCATCGCCCACGGCGGATGGATTCCCAAGGGTCGTCTGGCCGAAGACGGCACCTTGCCCGCCCACTACCAGTTGCAGGAAACCGCCTCGGATGAATATGAAGCCCGCACGGAAAAAAATGTGCTCGATTCAGACGGCACCCTGATTATTTCCCGTGGCAGCCCCACAGGCGGGACCGACTATACGCGGAAAATGGCCTTGAAACACGGCAAGCATCTGCTGCACATCGACCTGTCCCTGGGCCAGCGGCCATCGGATGCGGGATCATTGGTCGCCTCATGGATTGAAATGAACCGGATCGAGATCCTCAATGTGGCCGGCCCCCGGGCCAGCCATGATCCGGCCGTCTATTCGGACACCATCAACATCTTGACCCACACCCTGCAATGAGGAACACGTCCATCCGCTCCGAGAAGATCGAAGGCGTGGTGACCGCGCGGCCCTGCGACTGCTGCGGTCACCATGAAATCGGTATCGTCACCGGCTCGGGGGAATACATTCCGCTCAGACCCGGCTTGCAGGTGAGAATCATCGACCAACCGGATCAAAATGGTGCTGATTGCATGCCTTGAAGCCACTTGAAACCAATAAAAAAGGGACGCTCGATAAAGCAGTCCCTTTTCGCTTTTGATTGGTGGAGCTGAGGGGGATCGAACCCCTGACCTCATGACTGCCAGTCATGCGCTCTCCCAGCTGAGCTACAGCCCCGAAAACAAAAACGCAACCTAACAAAATCGGTTTTCCATGTCAATGCCATTTTTCAGTTTCCATGGCCCTTGTCCGGTTTATCGGTCGACGGTCCCACCGGACACCATTAGTGGCTGCATCGTCCGCCGCTGTTTTTTGCCGACGGGCAATGCCGGGCGGTAAACTGTTGACAAAATGCTCGGCAACACTTAATGTCAATCGTTTGAAAAGATGAGACATTTTGGTCTCCTATGGCATCGCCAAGGCTGTGATTGGCGATGCCTGTCACAAACAGCGTCATTTCGACCGTTTCGGCAGTTGACCGAAAAAGATCGCAACGACAATATAATTCAGAGATCAAAATGGATCTCGGTTAATTGGTCTAAAGAAGAGGTTGTGAATGCTCAATGTGATGCGGAAACAAGCTGGCAGTTGGATGATCAAAGTAATCCTGTTCGCTATCGTAATCGTATTCGTATTCTGGGGCGTGGGTAGCTTCCGCTCCCAGGAGGCAACCAAAGTTGCCATCGTCAACGATGAAATCATCTCCGTGGCTGAATACCGACGCGCTTACAATAACCTGATCGATCAGTATCGTCAACGCTTCGGGTCCAGCTTGAATGATGGCATGATTGAAATGCTCAATGTCAAAAAACAGGCACTGAATCAATTGATCGACCGCACCATTCTCCTGCAGGAGGCAAAAAAGCTTGACCTGCGGGTTTCGGATGACGAGGTTGCCGAATCGATCATGAGAACCGAAATATTTCAGAACAACGGATCCTTCGACAGTCGCCGCTATCAAAACATCCTTGCCCAAGTCCACCTCACCCCGGAAGAGTTTGAAGCGGATCAGAAAAACGTGTTATTGGGTGAGAAACTCACCCGGATCATCATGGGTGCCGCAAAGGTGTCCGAAGCAGAAGTCCGCCAGTGGTATGACTGGCAAAACACGTCGGTGAACATCGACTACGTTTTGTTTGAACCGGCCAGCTATAGTGATATCAAGCCTTCGGCGGAAGAGATTGCCGCCTATTTTGCGGCCCAGAAAGAAAACTACAAAACCGACCCCATGGTCAAAGCCCGATACGTGGTGTTTGACCCGGATGCCTATAAAGACCAGGTTAAGGTTGATAAAGACGAAATCACAGACTACTATGATTCCAACATGAGCGAGTTCAAAACCGAAAAAACCGTAGAAGCGCGCCATATTCTTATTAAACTGGATCCGGAAGCCAATGAAGAAGCAGACCTGGCGGCCAAAACCAGGGCGGAAGAGATCTCAAAGATGGCCAAAGGCGGACAAGACTTTGCCGAGCTGGCCACCACCTATTCTGAAGGCCCCACCAAAGACCGGGGTGGCTATCTGGGCAAGTTCCAGCAGTCGCAGATGGTCAAGCCTTTTGCCGACGAGGCATTTTCCATGGCTGCCGGCGAGATCAGCGAACCGGTAAAAACACAGTTCGGTTGGCACGTCATCAAAGTAGAGTCCGTGGAAGAAGCATCCACGCGAACGATTGAACAAAGCAGAGAACAGATAATCGACACCCTTACCGGCCGGAAAGCGCAAAATCTGGCTTACGACAGGGCCGCGCAGTTCTACGAGAGGTGTTTTGAAAAGGATGACCTGGTCAACAATGCCAAGATTCTTGAACTTACCGTGATGGAAACCGGTGCCTTCAGCCGCCGGGGTCCGGACGCGCTGGGCAGTGACCAAGGCACATTCGCCACTGCCGCCTTTGCCCTCCAAACCGATGAAATCAGCGACATTCAGGATATCGGCGGCCGGTACTACCTCATTCAGCCCACGGAAATCATCGATGCCGCCGTTCCTGAAATGGACGCAGTTAAGGATAGAGTGGAAGCTGACCTGACCAAAAAAATGCAGTCTGACAAGGCCCGTGAGGATGCCGAGGCAATGTCAGCGGATCTGGATGCGGGAAAACCGTTTGAAGAGAGTTCTGCCGGCTATGGTATAAGCGTGAAGCAAACCGGCTTGTTTACACGAAAGGCATCCATACCTGAGATAGGTTCGGACCCGACGTTCACTGAAGCGGCCTTTCAGCTGTCTTCAGCCGGCAGCACAAGCGATAGGCCGGTACAGGGAAGCGCAGGTTACTACATGCTGAGGCTGTCAGAGCGAAAAATACCTGCCGCCGATGGTTTTGAAGCCGAGAAAGACGGAATCAGCAGCATGCTCCTCCGACAGAAGCAAAGAACGGTGATCCAGGATTGGATCGATGCGCGGAAAACCGACAGCCAGATTTCCATCGAAAAAGAGTATCTGGAATAACGGGACGTCAAAAGCACTATCCTGCGTTAATAAAGACAAAATAGAGGTTGGCATGAAAAAACCACACGCCTCGATGGATTCCGGCAATACTACCGGGTATGTTTCTAAAAAATGCCCGGAATGCATGGAGTACATGTCCCTGAACGTGGACGTCTGTCCATCGTGCAAACTCCCCGTCGGAAAGATAAACAAAAATGGCATGGCTGCACGAAAAACGGATTGGAAAGCATATTCGGCAGCCATCGGGGCATGGACATTTTTCTTTTTCTATATCTGGTGGGCGTTTATCAGGGAACCGTGACAGCAATTCTTCCCGGCGCTTTTCTGCCGGGATTGTTTCGTTTCTCCGACTTTGTTCTCAAGGTCATGGTACCGCTCCCGACGACTGCGTTTCAACTCTCCTGCCGCTACCCCATGCAAGATCATCAAAACGCTTCTATCAGGGTTTTTTTTACTGCCGGCAAAAAAGATGTTTCCGGAAACTGACCGGTTGAGCCATCATCTACTTCGACCGTGGAAGAAGAATTGCTCAAAACACGGCAGAACGGGGTTGACAATAAATGAGAAATATATTAGGGCTCAGAATAACTAGCTAAATTCTTAGCCAAAACCGCTTTAATAAGGAGGCTCGAGCTGATGAAAGATGTTCAAAAGGAACTAAAAGCGATTTCCACTACGCTGTCTTCTCTCGTAAAACAGATGGGGAAAATAGCTGAGGCCATTGAAAAAGAAGGTGGAAAGGCGGTACCGGCGAAAAAGGTGAAAGCAGCCAAGAAAGCAAAAGCGCCGGCAAAGAAGGCCAAAGCAGCTAAGAAAGCAAAAGCACCGGCAAAGAAGGCCAAAGCAGCCAAGAAAGCAAAAGCACCGGCAAAGAAGGCCAAAGCGGCACCGAAAAAAAAAGCAGCAAAAAAAAAAGCGCCGGCCGTAGCAAAAGCTAAAGTTTCGGCTAACGCGGGCGGACCCACCATGCTCGACAGCATCCTCGGGATGATCAGCAGAAGCAGAAGTGGAATCACCGTTGAACGGCTTAAGAAACGAGCAGGCCTTGAGGCCCGTCAGGTGAGCAATGCGCTCTATAAGCTGACCCAAAAAGGCAAAATCGAGACCCTCTCCCGCGGCCTTTACGTTAAAAAGAAGAAATAGTCATTCATCGAAAACGGTTCGAACAACAACTTATCTAAATCGGTATATATAAAGCCTTCCGGTCGCGCCATCTGACAGATGGAGCCAGAAGGCTTTCTTCTTCTACCAGGGTGCTGAAAACACGTTGTGCACGCACGCAGGCCAGGGTAATCGTTTTCTAACCCCCTACTGCCAAGCCATTAGGCATCCATTGCCTTTCTCCAGCGCTGTATTATTATCTGAATGCTGTCAGTGGGACAGGCCCGTTGAATTGAAGCGAATCGATCAAAAGGGATACAAATGATTCACCTCCGCGCGATAATAGTTAAAAGAGGACGTGTACGGCTAAACATTGCAGCTATGGCGGTGGCACTGGTGCTGATGGGATGGGTGGGTCCGTTCTCGAACACCGACCTGTCCGCAGCAACACTATTAACGTCGCCTGCTGCAGCGGAACAGCCGGAAAACGATGGGCTGCCATACCCGCCATGGCCGCAGGAAAAAAGTGACCTGGCGTCTGATCCATCCGTCACTTTCGGCCGGCTTGCCAGCGGATTTCGGTATGTCCTTATGGAAAACAATCGCCCGGAAGACCGGGTCAGTGTCCACCTTTACATCCGGGCCGGCAGTTTGAACGAAACGGAAGCAGAGCAGGGAATCGCCCATTTCCTCGAACACATGCTGTTCAACGGTTCGACTCATTTCCCCCCTGGTGAACTGGTCAGGTATTTTCAGAGCATCGGCATGCAATTCGGCAACGACGCTAACGCCCACACGGGGTTCGACGAAACCGTTTACGACATCATCCTGCCGTCAGGGAATGAGGAGGACCTGAAAAAGGGCCTGCTGGTAATGCACGATTATGCCACAGGTGCACTGCTGCTGGAGGAGGAAATTAAGCGGGAAAGCGGGGTTATTCTCGCAGAAATGCGCTCCCGGGATTCAGCTGGTTACCGAACGTTTGAAGCCTCACTTGACTTTGAGCTTCCAGACCTCCTGGTGTCCAAACGGCTGCCCATCGGCAAGACGGAAATAATCGCAAATGCGAACCGGCCGCTCCTTAAAGGGTTCTATGATGACTGGTACCGGCCGGACAACATGGTATTGGTTCTGGTGGGTGATTTTCCTATCCCCCTGGCTGAGCAGTTAATTGACGCACAGTTCAGCGATTTAGCCCCCCGGGCAACTGCCGCAGCCCCGCCGCCCATAGGTACGGTCAATCACAAGGGCTTGAAGATCTTTCACCATTATGAACCCGAAGTAGGAGGAACGACAGTCAGTATAGAAGTCATTCAGGCCTACGACCGTATTTCGGATTCACTGGCCCTTCGGCATCGGGAAATGGTGGAAGGCATGGCAGACCGGATCGTTCAGAATCGCCTGGATGCCCGACTGAAAGCCCCGGAAGCACCCTTTACCGCTGCGGCCGTTGGCTCAGGCATCTATCTGAACCGCATCCGTTATGCAGAAATCTCTGCGGATAGCAGCACTGAAAACTGGCAGCAGACCCTTGCGGTTTTAGAGCAGGAGTTGCGACGGGCCCGACTGTATGGTTTTACCGAAGCCGAACTGTCGCGGGTTAAAAAGGATACGCTGAAGATGTTGGATAACGCGGTCAGGGAAACACCCACCCGAAACAGTACGACGTTGGCCCGGGCCATTATTCGACATCTCGCCGGCGACCGGGTTATCCAATCCCCCGATCAGGAAAAAGCCAATTTGGCCCCCATGGTGAAATCCGTTACCTTGGCTGATGTTCATCAGGCCTTTGAGGAGAATTGGACGGATAACCATCGACTGATCCTGATCACCGGCAACGCCGATTTGAAGAGACAATCACCGAAAAACCCGGAATCTCTGATTCGCGATACCTACCTGGCATCGGCAAGCACCGTGGTCCATCGGCCCGAGGTCCGGGCCATTGCCTCATTTCCCTATCTGCCGGAACCGGAAAACACCGGCATAATCGCCTCACGGGAAGTCGTGGAAGACCTGGGCATCACCCGTATCAGGCTCGGAAACGGCATCCAGATCAATATAAAACGCACCAATTACAAGACCAACGAGGTTCTGGTCAACCTGATTTTCGGCCATGGTATATCCGAAGAGCCAGACACCCTTCCGGGCATCTCCCTGCTGGCCGAAGCGACTGTCAATGAAAGCGGCCTGGGAGCCATGGATACCAATGAACTGGAGCAAGCCCTGGCCGGTAAAAGCACCTACGTGAATTTCAGGATTACCGAGACCCATTTCAATTTTTTCGGGGAAACCGTCTCCGCCGAAGTGCCGCTGCTTTTTCAGTTGATCTATGCTCACATGATGGATCCCGGTTTCCGTGATGACGCCTTGACACTGGCCCGCGAACGGTTGAGTCAGGATTATCAGTCATTCTCCCGATCCATCGAAGGAATGATGAGAATCAAGGGGCTGCGTTTTTTGGCCGGGGGAGACAGCCGTTTCGGCATGCCGCCGTTTGAGAAAATCCAGGCCATTCGATTGGATGACATCCGGAATTGGATCGCACCTCAATTGGCCGGCGCCCCATTGGAACTGTCCGTTGTCGGCGACGTTGATGAAAATGAAGTCATCGAACTGGCCCGGCGCTATTTGGGATCATTGTCCGATCGAAGCCCCAAGGCGGAAAATCCCAGAATCGATTTGCCCCATCTGCCCGCGGGAACCGTCGACCGCATCGATGTGGACACTCAGATTCCAAAGGCCATGGTCGTTGCTGCTTGGCAGACGGGAGACTTCTGGGACATCAGCCGGACCCGTCGGCTGTCTGTTCTTGCCGATGTCTTCTCCGAGCGCCTCAGGCAGCGCATACGGGAAAAACTAGGTGCGTCCTATTCTCCGTATGCATTTAACCGAGCCAGCCGCGCTTATAAAGGCTACGGTGTATTTCAAGCGTATGTCAATGTGGCCCCGGATCAGACCGACACCGTGCTGAGGGAAGTCAAAACCATTGCCGGCGATCTGGCCCAAAATCGAATTGCGGCCGATGAACTGGCGCGGGCAGTCGACCCTATTCTCACATCGATCAAAGAGCTGCGGCAGACCAACGGCTATTGGCTCAACAGCGTGATGACCGGATCGGAGCGGCACGCTCAGCAATTCGAATGGGCAAGAAGCTTTCAGGAAGATTATGCCTCGGTGACCGTCGACGATCTGGCCTCGCTGGCAGCCGCCTACCTGACCGATGAGCGGGCATCGGCCGTCATCATTCAGCCGAAGCAGAAGTCAGCAGACTGATGTACGAAGTCTGAAGTCAGATTGAGGTGCCAAAAGATTAGGGCTCGCTTGACCCTAATACATCGTTTGAATAGCATGACCTGACAGCCAAGAATGATGGTATCTGCAAATTGGTCTGACACATCATTATCTCAATTAATCACCACGGGACCGATTTATCAGATATATTCATGGACTGGTGTGTTATCACCACCTACCCGAAATGTTGTCTGACCACAAGATGTATCGATGCTTAATATTGGCCTTAGATCAAGACAGTGGCCAGAAAGCACACGTATCGGTAGGGGGGTAGCTTTCGTAGGATAGCCATGACGTACCAGAGGGCTCTGGCTTGTCCGTTTAGTGGCAATTAGCCATCAGTAATGGCTTACAACCGCCTTGAAAGAGATTCTGCTACACTGTATACCCGACTAATCCAGATGGAGAGTGCCCCATGAGCCACTGCGGTCGACGTGATTTCATTAAAATCGGTACCGGTTTTTTGTCCACCTGCCTGCTACCGTCGGCAGGGTGGTCCGCCCTTTCACCAGATAACTCCCGTCGCACGCTCTCCTTTTACAACACACACACCGGGGAAGCGCTCATCACCTGTTACTTCAAAAACGGCACCTATTGCCCCGATGCCATGGGCCGTATCAATCACATATTAAGGGACCACTACACCGGCGACATCGAAGTCATGGATCCCCAGTTGATGGACCTGCTCAATTCCGTAAACCGTCAATTGGGATGCAGTGCTCCCTTTCACATCCTTTCCGGTTACCGTTCCCCCCGAACCAATGACCGACTGCGTAAACAAAGGTCCGGCGTGGCCAAATCCAGCTATCACATCCTGGGACGCGCCATCGACATTCGCCTGCCCGGATGCGATACGCGCCAATTGCGCGAAGCCTGCCTGGATTTAAAACTGGGCGGTGTCGGTTACTATCCCCGCTACGATTTCGTTCACGTGGATACCGGAGGCTTTCGAACCTGGAACGGATAGGGCCCCATCACCATCATGGATTCCTTCCCGGACCGCATCTAAGGCAAGAGCCATATGGGGTTCCTTTTTTCAAGGGAAAAAATAGTCGCTGCCCTACGCGCATGCGCGCGCGTTTGTCTCTTTATTGTCTATCAATCTGTCTGGATGAACACCTATATGGACAACAACGGGTGAAGCCGAAACATTTCATGGTTATCTCGGGGGGTGGATGGCGAAGTCCTAGCCATGTTAGCCTGGTTCACGTTCGGTGTCGCGGTTATCGGTCAACAATCCGAACTTTTCACATGGCAAATGGTTTTATACGCCGTACTGAGTCTCACGGTCATTCGTGTGATTCCGATCTTTCTCTCCCTGACGGGCAGCGGTGAAAGTATTTCGAGCCGGCTGTTTTTAGGCTGGTTCGGCCCCCGCGGACTCGCGAGTATCGTGTTTGGGTTCATCTTACTCAACGCAGACCTGCCGGGCGGGCGCTTTATAACTATCGTTGTGGTATGCACGGTGTTTTTTTAGTCTCATCGCTCACGGGTTGTCGGCCAATCCGCTGGAAAAATGGCTTGCCATAAAGGAACATTCGGGAAAATCCTAAAAAACAGTGGCAATTGATTGATTCGTAATTACTCTAATTATTCAAAACCCAGGAGGCGACTGCATGATCGACGTCAAAAATTAACAAAAATCGGATGTGTTAGAAGAATGGCACGGCCATAACGATCCGTGCGGTCCGCCCCGAAGACAAACAGATGATGCGTGATGCTTTTTACGACCTCGAAAGGGAATCTCGCTACACGCGATATTTCGGTTTTAAAGACCACGTCACCGATGAAGAGCTGAAAAAGGCCACGGAAGTGGATTTTGAAAAGGAAGTCACACTCGTGATTACGACGATTATAGTGGGCAAAGAAATCATCATCGGGGGGCCGTTATATCCTGTTGACCGCGGCACCTGATACAGCGCCTGTGGCCGAGGTCGCCTTTACCATCGAAGAGGACTATCAGCGGCATGGCCTGGCCAGCCGTCTGTTCGGTCATCTGGCAGACATCGCCCGATCGAAAGGCGTATCCGCATTCGAAGCGGAAGTGCTGCCTCAAAACAAGGCCATGCTTGCTGTTTCTAAACGCCAAGGGCTGCCGATGACCCAAAAAAACATTGATGGGATGGTCCACGTAACCCTTGCCCTTGCTGGAGACAGCCTATAAGGGGAACCACTTGTATGCAATAAAACCACTTCATAACAAAGGAGGTATTTTCATGGAAAGAAAAAGAACTTTTACACTGTGTATTCTCATTTCAAGCATTGTATTTTTCAGTGCCTGCGCCAGTATGACACCCACACAAAAAGGTGCTGTGGGGGGGGCTGCTGTTGGTGCAATTGCCGGCCAGATCATCGGGGGCAACACGGCAGGCACCCTGATCGGGGCAGGTGTCGGCGCCCTGGGTGGTGCATTGCTCAATGATGCGATTGATAAGAATAAGCAATCGCAGTAAACCCAATAGTTGAATAGAAACCATACCGAATCGAATTTATACAAAAGAAGGTGGCAAAATGAAATCATTCCAACATGAAATCGAAAAATTGAATCAAAGGCTGGATAACGTTCAAAAACAAAACCGTCGTATTAAAAAGGTTACCGCGCTGTTGTGTCTGCTGCTTCTGACCGTCTTTCTATTGGGCAATAAAGCAGCCTTGGAAAACGGGCATTTCAGAAACATTACCGCGGAAGAGATTACCCTTGTCAACAGTGCCGGGGAAAAACTGGTTTTTATTGGAACGACAAATGACGGCACCGGTCTTGAGGTTTTCAATAATAGCGGTAAAAGGGTCGTCAGCCTTGGCGTTTCAAAAGATCAAAAAGGAAGCGGTTTTCTGGTCGCAGATAGCAGCGGCATGCCCCGAATTGGCTGGGGGATGGAACAGGAAATCCCCAGCATTGCCATTACCGATAGCAAGGGTAAAAAAGTTATCGGTATTGGGGGCAGTAAAACCGGGTATGGCTTTTCCGTCATGGATAGCAATGAAATCGAACGTGTCGGCATCGGTTTTCAGGAAGGCAATTCCGGCTTTGCGATCTTTGATGATCAAGGAAAATATGTCCGGGGCATGATCCGGCAAAAGGATGGCATCCACTACACATCTTATGTTGATGAGAATGGAAAGGAGATCATCCATCGGTAAATACAAAGCAGCACCTTGACCTTGCCGTTTGTCCCTCCGGTTTAGGTGTGGTGATGTTTTGGGGATGCAGTGGTCCGCATCTGAAGATGCCTACACCCAATGTGTATCTCAACGCGAAGCAGGATGCATACAGTGACCTGCATGAGGATCTGAAGCGCACTGAGGTAAGGCTTTTCTATATTACGGACCGAACGCTCAGCAAGACGATGAAGGCCAGCTCCGATATGGCTATGGTCGTTCACCCTCACTGGCTTTTGGTTTCGCCGTGGTGGATCTCGGTGTCGGCATTTCCTGGGAAGATCTTCTCAAGGGGCAGGCCTTTCAAACATTATGTCTATTGAAGACCGCTCCGGTAAACTGTTGGCCGACCAGTAGAGTCGAGGATGGGCGCGGTAGCATGTAGCCCCGTTTCCCATCCCCGCTCATCAAACCGGACATGCGGAGCTACCGCATCCGGGACGGGTCTCACACGTTACCCAAGATACCTTCCTGACATGCTGTCCCCATTACCCCGGTGGACCGGAACAGGTGGATCGGTTACGGCCCTGTTCCACTGCGGCCCTCCCCGAATATTGGGCGGGTCGGCATCCACGACTGTCCTTTCGGGGCCTTCTCAGGGTTCACTCGCGTTACGGCCTGCCAGGTTGCTGCAGTCCTAAAGACTTACATCTGTCCCCAGAGCTTCAGCAGGTGGATCACTCCAACCCACTGTCTGGGTAGCTACCGGGATGAACCGACAATTTCCCGGGCGGGACTTGCACCCGCTGGTATCTTACGCCCTCGTGGCGCACCAACATATAGAGGTTTGATGATTTGTAGATCAGTTGGCTTTCAATCTGTTATCACAGGCACAATTTAATGTAGTTTTTTTCCTGATCCCTCCAACTCATCAACGGTAATGATGGCATCTGAAAGGTTGTGATACCATATTGTCAAACATAGTTTCGCCTCGATTTTCAGTCTTGTCAGTTCAAGTATAGGTTATGACAATTAAAGGCTACGATTCTATAGATTTCAAAATCTGGCGGATGTTTTCAACAGAACAACAATATTTATCGCTCAATATATTCATGGCTTTGGTGTTTCCATGTTTGTCTCTTAGGATCTTTAATTCTTTGCGAACACCGGAATTGCGGAACATTTTATCCACTGATTGATAAAGGGAAACTGGACGTCCTTTGCCTATTTTTCCTTCAAGACGATCCGCGATATGATTGAGAACAGGCTTTGGAATTGAGACACCTTTAGGAACATCTCGGATAAGTGCTCCTAACTCTTTTGCAGGCACTTTTTTTCCACAACTGATTATATCTGCAGCACGGTCCAATACCATTTGCCGATGCCCTTCGCGTTCATTGTCTATAATTTCTATTAACCCCATTTTTTATATTCCTCCTGGAGATTTATGACTTTGCCTTACGGATCGCTGTCATTGGAGTGATCGTTATTGCCGTAATACCTCTTCAGCTTTGCCCTTTCGGGTTCGTCCGTGATAGGATAGTCTTAAACTTAGCACATTATACCGATTAGCAATATACAGACTAAAGGTTTGCGGTAAAGGGCACTTGCTCTGGTGGCGAGGTATTTGTCTGGTATGATCACACTTACCTCTCAGAACCATTATGAGCCCGTTCACGATGATCTAATCCACAACGGATGCTGTGACATGGGTCACTGTCATTGCATCCTTGATAGCACGGATATTGGCAGGTTTGTCCTGGAAAGCTCAGGTTTTGACAGGGTGCCACTTTAGTGATTAGTCTCAATATATCTTTAATCTCGCCCTCCTCCGTAAACAACGCCTGCATTTTATTCGCAGCTAATGAATAATTAAGTTCGCCATAATAGTTATGAAAAAAGCCATCCTGTACTTTACATTAATAGTGTTTGCCTTGCCCGTCATTGCTGGTGAAGTAACCAAGACTATAAAGGGATCTGAAGAGTACCAGATAGGGGTGATGGTGAAGTCAATTTCTGAAGCTCTTGAGTCACCAGATAAGGCAGCGGCGATGAAAACGATCACGAAGTATGGTACGGATTCGCGTTACTACGTGATGATTCGTGGATGGCTGGTGCAAGCACTCAAGGGTGTTGACAGTCAGTTAGACGCAACAAGGGACAAGGCGAAGAAGGAAAGTCTCCGGGAGAAACGCGACTGGTTGTACGAATCCATTCGTAGAATCGACCTCGAATAGCAAAGGCGGACAAGCCATTCGTGCCGACCGCTTGGGTTCCTTTTGAACCAGGCGCAGACCATGGAGCGCGGCGGTTCAATTCCACGTTACCGATAAATCCAACGATCAAGTAGATATCAGACTCGACATTTCCCTGCGATTCCGAAAAATAATCACAACGGACTTAATCTTTCCAAAATGGGAACCCAGGTGGTATCGTGGGAATCTCCATAACATATCAGGTAGATTACCATAATTTCGGATTGGTAGGGTGATCTCAATATATGTAACCTTCCTTATCCTCAAGAATTAATAAAAAAATGCCGATAAGAACGGTAGCCTATAAAAAGCAAAACTTTCCATGTACAGGAACCTGATTTTTCAGGAGTTTTTTCAGGGCTAAAAGACATCCGGTTTTTAAAACCCAAGCTGAGCGATTCACCTTTTTCGAAGAAGATCGATTGGTAACAGTCACGGTTGGGAACCTTCGATGGTTGCATTCAAAAGGTGAAACCCATTGGGTTTACCGATCTCGCCCCATCTTCGGCGTTAGATATCGCCGCGCATAGTCCACTATAGCGCGACGACATCTGCCTTGAATCTGCGGCAAGCTCGACAATCGCTTGATTGGGTAATACTAATCTTTTGTTTGCTGTTAACAAACGGTCAAAATGCATTTACTAAATAAAAGAATAAAATATTGGCTATGGAACATAATATCAAGTGGTCTTCCACTCGATTATGATCTTAATATTCTTCGAAAATTTATTCTATTAAATATTATTGCCATTCTTGGTAGCATCTCTCTCGGACTTTTATCAATTATCTGCTTTATACAGAATAACAATATTGTGGCTATTTTTGATATAGCCTTAATCTCGTTCTTAGTTTGTTTATTATATATTCTTAGAAAAAAAAAGTGCTTTGAATTTGTAGGATTAATTGGGACAATAGCAACAGGTTTATTTTATCTTTTTCTCATAGCCAATGGAGGCATCGAGAGGACGGCTTATTTATGGATTCTAACTTATCCAATTATTGTTCTATATCTGCTTGGAAAAAAATTGGGATCATATTTTTCAATTATATTCTTATTCATGGCCTGTAATTTTTTCATTTTAGGTGCGGTCTTAAATTCATTCCAATCATACAATATAAGCATAATTATTCGTGTTATTGCAGTATACACGACTATACTTTGTATAGCCTTTGTAACTGAAACGGTGCGGGAAAAAGTTCAAAAAAATTTAGTATCAGAAATTAATGACAGAAAGGAAATTGAAAAAGCACTAAGAAACAGTGAAAGTTTCTTAGATGATGTTATTGAAAGCATACAAGATGGTATCAGTGTTCTCGACCCTGATCTTACTATTCGGCATACAAACTCCGTGATGAAACAGTGGCATCAAAAAAACTTACCCTTTACTGGGAAAAAATGCCATGTTTGCTATCATGATAAATATTATCCGTGCGAGCCTTGCCCAACGGTCCGCTGCATCGAATCAGGCAGCCCTGAAAAAGAAATTGTTCAAGGCATAGCTGAATCACCGGTAGAATGGCTTGAAGTGTCTAGTTTCCCAATAAGAGATAAGGGGACTGGAGACATAACTGGAGCTGTAGAATTTGTGCGTGATATCACCATACCTAAACGATTGGAAAACCAACTTGCTCAGGCACAAAAAATGGAGGCAGCTGGCACGCTTGCCGGTGGGGTCGCGCACGACCTGAATAACATCTTGTCAGGCCTTGTCAGTTATCCGGAATTACTATTGATGGATCTACCTGCTGAAAGTCCGATCAGAGGCCCAATAAAGACAATCCATAAATCTGGGAAAAAAGCAGCTGCTATAGTTCAAGATCTACTAACCCTTGCAAGAAGGGGGGTCCCAATCAATGAGGTTGTCAATTTAAATGATACTATTAGAAGTTTCATGGAGTCTCCGGAATGTATCAATATAAAGAAATATCATCCCAATGTATTGTTTTGTTTAGAGTTACAACCTGAATTATTAAATATCATTGGTTCTTCCGTTCACCTTTCGAAAACGGTTATGAACCTTATCTCCAACGGAGCGGAAGCAATAACTGATGGGGGTATAATTACGATTGAGACTAAAAATATTTACATTGATAACCCAATAGATGGATATGAAAAAATACCGGAAGGTGAATATGTTTTATTGACTATAAAAGATTCTGGTTTAGGAATTTCAACTGAAGATTTACATAAGATTTTCGAACCGTTCTATACAAAAAAAAGAATGGGCAGAAGCGGAACAGGATTAGGTATGGCAGTGGTCTGGGGAACTGTAAAAGACCTTCATGGTTTTATCGATGTTAAAACCAAGCCTGGTGCCGGAACGACCTTTTCTTTATACATTCCCATTACCAGACAAAAACTCCCTAAGAAAGAAAATGCAGTTCCAATAGAAAAATATATGGGAAATGAAAAGATACTTATTATAGATGATGTTGAAGAACAGAGAGACATTGCTGCATCAATGTTGGAAAAATTGGGTTATTCAGTTTCAGTAGCTTCAAGTGGTGAAGAATCATTAAGATTCCTGTCTCAGAACAAAGCGGATATTTTGATATTAGATATGATTATGGAGCCAGGAATGGACGGACTTGAGACGTACAATAAAGTTATCAAACTATATCCAAAACAAAAGGCAATCATCGCAAGTGGTTATTCAGAAACAGCTCGGGTAAAAGAAGCTCAGAGATTGGGGGTAGGCAAATATATAAAAAAGCCCTATACATTAGAAACATTAGGTGTATCCGTTAGAGCTGAACTTAACAAATAGCATAAATTATTATTATGAGGGTTTTTAAGATATAATTTCATAAGGTTGGTCGTTCGCTAAAACGATTCTAACATTTGGATGAATGAATTGAGGTCCATCATCTATTGCTCTTCCGCATAAAAAATTTGGAGTCAATTCTTAATGTTTATGAAAAAGATAATAATCATAGTTCTGATGTCTCTCCAACTAATCACTATATCGCCCCCCCAAAAAAAAGTGACAAGATCCCCGATCGCGATAGGACCTTGTCAATAAATCAAAAGAGGATCGCGATGGATTTTCGCTAACTGCCAGCTGCAAGCGCCTTAACTTCTTCAGTTGTGTAACCTTTTCCAGCGATTCCCCAATCACCGCTTTTGACTTCTTCAAGAACAACCCAAGTTACCGGACGCATATTTTCACCTTCAATCGAAACCATTGTATCTGTTACTTTTTCAATCATTTCTTTTTTTTGTTCTTGGCTAAAAACACCTTCAATTATCTTTATATTAACAAAAGGCATGGCGACCTCCTTACGGATGGGTTTTTATACTACGAAGTGGTACTTAGTTAAAATTAGAACATCCTGATATTTGTCAAGTAGGTGTCTGTTGAAGGAATCCCTTGGATTGCGTTGATTTCTCCAACTCATCAACGGTGGGCATGGCTTTTGAAAAATGATACCATACTGTCAAGTGAAGTCTTAATCCGCTTTCAGACTCAGTCAATCAGGAAATCTTTCAACATAAACCATTCACACCCACACCCGCCATCTTCCTCAAGATTGGCAATTTTTCGTCTCTTAGTCGGCACCCCATTGAAATCGACTTGTGAATAGCTTCCCAGCGCCTTGGATGTGGCTCGAAATGTTTATTAATTCGATTATAACCAATCAATTTCTTGACATAATTCCTCCACAAGGCCTATCTTGCCCACGATCCTCACTTTCCATTTCCCACGTAGACCTACAATCAGGAGCGCCCAACAAATGAACAAGCTTGAGCTGATCCAGGCATTGAAAGACACCACCGACCTGACCAAACCCGAAGCTGCCGCTGTTGTTGACATCTTTTTTAATGGGATGGCAGAGGCGCTGGCAAAAGGTGATCGGGTGGAAATCCGGGGATTGTGCTCCTTTTTTGTTAAGGATTACCGGAGCTATACCGGGCGGAACCCTAAAACTGGGCAACGGGTCAAGATCAGACCCAAGAAGCTGCCGTTCTTTAAGGTCGGAAAGGAGTTAAAGGAACGGGTGGATCGCTGAGATCCAAATCATAAATAGGCTCACCAAACAAAAATCCATTCAGATTATCAAAATCTATCTTTATATCTTCAATGATTTCTTAGTGTTGGATCTATGGCAAGTAATCTGTCAAAAGCATATAGCCAGATAGATTCAGTTCTTGTGATCTATCCTGCACAGGGCCATATTGTGTCACATCCCGATTCAATTAGGATATGATCCCGGCGTTTTTCAGTAGCATTGCATAAAGGCCATTTATGCAGCAGCCTTCATGAAACCGATCGTTCCGATTTACGACGGATACGTTGCATCCAAATCCCGGGATACACGTGGCCACGCAACTGGGTTGGATTGAAATTGGTGACGACAGTTGTCGTTCCACCTCTTTTGTTCTATTATGTAGATCCGATGTTTTTGGGACTTCAAGACTAGTATGGATCCTGATACCATGTAGCAAGAACCTGTGCCGTCATGACAGCATCTCCGATATTGCGATTCTGATCCTTTGGGTAATGCTGGTTCCAGTGTTTAGATCAGACAACGTTTTTCAATGTGCCGTGTTCACTCCGGATTCAAACTCACTCAACGAAACCTGCTGGCCCTCGTCAATTTATGAGGCAGAATCATTCAGCGTTGTTTGACCCGTCCATTGGTGCGCTTTAGAAATGCCTGGAATTCGGATGAACCACGCAGCACGTCATCGGCAGCCTTAATGAGCAAATCCACCTCATCGTCCTTGAGATCGAAGTTCGTGCCGATGTCGTTGAGCGCCTGGCGCTGGTCAGCGTCGTGAACCACATTGAAGCTCACCTCGACAAAATCGAAGCTGACCGGGCGCTGCGGGGTAGAGGCCTGTTTTGTCCAGTGATCGAAAGAGTAGCGCACGATATCGAGGGTATCGTAATTGTAGCGGCTGATCTGATCCGAGCTGATTGCGCCGATCGTCTCCGCGAGACCCGGGGCTACCCGCTTAAATATCCATTTCTCCTTCTTGTGCGCAAACGAATTGACCGAGATGATAAGAACGTGACGCACGTCTGGGTGACCGAGGTCGCGAAACGCCTGCCCTGGGTCTCCCTCGAGACTGAACGTGGTATAAAACGCCCGCAGACCCAGGTTGTCGGCAATGCCGCCGTCCACCAGATGGAGCCACGGCCGTTTGTCGTGATCCATATATTCCCTCAGACCGCGGGCCTCGGCTTTGCGTGTGGAGCCTCTTTCATCCTTTGCCGCTTCATCCACCCAGGCCGGCAACTCGAATCCACAGGTCCCGGCATAGCTCTTGACGGTGATGGGGGTGAAGAGAACCGGGACGGCCGAGGAGGCGGTGACCGCTCGCGACAACGGGTATTGGTCGAGATCGGCGCAAAAGATATCAAAGAACCCCGGCGTGAAAGAGATACGCATTCCGGTGGCCAGATCGGTGGCGTTGATCATCACGACCGGGGCTCCCGGCCGCTTTAGGTCGGCAAACGTCGCGCCGTTAAAGATATGCTTGTCGTAGTACTCGGCCGCCACATCGCCCCGGCCGTAAATGCTGCTCATCTGCGGTATCCAGTTGACCGGGCTGAGCACCTGCCTGATCAGGGCGCCCTCGACGTTTTTGCGCAGGAAACGATCTTCGAACTCTTCGAAGATCTTGTCGCCCCGCAGCCCGTAATAAGCCGATGTGAAGCTGCCGCCGGAAACCGAGGAAATCACGTCCACCTCATGCAGCAAGGATCGTCGGCCCTTTTCGGTCGTTACTTCTGTATCGGCAAGCGTCTTGAGCACGCCGTAGGCTAAAGCGGCCGCGCGGGTTCCCCCTCCGGAGAAGCCCACCAGCACGAGCAGTTCGGAGGAGCGTCCACCATCAATCTGCTTATTAAATTCCGGGGTCACTTTAGATATAGGTTTGTCGATCGCCGAAAAATTGGCACAGCCTGTTACTGCCAGGACAAGGATCAAAAAAATCACGTGGGATACCTTGGTATCAGGTCGCTTCATGGTGCCCTCTTTTCATTTTTGATTATTTCTTGCCGCGACCCTTCGGCATGCCTGATGTTGTAGCGAATCACACTGCCGACCGCATAGGCGAGGGCGCAAACCCCTGCCATGGCCACCACCGAGTACAGGCCCACAGCCCCGGCAAGGATGGGTACGATGACAAGGAACCCGCTGCCAAAGATGGATGCCAGCGGTGTGCTCGTCGCATCCGCTAGTGTTTGGATATCCTTTTTCATCAGTTTATCCACATCCCGGTTCAATTTAAATTTATTTGCGAGCCCTTAGTCTATTGTGCAGGCTCCGAATACGACGAATCCAACCTTGTCACCGGATACTGTCGCCGACATCTCGGCGGTACTTTCGGAAATGACGAGGGTCCAGCCGCGACCATTTTCGGCGCCCTGCAGGATCAATCGGCCATCGCTGTGTTCGACGTTTTTAATTACGCTGACATCCGTGACGCCACTTTCTTCGGTGGCTGAGATCATCTTCTTTTCAACGTTGATTTTAAGAAACCGCGGGATTTGAGCCATCTCGGTTGTCACCGGATGGCATTTCCCATCGTCTTCACACTCGGTAATCTGAACAACTGCGCAAAGCAGCGGTACGGATCCGTCGAACGGCGCGGCCGCAAGCGGCATCGGTGTCATACAGATGCATATGGCCAACACAAACTTTAGTGTTTTACTCATGATATCGATTCCTCGTATTGGTTTGTGATTAATAGGGCGGTACCTATTTCACCGTGTAGCCGCGGCCTTCCATGCAGGCGCCAAAGGCCCGGTTGTAATTGGCGCGGTTGTTTGCATAGTTGGTCGCCTGTTGATCGGCCCACTGCTGCTGCTGCGCATACTGGTTTCGCCTCCTGGCACCACCGAGCAGCGCGCCTGAGGCGGCACCGATAGCGGCACCTTTTCCGGCATCCCCCGCTATGGCACCGATAGCCACGCCGGCCAAGGCGCCGCGGGCAGCCCCTCTGACCGGATTGGCGCCATCGCCTGCCGGCGGTGGCGTCGTTGCCGTGGGTGCTGCCATGGGATCGAAGCCGCTCTTATTCTTGGCCCAGCTGTAGCACGCGGATTGATCCTGATCCTGTTTTTTCTGGCTCTGCCCCTTGTTGGGATAGATCATCAAGTCAGATGCCAGGGCCGTGCCTGTAAAAAAAAGCAATGTGAAAAATACGATTGAAAATCGATGTGTTTTATTTTGCATCCAATCCTCCGTCAGGGGTCGCCGCTGAACCGTTTTAATCCGGTTTGTATGACCTGGCTGGATCAACGGGAAATAAGACTATCTTCGATGGTCTTTCTGTAGGTAGGGCAAGGGTGATCCCCACCGCTGCATAAACTTAACCGGAAATCATTGATTAATTCATATCGTAACGATATTTTTGGCATTTTTTATGCGGCGATGGGGTAATTCCTTAAGGCTATTCAACCATGGTTAACTTCAAACCCTGGGCGGCAAGTGTTAGCTTGACGCCTTTCTGCGTGGATTTGAGCTGGATCACAACACCATTCTCGTTCTTCATCGCAATTGCTGAGCCGCCGCCAATCAAAGCAGCGCCTGCCTCTCCGGAAATGTAGTTGCCGGCCAGGTCCTTGGCCTCCACAAGATGGAAGACCTCTCCTGATGCCTCGATCTTTGAAATACCAAGATCCAGCAGCGATAAACCGTCGACCTTGAACTTGTGCGTCGAGCCGTCATCCATGGTCAGGGTGCCGTGGCCCCACTGGACGCCTATCCCGATCGCAATGGATTTACTTTCGATCGATACGGTTCCCGACACCTTGGGCGCCGGCTCCACCGAAACGGCTAATGATTGAACATAGACGATCTCAACCTCCTGGCCGACCTTGACCTGCGACAGATCCACGTCATCGGCAACTTTTAGCATAACAGTCTTTTCGGCCCCTTGCAACGCCACCAGGCGTTCTTTTGGGTTGACAGCAGCGACCAACCCCAGCGCCTCGACAGTTTTCGTGATCTTGCCCGCCGGCTTCTCACCGGATTTGGCCCTTTCAACCTCCAGCTTGTCCACTCTCGCCCTGACACCGGACCCTTTGGGTCCCAAGGCGAGCGCCATCCCTTCAAAGTATTCTATGATTACCCGGTCGCCGCGCTTGATCTGATCGAAATTTCGTACGTCGGGACTGGCAATAAACGTCCATTTTTCTTCATCCTCACCTTTTAGGGTGAGCGTGCGCGTCGCTTTGTCAACACCCACTACGGTCACGACAGCAATCGCCGCATCCTCTGCAGTCACAGCACCTTCCATAATTGACTGGGAAGCCAAGACGGCATAGGCAGGCAAAACTAGCATTGTCAGAAATACCACGAGTTTTAGAAGAACATGTTTCATTGTGTTTACCTCCATTAGATTTTTTGGAAAAAGTTTTTGATTAAATGGTATGCAATGGTGAACGCTTTTCCCAGGACAATCCTCCTTTTCGGTTGATAATTCCAGGTTCCGAGTTTCACCGTCTTGGACACCCCCAGTCTCAGCGGCAGCGTCAGTGGGGCAGGCGTTAAGTGTCCAGTATCAGCACCAATTCTCGATACAGTATCCATTCAATAGAAAAATTCAAGTCATTTTTAGAAGAAAAAAGGGCAGATTTGGACGGGATCTGCCCTTGGAGGAGGTCTAATGAAATACGAGGTATTTTCTGACCAAATTACAACAGATCTATTTATTTTGCGGGAGACTGATATACCATTGCAGATGCCATCTCACCGGCTTTTCGCATATGAGGCATTGCATCTTCAGCACGTATTGCTGGAACCGTTGTAATATTTTCAATGGCCCCATAACCCCTAACCAGCATGGCGTTAACAAATGCGACATCAGTGATTTTATCATCTGGAATTTCGGAAATGATGAAAAAATCGATGTCACCATTCATCAGCATATGATAACTGATCAGTTTGCCGCCGTATGCTTCCAGCAGTTTGCCAACCGCTTCAGCACGGTTTGTGGGGTTACCAAGCATACCTTTAACTCCATCCTGCGATATCCTTCCATAAGAAGCCCAAAGCATTATTGCCCCCTTTCCCCATAATTGGTGTCCAAAGTTTTATGTATGCGAATAATTCTTTGATTAACCCGTCAGTGAACTTATCATTTCGTTCACATCGACTACAGTAGAGATGGGATGAACTTTGAAAATGCAAAAAGGCACATACTGCTGTAACGATTTCATTAGTTCAATTGTTGTGGCCTCATATATAGAATAGCCTTTTGATTCACCAGAAAACGACCCCCAGTCCTTCACTATTCCTTTTTCGAGGTCTTGCCCCACCATGGCCATCAATAGGCTCCAACCGTCTCCTCGCTCTTTTGGATCAATCGGTATTTTGGTTTGATCAACTTCCCAGAGAACAAGAAATTTTCCCATGGTATGTGATCCTTTCATTTCTAAGCTTCTGATTTATAATAAGTTTCTTTGACTTGGAAGTTAAAATTAATAGCAATTTTTTTGCCAATGAATAAACAAAAAGCCCCCGAAACAGCACAAATGCCATTTAAGGGGCTACTCCAGGCAATTTTAATGGTTCACATTCCGAATATGTCTTCATGGCTGGTACCTATTGACCAATGAAGTTCAGAAATAGGTAAAATTCTGATATTTTAAGGATGTGGTTACAACTTCAATTTCAGCGTATCTACTTTGGTTCTTCAGAAGGCGGGGGAAAAGGAACGATACTATTTTGAGTATAAGACCTAAAATTTCTATTTGTCAACCTACGTAGTTCATTGGCACATCCCAAAGAAACTCGAATGAGAAGAACACGTCACGAACAAAAATCAATCGATACAGGAAGATATCACACAGGATAGGCCTTCTACACAGATACGGTCAATCGGTCAGATGATAGATGGAAATCCCAATGAATGTGACTTCACGATGACCGCCCTGTCCCCCAAACGGCCGGAACCTCAAAAGGGATTGAACCCTCGGTTGCAGAAACTAATCGCAGTAAAATTTGCCCGAATAACCAGAATTTCATGAGCGACTGCATGAATTTTTGAGAGCGACGGTCGTCAACTGGTCTGCTGCTACTTTTACTTCCGGTTTTTTTTGGTAGATGTAACTGTTCGATAGCTAAATCGCTCACTTTAGGTCATAGATAGCAAAGATCCTATGTTTGTAATCGTCGATGTAAGACCCGAAATCTCATACGACAGAGGGCATATTCAATTCAATTTCTTGACATAATTCCTCCACAAGGCCTATCTTGCCCACGATCCTCACTTTCCATTTCCCACGTAGACCTACAATCAGGAGCGCCCAACAAATGAACAAGCTTGAGCTGATCCAGGCATTGAAAGACACCACCGACCTGACCAAACCCGAAGCTGCCGCTGTTGTTGACATCTTTTTTAATGGGATGGCAGAGGCGCTGGCAAAAGGTGATCGGGTGGAAATCCGGGGATTGTGCTCCTTTTTTGTTAAGGATTACCGGAGCTATACCGGGCGGAACCCTAAAACTGGGCAACGGGTCAAGATCAGACCGAAGAAGCTGCCGTTCTTTAAGGTCGGAAAGGAGTTAAAGGAACGGGTGGATCGCTGAGATCCAAATCATAAATAGGCTCACCAAACAAAAATCCATTCAGATTATCAAAATCTATCTTTATATCTTCAATGATTTCTTAGTGTTGGATCTATGTCAAGTAATCTGGCAAAAGCATATAGCCAGATAGATTCAGTTCTTGTGATCTATCTTGAACAGGGCCATATTGTGTTAAGGAAAACTCAAAATATAAGAAAATTTTTTATAAATCTCCTCACAAAATAAACATAACAAGCCTCCACAGGAAACGCATGTTATGTCACATCCCAATTCAATTAGGCTATGATCCCGGCGCTTTTCAGTAGCATTGCTTGAAGGCCATTTACGCAGCAGCCTTCATGAAACCGATCGTTCCGATTTACGACGGATACGTTGCATCCAATTCCCAGGGATACACGGGGCCACGCGAATGGGTTGGATTGAAATTGGTGACGACGGTTGTCGTTCCCCCTCTTTTATTTTGTTATGTAGATCCGATGTTTTTGGGATTTCAAGATTAGCATGGATCCTGATACCATGTAGCAAGAACCTGTGCCGGCATGACAGCATCTCCATATTGTGATTCTGATCCTTTGGGTAATGATGGTTCCAGTGTTTAGATTAGATAACGTTTTTCAATGTGCCGTGATCACACCGAATTCAGATTCACTCAACGAAACCTGCAGGTCTTCGTAAAATTATGAGGCAGAAGCCTTCAGGGTTGTTTGATCCGTCCATCAACGTGTTTTAGAAATGCCTGGAATTCGGATGAACCACGCAGCACGTCATCGGCAGCCTTAATGAGTAAATCCACCTCATCGTCCTTGAGATCGAAATTCGTGCCGATGTCGTTGAGGGCCTGGCGCTGGTCAGCGTCGTGAACCACATTGAAGCTCACTTCGACAAAATCGAAGCGGACCGGGCGCTGCGGGGTAGAGGCCTGTTTTGTCCAGTGATCGAAAGAGTAGCGCACGATATCGAGGGTATCGTAATTGTAGCGGTTGATCTGATCTTAGCTGATGCTGCCGATGGTCTCCGCGAGCCCCGGGGCCGATCGCTTAAGCGGCCATTTCTCCTGTTTGTGGGCGAATGAATTGACCGAGATGATCAGAACATCACGCACGTCCGGGTGCCCGAGATCGCGAAATGCCTGGCGTGGGTCGCCTTGGAGGCTCAGCCGGTTGTAAAACGACCGCAAACCAAGGTTGTCGGCAATGCCGCCATCCACCAGATGGAGCCAGGGCCGCTTGGTGCTGTCCATAAGTTTTCAGGCTGCGTGCCTCGGCTTTGCGTGAGGAGCCCTGCTGATCTTTCTCGGCCTCAGCCACCCAGGCCGGCAGTTCGTACCCGCAGGTTCCGGCATAGCTTTTTACGGTGATCGGGGTGAAGAGAACCGGCACGGCCGACGAGGCGGTCACCCCCCGCGCCAGCGGGAGTTGATCAAGATCGGCACAAATCAAATCAAAGAAGTTCTGGACGAAGGGGAACCGCATACCGGTGGCCAGGTCGGTGGAATTAATCACCACCACCGGAGCTCCCGGCCGCTGGAGGTCTGCAAATGTGGCACCGTCAAAGATATGCTTGTCGTAGTACGCGGCGGCCACATCGCCCCGACCGAACTTGGGGCTCATCTGTGGTATCCAGTTGAGCGGGCTGAGCACCTGCCTGATGAGGGCACCCTCGATATTTTTACGCAGAAAACGTTCTTCGAACTCCTCGAAGATCTTGTCTCCCCGCAGCCCGTAATAGGCCGAGGTGAAGCTGCCGCCGGAGACCGAAGAAATCACGTCCACCTCGTGCAGCAAGGATCGTCTACCGTTCTCGGTGGTCATCTCGGTATCGGCAAGCGTCTTGAGCACCCCATAGGCAAAGGCGGCCGCACGGGTTCCCCCGCCCGAGAAAGCCAATAGAACCAGCAGGTCGGTGGAGCGATCGCCCACCATCTGCGTTTCACCGTGCGGTGCCCATTGCGATATCGGCTTGTCGATCTTTGAAAAATTGGCGCAACCCGTCACTGTCAGAACCAAAACCAAACCAATCATGCGGGATACTTGGATGGCAATTATTTTCAAAATATCCTCCTTGGTTGACGATGAAAAGGGATGGTTAAAATTCAGAATTCGGGACCGACATCGATGACGCTGGGTCCGTTAGGGTTGATCATTGGGAAGGTCATAAAAATATATCCGCTGCACAGCAGAGACGACCACCGCCGTTGACAACCCGAAAATGATGATTCCGTTGACAGCTTCAAAGGCAGCCAGCAATCGCCAGTTGGCATCGAGCAGGATGTCCCCGTAGCCCAGCGTGGTAAAGGTGACGGTGGAGAAATAAAGTGCCTTCTCAAACGTGTCAACTGCACCGACATGAAGATAGAGGGTGGCCCAGGCCGCCATTTCTAAAAGTGAGAGAAGGAACATCAGCAGAACAACGCCACCGATACGCTGCATCCGTATGAGCGAGAGCCATATGAGCGTGTTTGAGGTCGCCCAATGATGTTTATGTGACTTAATTATGAAGATGATCAGGCTGATGCCACCGGCATGAACCGCAGTGGTAGCCATCATCATTAGCGAAGCGATGGTGATGTTCAACAACATGATCGTTTCCTCCTATAAGCGGCATTCATTCAGATCGCTTCAACCGGGCAACCAGAGCGGCAACCAGGGGATTTGCGCTGAGCCCATGTCCAACGATACTCAACACGATGGTACAGACCACCGTTATCGTGATGGTGCCGCCGCCGGGAAGATGGCCGTCTAAAACAATCACGGCGAAGACGATACTGGCCAGTCCCCGGGGGCCGAACCAGCCCATGAACAGTTTTTCATCGGTTCGCAGCTTCATTCCAGCAAGGGAAAGAAACACCGGTAAGATGCGCACAATGGATAGACTGAGCACAGCGTAAAGCACGACCTGCCAACTGAAATGCCCGATCGCCTGACCGACCACGGCGCTTCCGAATATCACCCAGGTGATCAAGGCCAGGGTATCACCTGTTCCTTCGGCAGCCAGCAGAAAGCCTTCTTTATGTTTTTTGGCTATCCCACCAAACAGCAAACCGCCGGAA
Source organism: uncultured delta proteobacterium (assembly GCA_963697405.1). GTDB lineage: Bacteria > Desulfobacterota > Desulfobacteria > Desulfobacterales > Desulfosarcinaceae > Desulfosarcina. Next base: position 10,378 of record CAVONY010000021.1, on the reverse strand, counting down.
AAGCAGGCGATAAACCCACTGCCCCCAAGCTTTTGGGCCACGGCAAAACAGGCCAGGGACAAGGCCACCACAGGCAGCTGACGCCAGCTCTCGGAGATCCATCCGCGCCCGGCAGACAGCTTGAGCAGCCAGGCACCCAGTACGGTCAGTCCGATGCCCACGGCAACACCGATGCCGATCTGCTGAGCCACAAGCGTCAGCGCGAGCGTCGTGATACTTCCCTCGGCATTCGAACCCGTGGCAAGCGCCAGAAACAAGAACAGGATGGGAACGCAGATTCCGTCGTTGAGACCGCTTTCCACGTTCAATCCTTGTCGAATGTTGTCCGGTACGGATTCGTTGGTGACCACCGCTTTGCCCAGGGCAGCGTCGGTAGGGGCCAGCATGGTCGCCAGGATGGCAACCTCGAATAGCGTCAACTCACCGAACAGGAGGACGCCGGCGCCGAACCCGAGCAGGATCGTCAGGGGCAGGCCGATCAACAGCAGACGCTGGGGGATGTGGAAGCTTTTCTTGAGAACTGCCAGATCCGCATTGGCGGCGTCGGTGAACAGAACCAGTGCCAGGGTCAGCTCGGCCAGGGTGTTCAGTCCTTCTGCGCTCACATCCAATCTCAAAAGGCCTATCCCGAGTGAACCGAAAGCCAGGCCTACAGCGGTATATACGATCGCCCCGTTGATGGGTGTGCGCTCGAGACCACCACTGGCGATGCTGTAGAGAAAAACGATTGCTGCCACAATCGCCAAGTTTTCATACATGATGATTTGTCCTTTTCTTAGTGCCCCTGTTCGCTGCGCTATTCGGCGTTCTACGTTGGATGTTCGATGTTGGAGGTTCGGCTTTATAAATACCGGTATTGACGTTTCATAAGGGCTGAGATGGGAAATTCCATCACCTGCCCTCAAAGGTTTTGTTCCAGTAACCGGTGCGTTCGAGCATCTCCTGCCGGGTCTGCGGGTCGATCAGGTCGAGGGGATCATGGCTGACCCGGAGCTCCCAACCGCCGCCCAGCGACTTGTACAGGTCCACGAGATTCGTGACCACCGTCCCCTGGATCGAGGCCAGCTGATCCTGCTGGGCGACGAGGGCTTGCAGGGTCGTGATGACCGTGTTGAAGGGTACCTCCCCCCCCTCGTATTGCACGGTCGACACGTCCACGGCGCGCTGGGCGGCAGATGCTGCCGATTGCAAGGAAACGAGCTGTTGCTGAGATTTGAAAAAAGCGACGATGGCGTTCTCGACCTCGCCCTGGGCCTGCAGCACCGTCTGGCGATAGTCCTCCAGCAGCTGCTGAAAGATCGCGTCCTGCAGCCGAATGTTGTTCTTCAGCCGACCGTATTGGAAGATGTTCCACTGAAAGGCGCCGAAGAGACTGTAGCCGATGGTCTCGGGGCGAAAAAGGTCGCTGAAGTTCAGGCTGCCGTTGGTCGATACGCTGGTGCCGATGGAGCCGCCCAGGGAGAATTGCGGATAGAGGTCGCTGACCGCGAAACCAATCTGGGCGCTCTGGGATGCCAGCTGACGCTCGGCAGTGCGGATGTCGGGACGCCGGCGGATCAGGTTCTGGGGCATGCCCACGGCAATCTCAGGTGATACGGTCGGCACCGGCTGCACCGGGCCGAGCATGGCGCGCATGTCATGCGGCGGCTGGCCCAAGAGGATGGCCAGCGAGTTCTTGAACTGCTGCAGCGACAGCTCCAGCGATGCCAAGGAAGCCTGGGTGTTGTAATACAGGGTCTGGGCCTGTTCGACGTCCAGGGAACTGACCTCGCCGCCTTCGTACTTTGCGGTGGTAATCCTGAGACTTTCCTTTTGAAGGGCGAGGTTGTGTTCGGCCACTGCGAGGCGCTGCTCGGTGGTGCGGATGAGCAGGTAGGTCTGCGCGACCTCGGCGATCAGCGATACCATGATCCCGTCGTAGCTGCCCACGCTGGCATCCAGCGCGGCCGTGGCCGATTCGATCTGACGCTGGAAGCGACCCCAGACGTCGGCCTCCCAGGACAGGTTGAATCCCAGGTCGTAGATCCCGTAGGCCGACGAGCTGCTGACCCCCGCGATGCCCGCCTGGCCAGTGAGCTGCTGCTGTTGGGGATACTGGGCGCCGATGGCGATGGCCAGCCGTTGACGCGCCTGCAGCACCCGCAGCCCGGCCGAGCGCAAGGAGAGGTTGTCCGCCATGGCAGTCTCCACGAGCCGGTCGAGGATGGGGTCATTGAAGGCCGTCTTCCACCACGCCGGTACCACCGGTGCGGTGCTGTCGAGCAAGGGGTCTTCGTATTCGAGCCAGTTATCCTGGACCGTCGCCGACGGCTCCCGATAATCGGGGCCCACCATGGCACATCCGCCGGCAAGCAGCGCGAGCAGCACACATAAAGCGAACAATTTCAACGGACGTTTCATCGTGATCTCCTTACTGGAGTGCCTTGGGCGCGGCAGGTATCGGTCTTTTGCGACTGCCATCCCCACTGCCGGCCATCACCAGGACCGAGCAGGTCGTTCCCACCCGCAGCTGGATGTCTTGGGGCACATCGGTGAGATGCACCCGCACCGGTACCCGTTGGGCCAGCCGGATCCACTCGAAGGTCGGGCTGACCGTGGGCAGCAGTTCGAACCCCGTGCTGCCGTCCTGCTGGGCAATGCCCCAGCCGATGCTGTCGACACGGGCTTCGATGGGGCTGTCGGGGTAAGTCATCAGGGTGACGACGGCCCGGTCGCCGCTGCGGATGTCGGCAATCGTATTTTCCTTAAAAAACCCGTCGATCCAATAGCTGTTCACGTCAACCAGGGCCACCACCGGTTGGTTGGCGACGGCCTGGCTGCCCAGCCGGAGGTTGAGATTGGTGATGTAACCGTCCACCGGCGCCTTTACCCGGGTGAACTCAAGGTTGAGCTCGGCCTGCTGGACCGCGGCCACCGCAGCCCGGACCTGGGCGTTGGATTCACCAACGGCGCCCAGTTGCGCCTGTGCTTCGGCCAGGCTGGCTTGGGACTCGGCCAAGGCGGCATGTGACTGGCGCAGTCCGGCTTCGGCGCTGATCTTTTTTTGCACCGAAACTTCATAGGAGGCCTTGGCCGATTCCACCGATCGCTGGGAGGTGGCTTTTTGTGGCAGCAGATCCAATTTTCGCTCATACTCGGCCTTGTTTTTGGCGATGGTGGCGTTAAGCTGGTCGATGGCGCTTTGGGCCTGGGTGATGGATGCCCGTGATGCATTGACGCCTGCCTGGGCCGCTTCGACCTGTTTTCCTAAGGCCTGCACTCTGTCGCCGGTTTCATCCAGCTGGGCGCGGGCCTGATCCAGACTGGCCTGGAAGGTGCGCGGGTCGATCTCAAAGAGCAGGTCGCCGGCCTTGATGAACTGGTTGTCCCGGATCGGCAGGTTGACGATGGGACCGGAGACCCGTGAGGTGATCTGGATGACATCGGCACGCACCTGGCCGTCACGGGTCCACGGGTTGGTGACATAGTCCCGGTACTTGAGCAGGACCAGGCCAACGGCAATTGCCACAATCACGCCGGTAAAAATATATTTCAGGGCCTTTTGCATGGGTTGCCGCCTCTCAAAATGGAATTATAACGGCCCCGAAGAAGACCGTGAAAATGACCGCCAGGGCCACAAAAACCAGCGGCGGATAGAAAAAGTAGGTCGACAACCTAAAACGGTTGAGCAATCGCGCCGTCACAGCCGCCGCGATGGTGCCGAGTATGCCCAAAATGAGCAGCGGCGGTACGAAAACCCCACCGATGGCGAATTCACTGGGAACGAAATGCATGGCCGACTCCTTTATTTCTCTTTTAAAACATCTCTTCGCGCCACTGCTTCCAGTCGATGGTGCCGGCGGACCCGGCGTAGCCGACAGCCGCCGCCGTGACCCCCCTGATGCCACCCAGCAGTCGGAAGAAGTGTTGCCCCTCCTCGGGGCTCAATCCTGTCGTGTCCGTTTGGGCCAGGACCGCTTCGATGCGTGCCTCCAGCGCGTCAAGCCATTGGGCCAGGCGGCCCTGAAGGTCGGCGGTCGCATCGGCATCCGGATGCCGCGACCACTTCATGAAGGTCTCCTCCATGCCCGTGCGCCAGGCCTGGACCTCCTCGTCCAGCGCCCGCGTGAGAGACGCCGCCAGTCCCCTCTCGCCGGCGTCGGGCAACGCATCGAGACGATAGACCAGGGTTTGCAGGCTCGTCACCAGGCCCTGCACCTGTTCGATAGTGTTCGCGGGGAACTTGGTGCGGTCGATGGCCCGACCCCAGGCGGTAATCTTCGCCGGCAGGGTCTGCAACTCCTGCCAATGGAAGGCGGCCCGCCACCGTTGCGTGAACGAGGGGGCGCGGCGCGGGTCCGTTTCCAACCGCGCCACCAGGAAGGCGGCGCTGCGGAAAAACCGTTGTACCAGATGTAAAACCGCCTTCTCGGGCCGCGGTGAGCGCAGCATGTAAGACATGGCAAAGACGAAGAGGAGTGCCGCGACGGTGAAAACCAAACCATTGGCCATGGCCGCGAAGTTGTAGGTTTGCGGATTTGAGACCGAGATCTCGTTGATAACGGCAATCAAACCGGCCAGGCGGGCCAGGCCTGTGTAAAAATAACAGACCACGAACGCGGCAATAAAGAGCAGTGTGCCGAGTCCGACGAAGGTGGAAAGCTGCGGCATGATGAAGACGTAGGCCAGCAGGCCGATGGCCGAAGCCAGCCCAATGGACTTAGCCGGCACCGTCACCTTGAGCTGCTGTGTGGCGGCCACGGCCATGGCCACGGAACCCACGAACTGGAACCAGCCGGTATGCCCCGGTGGGTTGATAAAGATCCAGACCAGGAAGCCGACGGCAGCGCTGAGGGCGACAAAAGCAGCCCCCCGCAGGTTGTCCGGGTCCACCACCGGCAGTGAAAAACCTCGGGATCGCGGACGGGCAGACGGTGCCGGTTCGGTGCCCGCAATGCGTGCTGACGCACCCATAAGATCCCGGACGCAGCCCAGCATCGAGCGGGTCAGCCGCTCCAGCTCGACCAGTTCCTGCCGGGTTACCGCCAGTGCAGCCCGGTCCAGGTTCAAAACGCCCTCGAGGGCGTTTGGGTCGACAGGCAGGGAGATGGTTGCCGGCTCGTGGGTAGATGGCGTCCCACCCAGCAAGTCTTGGATCTTTGCAAAGCGCGCGTCCAGTTCGTCAAAGTAGGCCGGCAGGTCAGGCAGCGCCGCGTTCACGTCGATCCCGGTGAGATCGGCGATGCCGGTCTGCCAGCGATCGATGGTTTCCATCACTGCCGCTGACAGGCCATGGAAGCGGTTCCAGGCATGGCGCATTTCGTGGATTTCGTAGCTCTCGGAACCCTCGGCCTGGATCACCTGGGCGAACCGGGCGAGCTGCTGGACCTCCTGCCCATGCAGTTCACTCAGCTTGGCCTCGGTTGTACCGTCGGTCATGATCTCCCGGCCGGCCTGGACGCGTAAGGCCTGTGTGGCGGCCAGCATGCCGCCGGTCTTTTTGATGGCTCCCAGGTTGGTGCGCGGCCAGAGGAACACGGTGACCAGCGTGTAGACCACGACGCCCATGGCCGTCTCCAGGGTGCGGAACATAGCATGCATAAACAGGTTTTCCGACGAGCTCGGGCCGATAACCAGGATGACCAGGCTCACGAAACCGGCTACATTCCAGAAATAACTGTGCTGTTTGTCGACCAGCATCATGTAGGTGGTAAAAAAGATCCAGATACACGCCAGCAGCAGCAACAGCCAGCGGCTCTGCGGTGCCAGAGAGAGGATCACCAGCGCACTGAGGCAGCCGGGAATCGTCCCCGCCAATCGAAGCAGGCCCTTGTGGATCGACTCACCGGCGGTGGCCAGGGAGATCATCGCCACGGCCCAGCCCGCCCAGTAGGGGTTCATCCAGTTGACCTTCAGGGCGATGCCGTATACCAGCATCAGGGCCAATCCGGTCTTGACCGCCTCCTTAAACTTCGTCACCCGGTCCACAAGTGATCCTCTATTTTCCTTTATTGCCCGACCGGATCGTCCGGTGTTGCCTCCTCGGAATTTCCGGGGGAGTTCTCGGCCGGCTTTGGGCGGCCGTATATTGTGTAGACACCCTTCTCCCCGGTAAAAATGCCCGGACCGGGCTTGAGGTCATTGCTTTGTTTGTATTCAAAGGGTTCCGGCGGCGTGGCGCATGCGGCTAACAAGAGCCACATGCCCACACCGACCAGTATAAGGGACCGCTTCAGTTTTTGCATGGCAGATCTCCGCCTAAAACTTCACCCGCATGCCGGTCATCACCGCATTGATGTCCTTGTAATCGGTCGAATCACGATCCAGTGAGTGCCAGCGGTAGCCCAGGTAGTATTCCGACCCCCAGTTGGGGAGATCCTGGACCACCTGGAAACCAACCGTATTGCCCTCGTCGCTGTCCTGGGCGATGTTTTTGGTATAATTGTAATCCACCGAAAACCGGGTTTCCCCAATCTCGAACCAGGTGGTGCGATAGCCCAGCTTGCCATAGAAAAAGGTGGGATCGTCATTGCGTTCGGATCCATCTGGGTTGAACAAACCGCTGGCCAAATCCCGATAGCCACCGGCAAAGGTCAGGTTGACGCCGCTGCTGTGCAAGATGGAAGCGCTGCCGTTGTACTGGTTATCGGTAGTTTCGTCGGTCGCTGCGGGGTTGGCATAAGCTGCGGCCGCGGCGAACTTCCAGTCCTCGCCCCATTTGGCGGCGTATTTCAAGGCTACGTCCCCCCCATCGGAAAGCACGGAACCACCGACCGTAAAACCCCAAAACTCCGGGCTGTCGTAGCGCACCCGGTTGCGCCGGCTCAGGCCATCAAAATTGCTGAAGGCATTCCCAACATTGGTCGTCGAGCGGGCATTTGTATTATCGTCGTAAAACAAGATGCCGCCGGCCATATCCGCGATGCTCGAGTAGCCGACCACGTCGGTGCCGGAGAGATCCACTTCCGAGGTGCCATCCGATGCCGTGCTGCCCTTGCCCAGGTAAAGCTTGCCGAAGCGCTTGGAACTGAACTGGGCATCGATCCAGCGGTCGTTGAAACTACTACCGCCCGGGTTTTTGTCGTCCTGGTTGACCTGATCGCTGGGATTGGACTTGTATTCGAATTCCATTTTGGCGCCGATGGTCATGTCGTCGCTGACCTTGGCATCCCCCAAAAACCCGAAGCGTGAGGAGGAGTTGGTGTTGTCTACAAAGTAGATGTCCGAGCTGTCCCCGTCATCGGCCACCATGAAAGCCCGGTTCACCTGCCCGTAAAGCTGCACCGCCACCTTGTCGCCGCCTTTGGCGCGGACAGCGTCCGATGGCGGTACGGATGCTTTGGCAACCTCGGCTTTGGCCGCATCGGTGGCCTCTTTAACGATGTTTTCGGAAAGCGCGTCCACCTGTTGCTGGAGTTTTTCAAGCGCTTTGGCCTGGGCCTCGTTCTGGGCCTGCTGCGCTTCGATCTGGGCCTGCTGCTGCTTGATGAGCTGCTCCATACGCTCCAGCATCTTCTCGTCCGCCGCGCCGGCGACTCCCGCCAGCCCGAGCGCCAGGCAACTGAAAACGATGGATGCCGCGACCCATGGACGCATCTTTTGCATTGAGGATGACATCGGTTTACTCCTTTCTAAAAGGGTGTCATGGGAATGGGTGGTATTCAATAAAATGAAAGTTTAGAAACCGGGCCGCCCACCCCATGGTTTTATAATTCCAGAGGTGACGAAAGGATTCTTTTAGCAAGTACGCCCGATTGATTTTCAGGTTCAGCTTTTCAAGCAGCGACAGTCGGTCTTTTTGGGTGCCCGTCAGATTCCATGGATTTTTCAGCCAGATGTAACGGGTATGAGTCACCAGTTCTTTATGGGTTTTACCCTTTTCGCGGATCTCATCTCGGCGGACCTGATCCACAGCACTCATCAAATGGCTGACGATATGAAACTTATCAAACACGAGTATGGCCTGGGGGACATACTGTTGAACCACATCGATATAGGGTCGCCACATATCGCAGCATACACCCTTTAACCGCCGGCATCCCTGTTCGCCCAGAAGCTGGAAAAACGCTGTGAGTGTGTCTTTACTGCGGCCGGGTGCGCTCCAAATCAAAGTGCTTGTTTTCAGGTCGTATACATTGGTCAGGTAACGATGGCCCCGTTTACGTGAAATCTCATCAATACCAATGACGGTTAAGTTGGAGAGATCTCTTTGTTGCAGGCCATAATCGACCACATAGCGCACCGCCGAACAAACCGTTCCCCAGGAACAGTGGAACAAGTCGGCTACCTGCTTCCAAGGCAGCATCCTGGCCCATGTCGCCAGAAAGCAGGCATAGGCGGTGGTCATCCGTCGCTTTCCTACGGTCCAGGGCATATGCTCGACATAGACACCACCACATTCTTGGCAATTAACACGCCGTGGGCTATATATTAACTCAACGGCAATATTCCACAGGGGAACATGCTTAAACGTCCGCTGTTGCCTGATATCACGAAAACGCCCCGGTTTTAGGCAACGCCCACAAAGGCGATGATGCCTCTTATCCGGCTCTAAATGGACTCGAATAATTTCTGCTTTTTTCGTGGTTGAAATGATTTTAAAACCTTGTAAGGAGACCGTTTCCTTGAGTATAGTTTCGATGAGCATGAGTTCTTCCTCCAAGTCGATTCGGTTATGTTATTGGCTAACAAAACCATAATCACTTGAAAGAACTCATGCTTTCTTACTTTAAATTGTCAATTTGCTGCACTCATCTCTGTGACCAGGCCCTTTTTTAATATTTTCTATGGTAACGAATCATGTCGCATTCCGATAGCGTAGCAACCCTGACCCGCTCAAACCTTCTGCTTATCGCCCAAAACTGAACGCCTCCAAGAAGTCCAAGCCGAATCGCTTTCTATGCTGCAAGGGCTAACGATGTCTTGAGCCTTGTCAATCAAATCGAAATTTACTTTTCCTTTATTAGGTGATAGGTAATCGCTTTTTAAGCCTCCCCTAATTTTTCACCAAATTCCTTCAACCAAGTGTCAATTCTCAATAATCTATCTTTCTTCAACCGTCAGTTCAAGTAATTTTACGCTTTCAAAGTGTTGCAGTACATATTATGAGGTAAAAGATGTCTTCCCCTTCTCTATTTTTGCTGTTTTTCAACAAACGTATCCATTGACGGTCTTTGAGTTTCTTAAAAATCGAATACCGCCTCTTCGTATTCCGGCCAGCCATCATCGTATGGCACAATTTTAACTCGCTCTGTATAGTCAATTTACGCCATAAGTGGTGCTCTCTGGTTTTTCTTTTCTTCAAAGATTTTTAGATGGGTGAGAATCTTCTTTATCACCGCCCTCTTGTAAATGAAGCTTATGATTTTCATCTCAGCCGTGCATTTAGGGCAGATTAATGGATCGACCTCCCATACCTTCTTGATGCACTCCCGCCACATCAGTTGAGGTATTCGCTTTGGCTTGTAGTTCCGGATATCTATTAATTTGCCGTCTTGGGCAGCCTCACCTTCTTGCTTTATCCCTTCCTACTGAAGAGACTGGAATGGGCAACCTCCATTCCAGTCTCTTCTTTAGCACTGACCAGTTCGGAGATAAACAGGAATTATATAAACGTAGGGCTTTTAGAAAATCCCAAGGATTACCAAAACTAATATTGATAAATGAAGTCCTGCTTACGATACCACACCCTCAATAGAACCAATAGGTCAGATTTTGCTCGCTTGCGACACAATTATTTTTGAATAAAATTTTACGCTCTTGAAATCGAATTATTTGGGGTGCCTTTAAGACTAGAACAGCTTTGTTCCGTTTACAACGCATTTTACTTCAATATCTGTGCTGCTTTTAAGAATATTGTAGACAGTGCAGTAGTTATCTACGAGATGAACCGCTTTCCCGATCTTCGCGGTCTGCTCTTCTTCCAATTCGACATGATAGATCATGGTGATTTTCTCAAATATTGCGGGAGGCTCTTTTTTTTGCCGTTCGGCAAGCACCTCAAGCTCAACACTATCAACCTCAACCCTCATTTTGCTAAAAATGAGGGTGAGGGTTCTAGTTGCGCAGCTTGTCAATCCGGCCAGAACCAGGTCTGTGGAAAAAGGGCCATCTTCCGTGACATCTATTTTCAGCCCATTCCCCAAAGTTGACGAAACCTTTTTACCACCATTCCAGACACCAACAACTTTTTGCATGTGATCCTCCTATTTCTCTACACGCTCTTTCTTAAAGAACTTCAGATAGACCGCGGGGATTACCTAATACAAAAACAACATCAACTAGAGATCCATTGGTAATATTCAATATCACTAGGAAAGAGCATGTTCCTGGCTGTATTCTTGATGTTTAATAAATTATAGATTATCAGTTTTCATGGGTGACATATATTGGACTGGAC
>CAVONY010000020.1:0-65414 GCA_963697405.1 uncultured delta proteobacterium | reverse complement strand
AAGGATGTGACGGCATCCCTTCAGGGCCTTTTCAACCTCCGGGCGGAGCAAGCCGTGGGTGTCGGAAAGGATACCAACTTTATAGCTCATGGCTGATAGTTCATAGCTGATAGGTTAAGGAAAAAAGTAATCCACTCATGATCCATGATGATTAGTCCCGAGGGAATTGATAAGGCCGGAAAGCATTTTCGTTATTTCTTCAGCCTCGGCATATAGCTTTTTATATTCATCCGGTGCGATCTATTGTGCTAAATGCAATCGCCCGCTGGTAAACTTTCAGTTCTTCAAATGCAAAGGTCATTAGATAAAATAATCAAAACCTTATGGGCTATCAGCTCTGGGCTTTGAGCTCTCAGCTTTCAGCTTTGAGCTATCCCCTATCTTCCACAGCACTTCTTATACTTCTTCCCGCTTCCGCAGGGACAGGGGTCGTTGCGGCCGATTTTTTCGGATTCTCTTTTGACCGGTTTTTTGGCTGCCGGGGCATCCCCGCCGCCGGAAAAGGTCAGGTTTTGCTCTTTGGGCTTTTGCAGGGCATCGATGTGGTCCGGCTGGGCCAGCTGTATCCGGAAAAGAATGCCCAGGGTTTCCGCCTTGATGCGGTCGATGGTTTCCTGGAACATCTCGAAGCCTTCTTTTTTGTATACCAGCAGCGGGTTCTGCTGGGCGTACCCGCGAAGCCCGATGCCTTCCTTGAGGTGATCCATGGAGAGTAGATGATCCTTCCATAGATTATCCACGGTCTGCAGCATCACCATCCGCTCCAGTTGACGGAAATCATCCTCACTTCCGAGCATGGCGGCTTTTTTTTCATAGACGGTAGCGGCCTGCTCGTAAATGACCTGGGCCAGGCCTTCGTCGTTGAGGCCGTCCATGGTGCTTTCATCCAGTTTTGCCAGCCTGAAGTTGAACTGCTGGAATACGGCGTCCGAAACGGCCTCCCACTGCCAATCCTCAGGCAGCGCTCGCTCATCGGCAAATTTTCCGGCAATCGTTTCGGCGCTTTCCATCATGATATCGTCGATGGTGGACTTCAGGTCGACGCCGGTCAGCAGGTCGCGGCGCTGCTTGTAGATCACCTCGCGCTGCTGGTTCATGACGTCGTCGTACTCAATCAGGTGCTTGCGGATGTCAAAGTTGTGTGCCTCCACCTTGGATTGGGCATTCTCGATGGCACGACTGATCAGGTTGTGCTCGATGGGCTCGCCCTCTTCCATACCCAGACGCTCCATAATGCCGGTAATGCGCTCGCCGCCGAAAATACGCAGCAGGTCATCCTCCAGCGCCAGATAGAAACGGGAAGAACCCGGGTCCCCCTGGCGGCCGGAGCGGCCGCGCAGCTGGTTGTCGATGCGCCGGCTCTCGTGGCGTTCGGTGCCCAGGATATGAAGGCCGCCCAGTTCGGTCACGCCTTCACCCAGAACGATGTCGGTACCGCGTCCGGCCATGTTGGTGGAAATCGTCACCGCCCCTTTCTGGCCGGCCATGGAGATGATCTCCGCCTCCTTTTCGTGATTCTTGGCGTTGAGTACCTCGTGGGGAATGCCCTGCTTTTTCAGTTTTTTGGCCAGCTGCTCGGAGATATCGATGGAAACCGTACCCACCAGCACCGGCTGGCCTTTCTGGTTGAGGGCTTTGATCTCCTCGATAGCGGCATTGAACTTTTCTCTGCGGGTCTTGTAGATCACATCGGGAAAGTCAATTCGGACCATGGGCATATTGGTGGGAATTACCGACACGTCCAGGTTGTAAATCTTCTTGAATTCCGCCGCCTCGGTGTCCGCCGTACCGGTCATGCCTGACAATTTGTCGTACATACGGAAGTAATTCTGGAAGGTGATGGTGGCCAGGGTCTGATTCTCGTTTTCTATCTTGACGTTCTCCTTGGCTTCCAACGCCTGGTGCAGCCCTTCGCTGTATCGGCGGCCGGGCATCAGCCGCCCGGTGAATTCGTCAACGATGATTACCTCACCCTCTTTGACGATATAGTCCACATCGCGCTTGAACAGGGTGTGGGCTTTAAGGGCCTGGTTGGTGTGGTGAAGCAGCTCGATATTGCCAGGGTCGTATAGGTTTTCAACACCCAGCAGCCGCTCGGCGTGTGCCACCCCCTCCTCGGTCAGCGCTGCGCTTCGCGCCTTCTCGTCGATCTTGTAATCCACGTCCGTCTTGAATTTGGGGATGATCCCATTGACCTGGTAGTACAGCTGGGTCGATTTCTCGGCAGGACCGGAGATAATCAGGGGCGTCCGGGCTTCATCGACAAGGATACTGTCCACTTCGTCCACGATGGCAAAATGAAGCTCTCGCTGGACCAGCGACTGCCCATCGAATTTCATGTTGTCACGAAGATAATCGAAACCGAACTCATTGTTGGTCCCGTAGGTAATGTCCGCGCCGTAGGATTCCTTGCGCTGCCGGTCGTCGAGTCCGTGGTGGACGGTTCCCACCGACATTCCCAGGTAGGTGTAGATCTGGCCCATCCACTCCGTATCACGCCGTGCCAGGTAATCGTTGACCGTAATCACGTGCACCCCGCGCCCGGTGAGTGCATTGAGGTAGGCGGGCAGCGTAGCCACCAGGGTTTTACCTTCACCGGTTTTCATCTCGGCAATCTTTCCGCCATGAAGCACCATACCGCCGATTAACTGAACGTCGTAGGGGCGCATTCCCAGGGCGCGCATGGATGCTTCCCTGACGGTGGCAAAGGCTTCCGGCAACAGGTCATCCAACGGTTCCCCATTGTCAAGGCGAGTCTTGAGCCGCGTCGTCTGGTCTTTGAGCCGTGCCTCGCTCATGGCCTTCATGTCAGGCTCGAGGGCATTGATGGCTTCCACAAAGGGTTGAAGTTTTTTCAGTTCGCGTTCATTTTTGCTGCCGAACATCTGGGTTAGAAATTTACCAATCATCTATTCAATCTCCAATTTCGTCGACTGGATCGTGTCTCGGGGAATGGATTTCACGGGGCCAGGTTTCCCTCATTCTTCCCGTTTTCGACGCGGCGGCATTCTAAACCATTTTAACGGGCCACTCAAGCGCAAAGGGAACCCTCTCTTTCTGAAGCCCTCTCGTCAAGTCGCTGAAGGCGGAAGCCAACCGAATGACGGGTCGGATAGACCACTGTGGAAGGTCGATGTAACACCTGTTGTTGTCAATTCAAGATATACGTGACGGGATTGACGGGAACGCCGTTGAGGTGAACTTCATAATGCAGATGGGGGCCGGTGCTGCGTCCACTGTTGCCCATCTGGGCAATGATGTCACCGCGTCTGACCGTATCCCCCTGTTTCTTCAGGGCTTCGCTGAGATGGGCGTACCGGGTGATCATGCCATGGCCATGATCAATGACAACCACATTACCCATCGGCCCTTTTTTACCCGCAAAGGAAACGATACCGTTTGCCGTAGCCAGGATGGCGGTGCCCTTTCGGTTGGCGATGTCCACCCCTTTATGTAATTCTTTTCTACCGGTAAACGGAGAAACCCGGCGGCCGAAACCTGAGGTCATCCAACCGCCGGTGGGTCGAATGGCCGGTGTTGAAGCCAACAGGTTGCGCTGGCCTTCCAGTTTGTCCAGCAGGCTACCGAAGCTGTTCTCCTGTCGTTGGGATGCCGACGCCAGTTCATCCACCTGCTGGTGCATTTCACGCATCAGCCCCTCGTGCCGCTGGGTCAATTCCAGTTGGGGCTCCAGATCTTCGGGAGCGGCCCCCCCCACACCGAACAGGTTGCCATCGGTTTGGCCGGGCGCCAGATTGGCAATCACACGAATCTTTTCCTCAAACTGGTCCAACCCGACCAGCTTTTCTTTGAGTGCATTGATTTCATGGGCGAACGCTTGAATCTGCAACCGCTGCTGCCCGATCTCTTCCCGCTGCTCTTGGATGGTTTGGGCAATATGGTTGCTGGAGCCAAGGGAACGTCGAAGGCTCTGGTAGTCGTGGAAGGCAATACCGACAAATGCGACACCCAAGGCGGAGACCAGTGCCAGCGCCGTCAGCAGGACGACGGGGATGGCAAGTTGTTTGACCGTCGTTCCCGAGTTACTCAGAATAATAAGCGATATTTTTTTAGCCATTACCCGTCGACAATAGAAGCGGATTCAGTTTTTGCCGATAAATATCAATTGGTTATAGTCAAATTCGCTGCAAACGAAAAAAGGCTACCATGATAAAGACCTCATGTCAATACCACGGTAGCCGTTGCTTTCTTTTAACCCCCCATTTTAATTGGTAAATAAATGGGGCCCGATGGGAGGGAAGTGCTTCTTAAACCGATTAGGCAATGCCCAGTTTAAACTTCAGCGCCTTCAGGGTGTTGAGCATGAGCATGGTAATGGTCATGGGGCCCACGCCGCCGGGAACCGGAGTGATGGAGCCGGCAATCTCTTTTGCGGCATCGAAGTCCACGTCACCCTTGAGGATAGCTATCTTCTTGCCGGTCTTTTCGCTGATTTTCTCACCCACACGGTTGACACCGACATCGATGACACAGGCGCCGGGTTTGATCCATTCCGGCTTTACCAGGTCCGGTACGCCGGCGGCAACGATCAGAATGTCGGCTCGCTTGCAGTGGCCGGCCAGGTCTTTGGTCCGGGTGTGGACGATGGTGACGGTGGCGTTGGCACCGGGGCCTTTTTGGACCATCATGTTGGCAATCGGTTTGCCCACGATGTTGGAACGGCCGACCACCACGACCTCCGCACCGCTCGTCTCGACGCCGGCACGCACGATCATCTCCTGGATCCCTGCAGGGGTGCACGGGGGAAACTTGACTTCAGCGCCACCGATCATCAGCCGGCCCACATTGACCGGATGAAAGCCATCGACATCCTTGTCCGGATCGATCGCATTGAGAACCTTTTTCTCATCAATGTGTTTGGGCAGAGGAAGCTGGACCAGGATGCCGTTGATGCTTTCATCCTTGTTGTACTTGTCGATCAGCGCCAACAGCGCCGCTTCAGAGATGTCCACCGACTGGTCGTCCTGAATTTCCTTGAATCCGACGCGGTGAGCGGTTTTGATTTTCAGGGTCACGTAGGAAATGGATGCCGGGCTCTGACCCACGAGGATGGTTACCAGACCGGGAACCACACCGTGTTTTTCCTTGATCTGTTTTACCTCGGCAGTAATTTCTTCAAGGATCTGCTCCCGGATCTCGGTCCCCTTAATAAGCGTTGCTGTCATCTCCAGTCTCCTTTCACATTGATGGTTTCGGTGCGAAATAGCGCTAAAGAAACGCCGTCGGCGTTTTCAAAAAAGGATTGTCGGTAATTAGCATATTGGTAAGAATGTGAGCGTTTCCCATGATAAAAACGCCCCTTGTTTAGTCCAAAACGGTGTGGATGTCAACAAAGCGATCTTGTTGGAAATGTGCGCGGCAGCTACAGCGGATAAGGAACGCCATACAGGCCGGCGGTTTCATCGAGACCGAACATCAAATTCATGTTCTGAACGGCCTGCCCGGCGGCCCCCTTGACCAGGTTGTCGATGGCCGACATCAGTATCAACCGGCCGCTTCCGGGGTCCACGGCCCAACCGATGTCACAAAAGTTCGTTCCCTTGACATGCAAGGTATCCGGGAAGCGGCCGGAGGGAAGCAGGCGGATGAAGGGCTTGCTGCGGTAGTGGGATTCCAGGCAACCCCGGATTTGCGATTCATCGGCACTTGGAGACATCGTTACATAAACCGTACTTTCCATCCCCCGGGTCATGGGCACCAGGTGGGGTACGAAGGTGATTCTCACCGGCCTGCCCGCGCAGCGGGAAATATTCTCCTCGATTTCCGGCGTATGACGGTGTCCACCCACCTTGTACGCTTTGAATGACTCGTTGACATGGCAGAAATGGGTGGTGGCTGTGGCTCCGCGGCCGGCCCCGCTGACCCCGGATTTGCAGTCGGCGATGACGCTGGCCGGATCCACCAGCCGTTCTTTGACCAGCGGCAGCAGTGGCAGCAGCACACTGGTGGGATAGCAGCCCGGGTTACCGATCAAATCCGCAGACGTCACCTGATCGCCATAGATCTCGCACAGCCCGTAAATTGCCATGTCCATCAGGTGGGCACAGGTGTGGGCCTGGTAGTGCGACTCGTAGGCATCTCGGTTGCTGAACCTGAAGTCCGCGGAAAGGTCCACCACCCGCCGGCCCGCTTCCATAAGGTCGGGGACCATGGCCATGGAGGCCTTGTGCGGCAATGCAAGAAAAACAACATCGACATTTTCTGCAGCAGCTGCCGGGTCGCTGTCCGCACAATCCAGATTCACAAACCCCTTCAATGCAGGATAGATGGCATCGTAGGGAATTCCGGCATGCTGCCGTGAGGTGATGACGGACAGGGCCACATCCGGATGGCCGGAAAGAATTCTGACCAATTCGGCGCCGGCATAGCCAGTGGCGCCAATCACAGCTGCACGAAGCATGGGGACTCCTTAACCCGGATAGACCGGGAATAACTGATTGCCATCATAAAATCTAAAAAACAAACACCAAATAACAAAGCTCAAATAAATTTCAAATTGCAATATCCAAATCTCAAATAAGGACAAAAAAACAGCGGTTGCTCATCATTTTGATTTATCCAATTTTGATTTATCCAATATTAATGACGGGCATGTCCCATTTCACGATCAAAAGGTTCATCGAAGTTTGAAATTTTGAATTTGCCTATTGTGATTTATTTGTCATTTGGTTCTTGGCTGTTGTGATTTATTCGATTATGACATTTTTTCCCGACACCAAACACGAATTTCCTGATTAAGATACTTATCGATCCGCTTATCCGCCCAAATAAGCTTTCTTTACCTCAGGATCATTGATCAGGGTTTCGGAAGCGCCTTCAAGCACCAGGTTGCCATTTTCCAGAACGTAGCCCTTTTGGGAGAACTTCAGGGCCAGCCGGGCATTCTGCTCCACCAGCAGAATGGCGGTGCCCTCCTGCCGGTTGATCTCCTTTAAAGCCTGGAACACATTCATCATCAGCAACGGCGACAACCCCATGGATGGTTCGTCCAGCAGCATCAGGCGGCGGCCGCTCATGAATGCACGGCCGATGGCCAGCATCTGCTGTTCTCCGCCGCTCATGGTCCCCGATGCCTGTGACCGTCGCTCTTCGAGCCGGGGAAAGATTTCGAACACCCGCCGAATGTCTTTCTTTACATTGTCCTTGTCCTTGCGGGCAAAGGTGGCCAGTTGGAGGTTCTCCATCACCGTCAGGTTGCCGAATAAACGGCGGCCTTCGGGCACGTGGGTGATCCCAAGCTGGCTGACCACTTTGTCGGCCGGAAATGTGAGCAGGTCTTTCCCCATACAGGTCATGGCCGATCCGGCCTCAACCGGCACCATTCGGGAAACCGCCCGCAGCGTCGTGCTTTTTCCGGCGCCATTGGCGCCGATGATGGTGACGATTTCACCGGCATCGATACTGAAGCTGATCCCATGCAGGGCTTTGATATTGCCGTAAGAGACACGGAGGTTTTCCACGTTGAGCAGCATCAGAAATCCACCTCCTGTTCGCCGATGTAGGCCTCGATGACCTTGGGATTGTTCTGGACCTCATTGGGCGTTCCCTCCACGATCACCTGGCCAAAGACCAGGACCTGCACGCGCTGGCAAAGCTCGTGGACCACCCGCAGGCGGTGTTCGATGAGAAATATGGCCAGATTGAAGCGTTCATGGGCTTTGCGGACCACCTCGATCATAGCCATCATTTCGTCCGGTGTCATACCCACCGTGGGTTCGTCCAGCAACAGCACCTTGGGCTCGATAACCATGGCGCGGGCCATCTCTACCCGGCGCTGGGCCCCGTAGGGCAGATTGACCACCAATTGGTCGGCAAACTGGTCCACGGCAAACATCTTCAGATATTCCATGGCCAGTTCCGTGGTATAATTCTCTTCTTGCCGGCGTTTTGGGGTATCCAGAAAGGCCCCCAACAGACCATAGGAGAGTTTCGAATAGCGGGCCATTTTGATGTGTTCCAGAACAGTCATGTGACGCCAGAGCTTCATCTCCTGGAAGGTGCGGGCCAGCCCCATGGCGGCGGTCTCGTTGGGTTTCTTGCCCACCAGTTCTTCACCATCGAAGATCACGGACCCTTGGGCAGGACGGTAAATGCCCGTCATCAGATTGAAGATGGTGGTCTTGCCGGCACCGTTGGGGCCGATGAGGCCGGTGATCTGGCCTGGGTCCAGGTTGAGATTGTATCCGGAAACGGCCTGCAGACCACCGAAATTGTGACTCATATCTGTGACTTGAAGAAGCGGCATATCAATCCACCTCCTTGGGTCCGAACACCTGCCGGACATTGAACTCCTTGAAGGCGATCAGCCCGGTGGGTCGGTAGATCATCACCAGGATGAGCAATAAGGGAATGACGATCCATTTAAGGATTTCAAGAGGGCGCAACGCCTCTCCCAGCAAACTGATGGAGACCGCGCCGACAATGGATCCGTAGACGGAATTCAAACCCCCGAAATAGACCATGGCCAGCACTTCGGCCAGTTTCTGGACGCTGAACATGGCCGGGTTCACGTAGCGCAGCACGTGGGCCAGCAGGCCGCCGGCCACTCCGGCCCAGAAAGCGCCGAACAAAAAGGCCGTCATTTTGGTTTTTCGGGTGTCCACGGTCATGGCCTCGGCCGCCGATTCATCGTCGCGTACCGCGTTGAGGGCTTTGCCCATGGTGGACGTGACGAAGTTGTTGATGGTCCAGATGCCAAGGGCCATGGTGATGAAAATCACCGGCAAGGTCGCCCAGTCCGGCTGCCCGGAAATGCCTCGGGAACCGCCCAATGCCTGCATGTTTTCGAAAAAGCTTTTCACGATGAAAAGAAAGGCCAGGCTGATGATCGCCAGATAGTCCCCCCGGGTTTTAAAGGAAGGAATGGCGACGATCAACGCGCCAATGGAGGCCATCAAACCTCCGAATATCAGCGCCAGGGGAAAGGTGAGGTAGGCAACGGAAACGTTGAAAACCGCATCACCCAGAACCTTGTCGCTGGCAAACAGACCCACCGTAAACAGACTGGACATGTATGCGCCGATGGCCATGAAGCCGGGGTGTGAGCACGAAAATTCGCCCATATAGCCATTGATGATGTTCAGGCTCAGGGTGAACAGGACGGCGACCAGGGTCAACTTGAGGAAAATCAAGCGGTAGTCGCTCATCTCGGCCCAGATGTGCAGAACCGCATACATCAGTCCCAGCTGAACCAGCGCGGTGACGATGAGGGGAAACCCTTGAAGGAATCGGGCAATTGTATTGGCCGGTTTGACCACAGCCCGGGCGACGATGGCCAGCGGAAGCAGGTAAATGACGGTCAGATAAACGAGGGCGCTGGGGATGTACACCCAGGTAGCCCAGTTGAACACATCCCCCTTGATCAGAAAATTGATTATCCCGGCCAGCACTTTAAAAATAGTGAGCAAACCGAAAAGTACCGGCATTTTGGGCAGTCCCAATAACGCGGTCAGCGCTTCGCCGGCCACCTGCTCCAAAAGTGCACAGGCCAGAAACCCGAGCAGGTATCCCAGCAGGGGCACCGGTTTGAAAAACAGGCCCACCCGGTGAAAAATGCCGCCGGTCTGTTTCGGTGCGAGTGTTTCGTCCATGGTAACGTTTCCTTATCTCAAACCTATAGTCGTAATTTCGAGCTGTATGCCTGCCCGAAAAGTCCGTGTGGCCTGAAAATAAGGATCAGCAGGACGATGGAATAGGCAATGAGATCACGCAGGTTGGAGCCGATATTGAGTGAAAACAGCCGGTTGACGATCTGGATCGCCGGTACGGTCATGATTTCGATAAAGCCCAGCATGAAGCCGGCGATGCAAGCGCCCATGATGGATCCACGGCCGCCGAGGATGGCCGCCACAAAGGCTTTCCACCCGAAGCTGACCCCCATGTAAGGGTCCAGCACCGGATAGGCCAGTCCGAAAAGGATGCCGGCGGCGGCAGCCAAGGCCGAACCGATGGCAAACGTCATGGCGGCAATGGTGTTCATGGGTACCCCCACCAGGGGAACCACCACGTAATCGTAGGCCATGGCCCGCATGGCCATGCCCCACTTGGTTCGGCTGATAAACTGGTGCAGGGCCAGCATCAGTCCGATGGAAACCAGAACGATCATGATCTTCTTGTTGGTCACGAATACACCACCGATATTGTAAGTGGTCGATTCGATAAGCTGGGGAAATTTTAGCCGCGAGCCGCCCAGAAAGAGGATGTTGGAGGTTTCCAGGATGATGCCGATCATCAAACCGGTGATGGCGGCAGATGCCCGGGGGGCCTCCCGCAGGGGCCGGTATCCCACCCGTTCGACGATAATACCCACGAAGGCGGTGAGAAACATGGAGATCAGCAGTGTCAGCACCAGCAGCAGCCAGCCGGGCAAGACGGCTGCCGCCCCGGTACCGAAAAGGGACAGCAAACCGATAGACACGCCAAGCCCGATGTAGGCGCCCACCATGAAGATATCCCCATGGGCGAAGTTGAACAGCATCAGAATGCTGTACACCATGGAATACCCGAGTGCGATCAGGGCGTAAAAGCTCCCCCACTGAAGGGCATTGACCAGGTTCTGCAAAAAAAAGTTAACGGTCATGGCCAGCGGCTCCCGTCAAAAGGAAAGGGATACAGGCGTGCCCGCTCCCTTTTTTGTTGGCCCGGCCGCTCCCCTTCAAAGCAAGCGGCCGGTGCATCGTTACAACAGCTTGTTTATTGGATGTTCGTGTCCGTTCAGAAATGGTAGGTTGTGGTTCAGATCAAGGCCGCAGCGTTATTGAAACCGCAGGCGTAGCAGGGCTACGTCGAGGATTTCAATAACGTGAGAACGCAGAACTGGGCCGCAAGATGCCGTTTCTGGATGGGCACTATTTCGGGCAGACCGACTTAAAGAATTCGAACTTGCCCTCGTCGTTGATCTTGACCACCACGGCGCATTTTTTCGGATCTCCGTCGGGGGTAAAGGTCATGCCGCCGGTGATGCCGGGGTAGTTCTTGATGGAAGCCAGGGCGTCTTTCACCTTGGTGCGGTCGGCTTTGATGTCACCGGAAAGCTTGCCGGTATCCTTGATGGCCTGGATCATCAGTCCCAGAGAGTCCCAGGTCAGGGCAGCCACATCGTCGGGGGTTTTGCCGTATGTGGCGGTGTATTCATCGATAAAGGCTTTGGTATCTCCCTTGGCGCCGGCTGCCGCATAGTGGGTGGAAAAATAATACCCCTTGCAGTCGTCACCGCACAGGCCCATCAGGTCGCCGCCGCCCCAGGAGTCGGAACCCAGGATCGGCTTGGTCCAGCCCATCTCTTTGGCGGCACGGACGATCAGGGGCACTTCGCTGTAGTACTGGGGGGTAAACAGCACATCGGCGCCGGCCATCATGATATTGGTCATCTGGGCGGAAAAATCCTTGTCGCCGGTGGTAAAGCTTTCGAAGGCCACAATGGAACCGGGGCCGTGGATTGCTTCAAAGGCCTCTTTGAAAAACTCAGCCAGCCCCTTGGGGTAATCGGCAGCGATGTCATATAGCACAGCCGCTTTTTTGGCACCCAGGTCCTCGGTGGCGAAATTGGCGGCCACCGGTCCCTGGAAGGGATCCAGGAAGCAGCCCCGGAAAACATAGGGCCGGTCCAAGGTGGTGTTGGGGTTGGTGGACCAGGGGCTGATCATGGGGGTAGCATAATTGTTGGCCACCTCGCCAGCCGGTACGGCCTGGCTGGAGGACTGGGGACCGATGATGCCCAGAACGCCCTCTTCGGTGATCAGTTTCGTGCTGACCTTGACGGCCGATTCGGCCTTGTATTCGTTATCGTCATAAACGAACTTCAGCGCATAGGATTTGCCGCCGACATCGACCGTGGGGTGTTTTTTAAAATACATTTCAGCGGCATTCTTGGATGATGCACCGACGTCAGGATTGTCGCCGGTGAGGGGGATGTTGAATCCGATCTTAATGGTATCCGCTGCGCCGGCATCCACCGCCGCAAACGTAAAGGCCATTACCGCAACCAGAGAAAATACGAGACCAACTGATAATTTACGCATGTCACTCCTCCTTTTACTGCCGATTGGGTGGGTTTGGATGGGGAACGAGATAAATTGAGCTGAAATTGCAAAGGGTTTCCGTACGTCTTCAAGGCGAAACAACGGTTGCATAGTCGCACTCAGTGGCCGTTGATGCAACACGGAAAACGGACGGAAAGACGAGCAATTTTGTTCGATTTATAACGTTCACGATCCGTTGTTGGGGGTTGAACACCCCGAAGTGGATAGCTTGTCTAAATAGCATGGGCACATGTGTTTTTCAATGTCAATTTGCCAGAGGGGGTTCTGGGTTCGGGTCTTCCGCCTTCCGCCTTCCGCCTTCCGACCTCCGCCTTCCGACCTCCGACCTCCGACCTCCGTTTACTTCCGGCGCGCCTGCACCACCATCTGTTTTAATATCGCAATCACATTTCCTCCCCGCTCCCGGGCAATGTGGTGGGCGTCATCCACGAGTTGCCGGGCATGCTCTTCCAGCAATGCTCTTTCCGGCAACGGCTGACCATTTCTTTCATACTGCCAGGCCAGCAGACGAATGGCCGCGTTTACCTGCTGGTTTTTCAAAAAGCCCATGTTCGGACCTCAGTTTTAATGCTCTCACTCGGATAAACCAGAATCCACCAATTGCAAACACCACATACCTAAAATATCAAACTACAAATACCAAATCTCAAACAAATTCAAATATCCAAATCATAAAAAGGCAAACACCGGCAGTTGATTATCATTTGGTTTCGCCACTATTGGTGATTTCGATGCCAATTTTTTAGATTTTTAAGGCTTGGAGTTTTGAATTTGGTAATTGAGATTTATTTGGCATTTGGTTTTTGAGTTATTGTGATTTAATAGCCACCTATCCCACCTATCCACCTGCTCTCCGGCAAAGACCAATCAGGAACGTTTCAAGTAGCATCCGCGGGTCTTGGCCAGTGGATTTCATGCGGACATCGATCTGGCTCAAGTCAACCATGGCCGTTGTCAGCGCTTCGATTGAAAAGTTGTCCGCCTTTTTGAGTGTCTGAAAAACGGGAAAGGGGCTTTTCGGATTCTTGGCCAGAACCAGATCACTGGTGGCTGCCTTTTTTCGTTTTTTACCCTCAGCGGCGGGATTCAGGAGCAAATCCCATGCTGCCGTATGCGATGCAGACGCCGCATCGTCGGCCTGAACCGCCTTAAACGGACCGGATTTAAACTGGGGAAAGGTCATGCGGGCAGACCAGGACCGGCCCCGGTCCCGGACAATGAAGTCTTTGGCCAGCAACAGCCGGCGAATCTGGTTGGCCACAGCCGCCAGCAGCTGCAGCGGATGCATTCCGTCATCCAGCAGGCTTTTCATGAAAAACAGGATGGCAGGCAGATCCCGATCCGCCACCGCATTGGTAAACTCGAAGATGGGATCCTTGCGGGTGCGCCGCAAAACGGTTGTCACATCCGCGTCGTTAATCGTTTTTCGATCGCCGACAAAGCTGACCAGTTTCTCCAGGTTGCCGGTAAGGGTGCGAAGATCGAATCCAGTCCACTGCATCAGCCGCTTGCGGGCATCCACAGCCATTCGTTTTGACGCCTGAGCCAGAGCATCGTCCATGGCCGCCTGCATGACCGCATCCTGGGCCATGCGGTCCGCCCGCGTCTCCCCTTTGGGAACGGTGCAATCCACCACCAGGCCCGTTTTATCGATGGCTTTGAACAGGGCTTTGCGACGATCGACGAAATCAGTGGTCAACACCAGGCGGTGCCCATCCGGAAAGCCCTTTTCCATGGCTGTTTTGAGTACATCCGCATCATCGTGCCGTTCCGGGATTCGCAGCCCGTTCTCGCGACAAAAATCCATCAATGGAGAAAACCACGACGGCGGTTCGCCATCCACATCGTCGGCCACCTTTATTCTCAGTGCCGGCGTGGTCAGATCCTCAAAGGCCAGCCCGGCAAGCGCCATCAGGTTTAAAAACGGCCGCGAGGCTTTTTTCAGGTTCCCGCTTTGGGCGGCCTGCACCATCTTCTCTCGTAGCCCCTGCTGGGCCTTGGCCGAGTAAAATAGCCGCGCGTCCTGCAGCACCACAACCTTGGAACCGGAAAGCAGGGCATAGGTGTTCATGCTGGACAGTACCCCGCCAATGGGTTCTTCACCGCCATCGAAACGCTCGACCCCGAGGGTTCTTTCCGCTTGGGGCATCAACGCGTCCAGGATCCCCTCACACGCCTTTTTGCATAGCATTTCTTCTCCGCATACCAGCGTGACCGCCGGCCAGTCGGCGGCAGCGGCGCGGCTGAGATAGTCGGCAAAGGCATGGTAGGCGATGATTGGCATTAGAATAGCTGATAGCTCATGGCTGAGAGCTGATAGCTATTGTATTGATGGCTGATAGACAAAGGCTCGATTCCTTCCCCTATGAGCTATCAGCTATCAGCTATAGGCTAACTCGGCATTTTACCCAGCACCAAGTGCGCAATGAAAATCGTGATCCCCACGGTGATGGCGCTGTCGGCCACATTGAAGGCCGGCCAGTGGTAGGCCCCCACGTATACATCCAGGAAATCCACCACCTCGCCGAAGCGCAACCGGTCGATCAGGTTGCCCACAGCACCCCCGAAAATCATGGCCAGGGCCGACGCCAAATAAGGATAGGTTTTGGGTGTGCTGCGGTAAAAATAGACAATCAGTCCCATAGCGACGATCGAAACGCCGATAAACAGCAGGCTGCGGACCCCCTGGCTGCCGGCCGCCATGAAACCGAAGGCGCCTCCGGGATTGCGAATATGCGTCAGGTTAAAAAAACCCTCGAGCACCGGGATGGAGTGATAGAGCGGCATCTTGGCCAGAACCAGGAGTTTGGTCGCCTGGTCCAATAGCACCACCAATCCGGTAATCATGGCGAACGGCATGAACCCCATCGAGGGAATCAGGGCCTCGCGGGCTGCCTTTTTTCCGGTCTTTAGCGAACGATTGTTCGATTCGGCGGTATCCGGTCGGGTGGCTTTCATATTCGGCTGATCACGATGCCACACCCATCACGTCTATCTGCGCCAGCGAATTGCCGCAACGGCTGCAGATCGTGGGATGCTCGGCAATTTTTCCGACGCTGTCGTCGTAGACCCAGCACCGCTGGCATTTTACACCGCCGGCCGGTTCCACTTTGACCCATATGCCCTCGGTCTCCTGGCCGACGTAGGCACCGGAAATCTCCCCGGCTACCATGGCCGCCCGGGAAACGATGAGTATGGATCGAAGATCATCCTTGAACCCGCTCATGATGGCATAAAGATCCTCGCTGAGGCCTACAGTAACCGACGAATCCAGGGAGTGGCCGATCACCTTTTCCGCACGGGCCTTTTCCAGCGCCTTGGTCACCTCGGCCCGCACGTTGATCAGGGTTTCCCATCTGTTGGCCAGGACGTCGTCCTTCAGACCGGGGCCCGGTTGGGGAAATGCGACCAGGTGAATACTCTCCGCCTTATCATTCAACGCCGGCATATGGCGCCAGATCTCCTCGGCGGTGAAGGGCATAATGGGCGCCATGATCCGGGCCATGGCGTCTAAAATGGCATACATGGCAGTCTGGGCGCTGCGCCGCGCCGTGGACGCCGATGGACTGGTGTAGAGCCTGTCCTTTAATATATCCAGGTAAAATGAGGAGAGGTCAACGGTGCAGTAGTTGTACAGGCGGTGGTAAATCACGTGAAACTCGTAGGTGTCATACGCCTTGAGCGCCCGCGCCACCAACCCCTGGAGCGTGTGCAGGGCAAAGCGGTCGATCTCCAGCATCTGATCGACCGGCACGCTGTCGGTCTCCGGAGAAAAATCATTCAGGTTCCCCAACAGGAAGCGGCTGGTGTTGCGAATTCGACGGTAAGCATCGCTGAGCTGTTTGAGAATGTTGTCGGAAATCCGTACATCGTCCCGGTAGTCGGACGCCGACACCCACATGCGCAGAATCTCAGCCCCGTATTTGTCAATAACCGTCTTGGGCGCCACCACGTTACCCAGGGATTTGGACTGCTTCTTGCCCTCGGCATCAACCACAAAGCCGTGGGTCAACACGCTGCGGTACGGCGCCTGCCCTCGGGTACCCACGGCGGTGAGCAACGCGCTGTGAAACCAGCCCCGGTGCTGATCGCTGCCTTCCAGATAAAGATCCGCCGGCCATTGCAGGTAGTCACGGTCTTCCAGCACGGCGGCATGACTGACGCCCGAATCGAACCATACATCCAGGATATCGGTCTCTTTGGTAAAGGACCCATGGCCGCAGCTTTTGCATACTGCGCCTTCGGGCAGCAGGTCGGCCGCCTCCTTTTCGAACCACACGTCGGCCCCATGGGCGGCAAACTGGTCGAATACATGGTTCATGGTTGCCTCGTCCATGTGGACGGCGTCGCAGCCGTCACAGACGAAGACCGTGATCGGGACGCCCCAGGCCCGCTGGCGGGATACGCACCAGTCCGGCCGGTTTTCGATCATACCGAAAATGCGTTCCCGGCCCCAGTGGGGAATCCATTTGACCTGGTCGATCGCCTGGAGGGAATTACTGCGCAGGCCCGTCTTCTCCATGGAGATGAACCACTGGGGGGTCGCCCGGAAAATTACCGGTTGTTTGCATCGCCAGCAGTGGGGGTAACTGTGATTCATATCGGCTTTGGCCAGCAGCACCCCCTTGTCCGCAAGGGTCTGGCTGATATTGGTATTGGCCTTGAAAACGAACTGCCCGGCGAACCGGTCGACCTCGTCGGTGAACACGCCGTTGTCGTTGACCGGCGAATAGGCGTCCAGGCCGTATTGAAGACCCACGTCATAGTCCTCCCGACCATGCCCGGGGGCGGTGTGCACGCAGCCGGTTCCCGCTTCCAGGGTAACATGATCGCCCAGGATGATCAGCGAATCCCGTTCATAGAAAGGATGCCGGCAGCGCTTGTTTTCCAGGTCCCGGGCCTTGAGATCGGCCAGGATACGGTAATCGGCGATGCCGAAGATCGGCATGCAGGCCTCCACCAGGTCCCGGGCCAGAATCAGAACCTGCCCGTCGCCGGTTTCGACGGCCGCATAGTCGAAATCAGGATGAAGGGCCACGGCCAGGTTGGCCGGCAGGGTCCAGGGAGTGGTCGTCCAGATCACCACGGAAACCTGCCGCCCGGCCAACTCCGCGGCAATATCCGCAGGATTGTCCTTCAGCGCAAATTTAACGTACACCGAGGGCGACGTCTCATCGTGGTATTCAATTTCGGCCTCGGCAAGGGCAGTCTTGCAGCTGCAGCACCAGTGGATCGGCTTTTTGCTGCGAAACAGGCTGCCGTCCAAGGCAAACTTGCAGCACTCTCTGGCGATGGTCGCCTCGTAGCGGTAGTTCATGGTCAGGTAGGGATTGTCCCACTCGCCCATGACACCGAGGCGCTTGAACTCGTCTCGCTGGATGTCGATGAACTTCTCGGCGTAGGCCCGACAACGGCGGCGTACCTGGGCCTGGGTCAGCTCCTTTTTTTTGGACCCGAGCTCCTTGTCCACATTGTGTTCGATGGGCAGACCATGGCAGTCCCAACCCGGAACGTAGGGGGCGTCGAAGCCGGCCATCTGCCGTGAACGGATGATGATGTCCTTTAAGATTTTGTTCAGCGCCGTCCCGATATGGATATGACCGTTGGCATAAGGCGGGCCGTCATGCAGTATGAAGGTCGGACGCCCTTTTGACGCCTCCCGGATCTGGCCGTACAGTCCCATGGTTTCCCACGCTTCCAGCTGATTGGGTTCGCGGGCGGCAAGGTTTGCTTTCATGGGAAAGCCGGTGTTTGGAAGGTTCAGGGTCTTCTTGTAATCCATCGATGCCTCCGTATCGGTAATTTCATGGTAAACAGGGATTTTTACTTTGAAAGCAGGTTCATGTCAAGCCAATAGAAAGGCGATTTTACCGATATTGTTGCTTGAAAACTGGCCGGTTTTGGGTCAATATGTTGATTTTATCATGGACCTGAAACCCATTTAAGGAGAGAGCATGTCGCCCCACCCCCCCATGGAAAAAGTCCTCATCATAGGCTCCGGCCCCGTCAAAATCGGACAGACCGGCGCATTCGACGACGCTGCCTGTCGGGCATGCGAGGTTTTTAGAACTGCGGGACTTCAAACGGTGATGATCCACTGCGACCCGTCCTCCCTGGCGGCAGACATGGAAACGGCCGACCGCACCTACATGGTCCCCCTGACCCTGCAGTCACTGACGGAAATCATCCTTAGGGAGAAGCCCGACGCGCTCCTGCCCACCGTCGGCGGGCCGACGGCCCTGCTTTTGGCCAAAGCCTGCAGCCGCAGCGGCCTGCTGAAAGACAACGGCATCCGGTTGCTGGGGGCGACCGAAAGGTCCCTGACTCTGATCGACAACCCATCGGCATTTTTCGATCTTCTCAATGACCTCGGCCTGGCAGCACCAAACGGGCAATCCACCGATCGTGTATCAGATGCAGCATCCATTGCCGAGACCATCGGATATCCTGTCTTTGTGCGCGCCGCCGATCCAGAAGGTGCCCTGCGCCAGGGCATCGTGTACAACGTCGAAGAGTTGCGGCTGCTGGCTTCCGGCGGACGGCTGTTGTCCGAAAAAGTCGGCCGGTTGCGCATCGAACAGGCGCTTTCCGGGTATCGCGAAGTGGAGGTGGAACTGCTCAGAGATGCAGACAGCCGGATTGAGGTTGTCGGTATGGCCGAGAATATGGATCCCGTGGGTATTCACAGCGGTGATTCCGCGGCCGTGATCCCCCCGGTCACCATCGAAGATGAGACCCGCCGGCAGATTGAAGCGGCGGCGTGCAAACTGGCCGGCCAGATCCAGGTGACCGGCGCACTCAACGTCAAATTCGCCGTCGGACCGGCGGCGGATCAGGTGCTGGTCCTGGCCATGAACCCGTGGTTTTCTAGAATGAGCGCCTTTTGTGCCAAAGCCTTCGACATCGACCTGGCCACCATCCATGCCCGCCTCAGCCTGGGAACAGAATTGAACGATGTCATGGCCGAAGAGGGGTTGCCAACTGCAGGTATCCGGACCGGTGCCACGGTTGCCGTTCGTCTGCCGCACTGGGAATTCGAACGCTTTGCCGGGGAAACCGCCAGGCTGGATGCCCGCATGAAGTCCACCGGGGAGGCCATGGGACTCGGCCGCAGCCTGCTCGAAGCCCTTCTTAAGGCAGTGCGTGGCCGGTCCCCCCGGCAGCCGCTTGTGGGCCTTAGACCCGAGCTTGGCCCGCTCAGCCTCGATGACCTGATGCGCCGGCTGGTCCTGCCATCACCGGAGCGTCTGTGCATGATCCACCAGGCACTGAAAATGGGTGCCAGCCCGAAAGCGCTGGCCACGGTCACCGGTATCCACATCCACTGGATTCTTCAGTTGGCCGATCTGGCGGTTCTGGAAACGAAATTGGCCGATCTGGCGGGCAAAACGCCGCCGGCTGTCCTGATACAGCAGGCGGTCGCCGCCGGGTTTCCCGAATCCGGCCTGGCCCGTCTGTTGAATATTTCGCCGGATGCGGCTGGCCGCCTGCTGTCCGATGCGGGAGTGAACATCCAGCCCCGTGCGTCGGCTGATCGCGGGCCATCAAGGATCTGGTTCAACACACCCGCCGACGAACATGCCCGCCACGCCCCCTCGGGCAAGAGCGTGCTTATTGTCGGCCCCGGATCCGGTCGCATCGGCCACAGCATCGAACTGGACCACTGCTGTGTACACGGCGCCAAAGCCCTTAGAGCCGCTGGGCGTCAGGCCGTCATGGTCAACGCCAATCCCGCCGCTGCAGGCGGGTTGAGCGATACGGACCGCACCTATGTCGAACCGCTGACAGCCGACGATCTCAAGGCCGTCTACCGCTCGGAAAAGCCCGAAGGTGTCATTCTCCAATTCGGGGGATACGCAGCCATGGATCTGGCATGCGATTTAAGTGACGCCGGTTTACCGATATGGGGAACCGCCCATGAGCGGGTGGCGCTCTCGCAGGATCGCCTGCGCTTCAGTGGCCTGCTGACGGACATGGGCATTCCCCACCCCCACATCGGCATGGCCCACAGCCCGGAGCAGGCCATGGATCTGGCCGAGGCCATCGGCTACCCGTTGGTAACCAGCGTACCGGCAGACAGGCAGAGAAATCGCTACGGCATCGTCATGGATGCCCATATGCTGGAACAGGATTTAATGAATACAACCGTTTCAGCTGAATCGCCCATGCTGGTTGAACAGTTCCTGGAATACGCCATCGAAGTGGAAGCCGATGCCCTTTGTGACGGCAGGGCGATTTACGTACCGGCCATCATGGAGCATATCGAACTGGCCGGCGTGCATTCGGGCGACTCGGCCATGGTGATGCCCCCGTACAGCACCCCGCCGCGCCACCTGGAAACCATCAGCGCCTACATCCAAAAGGTTGCCCTGGAACTCGATGTCAAAGGGCTGCTCAACGCCCGTTTCGCCGTATACAATGATTCGGTCTATCTGTTGGCCGCCCGTCCATGGGCGTGCCGATCACTGCCGCTGGTCTCCAAGATCTGCAACATTCCCATGGCCGAGAGGGCTGTCGAAATCATGCTGGGCATGACCCTGGACGAAATGGACCTGCCCCGCCGGCTGCTGCCTCACTATGGCATCCGGTCGTCGGTGTTTCCCTTCGATACGTTCAGAGAGGCCGATCCCCTCCTGGGGCCCCAGATGCGGTCCACCGGTCAGGTCATGACGCTGGCAGAGATTTTCGGCATGGCTTACTATACATCCCAGGAAGCCGCCGGCCCCACCCTTCCCCGGAGGGGGAAAGTACTCATCACGGTCACCGACGCCGACAAGCCGAGCATATTGGAGCCGGCAAGGCTGTTCAAGGAGATGGGGTTCGGCATCCAGGCCACGCGCGGCACCCATTCATTCCTGAAGAAAAACGGCATCCAGGCCGAATTGGTGAAAAAGCTCGGCTTTGGTCGGCCCGACCTGGTGGACGCCATTAAAACCGGTGATGTGGCACTGGTGGTCAACACCCCCAGTGGCAGACAGAGTCAGAAGGACGATGCCCATATCCGCAAAACCGCCATCCGGTACCACATCCCGGAGGTCACCACCCCCGCCGCCGCGCTGGCGGCTGCCAAGGGGATCGCCGCCCGAAAACGGGGTCAGGAGGCGCTTTGCACACTGCAGTCCTATGTGCGGGCGCTGAAGTGAACGGAGGTCGGAGGTCAAAGTAGATACTATCGACGAGCGCCGTGTCTACCCTTTTTCGGACGCTTAACCAAATAACGTTCAAAGGTTTTTAGGAACGCTAGTTAACCTCAAAATAGAGTTGTCGCAGTATGTTTCCGTCGGATGTGGCGATGTCTACGCGCCATTCCCCCCGATAACGGCGGTTGGCAATCGTCTTGGAACTCCAGGTCCGCCAATGGGCAGACCGGACATCCAAGGAAACATCACTGATTTTTTCTCCGCCGAAAAAATAGATGTGGTGGATCTTGGATGGAACGTGCTTTGCCATAATCTCGGTCCATACATAAATCTTCCCGGCTGATGTGTGAAAAAATCGATCGACACCGACAGGCATTCGATTTTCAACTGCTCGACAGATTGAGGCTTTTGACACCCTCAAGGATGCTTCGACAATGCTCGGTGTTGACGATGGATCGCTTATTAACGGACGCCTGTCGGACTGAACGGCGCTTTTTTCCTTGTCGGCGGTGTCGCGATTTAGAGCGTCTTGTTTAGTCGCTGAAGATGCATCGTATGACGGCGCGTTGACCGGTATGGTGGGACTGGAAGTACCGGATGTAATTTCGGCTTTTTTCCTTGTGCCAGATAGCGCTGCGTCAGGTTTGGGCGGCTTGGAAAGCAAGTTTTCGTGCAGCACGCCGTATATCCTTACCCATTAAAAAGATAAAATATCAATGGCGTGCTGCACGAAAACCAGCAGCCCGTTGGTTTCTGGTTATAAGTTGGGCCCACGTACAGATACCATCATTCGTGGCTGTCAGGTCGAGTACAACATTGCGGAATTAGATTGTCATGCTATCCCCATCTATGGACATTCGATTGAGAATTGTCGCTCTGGCAAAAACGGCTGAATTCATTCCGCCTTATATACCTTCAGCCGTCAGTTTACCCGCTGGTTTTGCAGATTTAATGCGGACGTCCGACCCCCCAATCCTCAGGCCTCACTTATCGGCGTGAGCCGAACCAGGCTTCGCTGAGCATCCAGAAATGGCAGACGATAGTGGTGGATATGGACCGAAAATGACGTACCGCCGAGGATGATTGACCCGTCACCCTTCTGGTTGGCGATTTCCTGCGAGTGGTTAGTTCGGAGCCCTTTCATGGCCAGCAAACAGCCGCAGGGAGAAAGATAAGGCAGGGCAAGGTTGGCGAAGTCTTCCAGCGAGGAGAATGCCCTGCAGACCACCCGGTCGAATTTGCCGCGGTATTCCGGCAGCAGGCACAGGTCTTCCAAACGCCCGTGAACGGCATCGATGTCGCTCAGCCCAAGGGTCCGAATGGCATGCTTGAGAAAAGAGACCTTTTTGCGGACGCTGTCCACCAGGGTGACCGACAGGTCAGGCCGCAGGATGGCAAGCGGGAGACCGGGAAACCCGCCACCCGAACCGGCATCCATGACCCGGGCCCTGTTGCCGATCCAGGGAGCCGCCGCCAGGGCATCCACATAGTGCTTGAGCGCCACGTCCAGGGGGTCGGTGATGGTTGTCAGGTTGGTGACCCGGTTCCACTGGAGCAGTTCCAGGGCATGTTCGCCCATGGTTCGGGCCTGGCCGACGGTCATCGTTAGCCCCAAGGCCAAGGCGCCCTCGATCAGCGTTTGCCGCCATTTTTCAGAATCGATTTCCACGGGATACCCTCGACGTCACCATTGGATCAGGTGGGTTTGACACCCCGGACCAAACCGGAGTCATTGGTCCCGGTGAAATCCAACCGATGAACGTCCACAAAACCCACCGTTTCGAGCATGCCGACAAGCTGAGCCTGGCTGTATGCCCGTCCACCCTCGGTGCCCAACAACATGTTCAGGGAAAAAAGGGCGGGAAACAGGGGTCTGTCCAGGCTGTCGTCCAGGATGAATTCATGGATGACCACCACGCCGCCGGGGTTCAGGCACCCGAATGCCTTTTTGATGATGCGCAGGCAGTCCGTCTTCGATTCGCCATGCAGGATGTGGGACATCCACACGGCATCGTAGCTGCCGGGGACAACGTCTTGCAGATAATCGCCGGAAATAAAGGCCACCCGATCACCCATGCCCATGTTCCGTATGGTTTTTTGTGCAAACGGCAGTGTGGTGGGCAGGTCCATCACGGTTGCGGTAAGATCCGGATTGTGCCGGCAAAAGTGAATGGCATAGGTGCCGGGACCGCCTCCCAGATCCAGCAGCGTGGTGCAGCCGGAAAGGTCGACGACAGGCACCAGCCGCGGTGCCAGCTGGGTGGCCAGGTTGAACATCCCCATGAGAAAGGCCTCCCGCACATTCGTGCCTTTATCCCGAACGGGCAGCCGGATCGGTTTCCCGGTGACGATCGCTTCCGGCAGCTTTGCCCAGGACTCCACCAGGTGGTGGTGGTGGTGGATGATGTAACCGATGTAGCGGTCTGAATCCATCGACAGGTAGGTCCGGCTGGCCTCGGTATTGGCATAGCCCCCTTCATCTTTGGTCAGCAGCCCCATGGCGGCGAGGGCATCCAGCAGCCGGCTGACGGCGTCAACCGGTGCATCCAGCTGCTCGGCCACACGCTGCCCACCCACCCGGCTGCCCCCGATGCGGGTGAACACGTCCAGCGCCACCGCGCCGTGCAGTGCACAGGTGGCCCAATAGGCGCCTGATGTTTTCAGGATCCGGTCCGGTGTCCAGGTTTGCTGGTCCATCTTTCCCCCTTTGATTGTTGCGTGGATTCATTCGGTATTAAATTGCCACCATCCAACTAGGTAGGAGATTGTTCTCACCTTGTCAACAATCATGCACCCACACACCGGCTCAGTGGTTTTTATCCACTTGCCAAGCCCGCCGCTTTTTTGTTAGGGTCGCCACCAGAATAGTATGGTCAGGATTGCACGTGAATTTGGTTCATCGGCAAGGCACAACAGGCAACGCATGTCGGCTGCCATGGAAATATCGAATGACCGAACAAAACCGCACTGAACCAAAAACCACCCCCCATAATGCCCGGGCTGCACAAGACCGTTATCGCCTCCTTTTCGAACGCTCCCCCGATGCCGTCATCGTCACCGCTCCGGACGGCCGTATCATCGATTTTAATCCGGCCGCTTTGGAATTTTTCTGCATTTCCCGATCCGAACTGCAAGGATCGAACATCGCCGCCTTTTATGCCAACTTGGCGGACCGGGCACCCTTGATCAGCCAGGTGGATAAAACGGGCCTGGTCCACAACGCGCCTGTCCTTTTCGTGAGCAACGACGGTCAATTGAGACACAGCATCGTGACCACCATGCGTCTGGATGACTCGGACGGCGGCATTTATGGATATCAGTGTGTCATCCGTGACGTCACCCAACACAGGCAGGCAGAAAAAAAACTGTACCGTCAGAAAAGCTATGCCGAACAATTGATTGACATCGCCCCGGAAGCCATTGCCATCCTCGACCTGGATAATCGGGTGATCCGCATCAACGAAGAATTCTGCCGTCTTTTCCAATACACGGAAGAGACGTGCATCGGTCAGCGAATGGATGAACTGATCGTCCCCGAACAATTGAAGGCGGAAGGTCTCTCTCTTTCTGCACGGGCAATGGGCGGGGCCTGCTTTGAGGTGGAAACCCGGCGAATGAGAAAAGACGGGACTCTGGTGGATGTCTCCGTCCTGGCCAAACCGATCGCGACGGAAAAAGACGAGCCGGCGATTTATGTCATCTACCGGGACATCTCTGCGCGCAAACAGGCGCAGGAGGCGTTAGAAAAGAGCGAGGAGCGTCACCGCACCGTATTGGAAGCCGCTCCGGATCCGGTTATCGTCAGAGACATGTCCGAACGGGTCATCTACCTGAATCCCGCCTTTACCCGTGTTTTCGGGTGGAGCCTGGACGAATGTCAACACCGGCCGATCGACTTTGTCCCCCAGGAAAACCAGCCCGAGACTCAACAATTCCTGGCACAAATTCATCAGGGAGCCTCCTTTTCGGGGGTGGAAACCCGACGATTTACCAAAAGCGGCCAGATGGTTGACGTCTCCATCAGCGGCGCTGTCTTTTTCGACACCGAGGGCAATCCCGACGGTTACGTCAATACCCTTCAGGATATCAGCGAACGCCGTAAAAAAGACGAAGCGCTCAGGTATGTCGCCTATCACGACATTCTCACCGGGCTTCCCAACCGCAAATCGTTTTATATGTGCATCGACGATCTGCTTCAACATTCGAGCCGCCGGAATTCAGACCGGGCATGGGCATTGATGTTCCTGGATCTCGACAAATTCAAACAGGTCAACGATGCATTAGGTCATGATACCGGTGACCAACTGCTTAAAGGCGTGGCTGAACGGCTCAAGGAATGTCTCCGGGAGACGGACCACCTGTTCCGGCTCGGCGGAGATGAATTCACGATCATTCTGACCAATCTGAGCCTTGATATCGACGTTGCGCGCGTGGCACGGAAAATCCAGCAAACCCTTACCCGCTCTTTCCGATACAGCGGTCAGGAGATATTTACCTCCACCAGCATCGGCATCAGCGTTTTCCCCAACGACGGGTGGGAGGTGGAAGGCCTGGTAAAAAGCGCCGACATGGCCATGTACGCCGCCAAGGAAAACGGCGGGAACGATTACCGATTCTTCACCGAGGAGATGAACCGCAAGGCCTTGTACCGCATGAAGATGGAGAGCAGCTTGAGAACAGCACTGGAACAGAACGAGCTGGTGCTTTACTACCAGCCGCTGGTC
The DNA here is from genome assembly GCA_963697405.1 of uncultured delta proteobacterium. GTDB lineage: Bacteria > Desulfobacterota > Desulfobacteria > Desulfobacterales > Desulfosarcinaceae > Desulfosarcina. The sequence continues at coordinate 39,488 of CAVONY010000020.1, read as the reverse complement.
AGTGAAACCAACCGCATCATGGGCATGGAAGCCCTGCTTCGTTGGAACCATCCGGAACTGGGACTCGTTCTCCCGGCTGATTTTATCCGCACCATGGAAGAGACAGGCATCATCGTGTCCGTGGGGCGGTGGGTGCTGAAAACTGCCTGTGCCCAGACCAAGCGCTGGCATGACAGGGGCTATTCGGATCTTTTCGTAGCGGTGAATCTGTCCGCCAGACAGCTTCATGAGCCTAATTTCGTAGAGATGGTTATTGATATCATTCGTGAAAGCGGCCTGCCTCCGGAGTGCCTCAAGCTTGAAGTCACCGAGAGCAGTGTGATCCAGAACCCGGAAGTATGCATTTCCAAGATGAAAATGCTGCGCGCCCAGGGAATCACCTTTTCCATTGACGACTTCGGCACCGGATACTCATCGCTGAGCTACCTGAAGCGATTTCCCATCGACGCCTTGAAAATTGACCGCTCCTTTATATCCGATGCCATGAGCAGCAAAGGGGACCAGGAAATCATCAAAACGATTATCGCCATGGCCCGCAACCTGAACATCGATGCCGTGGCCGAAGGCGTGGAGACCCAGGAGCAGAAGGATTTTTTGGCCAGCTACGGGTGCAACAGCATGCAGGGTTTCTTTTTTGCCCACCCCGTTCCGGTAGAGAAGTTCAAGGATCTGCTCAAGCGTCAACAGAAAACCGCTCCCCCTCGGAGGGACGGTATCGCCGTGAAGGGCCAAGGAACGCCTTCGACCCAACCTAAAAAAAAATCTCGGAGGACGACCCCTTGAACCCACGAATCCTCAAACCCTTTCCTTCTCTTTCCTAACCCAGGAGTCCGGAGCATTTCATGCGCTTTCGCCCCTGTATCGATCTTCACGACGGCATGGTCAAGCAGATCGTTGGTGCCACCTTGTCCGATACGGACGCCCACGGTCTGCAAACCAACTTTCAGGCACAAAAACCCGCCGGATGGTTTGCCGACCGCTATCGCCGAGACAAACTCACCGGCGGCCACGTAATCCAGCTGGGCCAAGGCAATGCGGCGGCGGCCCGGTCGGCCCTCTCACGATGGCCCGGCGGCATGCAGGTGGGCGGCGGCATCACCGCAGACAATGCCGAAAGCTGGCTGGAATCCGGCGCCAGCCATGTCATAGTCACATCATGGGTATTTCACGACGGCCGCATCCACATGGAACGTCTGAAACAGCTGACCCGGAAAATCGGGAAAAGACGCCTCGTGCTGGACCTGAGCTGCCGCAAACACGGCGACACCTACCTGGTGGCCACCGATCGCTGGCAGACATTCACCACCGAGGCAGTCACCTACCCGCTCTTGGACCGCCTCTCCGATTACTGCGACGAATTTCTCATCCACGCCGTGGACGTAGAGGGTCGCTGTGGTGGCATCGAGTCCGAACTGGTGACCTATTTAGGCCGATGGACGGGCCTGCCGGTCACCTACGCAGGGGGCATATCCAGCCAGCAGGACATTGATCTGATCGACTCGCTGGGAAACGGATGCATCGATTTTACCGTGGGCAGCGCCCTGGACATATTCGGCGGCAGCGGGCTTTGTTATGCTGACCTGGCCCGACGCTATGGACCCAAAACGCTTTAGTTTGAAGACTGAAGGGAGTGAAACTGGGATTGATAAAGGTGCACATCTCTCTGAGGATAGGAAATATTGATGCCTTCCGCTCCAAAATTATCTCCTATCCGGTTTGTCAGCCTCGCCCGGACACCGAAACTGGATGTCCAGGCGAGGTTTCGATTAGCGATCAGGTCTGGTCATCGACTTGTGCGTCGGGAGCATTCTTCTTGATCGATTCAATGGCAGACACGACGGAACGCTTCTGCTTGTATCCCTGGCTGGCAAACATGTTCTCACCGTTGGATGCTTTGAACCGGAACCTGAACGCACCGCCATTGTCTTTGTAAACTTCGAACGTGTAGGCCATTTTTAATCTCCTTTTTATAGATTGGGTGGTTCCCTGCAAATCGTGCACTAGATTCAGTTTGATTCAGAAATGGAGCAACAGGCTTGCCAATATCCTCAAGAAAAAGAAAGCTAACCATCAATAATTGTTCTAATAAATTATAATTATGATCCACACTCGACCGAAAAGGTATGCGCAGAAAGTGCGGCAAATCCGCAAATGGGTGCGTGAAATCACTCAAACCCACACCGGCGTGATTACGGCAATGATGTGAAGGTTCGTGGAAGAACTGAAAATTCTATACCTTATGGCGAGATGTGTTGAACGCTTTGGGGATGGCGGGATCGTTGCTTTCAAGTGTCACAAGCGGTTATGGGCCGGCAATCCGGTTCGGGACCACCAGACCGTATGATTGTCGTCCCTCGCTTTAACGGGCTGTTGAAAAACCATTGCGCTTGGCCAACCAGCGTCACCATTCGACTCAGCATGCTCATTTATCACCCATAAACTGCGCTTTTTCGCCGAAGTCTGCCTTTTCTTGCCTGCGCTCATGACGTTTATCAACAGCCTGTTAAGGTTTCACCGATAGGGTAAGAAGATCTATTCAGAAAGGAGGCGTCAGGATGATCACAGATTTTTTTTCCGCCACGCTTGATAACCTTGTGGTATCGATCACCCTGCCCCCGCTCAGGCAACTCGGAGAGGACATCGCAACGATTGGCGAACATTTCATAGAACTGCTGAACATCCAGTTCAAGAAGAAGGTCAAGGGTTTTTCACCTGGCGCCCGCAACGTCCTTTTGGCGCACCACTGGCCGGGAAACGTCAGAGAATTGAGCAACTGCATCGAAAGAGCCATGATCTTCATCGATGGCGATGAAATCGATTTACCCGATCTTGTGCTAATGACACCCGCGGCAAGTGCCGCCAACGCCGGTAAACAGCCCTGGACCGTACCTTCCACGGGAATCGAACTGGAGGAGGTCGAACGCAGCCTGATTCTTTCGGCACTTGAACAGGCCGACAACAATAAGAGCAAAGCCGCACGACTGCTGGGCCTCACCCGCCATACCCTGCGATACCGCATGGAAAAGCACGGCCTTGAACCGCGATAATGAGTCGGTGAAGCCCCCCGTTAGATCGCGGCCCAACCGCTCTCCCAACCGGCTCAATCCATGGGCAGCAAGGCATAGCCCCTTGCCTGATAGGCCACCAGCGAAATATAACCGTTTTGAACGACGGTGACCGTCGGTAAAAAATCCGCCGGATCGACCTTTTGCGCCTTGGCTGCGATCGCACACTGCTCGATACGAAAGCCGTGTTGGCTGAATTGATCGATCCATCCTTGAATTTCCTTTTTTATCCCTGCGTCCTTGGCGTCCACGTACTGACCCCCTCGGGTGACATAAAGGCTAGCTCCGCCGCGAAAAGCGACCACTACGGTCGGTGTGACCCCGGCATCGATTAGCTGGCTGTAAGTTTCATCGATCAACTCAAGTCGCCGAAGGAGCAGCTTGGCCTTCCCCACGTTGACATCACAAACGATTTTAACCGCTTTTAAATCACCCAAGGCCTGTTTGTCGTCCAGGTTGCCGGCAAATAAAAGTGAAGGGAAAAGGACCAGCAATACAATCAGTAAATATTTCATAGTGACATCCTTATTCAGGCAGGTTCGGCACCAAATTGGTGGTTTGATGCAAGATAGGCGCACAACAAAAAAGGGCCGAATACGATGATTCAGCCCTTTGGGTTCGCTAATTTTGGAGGCGGCAACCAGATTCGAACTGGTGAATGGAGGTTTTGCAGACCTCTGCCTTACCACTTGGCTATGCCGCCCGTACAAAAAAAAATGGAGCGGGAAACGGGATTTGAACCCGCGACTTCGACCTTGGCAAGGTCGCACTCTACCACTGAGTTATTCCCGCTCAGTTGAAATGGCACTTTTATAAATTAATGGTTTCAATGTCAACAGAAAATTTCAGCCGCGAAGTAATTTTCTGAAGCGTAGGAAGTAATCCGCCCCCGACCAGAGCGTAAATATTAAGGCACCCCAAAGGAAAAACATACCCACGGCGTGAAAGTCCAATCCAAATGCCGGAAAATGAAACATCAGGGGTATGATGGCCGCAATCTGGAAACCGGTCTTGTATTTGCCCAGGCTGGATGCGGAGACGTCTATTTTATTCTGGGCGATGATATTCCTGAGCCCCGTGACAGCCAACTCACGACCGATAATGATGCAGGCGATCCAGGCAGGCATCCATCCCAGGGCGGTGAGCATGATCAACGAACAGGAGACCAGCAGTTTGTCCGCCACCGGATCCATGACCTTGCCCAGGTTGGAGACCAGCCCGTATCGGCGCGCCAGGTATCCGTCAAAATAGTCGGTTATGGCAGCGGCGCTGAAAATAAGGCCGGCCAACAGCGCCGTGAAGCGGTTGGGCATCATCAGCAGCATCACGATGATCGGCACCGAGATGATCCTGAACAGCGTCAGCGTGTTGGGGTGGGTGAGAAGTGAGTTGATCCGCTCGTTTTTCATTTGCGTTAGATTGATTGTCCTCTCATCATGGGGGGGGTCCTGATATTCTTTGTGAACCCGTCATTTTTGGGCCTTGTCCCAGTCGGCCAGAAAGGCGCTGATGCCCTTGTCTGTCAGCGGGTGAGCCGCCAGCTTGCTCAGCACCTTGAATGGGATGGTTGAGATATCCGCACCGGCCAGGGCCGCGTCCAGAACGTGTAGGGGATTGCGGATGCTGGCCACGATGATCTCGGTATCGTAGGCGTAGTTAGAAAAAATCTCAACGATCTGTTCAACGAGCAGCATGCCATCCTGCGAAAGGTCGTCCAGCCGACCGACGAAGGGGCTTACATAGGTGGCCCCGGCCTTGGCCGCCATCAATGCCTGAAGCGGTGAGAAAATAAGGGTGACGTTGGTCTTGATGTTCGCTTCCGTAAGCTGACGAGTGGCTTTTAGACCATCCACGGTCATGGGCACCTTGATGACGATATTCTTATGAATGTTGGCCAATTCCCGTGCCTCTTTGACCATGCCCGCGGCTTCCAGGCTGATCACCTCTGCACTGATGGGGCCGTCCACGATTTCACTGATCTCCTTGATGACTTCTTCGAACACACGCCCCTCTCTGGCGATCAGCGACGGGTTGGTCGTCACCCCGTCTACCATGCCCATGCTGAGGGCCTCTTTGATTTCATCAACATTGGCCGTATCAATAAAAAATTTCATAATCGGATTCCTTCCTGAGTATCACATGTTAAGCGGCAACGCTGGATTCTGAATACTTGATTTTAGCAAGCTTTTTGATGCTTCCCCCAATTATGAGCGAACAGCTGTCAGCAATGGGTTCGTTATTCTCGTTTCGGTTCCTCCAAAAACCGGTCACGGCAGGCTTCAGAGCAAAACAGAAATGTCTGCCCACCGCGTCTTAACGCCACCCCTTCCCGTCGGGGGAAGTAAATCCCACACATGGGATCTTTGACCATCACATCATCGATGCGGGGTTGGCTTGATCCATTTTGTCCGGGGGACTGAAGATTTTTCACCACCCACGATTTGGCAGCCCGATAGGCCAGGTAGGCGATAATAATCAGCAGAAGCAGTTTCACGACACCGGGCCTTGTACAGGGGTTAAGCCAATTGATTTGAGCTGTGTTATCGGTCGTGGCGGTATCAGCATACGGCTTCCTCCATCTGCCTTGCCAAATTGATTTTCTTAACCTTATACCTATAGCAGTTTGGGCTGGTTTTCCAGCGGGATGACCCGCTGGTCCTCATCGTCAAGGTGGCTTAGCAGGTCGGCAACAGTTTGTCCCAGCTTCGGATGAATGATCGACGGGTTTATATCACAGATGGGCTGCAGGACAAAAGCCCTTTTGTGCATGCGCGGATGGGGAATCGTCAGCCTCGGCATCCGGACGATCCAGTCGTCGTATAACAGGATGTCCAGGTCCAGCACCCGCGGACCGAACCGGATCGCATCGGCTTTTCGCCCCATCTGCTGCTGAATGGTGACCAGTTTATCCAGCAGAGCCAATGGCGCCATCGTTGTCCTGATTTTTACAGCCGCATTGACGAACCAATCCTGATCCGCATAGTCCACCGGCGATGTCCGGAAAAATCGGGAGGCCCCCAGAAGCACCGATTCACCGGATTCGGTCAGGGCGGCGATGCCACTGAGACAATTGTCCAGTTTGCCGCCCAGGTTAGACCCGACGGAAATGAACACGGCGTGATCCGTCTTCACGACCGCCATGCTTCCTCCCACAGGTCGCCACGATAGATCACTCGGGCATCGCCTTCCAGGAATACACCCTGGAATCGGCAGCCTTGTGTTTTGAAATGAACCGTTAGTTTTCCCCCGCTGCGGGTCGTCAGCGTAACCGGCGATGTCAGCCCCCGTTCACAGGCCAGGATCAGCGCTGCGGCCACATTTCCCGTTCCACAGGCCAGGGTCTCATCCTCGACGCCGCGCTCATAGGTACGGATAAAAATCGTCCCGTTTTCCTTTACAGCCACAAAATTCGCATTGGTGCCGTCAGGGGCAAACTTCGGGTGATAACGGATCAGACGCCCGGCTTTTGCCACATCCACCGCCTCGACGTCGTCCACGACCATTACCACATGGGGAACGCCGGTGTTGACGCTGCCAACGGCTGTTGGTGTCCCTTCTAAATCCAAAAGGGTTCCGGTCTTAAGATCCCTGGGTTCGGTCATGCGGATCTTCACGGTGTCGTCACCCACGGTGGCTTCGATCGTTCCGGCCAGGGTTTCGAAGGCCATCTGCCGATCGGCGATTCCGTGTATAAAGGCAAAACGGGCCGCGCAACGGGCGCCGTTGCCGCACATATCCGGCAGGCTGCCGTCGGCATTGAAAAAGCGCCACTTGAAATCAAGTTTGGCAGACGATTCGATGAAGATCATGCCATCGGCGCCGACCGACATCTTTCGGCGGCAGGCCCCGATGACCAGACGCATCAGCTGAGCTTCGGGCACCACCGCCTCCCGGTTGTCGATAATGATAAAATCATTGCCGCTGCCGCTCATTTTTAAAAATGGAATGGTTTTCATGGGGTCTCCGACACTCCGGAAGGCCTATCGGGCAAATGATCGATCTGCACCGAGTTTGAATCGGGTCCGTCACCGCCGTCCGTTTCCAGCCGCACGTTGAACACATAGCGATAACCAGGTTCAAGAGGGACGTCGATGGAAAACCGGTTGGATTCCGTACCAACGTATGGCACCGTGGCCACTTTTTCAAATACCAGGGGACAGCCATCGCAGTCCGGTGCAGCCAGGGCGGTTCGGGAACGGTAGAGGCCGAATGCCGCGTTTTTTGCCTGTTTGGCCGAAAGCGGCCCCGGCAGATGCCAGGTCAGTATGACGATTTGGTCGGACACCGCATAGGCCAAATCCGCCACCGCCGGTACCGGTGGCTGCAGGGGCGGCACCGGGGGGCCCTTGACACCGCACCCAAAATAACTGACGCCGAGCAGTAGAAAAAGCCCGGATAGAACGATCATTTTTGAACAGATGCGAGTTCTTCTATTACCTTGCATAAGCCTCGTAAGAAACCATAAAAGCCAGCGTTTCCTCATCGATAAAACTGGCCGAATTTCAGGCCGGCGGTTGGGCCAGCGCCTTCCTGGCCTCCGCAATCGCCCGGGTCACGTTCACCGTTGCCGTTCCCCCCAGGCTCTGCCGGCGGTCGATCATGAACTCCAGGGTCAGGTGATCGAAGATATCCGCCTTGATCAGGGGCGAGAATGATTTGAGCTCATCCAGGGTCAGCTGGTCCAGTTCCTTTCCCATGTCCAATGCATAGGCCACGGCGCCCCCCACGCAGGCGTGGGCTTTCCGAAAGGGCATGCCCTGGTTCACCAGATAATCGGCCATGTCCGTGGCATTGAGGAATCCGATGGACGCGGCCTTGCGCATGACCTCCCGGTTAACGGTGATCCGGGGGATCATCTGGATGTTGATGGAAAGGCAGGCCTTGATCGTATCCGCTGCATCGAAGAGCGGCTCCTTGTCTTCCTGCATATCCCGGTTGTAGGACATGGGCAGGCTTTTCATGAGGGTGAGCAGGGTCATCAGTGAACCGAACACCCGACCGGTTTTTCCTCGAACAATCTCCGGAACGTCGGGATTTTTTTTCTGGGGCATGATGCTGCTGCCCGTGGCAAACGCATCCGAAAGGGTGATAAAGCCAAATTCCGATGTGGACCACAGCACCAATTCCTCGGACCACCGGCTCAGATGAACCATGCAGATGCTTGCGGCCGCGAGAAATTCCATGGCGAAATCACGGTCCGACACCGCATCCATGCTGTTGGAACTAACCCGGGGAAAATCCAGCAGCTCAGCCACATAGGGCCGGTCGATGGGATAGGTGGTGCCGGCCAGGGCCGCGGCGCCCAGCGGCATCACGTTGATGCGGTCCAGGCAGTCGGAGAAGCGTGCCTGATCCCGGGTGAACATCTCGTAATAGGCCATCATGTGGTGGGCAAACAGCACCGGCTGGGCCCGCTGGGTATGGGTGTAGCCGGGCATGATCACATCCTGGTGACCGTTGGCCAGATCCACCAGCACCGCCCGCAGCGTTTGCAGGAGATCGATGGTCCGATGCGTCTCGTCACGCAGGTACATGCGAACGTCCAGGGCGACCTGATCGTTGCGGCTGCGGGCGGTGTGCAGCTTCTGCGCCACCTTCCCCGCCACTTGAAGCAGTCGGGCCTCGATGTGCATGTGGATGTCTTCCAGGCTGTCGTCGAAGATGAACTCGCCCCGATCCAACTCCCGTTTGATGGTGCCCAGCCCTTCCACCAGGCCGCTGGCCTCTTCATCGGTGATGATACCGGCCGCGGCCAGCATCCTGCAATGGGCAATGCTGCCGGCGATGTCGTAAGGGTATAGGCGACAGTCATAGGCGATGGAGGCGGTAAATGTCTCCACGCTTTTGTCTGTCTTCTCCGAAAACCGTCCGTCCCAGGGTTTTTCAGCCATGATCCACGCCTACCTTCCGTTGCATGAGTTTACGGATGCGCAGCCGAAGGGCATTGAGACGGATAAATCCTTCGGCATCCGCCTGGCTGTAAACATCATCGTCCTCGAACGTGGCGTGGGCTTCACTGTACAGGGAGTGGTCTGATTTCCTGCCACGGACGGTGCAGTTGCCTTTGTACAGCTCCAGGCGAACCACACCGGACACGGTTTTCTGGGTGCTGTCGATCATGCCCTGCAGCACCTCCATCTCCGGGGAGAACCAGAACCCGTTGTAGATAAGCTGGGCATATCGCGGAATCTGAGAGTCCCGCAGGTTCATGACTTCACGGTCCATGGTAATGGATTCCATGGCCATATGTGCCTGCCGTAAAATAGTGCCGCCCGGCGTTTCATAAACCCCGCGGGATTTCATGCCCACGAACCGGTTTTCCACGATGTCGATGCGGCCAATGCCGTGTTTGCCTCCCAGCCGGTTCAACTCGGCCAGCAGGTTGGCCGGTGAAAGAACAGTGCCATTGACCGCCACCGGATCGCCGTCGGCGAATGTTATCTCGATGGTCTCGGGCATGTCCGGGGCATCCTTGGGCGAAACCGTCATGGTGAAGATGTCGTCCGGTGGACCGGCCCAGGGGTCTTCCAGGATACCGCCCTCGTAACTGATATGCAGCAGGTTGCCGTCGGTGCTGTAAGGTTTGGCATGGGTGGTGGGTACTTGAATGCCATGGTTGGCGGCGAAGGCCATCAGTGCGGTCCGCGAGTTCAGGTCCCATTCGCGCCAGGGCGCGATTATCTTGATATCCGGGTTGATGGCGTAATAACCCAGTTCAAAGCGGACCTGGTCGTTGCCTTTGCCGGTGGCACCGTGGCTGACCGCATCGGCGCTTTCCAGGGCGGCAATCTCCATCTGACGTTTGGCGATGAGCGGCCGGGCAATGGAGGTACCCATCAGATACTGCCCTTCGTAAATGACGTTGGCCCGAAACGCCGGAAACACGTAATCGTTGACAAAGGTCTCCTTAAGGTCATCCACGTAGGCCTTGACCGCACCGGTTTTCATGGCGTTGGCCTCCACGTTTTCCAACGAATCGATCTGGCCGATGTCAGCGGAAAAGGTGACCACCTGGCAATCGTATGTTTCGATGAGCCATCTCAGGATCACCGACGTGTCCAGACCGCCCGAGTAGGCCAGCACCACTTTATTGATCTTCTCAGTCACTGTTTTTTTCTCCTTCTAAATTTTATTCAGCACCTCATCCAGGCACCGGATCAGCCGGTCAATTTCATCTTGCTGGATGATCAGGGGAGGAACGAACCGCAGGGTATCCCCCTGAACACAGTTGACCAAAAACCCCTTTTCCATCAATACCGGGACCAGTTCATCGGCCGGTTCGTTCAGTTGAATGCCCAGCAGCAGCCCCCTGCCCCGGACCTCGGCAATACACGGGTGACGGGGCTTGAGCAGTTGAAGTGCATTCTTGAAATAGTCCCCGGTCTCAAGGGCACGGTCCACGATTTTTTCCGCAATCATAATCTTCAGGGTCTCTACGGCGGCGGCCGCCACCAGGGGGGTTCCGCCGAACGTAGAGGCATGGGCGCCGATCCCGAAAGCCGTCGCCACCCGTTCAGTGGCCAGCATGGCGCCGATGGGAAGCCCGTTGGCCAGCGCCTTGGCCAGGGTCATAATATCCGGCGTCACACCGTATTGGTCGTGAGCGAAGAGCGTTCCGGTTCGGCCCATGCCCGTCTGGATCTCGTCCAGGATCATCAGCACACCGCGCTGGTCACACAGCCGTCGAACCTGTTGGAGAAAATCAGGGTTCGGGCACCGGATGCCCCCCTCGCCCTGGATGGGCTCGAGCATCACGGCGCAGGTGCGGTCGTCAATAGCCGATTCCAGGGCGTCGATGTCATTGAAGGGCACGAAAGAAAATCCCTCCAGAACCGGGTCGAAGCCCTGCTTGATTTTATCCTGTCCCGTGGCGGACAAGGTTGCCATGGTGCGCCCGTGAAAGGATTTTTCCATGCAAACGATGCGAAACCGTTCCGGCTGACCATCGTCCTTAAAGTATTTCCGGGACAACTTGATGGCTGCTTCGTTTGCCTCTGCACCGGAGTTGCCGAAAAAGACGCGGTCCGCAAAACTGTGTTCCACCAGCATCCGGGCCAGTTCGGTCTGGGGAATCGTGTAGTAAAGGTTGGACACATGCACCAGCCGCCCGGCCTGGCGGGCCACCGCATCGGCAATGCGCGGGTGGGCATGGCCTAAATTGCACACGGCAATGCCGGCGACAAAGTCCGTATAGCGGCGGCCCTGAGTATCCCAGAGCGTGCACCCCTGGCCCCGTTCCATAACGACGGGAAACCGTTTGTAGGTCGCTGCAATGACGCGGTCCGCCGTGTGCATAATCGTATCGGTCATTTATTCTATTACCTCCGTACCTATCCCCCGATCGGTGAACAATTCCAGCAGTATCGCGTGGCGGCGCTTGCCGTTGATGATGGGCACTTTTTCCACGCCGTTTTTCAGGGCGAAAAGGGCATATTCGATCTTCGGAATCATGCCGCCGCTGATGCTTCCGCCAGCGATCATGCGACTGATGGTGGCCGCATCGATGGAGGATATCAGCCGACTGTCGGCATCCATCACGCCGTCCACGTCGGTGAGCAGGATCAACCGACCGGCAGACAGGGCCGTGGCGATGTGGCTGGCCACCAGGTCCGCATTGATGTTGTAGGTTTCCCCTCCCGCACCCGCACCCACCGGGGCAATGATGGGAATGAACCCCTTTTCGGAGAGCGTATGGATGATCTGGGGGTCGATCCGGGTCACCTCTCCGACCATTCCCGGATCGATAATTTCGGGCGGACTGCCCGCGTCGGCCTGGTGGAGGATGCGCATCTTTTTGGCTTCAATGAGCCCGCCGTCCTTGCCGCTCAGCCCCACGGCCCTGCCCCCCTGCTGGTTGATCTGGGCCACGATGCTTTTGTTCACCTTTCCGCCCAGCACCATCTCCACCACGTCCATGGTGGGGCCATCGGTGAGCCGCATACCACGCACAAACTGTGGACGGATGCCCATCTGGTCCAAAACCCGATTGATCTGGGGGCCGCCGCCGTGAACCACCACTGGATTGAGACCGATGAACTTGAGCAGGGTTATATCCCGGGCAAAATCGGTTTTCAGCTGCTCGTCAACCATGGCGTGGCCACCGTACTTCACCACCACGGTCATACCGGAGAACTTCCGGATATAGGGCAGCGCCTCGATGAGAATGTCCGCTACGGTTGAGTGGGGGGGGGCGCATTCGGGGGTCATGGTGGATCCTTAGTTAATCAGGGTTCGCGGGCTCCAGGATTCGAGGGTATTGGTTTGATTCGTTTCATTAGTTGAATTGGTTCGATCGGTTAACGGATCAAACCAATTCAACCAATTAAACCAGTTCAACGATGCGCTAAGCGCCATGAGCATTTCCCTTGGCCCCTTGACCCCTGGAACCCTTGAACCCTTTATTAGAGTATGTAACGGCTCAGGTCCTCATCATCCTTAATCGCTTTGAGCTTTTCCCCGACGTATGCATCATCCACCGTCAGGTGAACATCCTGTACATCGGGTGCGTCGAAGAGGATATCTTCGAGCAGGCGTTCCATGAGGGTGTGAAGACGCCGGGCACCGATATTCTCTGTACGGTCATTCACCTCTTCGGCAATCTCGGCAATCTTTTCGACCGCATTGTCGGAGAAGGCCAGTTCCACACCCTCGGTTTTGAGCAAGGCGATATACTGGAGCAGCAGCGCGTTCTTCGGTTCTGTCAGAATGCGGACAAAATCCTTGCGGTTCAGTGCATCCAGGGTCACACGGATGGGAAACCGTCCCTGGAGCTCCGGGATCAGGTCGGACGGCTTGATCGTGTGAAAGGCACCGGAGGCAATAAACAGGATGTGGTCGGTCTTCACCGGTCCATACTTGGTATTCACCATGGATCCCTCCACGATGGGTAAAAGATCCCGCTGAACCCCCTCCCGGGAGACATCCGGACCGTGCCCTTTGCCGTTACCTGCGATCTTGTCGATCTCGTCGAGGAAAATGATACCGGACTGTTCCACTTTAACGATCGCATTCTGGATTACCTTGTCCATGTCCACCAGGTTCTGCGCCTCCTCCGCAGCCATGGTTTTCATGGCTTCGGGAACTTTGATCTTTCGGCGGCGGGTGTTCTTGGGCAGCAGGGAACCGAGCATATCCTTGAAGTTGAATCCCATCTCCTCCATGCCGGCATTGGAGAAAATCTCAACCATGGGCATGTTGCGCTCGGCCACATCCAGGTCGACATAACGACTGTCCATCTTTCCAGCCTGCAGCATCTTTCGCAGCTTTTCCCGTGTGGACGAAGCGGCATCAACGGATGTACTGACCACTTCCAGGCCACCTTCTCCTGCAGCGTCCGCCCGACCCCGATCGGCCTTGGGCAGCAGCAGGTCCAACATTCGCTCTTCAGCAATGCGCCAGGCCCTGTCCGTGACAGCCTCCTGCTCGGCCGTACGAACGGCGTTGACCGTCAGTTCCAGAAGGTCACGGACCATGGACTCCACATCCCGACCCACATATCCGACCTCGGTGAATTTGGACGCCTCCACCTTGAAAAACGGTGAATCGCTGAGCCGCGAGAGGCGCCGGGCAATTTCCGTTTTCCCCACACCGGTGGGGCCGATGAGGATGATGTTCTTGGGGGCGATCTCATCCTTGAGCGAATCAGGCACCTGCTGGCGACGCCATCGGTTTCTCAAGGCAATGGCGACAGATCGCTTGGCATCATTCTGACCGATAATGTATTTGTCCAGTTCGGCCACGATATCAATGGGTTTTAGGTCATTCATGGATCAAAGCGTTTCAATGGTAAAATGATCGTTGGTGAATACGCACAGGGACGCGGCGATTTGCATGGACACCTCGACAATCCGGCGCACGTCCAATTCGGTCTGATGGAAAAGGGCGGTTGCCGACGCCTGAGCGGCCACAGCGCCCGAACCAATGGCCACAATGCCCTCGTCCGGTTCGATGACATCCCCGTTGCCCGATATGAGTAGCATGGACGTGTCGTCCACGGCGATCATCAACGCCTCTAAGCGGCGCAGGTACTTGTCCGCACGCCAATCTCTGGCCAGTTCCACGGCCGATCGGGTCAGGTTACCGTTGTAGCGCTCCAGTTTCTGCTCCAGTTTTTCGGTCAGGGTCAGGGCGTCGGCAGTGGCACCGGCAAACCCCACCAGGATGGTGTCGTTGTATATGCGCCGCACCTTGCGGGCATGGTGCTTGATGACCGTGTTGTTCAGGGTCACTTGGCCGTCACCGGCCATGACCACCTGATCCTCCGACCGGACAGCCAGGATGGTGGTGCCGTGGAATCGCAGTAATTGTTGCCTGGGTTGGTGGGACATGAATTAAACCCGGATCCTTTCTATCGCCTGGGGTGGGCGCTGTCGTAGGCCGCCATTAGTCGGTCAATGCTTACATGGGTGTATTTTTGGGTGGTGGACAGGCTCTTGTGACCCAGCAGCTCCTGAACGGTGCGCAGATCTGCCCCCGCGTCCAGCATGTGGGTAGCGAAACTGTGCCGGATGCCGTGGGGTGAAATCGGCACCGCCAGACTGCACTTGCGAATCAATGATTCCAGAATCCGGGCCACGGAACGTGAACTCAGCCGACCCTTGTTTTTATTTAAAAAGAGCGGACCGTCAACTGCCAGGCCGATACCGGTCTGGGAAAAGAGCCGATCCCGGTAGGTTTGAATACGATTCAGCGCTTTTTCACCCACCGGTGCGATCCGTTCACGGTCCCCTTTTCCGGACACCCGGAGACATCCTGAGGAAAAATAAACATCGAACACATTCAGGCCGGTCAACTCGGACACCCGGATCCCCGATCCGTAAAGGGTTTCAAACAAAGCCCGGTTGCGCAGCCCCAGCACGGTGTCGTCGCCCGTCTGATCCAGCAGGCGAAACATGTCGTCAACGGACAGATAGGATGGCATCCGCCGGCTGTGCTTGGGCGTCAAGATGGCGGCCGTGGGATCCTCGGTGATCAGCCGGTGTCTCACCAGGTGACGAAAAAAGGATCGCAGCACCGACAGCTTCCGGGCAATGGTAACCTTCTCATTCTTGCGGTGAAGAAGCCCCAGGAACCCCCGGACCGTCAGGTTGTCGACATCGTCGATGGCCAGTGACCGTTTATCCTCTCCTCCGGATAGGCCTGCCTCGCCTGCGGCATAGCCGGCGAACTCCGCCAGATCATGGCCATAGGCCCGAATGGTGTGGGCGGAGTAGCCTTTTTCCGAAGCCAGGGCCTGCAGGAAAAAGTCGATCTGTTCGGTCAGCCCAATCCGCGTCATGGGAAAGCGATCCGCTGTTCGAGTTCCTGCCATGATTGCACCTGAAGGTAATCATGGGGTTCCCGGTTCCACGGCTGGCGGAACACGACGGGCGCGATACCGGCAGCGTTGAGCAGGTGGCAGGTTTCCAGGCGGTCCTCCACGAACCATTTGATGCCGTTGT
This sequence comes from uncultured delta proteobacterium, assembly GCA_963697405.1. GTDB lineage: Bacteria > Desulfobacterota > Desulfobacteria > Desulfobacterales > Desulfosarcinaceae > Desulfosarcina. Next base: position 23,983 of record CAVONY010000020.1, on the reverse strand, counting down.
CCAGCAGCACGTCGGTTTTGGCCTCGAATGAACCGGTTGCCACGATTCTGGCCCGGTGATGTTGACCGTCGAGCAATTGGTTCATCCAGAGCGCGATGGGACCCGGCTCGGGCCGGGCCGTCACCATCAAGATGCGTCCCGTCGCCTCACCGATTCGCCTCAACACCGGAGCGGCACCGGATATGGGTTTCAGTGCGGCCCGGTACCCCCCGTCGAGAATCCGGGCCACCGCCCCCTCCAGAACCTCCTCGTCCAGATCCAGGCAGTGCTCCAGCCGGTAGCAGGTGATGTCGGCGTATCGCACCGTGTGGACATCGTAGTGATCCCTGAGGATATCCAGAAACAGGTGCATGGTGTCGGCGATTACACCATCGATGTCAAAGGCAAGTGCCGCCGGATCAATCATTGGACTTTCCTGGCCTCCCAACTGTCGGCCCTTCAGGCCACTTTGCGTGTTTTTTTCTTCAACCGCGAGATCTGGCGACGCAGAATGCCGGATTTCTTGCGGTCTTTTTCTGCCGCGATTTCCCTTTTAAGGGCTTTGAGTTCCCGAATTTGCTGTTTAATCTGTCGAAGCGATCGGCTGGGCTTTTTGGGTTTTTCGTCCTTGATGCCCCGATGCGCCTTGATGGCATCGAGCAGGTCCTGTTTATTCATGCCGTGAATGCCCTTGAGGTCAGTTATGGTATGGGCGACTTCACGAAGTTCTTTGACGGTCATTTTATCCAACGGTTTTTCTACACCTTCCGTACCTTTGGTCATTTGATCCAGTCTCCTTTCACGAAGTAGCAGTCAATATCCGATCGTGGATGCCACAGGCACCACGCCAAACCCTACACCTCTATATCAAAAGCAGTCTTAGTAGTCCCATCCCACCGAGCGTGTCAATAGGGATCACTCCTTGTTTCCCTTTTCCACCAACTTCAGGAATGGCCTGAACAGATCCAGGGGCAGGGGAAAAATGGTGGTCGTGTTCTGCTCGGCGGACATCTCCCGCATGGTCTGCAGGTAGCGCAGCTGAATGGCGGTGGGATACTGGTCGATGATCTTGGCCGCCGCAGCCAGGCGGTCGGCGGCCTGAAATTCGCCTTCTGCGTTGATCACCTTGGCCCGCCGCTCCCGTTCGGCCTCGGCCTGCTTGGCCATGGACCGCTGCATCTCCTGGGGCAGATCGATGTGCTTGAGCTCCACGTTGGCCACCTTGATGCCCCAGGGGTCGGTGTGGGTGTCCAGGATCTCCTGAAGCTTGGCGTTGATTTTCTCCCGGGCCGACAGAAGTTCGTCCAGTTCGGCCTGGCCGCAGACACTGCGCAGGGTGGTCTGTGCCAGCTGGGCGATGGCATAGGAGTAGTTTTCCACCTCCACAATGGCCTTGATGGGGCCGATCACCCGAAAGTAGATTACCGCGTTGACCTTCACCGACACATTGTCCAGGGTAATCACGTCCTGAGGGTCCACATCCATGGCCACCAGACGCATGCTCACCTTGACCATTTTGTCCACGATGGGAATAAGAATGATCAATCCCGGCCCCTTGGCCTGGATGACCCGGCCGAGGCGGAAAATGACGCCCCGCTCATATTCGTTAAGAATCCTGAGGGCGGCGGAAAGAAAAAAAACGACCAAGACAACGGCACCGATGGTTGGTAGCATGAATTCCTCCTTTAGCCCGATTGGGCAATCGATTGCGCTGATAACGAGCAGGCGATGAGAACCGATGGGACTGGATCCGTCCGGTACCGCCGGCTATGGCGTGATCCCCTTCGATCCAGTGGCCGACGCCTCCGGTTCCACCTCCAGGGTCAGGCCGTCCACCGCCGTTACACGGACCCGCTGACCGGCGGTCAGCGGCGTCCGGCATCGGGCGAACCACAGTTCACCGTGAACCTGAATCCGGCCTGTGGGTGTCAAGGGCGTTTTCACCACACCGGTTTCACCGATCAACCCCGACTCCCCCGTCATGGGCCGACGGGTTCGGGAGCGAAATACCAGTCCGGCGACCACCACGAAAAAGCCCCCTACAAGGCTGATGGTCGGCACCATGACAGTCCACGAAATACCAAATTGCCCGCCCGTCCGGTCAAAAAGCATCACCGATCCCAACAGCAGGCTGATGAGGCCCGCCACGCTGAGCAGGCCGTAGCTGGCGATTTTCATTTCCATGATAAAAAAGATCAGGGCCAGCAGGATCAGCAGGACGCCGGCGATATTCACCGGCAGGGTCTGAAACGAGTAAAAGGCCAGGATGAGGGCGATGCTGCCGATGACCCCCGGCAGGATAACGCCCGGATGGGACAACTCGAAATAGAGGCCGGCCAGGCCGATCATCATCAGGATGTAAGCGATATTGGGGTCGCTGAGGGCTTTGAGTATCCGGGTTCTTATCGATTCAGCAATCCAGATCCGCTTGGCCGGATCGATATCGACCGGTGCTTTCGCCTTGATCTCAAGACCGTTGATCTGGGCAAGCAAGTCGTCCAGATCCCGGGCCACCAGGTCGATAATCTTTTTCTCAAGGGCTTCCTTTTCCGTCACCGACACGCTTTCACGCACCGCCTCTTCGGCCCACTCGATGTTCCGCTCACGCTTTTCGGCGATGCTTTTCACAAAGGCCACCATGTCGTTGGTGGTCTTCTCGGCCATGGTCTTGCCCAGATCCTTGCCGCCGGCGTTGACCGGGTGGGCAGCCCCGATGTGGGTACCCGGCGCCATAACGGCCACATCGGCGGCCATGGTGATCATCACCCCGGCGGATGCCGCCCGGGCGCCCGACGGCGCCACGTAAACGACCACCGGGATCCTGCTTTCATAGATAGCCATGACCATCTTGCGCATGGATTCGGCCAGGCCGCCGGGGGTGTCCAGCATCACGATGAGACAGCCGGCACCTTCCGCGTTGGCTTTGCGGATGGCCAAATCCAGAAAATCGGCATTGCCGGGAGAGATGGCTCCGGTGATCCGGACTAAATAGACAGGTGCCGATCCGGCTTCGGCCTGACAGATCGGTAGCAGCAACAACAATGCGACGAATACGCACACCGTGATGGATCGATTTCTCATAACAACCCCCTTGAAGGCGGGAAAGGGGCATGGGTGGCGGCTATTCCAGCATTTTCATAATTTGTTGGATATCTTCCCACACTTCTTTTTTCTTTTCCGGGTTGCGCAGCAGATATGCCGGGTGAAAGGTCGGCATCACCGGAATACCCAGAAACTCATAAAACCGGCCCCTAAGGCGGGTGATGGGCGTCTCGGTTTCCAGCAGGGCCCGGGCAGCCACACTTCCCAGGGCACAGATGACGCGCGGATTGATGGCGGCCAACTGCCGCTTGAGAAACGGCAGGCATTGGTGGATTTCGCCTGGTTCCGGGTTCCGGTTGTTCGGGGGCCGGCATTTGACAATGTTGCCGATATAAACCGCCTCCCGGGTCAGCCGCATGGCAGCAATTATTTTGGTCAGAAGCTGTCCTGCCGCGCCCACAAAAGGTTGACCGCATTTATCCTCATCGAATCCCGGCCCCTCGCCCACAAATACCACTTGCGCATTCGGACTGCCCTCACCAAACACGATATGGGTCCGCGATTCACACAGCCCGCATCGGGTGCAGTCGCCCAGGTCCGTGCATACGTCTTCCAAGGTTTCCCGATCAACCGCTGCACCTTGACGTGGCAGGGCCAGATGATTCAGGATCTTCAGGCTTGCCTGGCTGCAGTCAAAACCGGTGCACCCACTTTGTTTAAGATAACACAGCGTGTTTCGAATGTCCCGGATGATTTGGTAATGTGGCGCGTCGGCAGTCATCTTGGCTTTCGGAAGAAATGACTTTTAAAAAGGGTCATTGAACCAGCGACCTCAGGGAACGGCTCTCTGTTTGACCAGTTCGGCCACCCGGTCAAGGATCAGGTGGGCCACCGCATCCTTGTCCATCACCTCGAGCTGCTCTTTTCGGCCGTCTGCAAAAAACAGGGTCATGCGGTTGGTATCGGATGCAAATCCGGAGTCAGGTGGACCGATGAGATTGGCCGCAATCATGTCCAGATGCTTCTCTTGGAGCTTTTTGCGTGCATGGGTTTCCATGTCCCGGGTCTCGGCGGCAAACCCGACAACGATCTGATGGGTTTTCCGTTGCCCGACGGTTTTCAGGATGTCCGTGGTCCGCTCCAGGGTCAGTTGCATGCGGTCCTGACGCTTTTTTATCTTGTGGGCCTCGGTGTTAACGGGCCGATAATCTGAAACCGCTGCCACCTTCACGACCACATGGGATTGTTCGAGACGGGCAAAGACGGCATCGGCCATATCGTCCACCGTAACGACGGGCACCACCTCGACGTTGTGCGGAAAATCTAAACACACGGGACCGCTGACCAGGGTCACCCGGGCACCGCGGTATTCAGCAGCCTGGGCAATGGCGAAGCCCATCTTACCAGAAGAGGGATTGCTGATAAACCGAACCGGATCGATGGATTCCCGGGTGGGGCCGGCGGTGACCAATACATTGTTGCCGGCAAGGTCGTCGGGGGTAAGAAAGCTGGCCAGCCGGTCCACGATTGCTGCAGGCTCCGGCAGCCGGCCCGGCCCGACGGTACCGCAGGCCAGCGATCCTTCACCGGGTGCCAGAATGTGGCAGCCGTCCGCTTCAAGCTGTTTGAGGTTCCGTCGATGGGCGGGGTGTTCGAACATGTTTGAATTCATGGAAGGGCAGAGCATTACCGGGCAGGTTATCGCCAGCATGAACGTGCTCAGGGCGTCGTCGGCGATGCCATGGGCCAGCTTCGCCACCATATTGGCCGTGGCCGGCGCGATGATCACACCATGGGCCGATTCCGCCCAGGCGATATGCCTGATGGCCGCATCATCTTTCGCATCGAAAAGATCGACACAAACCTGGTTTTCCGACAGCACCTCAAAGGTCATGGGGCTTACGAATCGGGTGGCGCTGTGAGTCATGATGACCCTCACGCTGGCCCCCTTTTTCACCAGCCGCCTGAGCAGGTCTACACTTTTATAGGCGGCAATTCCGCCGCATACACCCAGAACGATATTTTTATCATGCAGAACGTTTTTTTTCATGTCGCTCGGATCACTGTTTTTGAACACGGCATTTTTGTAGGCGCCGGAGTGCATTCCGCCTGACCATCAAACGAACCCACCGCTCGATCAGACCGGAGATGTCATCCCAGTGACCGGGGGGTTCCGGAAGCATGGATGTCACCGCAGCCAGTGCCTGCCTGAGATCCGATCGGTCGGGGGTCTGATCCAGCAGATAACGGTAAATCCGGGCGGACTCCTCATATCTGCCTTGATCGGCTAAAACGCGGGCCATGGTCACCGTGTAGAAAGTTTTGTCCCCTGTACCGTCCATATCATTTCCTTTGCCCTTTGGAACCTGGAAGAATAACAATGACATCATCTTTGCCAATCATGCCCAGTTCATTGCGGGCCACGCTCTCGATGAAGGCCGGATCGTTTTTCAGGCGCCCGATGGTACGATAGAGGCTGACGTTCTCACTGGCCAGCGTCTCGTTTTGCCGCACCATGGTCTGCTCCTTTTCACGCAGCCGGTGCATTTCTAAAAGGCCATTGTCGCCGAAGACGATCAGCAGCATCAAATTGAACAGCGCGATGACGGCACCGGCAATGATGATTTTCCGGCGAAGGTTCATGACCGGTTCAAACTCCTTCTCATCAACACCATCACCTTTTGCCATTCCGGAATCTTCAGCGTCCAGGCAGCCACAGAAAAGATAACCATGCCGCCGATGATGCCGGCACTGACTCCCGCCAGCAGCCGCAGACTGCCCGTTTCGGCTTCAAGAGGGATGAGAAGCCGACAGATCACTATCACACCCAGAGCCATGAGTCCCGATGCAACCAGCGTCTTCAGGCAACTGGAAAAGATGAGCCGCCACCGGATCACCCCCAGCTTGGTTCTCAGTACAACCATCAGAAGCACCAGATTTACCACGGAGGCCAGCGAGGTCGCCAGAGCCAGCCCACAGTGCTTCATCGGGCCCATGAGAGCCATTCCGAAAAGGATGTTGACGGCGATGGAGATCGTGGCGGTTTTGACTGGCGTTCGGGTATCCTGCATGGCGTAAAACGTTGAAACCACAATACGCACGGCAGCAAAGGCCCACAGTCCCAGAGCATAATACAAAAGGGCATCGGAGGTCAATCGCGTGGTCTGGGCATCGAAGGCCCCTCGTTTGAACAACAATGCGACGATGGGGTCTCGAAGCACGATAAGCCCAACCATGGCCGGGATGGTGATAAACAGCACCAGGTTCATGGCATGGCCGAAGGTATCTCCCATGCCGGCCTGATCGCCGTTGGCCGCCTGCCGCGAGAGGCTGGGAAGAACAGCCGTGGCTGCCGCCTGGGCGAATATACCCAAGGGGAATTGAACCAGGCGGTCGGCATAATACAGATAAGAAACGCTGCCCTCGGGAAGCAGAGAAGCCAGCAGGGTTCCAACCAGGATGTTGATCTGATAGACCGCCGCACCAAAAATGGTAGGCAGCATGAGGATGCCGACCTTTTTCATCGCCGGATGCCACAGGCCGGACCGTACCCAGAACCGGACACCATGTTTCACCAGATAAGGCAGCTGCAGGGCCAGTTGAAGGACCCCGCCCAACAGCACCCCACCGGCCAGCCCCATGACTTGAACCGTTTCAGAATCCGAAAACCGGGAAACGGCAAAAACGGCGCCGATCATGGCCAGATTCAGCAGGACCGGCGCGATGGCCGGGGCCGCAAAATGACCCAGCACATTGAGAATGCCCATACACAGGGCCACCAGTCCGATAAGGGCTACATAGGGAAACATGACGCGCGTCAGGGTGACGGTCAGGCCCATCTTCTCCGGCAGGTCGGAAAACCCGGGGGCGACCGCCTGGATGAGAGTTGGCGCAGCGACCACACCAATGATCGATACGACCGACAGGCAGACCAGCAGCAGTTTCAAGGCACTCACGGCCAGGCGGAGACCATCCTCGCGTCCCCCCTTGAGCAGGGTTTCCGTGAAAACGGGAACAAAGGCAGTGCTCAACGACCCCTCACCGAACAGGCGGCGCAGCAGGTTGGGAATCCTAAAGGCGGCAATAAAGGCATCCGCCGTCATCCCGGCACCAAAAAAAGACGCCAATACCATATCTCGAACGTAGCCGAAGATACGGCTGAGCAGGGTCGCCACCCCCACCACGCCGGCGGCGCGGGTGACCTTGCGGTTCTCACTTTTTGCTTGGTAGCTGGCGGCGGAATTCATAGGGCCCTGATCATAAATGGAAGACACAATAACCCTTGACTTGCCCAATTTTTTTGGATATCAGGAAGTTTTGTGTTTTCCCAATTAATTTCCGAAAGGAGTAACAGAAGGTGGCCAACCATAAATCAGCATTGAAGCGCGCTGGCCAGAGTGAGCGCCGGCGCCTGCGGAACAAAGCAGTTCAGACTCGGGTAAAAAACGTGGTCAAGGATGTGCGCCTTGCCGTGGCTCAAGATGCGGAAAATGCCGTTGAGCAGCTCAACGCAGCCAAATCCGCCATCGACAAAGCGGCAAAAAAAGGGGTGCTCCACCAAAAGACCGCCTCCCGCAAAATTTCCCGTCTCAACCGACAGGTCAACGCACAGCAGGCCTGACCCTTCCCGGCACCGGCAGCCAGGAAGAAACGGCGGTGGATTGTCATTGCCGGAGTCTTTCCGGCTGCGGTATCGCGGCTTCTCAATCATCAGAAATCATCCGTCAGCCGGTTGAAGGCGGATTCTGCCAGTTTTTTGGAAACGACGGCAATGGCATCAGACTTGTTCTGATCCGTTGACGTTTTGTTTCCATCCACAACCGAATAGGCCTGGCGCTCAAGGATATTTCCCGACGCCCAGAGTATTCGACCGTCAGGAGATTCCAACCGCAGATTCAGTATGCCGGTTACCCGGCGCTCTACCGCCGTCGACACCGTAGAGCGGGAAATATTTTCCACCGAGATTGAAACAATGGTCCCGGTCAGAATACTATCGGCCGAAGACCGGTCCTGAGCCAGGCTCTCTTTGCGGCTTCTGGTGAATTCATAGATCAGGTCGTTGGTGAAGATGCTCTCCGCACCGGTTACGGCGGACCGGTTCTCGAGGATGGGTATAAACACCCTGGATACACCGGCCGGAAAGTCGCCGCTGCCAGCAAAATGATAGCCGCATGCGGTTAGCGTCACTGCCAAAAAACCAACCCACCCTATCGCACCCCATCTGAATTTCATCCACACCCTTTTGAATGCAAAGTTCGGTGTTAAGTATTAAGTGATACTTTAAATAACAATATTCACCAGCTTGTTTTTTAATGTAATCACCTTTTTTACAGGCTTTCCGTCGACAAATCGGATGACTCGCTCGTCGTCCATCGCCATCTGCTTGAGCGTATCTTCGTCTGTATCCAGAGCGGCCGAAAACCGGCTGCGCAATTTGCCATTGACCTGGACCACCACTTCGACTTCTTCTTTTACCGTGGCCGCCTCGTCGAAGCGTGGCCAGCGACTCAGCAAAATACTGTCTGAGTGTCCAAGGGCCTCCCACAGCTCTTCGCAGAAATGGGGAACGATGGGAGACAGCAGCAGGACGGTCGTCTCCAGGGCAAAGCGCATGGTCCTTTTCCCCGCAGCATCCGAGTCAGATTCGTCGATGGCCTGCATGGCGTTGACCAGTTCCATGACCGCACTGATGACCGTGTTAAAATGAAACCGATCCTCGATATCCTGGGTGACCCGCTTGATGGTCGCATGGGTTTTTCGGTTGAGTTCGCGGAAGGGTCCATTTAACTCCCGGAAGTCACTCGGGCTGGGTTCACCGTCCATCAGTAGCGGCAGCCAGCGTTCGGCCAACCGCCAGACCCGCTGGAGGAAGCGGAAGCTGCCCTCTACACCCTGTTCGCTCCACTCCAGGTCCCGCTCAGGCGGCGCGGCAAACAGGCAAAAGAGCCGGGTGGTGTCGGCCCCATATTCGTCGAGCAAAATATTGGGGTCGATGACGTTCTTTTTGGATTTGGACATCTTTTCCACCCGCCCGACCGTCACCGGCTGACCGCATTGCAGGCAGGTTCGCCGGGCATCGCCGTCTTCAGCGACCTGTTCGGGAAAAAGAAAGCCATGCTCCTCGCAGGCAGTGGTCTCTTTGCACACCATGCCCTGGGTGAGCAGCCGGGTAAAGGGCTCCTTGAATTTCACCAGGCCCAATGATTCGAGCACCCGGGTGAAGTAGCGAGAATAGAGCAGGTGCAAAATCGCGTGCTCCACCCCGCCGATATACTGATCCACCGGCATCCAGTAGTCGACCGCCCGGGTGTCGAACATGGCTGTGTCCCAACGGGGGCTGCAGTATCGCTCGAAATACCATGACGACTCCACGAAAGTGTCCATGGTGTCGGTCTCCCGCCGGGCATCGTCTCGCCCGCACTGGGGGCAGCGGGCCTTGTTAAAGGCCGCTAGCACTGGAAGCGGCGAGCGGCCGCCTTCCAGCAGGTCGGCGTCTTCAGGCAGCACGATGGGCAGTTCCGCCTCGGGTACGGGAACGATGCCGCAGCTGTCGCAGTGAATCATGGGGATAGGCGCGCCCCAGTATCGCTGTCTGGAAATGCCCCAATCCCTCAGGCGGAAGCTGATGGTCTTTTTGCCGATGCCGTTCTTATCCATGAAGGCGGCGATGGCCTCCATGGCCTCCCGGTTGCCCAAACCGTTGAAATCCCCGGAGTTGACCATGGCACCCTCGCCGGTATAGGCACCATTCATGGTGCTGCCGTCCAGTTCCTCGTCCTGGGGACTGACCACCACGATAACCGGCAGGCCGTATTTGCGGGCAAAATCGAAATCCCGCTGGTCGTGCGCCGGAACGGACATGACCGCGCCGGTACCGTACTCCATCAGGGCGAAGTTGGCCGTATAGATGGGCATTCGCCTGCCGTTCATGGGGTTGATACAATAGGCGCCGGTAAACACGCCTTCTTTTTCATAGTTTTCGATGGCCTTGGTGGAGCGGTCCTGAAGGGAGATACGCTCGACAAAAGCCGTCACGGAAGCTTCCTGGTCGGTTCCAGCCGACAGCTTGGGAACCAGCGGGTGTTCGGGTGCCAGACACATGAAAGTGGCCCCAAAGACCGTGTCCTGGCGTGTGGTGAACACACTGATGGCCGCCTGGCTGTTCTCCACGGGGAACCGGATATCGGCGCCGACACTTTTGCCGATCCAGTTGCGCTGCATGGTGGTCACTTTGTCCGGCCAACCGGGAAGCATGTCGCAATGCACCAGCAGGTCATCGGCAAAATCGGTAATCTTGAAAAACCACTGCCACAACTTTTTCTGGCGTACCGGTTTGCCGCAGCGCCAGCACAGACCCGCCTCCACCTGCTCGTTGGCCAGCACGGTCTGGCAGGGATCGCACCAGTTCACATAGGATTCTTTGCGGTAGGCCATGCCCCGCTCGGCCATCTTAAGGAAAAGCCACTGCTCCCAGCGGTAGTATTCGGGACGACAGGTGGCCAGTTCCCGGCCCCAGTCATAGGAGAATCCCAGCCTTTTAAGCTGGGCCCGCATGGCGTCAATATTCTCATAGGTCCACTTGGCCGGATGGGTGTCGTTGGCAATGGCCGCATTTTCGGCCGGCATGCCGAAGGCATCCCAGCCCATGGGGTGAAGGACATTAAACCCGCGCATCCGCTTGTAGCGGGCCACCACGTCGCCAATGGTGTAATTTCTCACATGTCCCATATGGATTTTGCCTGATGGATAGGGAAACATTTCCAGCAGGTAGTATTTTTTTTGGTCAGTCTCCTCGACGACAGTGAACAGCCGGTCGTCCTGCCAGCGGTTCTGCCACTTGGTTTCGATGGCCTGGGGATCATACCGTGAATCCATGAATCTTCCTATCTTCTTGCGAACATTATTAATTTTGTTAAACTTGCGTGCATCCTCATGCCATAAAGCCAGGTAAATATCAAGAGCCGTTCTGGCCATCCAACGGATCAAAAACACCCTTTTTGCTGGTATTTGCCGGGGTATTTAGACAATCCTGCCGACTATCGGTCGATCGTTTATCGATTTCGCCGCCCCTCCTTTTTATGGATATCCTCAAAAATCCGTTGACTTGATTGTAACAATTCCTTATTTATACAAATTTGACAATACCAATCCAAAAGCGGAAGGAATAGAACCGTCAGCTAATGACTAGTAAAATACTCATCAATGCAGTGGACCCTGAAGAGGTTCGCCTGGCCATCGTCAAGGACAGCCGCCTGGAAGAATTTCACATCGAAAGCACGGCCTGGGAAATTCTACACAGCAGCATATACAAAGGTGTGATCACCCGCATCGAACCCAGCCTTCAGGCCGTGTTCGTGGACTTCGGTGCCGACCGTCACGGCTTTTTACAGAAGCAGGAGATCCACAGCGACTATTTTCAGGGCCCACCGGCCAACGGCAACACCATCCAGAACCTGGTGAAGCGTGGCCAGGAGTTGATGGTGCAGGTGACCAAGGATCCCATCATGAAAAAAGGGGCCATGCTCACGACTTTTATTTCCTTGCCCGGCCGCTACGCCGTGCTGATGCCGGGAAGCGACAGCCGGGGCATCTCGCGAAAGATTGAAGAGGAAACCGAGCGCAATCGGCTAAAGGAAATCGTTGAAAAGCTGGACCTGCCCGATGGCTTCGGCACTATTATCCGCACCGCCGGCCAGGGGTGCACCAAAACCATGCTGGCCAAGGATATCCAATACCTGCTGCGCCTGTGGAAAAGCATCACCGCCCGAGCCGTAAAGGCACAGGCACCCTCCGCCCTGTACAAGGATCGAAACCTGGCCGTCCGCTCCATCCGCGACCACTTTACGCCCGACATCAAGGAAATTCTGATCGACGATGAAGCGGTCCACCAGGAGGTGAAAAGCTTCGTCAACATCATCGCGCCGAAACAGACCAACATCGTCAAGTTCCATAAATCGGACAAACCCCTTTTCACCCGGTTCCAGCTGGAAGACCAGATCGCGACCATTTTCGACAACCGGGTTACCCTCAAGTCCGGAGGATCGGTGGTACTGGAGCGCACCGAAGCGTTGGTGGCCATTGATGTCAACTCCGGCAAAGGCACTCAGAAAAAAAATGTCGAAGAGACTGCATTGATGACCAACCTGGAAGCCGCGGCCGAGATCGCCCGGCAGCTCAGGATTCGTGACTTGGGGGGCCTCATCGTAGTGGATTTTATCGATATGCGTGAACAAAAGCACCGCAGCCAGGTGGAAAAGACCCTCCGCGCCAGCATGAAGCAGGACCGGGCCCGGGTCAAAATCGGTAAAATTTCCAAATTCGGCCTGCTGGAGCTCTCCCGCCAGCGACTGCGGCCATCCATCGATTTTGGCAGCATGGAAACCTGTTCGCGTTGCGGTGGCAAAGGCCAGGTATCGTCCACGGAATCCCTGGGGCTGAGTTTTTTAAGGAAGCTGAAACTGGATACCCTGAAAGGGGATATCCTGCAGGTTACGGCACAATTACCTGCCCCGGTGGCAACCTACCTGCTCAATCGCAAACGCAAGGAATTGAGCGACCTGGAGGGCAAACGGGCGATAGGGATCACCATTATCACCCGGGATGACCTGATCCCGGGCCAGATGGAGGTTGCCTACGACAAAAAAACCAAGGCCATGGAGACCCCACCCATATAAAATAAATGACAACCACCAAAAACCAAATGACAAATAAACGGTTGTGTTTGATCTTAATTGAGATTTGGATATTGTAATTTGGAATTTATTTGAGATTTGGTACTTGAGATTTGTTATTAAATAGTTGGAGCATCTATTTTGCTGTTTCCGGTTTATTCAGTTTGGGCGTTTTCCGCTATTTTGTGACGATGATCCTTTCCCATCCAAAGGAACCATTTGACGGGGCGGGTGTTTTGCAGTATACCAGCGCCACTTTTAACGGTTGCCAAACAAGCGTGACGCCGGTGAACACGATTTCAAGATTACACGGGCGACCACTTGAATTATCTGACAGGAGGTTTTGATACCAATGAATATCGCTTATGCAATGGGACAAGGGGGGGGAGCCCCAGGTGGTTCGGGAGGATTCGCGTCGTTTATTCCGCTGATTCTCATGTTTGTCATCTTTTATTTTCTGTTGATCCGTCCCCAGCAGAAAAAAACCAAAGAGCACCGGCAGATGGTTGACAACCTTAAAACCGGTGATCGGATTATCACCAGTGGCGGCCTTCACGGCCGGGTCACCGGCGTCTCGGAAAGTGCGCTGACAGTGGAAATCGCTGAAAAAGTTCGCGTGAAAGTCAACCGGGCCAGCGTGACCGCATTGCTGCAGACCACCCCGCCCCCGGCCGCGCCCAAAAAAGAAAAGAAAAACAAAACCGACAGCGGCAAAGCCTAAATCCAAATCGGTTTCTCCTAAAAAGCCCCATTGCCACCGGACCACTAACCCGATTCGACTTCAGCTTCGCCTGCTGTCAGTTCAGGGGTGACACGGTGGCTGGGGCTTTGGCGTGTTTATCGTGAAAGGAACGAAGCGTTGAAGAATCTTTCGTGGAGGCTCATCGTGATTGCGGCGGTTATCATTGCCGCTGTGGTGTATGTGATTCCGACATTTCAACCCGGCGTCTGGCCCCATAATAAAATCAACCTGGGCCTTGATCTTCAGGGCGGTATGCACCTGGTACTGGAGGTTGATGCGGACACGGCCATTGAAAACACCATCGAACGGGTGGGCCAGGAGATGCGGGATCTGTTGAGAAAAGAACGGATTCGGACCCTGGGCATCGAACGGGTGGAAACCGTCAAGTTGGCCGTTAAAGTAGCCCAGGAGGACAACGTCCAGCGTTTCGATGAACTGCTGGACGAAGAATTCCGCGATCTTCGGATTGTCGACCGGACCGTCAAGGACGGTGTGCTCAAGATCGTTTTAGACCTTCCCGACGAGGAAGCCGACCATATCCGCAAACTGGCCGTGGATCAGGCCCTGGAAACCATCCGCAACCGCATTGACCAGTTCGGGGTCAGCGAGCCGGATATCCGTATTCAGGGAGAAAGACGCATTTTGATCCAGCTACCGGGCATCAAAGACACCCAGCGGGCCAAAGAACTGATCGGCAAGACCGCCCTGCTGGAGTTCAAACTGCTGGACGAGGATCACGACGTAGACGCGGCCCTGAGCGGAAACGTTCCCGCCAGCAGCGAGATCCTTTACGAGACCAAAGAAGACCCGGCCACCCGGCGCGTCCAGAAGATTCCCTATCTGATCAAAAAGCGCACGTCCCTGACCGGAGCGTATCTGACCGATGCCCGGGTGCAGATCGACAGTCAGTACAATGAGCCGTATGTCTCGATCACTTTCGACAAAAAAGGGGCCCGGCTCTTCGAGCGCATTACCGCGGAAAACGTGAAAAAACGCCTGGCCATCGTGCTGGACAACAACGTCTACTCCGCTCCGGTCATCCAGGACAAAATTGCCGGCGGAGAGGCCCGAATTACGGGAAATTTCACCACCGAAGAAGCCCGGGACCTGGCCATTGTGCTGCGTGCCGGTGCGCTTCCGGCACCCGTCCAGATCCTGGAAGAGCGGACCGTCGGCCCCTCTTTAGGCACCGACTCCATCCAGATGGGCCTGCTTTCCATGTGTGTGGGCGGCATCCTGGTGATCCTGTTCATGGTCGTCTATTACAAAGGTTCGGGAATCGTTGCCGACTTCGCACTGATGCTCAACATCCTGCTCATCGCCGGCGGATTGGCGGGATTCGGGGCCACGCTCACCCTGCCCGGTATCGCCGGCATCATCCTGACGATCGGCATGGCCGTGGATGCCAACGTGTTGATCTTCGAGCGGATCCGGGAAGAGATGAACCTGGGCAAAACACCAAGGGCCGCCGTGGATGCCGGCTACCAACGGGCAACCCTGACCATTATGGATGCCAACGTCACCACCCTGATCGCCGCCCTGGTGCTGTTTCAATTCGGCACCGGTCCGGTCAAGGGTTTTGCCGTCACCTTGAGTCTCGGGGTGGTGGCCAGCCTGTTCACCGCGTTGGTGCTGACGCGCGCCATATTCGATTACTTTCTGATCAATCGTAAAGTTCGATCAATCAGCATCTGAGCCGGATGCCCCGGTCCAAGCGGGCAATTAAATCCTGGCCGGCAACGGAAAACCACAATCAAGGACTCGATACATGCAGTTTATCAAACCGGGTATCAACATCAATTTCATTGGGAAACGCAAAATCGCCTTCGTTCTTTCGCTGGCGATGATACTGATCAGCATCGGTTCGCTGCTGGTAAACAGAGGCCCCCGCTACGGTATCGACTTCGCCGGCGGCACCCTGGTCCAGGTCAAATTCGATGCATCCGTCCCCATCGACCAAATTAAATCCGGTCTGGCGACAATGGAACTGGCCGCATCGGCGGTGCAGCAATTCGGCCAGGCGGACGATCATGAATACCTCATTCGCACCGATGCCACCAACCCGGCGATGGAAGGGCTGTCGGAAAAAATCGAAAAGAACCTCAAGGCGGCCACCAATGTAGCGGTGGAGATCCGTCGTGTTGAAATGGTGGGCCCCCAGGTGGGGCAGGACCTGCGCGAAAAGGCCCTGTTCGCCATGTTTTACGCCCTGCTCTTAATTACCGTTTACATCTCCGGTCGTTTTGAACTGAAATGGGCCATGAGCGGTATCGTGGCGGCCGCCATCATGGGGTCGGTCTACCTGCTCTCCCTGTTCCAAGTCTCCGTTCCTTTTCTCATGCTGGCCGCCCTGATCGTCTCTTTGGTCATATTCTGGTTTTTTGAATTCAAATACGCCATGGGTGCCATTGTGGCCCTGATCCATGACGTCACCATTACCGTGGGCATGTTCTCCATTTTCGACAAAGAATTCACCCTGCCCATCGTCGCCGCGCTGCTCACCATCATCGGCTATTCACTCAACGACACCATCATCGTATTTGACCGCATCCGGGAAAACCTGCGCAAGTATCACAAAGAGCCCCTGAGCACCATTTTAAACAAGAGCATCAATGAAACACTGAGCCGCACCATCCTTACTTCAGGAACGACGATGATCGTAGTGGTGGCTCTGTTCATCCTCGGCGGCGGAATCATCCACGATTTCTCCTTTGCCCTTATGATCGGAGTCCTGGTCGGCACCTATTCGTCAATCTTTGTGGCCAGCCCCATCCTTTTAGCATGGCAGACCCGGAGAAAATAGATGGCTCCATTACGACCCTGGTTCGCCCTGAAAAGCGTGCCAGGGGTCGGCAATCTGTTGTTTAGACGTCTGGTGGAGCAGTTCGGATCGCCCGAAGCAGTGCTTTGCGCCGACGGTCCGGCATTGCAGTCGGTCCAAGGGGTCACCGCTCGTTTGGTCGCAACCATTCAACGTCACCGGGTTCCGGATGCGGTTGACCGCGAACTGGAAGCGGTCCGGAAAAAAGGATGCACCATCGTCACCCAGACAGACCCCTGTTTTCCCCCGCTCCTGCGCCAGATTCCGGACCCACCGCCATTTTTATACGTCTACGGGTCGCTGCCGACCACCGGGCTGAACATCGCCGTTGTGGGATCCCGCAATGCCACCGATTATGGCATCTCCGCCACACGGCAGCTTTGTATGGATCTGGCCAGGCAGCAGGTAAATATCGTCAGCGGCATGGCCAGGGGGGTGGATACCGCAGCCCATTCAGGTGCCATCGCCGCTGGCGGGCGTACGGTCTCCGTTTTAGGCACCGGTCTGGATCAGATTTATCCCAGGGAAAATACGGGTTTGTTCCACCAGATCGCTGAAAATGGCGCCGTGATCACCGAATTTTCCCTCGACACCGGCCCCGACGCGCACCATTTTCCTGCCCGCAACCGCATCATCAGCGGCATGTGCCACGGCACGGTGGTGGTAGAGGCCACCGGCCGAAGCGGCTCCCTGATCACCGCCCGATTAGCCGCCGAGCAGAATCGGGAGGTGTTTGCCGTCCCCGGAAACATTCACTCGTTTAAAAGCGTAGGTACCCACACCCTGATTCAAGCGGGTGCCAAACTGGTGGTGCATGCCGGGGATGTTCTTGATGAATTTTTGCATATTCAAACCCATAAGCAGGTAGCATCAAAGCCACCGAAACCGTCAACACCGGCATTGACGGAAGACGAAGCCATGGTTATCGATAGTCTTGAAGCCGAATCCGTTCACATCGATGACCTTTCCAGGCGTCTGGCGCTTTCGTCAGGCCGGCTGTCCGGGCTGTTGCTTCAGCTGGAACTCAAAGGGCTGGTAGTCCAATCACCGGGCAAACGGTTTTGTCTGATGCCCGGCATCGATCCTAAACAACGTTAACCAAGAGGTATCAAGTGAGTAAACCCCTGGTGGTCGTAGAATCACCCACAAAAGTCAGAACTATTAAAAAATATCTCGGCAGCGACTACAACGTGGCCGCAACGGTTGGACACATCAAGGACCTGCCCAGCAAAGACCTGGGCATCGACATCGAAAACGACTTCACGCCGCAATACAAGACAATTCCCGGAAAAACAAAGGTGCTGAGCCAGCTGAGGTCGGCCGCCGGCGATGCGACAGACATCTATCTCGCCCCTGACCCGGACCGCGAGGGAGAGGCCATTGCCTGGCACACCTCCGAAGTGCTCAAAAAAAAGGGCCGCAATTTTCATCGGGTGCTGTTTCACGAACTGACCAAAAAGGCGATTCTCGAGGCCATGACCAAGGCCCAGGATATGGACCGGGACAAATATGAAGCCCAACAGACCCGCCGCATCCTGGACCGACTGGTGGGGTACCAGATCTCGCCCCTTTTGTGGCGAAAGGTTAAAGGCGGCCTCAGTGCCGGCCGGGTGCAGTCCGTAGCCGTGCGCATTATCTGCGACCGGGAACGAGCCATTCAGGCATTCACCCCCGTCGAGTACTGGTCCATTACCGCCAATTTAAAGGGCATGGTACCGCCGGCATTTGCGGCCAAGCTGGTGCGTAAAAATGGGCAAAAAATAGAAATTCCGGATGAAGCTGCAGCCACGGCCATCTTAAAGGACCTGGAGGCAGCTCAATTTATACTGGACAAAGTCATCAAACGGACCACACGGCGCAATCCCCTGCCGCCCTTTAT
Source organism: uncultured delta proteobacterium (assembly GCA_963697405.1). Taxonomy (GTDB): domain Bacteria; phylum Desulfobacterota; class Desulfobacteria; order Desulfobacterales; family Desulfosarcinaceae; genus Desulfosarcina. Next base: position 5,849 of record CAVONY010000020.1, on the reverse strand, counting down.
CACCAGCAAACTCCAGCAGGAGTCGATTCAGAAACTTCGCTTTACCGCCAAAAAAACCATGATGGTCGCTCAGCAGCTCTATGAAGGCATCGACCTGGGGCCCGGTGAGCCCGTGGGGTTGATCACCTACATGCGGACCGACTCCACCCGCATCGCCGACGAGGCGGCACAGGAAGCGTTGGCGTTGATCAACCAGCGGTTCGGCAAGGAGTACGCCATTGACCGGCCACGCTTCTTCAAAAACAAGAACAAAGCGCAGGACGCCCATGAGGCCATTCGCCCGACCTCAGTGCATCACACGCCGGATCTGGTCAAACGCTATCTGTCCAAAGATCAGCTGGCCTTGTACACCATGATCTGGCAGCGTTTCGTTGCGTCCCAGATGGCCCAGGCGCTCATCGATCAGAAGACCCTCTCTATCACCGCCGGTGATTATACGTTTACTGCCAGCGGCTCCTCGGTAAAATTTCGCGGCTTCCTCGCCGTGTATCAAAGCGCCGACGACGAAGCGGAAAGCAACAAGAAAAGCCAGCCGCTGCCGGAACTGGCGGAAAAGTCCCTTCTGGAACTGCTGGGAATCGACCCCAAACAGCATTTTACCCAGCCCCCGCCACGATTTTCAGAAGCATCCCTGGTCAAAGAGCTGGAGGAAAACGGCATCGGCCGGCCAAGCACGTATGCAGCCATTCTCTCCACCATTCGGGGCAAGGGCTACGTGGAACTGATCAACAGATATTTCAGGCCCACGGAATTGGGATTCATCGTCAACGATCTGCTGATTGCCAGCTTCCCGGAAATTCTCGATGTAGAGTTCACCGCCCGCCTGGAGACCGACCTGGACCGGGTGGAACAATCCGAGGTGGAGGCACTGACCATACTCAACCAGTTTTACGGCCCCTTCAGCCGGAAGCTGGCAGAAGCCGGAGAAAGTATGCTCAGCGTCAAGGGCGTGGGCATGCCCACGGACCTGACCTGCCCCTTGTGCCAAAAAAACGCCCTACGCATCAAGATGGGAAAAAACGGTCATTTTCTGGCCTGTTCCGGCTATCCAGAGTGCACCTACTCCAGCGATTACGAACGGGATGAAAAAGGCATCATTGCCCCGGTGGCACCGGTACAACAAAGCGAAGCGACCGATAAAGTCTGCGACCTGTGCGGCAAGCCCATGGTGGTCAAACGGGGGAGATATGGGGATTTTCTCGCATGCACCGGTTACCCGGAATGCAAACATACCCAATCCCTCAACGGTGGACCCAATGCCAAACCCATCGGTGTCGGATGCCCCGAAAAGGGCTGTGACGGCGAGATCGTGGAAAAATCCTCCAAACGGGGTAAAATCTTTTACGGGTGCAACCAGTATCCAAAATGCAGTTTTGCCAGCTGGGATAAACCGGTGGCAATCCCCTGCCCCGTGTGTGGCAATGCCTACATGGTGGAAAAAACGACCAAGCGGGACGGCACCTTGCACGTCTGCCCCAACCGCGACTGCCGGCACCGCCAGGCGCCGGGTGAAGCCCGAAATCCGAAGACTGAAGACTGAAGTCGGAGTACGGAGATCGGATAAGTCTTTCTACCATGAGCTATGAGCTATGAGCTATGAGTCTAATTAACACTCAACACACATAATGAACCCAACAAACTCAATGAACCCAACGAACCTTTCCCATCTCGACACGATCAGCGCAGAAATGCGCCTGAATGAGGCACAGATCAAATCCGTTGCCCAGTTGCTGGAAGACGGAGCCACCGTGCCCTTCATTGCCCGCTACCGCAAAGAGGCCACCGGCAGTCTGGACGAAGTGGCGGTATCCACCATCCGGGACCGGCTGACCCAGTTGCAGGAGCTGGACAGCCGGCGGGAAGCCATCCTGAATTCTCTGGAGCAGCACGGCCATCTGACCGAGGATCTCAACGCCCAGGTGCAGGCCGCTGAATCGATGACCCGTTTGGAGGACATCTACCTGCCCTACCGGCCCAAGCGACGAACCAAGGCCACCATTGCCCGCGAAAGGGGGTTGGAACCGTTGGCCCTGGCCATTCTCGCCCAAGCGGGTGAAGACCCGATCGCACTGGCCGACGGCTACGTGGACCCTGAAAAAACCGTAGACTCCGTTGAAGCGGCCCTGTCCGGCGCACGGGACATCATTGCCGAAACGATTAACGAAGACCAGCAGGCCCGGTCTCGGGTTCGCCACCTGTTCTTTGAAAAAGCGGTTATCACCAGTCGCGTAGTGGCCGGCAAAGAGGGCGAAGGGGCTAAGTACAAAGACTATTTCCAGTGGGAGGAACCCGTGGCCACCGTGCCATCCCATCGGATCCTTGCCATGCGCCGCGGAGAGAAGGAGGACATACTGGGACTGTCCATTGCCCCGCCACCGGAACTGGCCATCGCCATATTGGAGGATCTTTTTGTAACCGGCGACGGCCCGGATGCCGAGCAGGTGCGAACCGCGGCCCATGATGCCTATAAGCGCCTGCTGTCCCGTTCCATGGAAACCGAGGTACGAGTGGCAATCAAAGAACGAGCCGATGCAGAGGCAATCCGCGTCTTTGCCGACAACCTTCGCCAACTGTTGCTGGCCTCCCCCTTGGGAGCCAAACGGGTGATGGGCATCGACCCGGGTTTTCGCACCGGTTGTAAGGTCGTGTGTCTGGACCGTCAGGGAAAGCTGCTGCACAACGATACCATTTACCCCCACACCTCGGCGCGTCAGGCAGCGGTCGCCGCACAGACCCTCTCCGCATTATGCCGTCAATTTGGTATCGAAGCGGTGGCTGTGGGCAACGGCACCGCCGGCCGGGAGACTCAGGCCTTCGTAGAAGGAACCATCGATGCGCAATCCCTGTCGGTGATTATGGTCAACGAAAGCGGTGCATCGGTGTACTCGGCATCGGAAATCGCCCGCCAAGAATTTCCCGACCACGACCTTACCGTGCGCGGCGCCGTCTCAATCGGCCGTCGGCTCATAGACCCATTGTCAGAATTGGTCAAAATCGACCCCAAATCCATCGGCGTGGGTCAGTACCAGCACGACGTGGACCCGTTCGCCCTGAAAGGGTCCCTGGACGACGTGGTGACCAGCTGTGTCAATGGCGTGGGGGTCGAAGTGAACCAGGCCAGCGTCCAGTTGTTAACCTATGTATCCGGCTTAGGGCCACAACTGGCCAAAAACATTGTCAGCCACCGGGACGAACACGGTGCCTTTACCGGCCGCGAAGACCTGAAAAAGGTCAAACGGCTGGGGCCCAAAGCCTTCGAACAGTGCGCCGGCTTTTTACGCGTCAAAAGCGGTAACAACCCACTGGATGCCAGTGCGGTCCACCCGGAAAGCTACCCGGTGGTCCAGGCCATGGCCGGGGACCTGCGCTGCAGCGTGGCCGATCTGATGAACGATGCCGGCCTGCGCAAAAAAATCGACCTGCACCGCTATGTCACCGATACCATTGGTCTGCCGACCCTTACCGACATCCTGGACGAGTTGGCCAAACCCGGCAGGGATCCCCGGGAGCCCTTCGAGTATTTCTCTTTCGACGCAAACGTCTCTGCCATCCATGACCTTGAACCGGGCATGAAGCTTCCCGGGATCGTCACCAACGTCACGAATTTCGGCGCATTCGTGGACATCGGCGTTCACCAGGACGGGTTGGTCCATATCAGCGAGTTGTCTGACCGATTCGTGAAAACCCCGTCAGATGTGGTCAGCGTTCAGCAAAAAGTCACCGTCACCGTAATGGATGTGGACCTGCCCCGCAAACGCATCTCGCTGTCCATGAAAAGTGAACCGGGAAAAAAACCGGATCCGAAGCCCCGGGCCGATCATCCCCGGAAAAAAAGGCCGGCCGGCAACCGGCCCATGCCCAAAACCGCGCCCAAACCGGCATCGCCAGCGCCCTTCAACAACCCTTTTGCCGACGCATTTCGAAAAAGGTCCGGCCGATAGAAAGGGTTCCCTGTGATCGCCGTGGTTCAGCGAGTCCTAAGCAGCAGCGTGACCATCCACGGATCGGTGGTGGACGCCATCGGCCCCGGCCTCAATGTACTCCTGGGGGTGGCCAATGGCGATGGAAAGACCGATGCCGAATACCTGGCCGCCAAAGTGGCCAACCTGCGCATCTTCGAAGACCAACAAGGCAAAATGAACCGCTCATTGATGGATATGGGGGGGCAGATACTCGTGGTCTCCCAGTTCACCCTGCTGGCGGACTGCCGCAAAGGCAGGCGGCCTTCCTTCATCAATGCCGCCGAACCGGTTCTGGCCCAACAACTCTACCGGCATTTCGTGAAAATTGTGCAAAAGCTGGGCGTCGACACCCACACCGGCCGATTCGGTGCGATGATGCAGGTCGACATCGTCAATGACGGACCGGTGACCCTGTTGGTTCACAGTCGATAACCATTCATCCCTCCTGCCGGTGTCGGCCGTAGATATCCTCAAGCCGGGTGATATCATCCTCTCCGATATACCCGCCTGTCTGCACCTCGATCAGTTCCAGCGGGATTTTCCCCGGATTTTCAAGTCGATGGGCAATACCGGCGGAAATGTAGGTCGAACTGTCCTCTTTGAGCAACAGCCGTTCGTCGGCCTTGGTGACCTGTGCAGACCCGCGAACAACGATCCAGTGCTCGGACCGGTTGAAATGTTTTTGAAGAGACAACACACCGCCTGGCTTGACCGTGATCCGGTTCACCTGGAAACGGTTCCCTGCCACCAATTGATCCACCGTGCCCCACGGCCGGTAAACCCGCTTATGCGTGCGCGTCTCTTCCCGATTCTGGGACTTGAGTTGATCCACCAGCCCTTTGACATCCTGGACCCGGTCCCGGGGGGAAATCATCACCGCATCCGACGTCTCTACGACGATGTGATCTTTCAATCCCACCGCTGCGATCAGGCGGTGTTCGGCGTGCAGATAGGAATCCTCCACGTCGTGCAGCACCACATCTCCTTTGACCACATTGTCCAGATCGTCTTTCTCTCCGACCTGCCAAAGGGCCTCCCACGAACCCAGATCGTTCCATCCTGCTGCCATGGGGAGCATGGCACCGCTATCTGTTTTTTCCATCACGGCATAGTCGATGGAATCGCTGGGGCACACAGCAAAAGCCGCTTTATCAAGCCGGAAAAAATCCAGGTCGGACTTTCCTCGATCAATGGCTTGCCGACAGGAAGCGACAATATCGGGAACAAACTTTTCCAACTCCTTCAATACCTGTGAGGCCTTAAACATGAACATGCCGCTGTTCCAGCAATAGGCTTTTGAGGCCACATATCGCCGGGCCGTTGCCAGGTCCGGCTTTTCCACGAAGGCCGCAATGCTTACGGCCGTTGCATCCCCGCCTGCCGGAGGTAACGCGTCACCCATTTTAATGTAGCCATACCCCGTTTCCGGCTTATCCGGAACAATGCCGAATGTAATCATTCGGCCCGCCTGGGCGTATGCATGCCCCGACTTGATCACTCCCTGAAATTCAGCAGTTAGCTGAATGTGGTGATCGGCCGGCAGGATTAACAGCACGGGATCGTCGCCCGTCTTCATTGCCAGAATTGCCGCCACGGCAAGGGCGGGAGCGGTATTTCTGCCCACCGGTTCCAGAATGATCGAATCGGCCTTGATGTCTATCTGACGAAGCTGCTCGGCCACCATGAACCGGTATTCGTCATTGCAAATCACGACCGGTCTTCCTGCCCCGTCCAAGCCACCGAGCCGAAGGATCGTATTTTGAAGCATGGTGTGCCGGTCAACCAGACTGATCAGTTGCTTGGGATAAAGGGCTCGGGAAAGCGGCCAGAGTCGCGTACCGCTGCCGCCTGCAAGAATTACCGGTAGAATCATTTTTTTAACAACTC
>CAVONY010000019.1:0-14081 GCA_963697405.1 uncultured delta proteobacterium | reverse complement strand
GGCAAACGTTTGAATTGAGAATTGTAAATCCGGTCGAGCAGGCCGGTTTATCGGTAAAAGGAGGCAGCAACAAGGCGAGAGCCCCCATGCCCGGTGTGGTTGTTGACATTCATGTGGCTGAAGGTGAGCCCATCCTCAAGGGTCAGTCCATGATGACCATCGAGAGCATGAAAATTCTGACAGCAATCCAAGCTCCTATAAATGGCAAAGTGGGTAAGATTCATTTTGAACCGGGTGAACCTTTCGAAAAGGGCGCTATCCTGGTGACCTTGAGCCCGCAGGAGGAATAGTATTATGCGCCGTATTAAATCCGCCATCGATCCCCTGTCACCAACCTACCGATCTTACGAACGGCATAATCGTCACCTTGTGGCAACGCTGCACGAGTGTCAGCGAAAGGCGCGTCACGAACGACCTGATAGGGATGTGGAACGCCTGAGAAAGCAAAACAAATTGCTGGTACATGAACGTATCGACCTTCTACTGGATAAAGGCACACCCTTTCTTGAGCTTTCCACGTTAGCGGCAAACCAGAGTTATGACGGCAAAGTCCCCAGTGCAGGTCTCGTGTCCGGAATCGGCATCGTGAACGGACGTGAGGTATTGGTAATGGCCAGTGATAGCTCAATTAAAGGAGGGGCTTGGTTCCCGCTAACCGTAAAAAAAATGGTCCGCACCACCGACATCGCCGTCGAGAATCATTTGCCAATGGTTCATCTCGTAGATGCGGCCGGAGCATTTTTACCATTTCAATCCGACCTTTTCGCTGACAGGCATATGGCTGGTCGTCTCTTTCGTAATCAATGCATATTGAGCGCTAAAGGAATCAAACAAGTCGCACTAGTGCTTGGCCACAGCACCGCTGGCGGTGCCTATGTACCTACCCTGTGCGATTATTCCATCATGGTGCGCGGCGCTGGCGGTGTATTTTTGGGAGGACCGCCCCTTGTGAAAGCCGCTACCGGAGAAGATGTGTCCGCCGATGAACTGGGCGGTGCTGATGTACACAGCACCATCAGCGGGACAGCAGATTACGCTGCTGATAACGAGCAGGAAGGTATTGCATTGGTGCGTGAAATCGTTGGTACATTCTCCCGACCCAAAAAGGCAGAGGTTGAATATCGTCAGCCAATAGAACCCTACTACGACCCCCAAGAGTTATATGGTATTATCCCGGATGACATTAAAAAGCAGTTCAATATGCTTGAGGTAGTCGCAAGGATTGTGGATGCCAGCCGTTTTCATGAGTTTAAGCCCCAATACGGTACTACAGCCATTTGCGGATTTGCCTATCTTTACGGGTGGAAAGTAGGGATCATAGGCAACAATGGCGTCCTGTTTTCCGACAGTGCCAATAAATGCACTCAATTCATGCAAATATGCAATCGCGACCGTGTGCCGATAATATTTTTGCAAAATATAACTGGATTCATGGTGGGGAAAGAGTACGAGCATGGAGGGATTACGAAAAACGGCGCAAAAATGTTGATGGTTCAATCAAATTTAGATGTGCCTAAACTAACCTTGATGACGAATGGTAGTTTCGGTGCAGGTAATTATGCCATGTGTGGTCGTGCTTTTGATCCACGGTTTTTATTCTCATGGCCGAATTCCCAAATTTCTGTCATGGGGATGGAACAGGCCGCTAAGACCCTTTCCCAATTACGTATTAGATCTCTGGAACGTCAAGAAAAAAAATTGTCGGATGAAGAAGTGCAGCAAATATCTGAGGGAATTAAACAAGATTACTTTGAAAAAAGTGGCGCTTACCACTCCACATCGGAACTGTGGGACGATGGCATTATCGATCCTGCCGATACCCGAAAAGTATTGGGAATAGCACTATCGGCTTCCCTAAACCGAGAGTTTAAGGAATCGCCCCATGGTATCTTGCGCATTTGACATTCTCCTTATACTTAATATCTCTTTATTGTGACACGATGTATCGAATATTTAAGGAGGATAAATATGCAGGATTTTTCAAACGGTGCTGCCTACATCGATGGACAATTTGTACCCATTGCCGAAGCGAAAATCTCGATCCTTGACTGGGGGTTCCTCCATTCGGATGCGACCTACGATGTCGCACATGTCTGGAAGAGAAAGTTTTTTAGACTCCATGATCACATTGAGCGGTTCTTTTCCGGTATGGAAAAACTGCGAATGTCTATTCCACACAACCCCAATGATTTGAAGTCCATCCTGATCGACTGCGTCAGAGCGAGTGGCCTACGCGAAGCCTATGTCGAAATGATATGCACAAGAGGATTACCAAAACCAGGATCACGCGATCCACGCGAATGTACAAATCGTTTATATGCCTTCGCAATTCCGTTTGTCTGGATCGCGAATCCTGAAAAACAGAAAGAAGGATTGCACCTCATTGTCAGCCATTCACAACGAATACCTCCAAAATCAGTTGATCCTACCGTGAAGAACTATCACTGGCTCGACATGGTTATGGGCCTGTTTGAAGCCTATGATCGCGGAGGTGAAACTACCGTTGTCGTTGATACACGAGGAAACCTTGTCGAAGGTCCCGGCTTTAATATTTTCGCGGTAAAGGGCAGCACAATCACTACACCAGTGCATGGCGTGCTCGAAGGTATCACGCGCAGGACTGCGATTGAGATATCGACCGAGTATGGTTACGAAGTCATGCAGTGCAGTCTTTCAACTGACGAGGTCCATACTGCCGATGAAGTGTTTGTCACCAGTACCGCTGGAGGCATCATGCCGGTTACAAAAATTGATGGGCGAGAGATCAGTTCCGGCACACCCGGATCAGTTACACAGAAATTGCAGGATAGATATTGGATGCTACATGAAGACCCACTCTACACGCTCAAAATCGATTATGATTGAATGAATCAAGAATTCGTTCAGACAAACAAATATCTTATAAAAAGACGAAGACGGCTTGACGATAGTGTAAAGTTAGATTTGCTTGACCTGACAGCATCGGATGATGGTATCTGTAATTTGGCTAAACTGGATCTTATCTCAATGTATCTGTAGTCCTGCTTTTTGTTCTAAGAGTAAACCAACAAATTCAATGTTTGAATGCCATTGGCTAATTTCTCCCCGATTAAGAATGTTAACAAGACGTCTATATAACATTCCCATACTGGACATTAATGAGATGTCAATTGAATATCAATGATATGTTAAAATTAGTCAACAGTTGTCATGGTAAAAAGCAATATTAAAGCGGGGGTTACCCTATCATTTGTTTCATTACTGCTCCTTGGGATAATGCCTGTTATTTCAAATAGTAGGCCTATGGAAATAAGTGCGTTGAACTTTGCACTCTATTTGTCTGTCTGGCAACTTATATTCTCAACACCAGTATTACTTATTGAATATAAGTCTTCGAATCGTGGGATTTTTAGTGCCAACTTGTCTAGTGGGCTAAAGAAAAAAACTGTTTTAATAATACTTGCAACTGGTGGAATGTTTGGTATCTCAACTTTTTTATATGTGCTTTCGATGGAAAAGGCAGGAACTGTCAGTGCTTCGATTGCTATCCAGGCTTACCCTCTTTTTGCGATATTATGGGAAACGATATTTCTCAAAAGAAAAAAAAGCAAGGCAGAATTACTATTCACATTTTTGTTAATAGTTGGCTTATATCATCTCTGTACTAATGGGACTTGGCAAATTAAGGGACTGTCATATTGGTTTATCTTTGCTTTAAGCGTTCCGTTCATATGGAGCGTGGCACATGTTATAATCAAAGAAGTGTTAGACAAAACCCCAATCACACCAGCTCAAGTAACTTTTTTCAGAGTGTTAGTCTCAGCATTAGTGATCTTTTTAATATCAGCATCAACAAATGACCTAAATATAGTGGCCGACTTAGTGAGGAATCATAGTTTTCAAATGTATGCGATGGCTATGGGGTTTGTTTACTATCTTGAACTTATAATCTGGTTTTATGCTGTCAAGCATGTTGATGTCTCTGTAGCAAGTTCAATTATAACGCCATGGCCAGCAGTAACAGTTGTTTTGGCAATAATATTTTTACATGAGTCTATAAAAAACTATCAAGTTGTAACTCTCGTAATTGTATTTATCAGTGTGTATGGAATACTTTTGTCCGGCAAAAAGAAAAGGAATGCAAAATTATTAGAGTCCAGAAGAAAAATTTGGAATTAGATATTTCAGGAGTCGGGGAGTTTATCCCATTACCAGTTCTTTGATATTCCAGGTAGATCGACTTTGCTTGAATGCTTGAAGTTGATGCTTTTGGATCGTTAACCCCATGGCAGCAAATAGCCAGCAATTGTTGTCGTCTCCGCGCATCCAGCAACGGTCTAAATCGGACTGCCGGAAGAGGCTTGAAAACGATGTCTGTTCCAATCTTGAATGGGGACGGAACAGTTAAAGCCTCTTTTGGAGTGTCATATCCCATCAACCGCGAAAAGGAAGAAATTGTTGAAGATAAATTATTAAAAAGCCTTGTAACAGTGAAAGATCAGTCAAGTTTATTTTAAGCTGCACACAAACCAATCCATCCGGGAATAACGGCAAAGGCGTTTTCTGCAAATAGATCTCGACACAGGATAACAGATAGCAAAACCATTCTTCACGATTCTGCAAACCTTTGATAGCTGCTATCTGTCATGGCGCAGACTATTTCGTTAAAGCGTGTGTTTGTGGATATCAGGAGGGGTGACGGCAACTGAAAGCACAGGTTTTTCTAAAAGCATCAAAAAAAGTACTTCTTTTTAAGGAACCATTTAACCCTCGCCGCGGCAAGCTGCGGAGAATACGCTCGCCATCGCGATCCACTCATGTGGAAACGAAAGGGGGCATACGCATTCAACCGCGCACACCCCCTTTTTTTAATTTTTTAATCAGGCCGAAACCTTAGACAACCGTCACGTTGGATGCGGACGGACCTTTAGGGCCCTGAACGATCTCAAAAGTGACCCGGTCGCCTTCGTTGAGAGATCTGAAACCATCTGAGTTGATACCTGAATGGTGGACGAACACATCCGGCCCATCTTCCTGTTCAATAAAGCCGTAGCCTTTGCTGCTGTTGAACCACTTTACTACGCCGTTAATCATGCTGGCACCCTCCTTTCAAAAAAATTCTCTTGCTTCATACATAAAGGGTGCCACTGGACGAACATGACCAACACCTTCATAACGAAACCGGCCCGCCAAACTGGAACGGACCTTCGATTGACGCAATGATAACACCACCATAGGAGAAATCAAGAAAATTTTTTGGTTTTCAAAAATTTTACATAATCCCTCATTCGGTTTATAAACAATTGAATGGGATGAAGATTGTATTCTCTCAAATGCGGGGAAGCCGCCGAATCAGCGGTTTGGAAAATACCATCTGAACGTTGCCGATGTAACGTTCCAGAAAGCCCCCTTCACAGTAGCTCAGATAATAGTCCCACATGCGGATGAACGCATCGTCGAAGCCCAGTTCGCGAACCTGGTCGAGGTTGTCGAAAAAACGCTCCCGCCACATCCGCAGGGTGGTCGCATAATGGGGGGTAATGTCCTCCATGTGGAACAGCCGCAGGTCGCTTGACCTGGACATGGCGTCGAGAAGTACGGTAACCGAGGGGATGCAGCTCCCGGGAAAGATGTAGCGTTTGATGAAATCCACCGAATTCTTGTGCTGTTCAAATGCGTGATCGGCGATGGTGATGGCCTGGATAGCCATGAGGCCGTCATCCTTGAGATACCGGGCGCAGACCTGGAAAAATGTATCGTAATAGTGGTGACCCACGGCTTCGATCATCTCTATGGAAACCAGTTTATCATATTGACCGGTCAGTTCCCGGTAGTCGGATTTCAGCAGATGAATGCGCTGGGATAATCCTGCCGATTCGATCTTAGCCCTGGAGAAGTCGTACTGCTGCTGGGAAATGGTGGTGGTGGTGACCTCACACCCGTATTTTTCTGCTGCGTGCAGGGCAAAGCCGCCCCATCCGGTGCCGATCTCGAGCACGTGATCGTCGGGACCCAGATCCAGCTTCCGGCACAGGCGGTCGTATTTGGCGATCGATGCCGCCTTCAGGGAGCTGTGTGATGTCTCGAAAATGCCGCTGGAGTATGTCATGGTCTCGTCCAGAAACAGGCGGTAAAAATCGTTTCCCAGATCGTAGTGGGCCATGATGTTTTCACGGCTGCCGGTGGGCGTATTCCTGCGCATCAGGTGGAAGATCTGATTGACGGGACGCGAGAGCATGGTCCAGCCCTGGTCCATCTCCCCGAACACCTGCTGATTGCGGACAATGATGCGCATCACGGCGGTGAGGTCGGCGGACGTCCAGTGGCCGAGCATGAACGCTTCACCCGCACCGATACTGCCGCCGAAGGCGCAGAAACGGTAAAAATCATCCCGGTGGACCCGGATGGTGGCAGTTACGTCGAATTCAGGGGTCTTGTGGCCGAAGGTTTTCACCATCCGGCCGTCTTTTACAGTCAGCTGACCAACCTCGAGCTTTTCCAGCATCGCCAGCACCAGACGACGTCCGACGCCATTGAGGGAACGCACGGGGCCGGGTGCGGACACGCTTTTGTTTTTGGGTGCAATGGTTGTGGTGGTCATGGTGACACCTCCTTTATTGCTTCACCCGCATCGTCTCACCGGGGTGATCATAAAATGGGGTCTGTTTGAGCTTCAGTTTGAGTGCCTGCCAGTAGATCATGGCGACGACCTTGACGGTCATGGCCGGGTAGAGAACCAGCATCCGTGTGAGGTTCTGCCGGGTCATCGGCCTGCGGGAAAGATTCAGGGTGGCGTCGAAAACCTGCTTCCCGTCTTTGAAATTCATCAGGTGTACGTTGAGGCGATCTCCCGGAACCGAAAACCGCCAATCGTAATCGATGTTCATGGGCATGAAGGGCGAAATGTGAAATTCCTTCGAGAATTGGAACCGGCGCCACCTGCGATCGGGATGGATGTTGCTGGCATCGTCCAGAACGTACAGGTGGCGTTCTCCCCAGGGGGTGTTGGCGATCTCGGCCACGATGGTCTCCAGACGGCTGTCGCTGCCGTCGTTAAGGAAGTAAAAGGTCACCGGATTGAAGCAGTGGCCGAAATAGCGCAGATGGGTGAGCATGCGGATTGGTCCTGATGGTCGCAGGCCGGTTTTTTCTTCAACACGGTCCCGCAGCGCCCGATCCAGGGGGGTATGGGAGTCACCGAAATGATCCCGACGCCGGAAGTAGGCCAGATTCACCCGGTCAGCCGACCATAACGGGTGAATGGCCAACACCCGTGACATTTCCGCAAGATCCAGAAACATGAAGAAGATGCGGTACCGAAAGGCGTTATCGACCGGCGTAAAGCGGCGGTGGCGGATGGTGCCCCGGTAAATGGCGCTGTTCATGGCAGATCCTTTCCGAAGGCACGGCACACCGCCAATGCGCTGTTCACGCCGTCTTCATGAAACCCGTAACCCCAGTAGGCTCCGCAGAAGGACGTGCGGTTCACCCCGCTGATTTCAGCGTTCCGGCGGCGGGCGGCCAGGCTGTCGGGCGTATAAATTGGATGGTGGTAGACGAAATGGCGGATGACCTTGGCCGGATCGATGCGCTCGCCGATGTTCAGAGAAACACAGAAGGTCTCCGTAGCATTCAAGTTTTGGAGCATGTTCATGTTGTATGTCAGGGCCACCCGGTCCGACGACCGTTCAGGTGTCAGGTAGTTCCAACTGGCCCAGGCCATTCGTTTGGAAGGCAGCACCGATGTGTCGGTGTGCAGCACCACCTGGTTTTCCTGGTAGCCGATACGGCCCAAAATGTCGCGTTCGGTTGCCGACGGGTCGGCCAGCATGGACAGGGCCTGATCGGAGTGGGCGGCGATCACCACGTGATCGAAGTTGCCGATGCGGCCGTCTGCAGTCTTTATGTTCACCATATCCGGTGAACGCGTGACGGCCACCACCGGGCTGTTCAGGCGGATACGGTCCGCAAAGGGCCGGGTGATGGGGCCGATGTAATTCCGGGAACCTCCCTGGATGACCCGCCATCGAGGTTGGTCGGAAATGTTCAAAAAGCCGTGGTTTTCAAAGAACTCGATAAAAAATCGTGCCGGAAACTGCCGGAACGCGCCTGGATCCGCCGACCAGATGGCCGCACCCATGGGAATCAAAAAGTGGTCGATGAAGTCAGTGCTGTAATGGTTTGCGGTAAGGTAGTTCTCCAGGGTTGTATGTTCGTCACTTGACTCGAGGAGCTTGCGGGCTTCACGCCGGAAGCGAATGGCATCGAGCAGCATGCGGTAAAAAGCAGGGCGCACCAGATTCCTGCGCTGGACGAACAGTGAATTGAAGGTGCTGGGGCAGAACACCAGCCCGCTTTTGGGATCCTGGAAACTGAAGCTCATCACCGAGGGCTGGGAGGCCACCCCCAGATGATCCATCAAGCGCGTGAAGTGGGGATAGGTTTTGTGGTTAAAAACGATGAAACCGGTATCCACCGGCCAATTGCGGCCGTTTAAAGGAACGTCTACGGTAGCGGTATGGCCGCCGATAGTACTTTTGGCCTCAAAAACCGTTACCTCGTGATCTTCGCTCAGCAGATAAGCTGATGTCATCCCGGAAATGCCGGTACCAACGATGGCGATGCGCATAAACGGTACTCCCCGGCTGAAGCGGAAGGCAGATGACCTGCCAACGGTCAATCTATCCGGAGCGGAGCCTTTCAGGCAAGGCTCGCAAATCCCGAACGATGCCGGCCCGGGCCATGAGCTTCAGCAGCATGTAAGTGATGTCGATTTCCCACCAGCGAATCCCCTGGCTGGCCGATACCGCGTAATGGTGGTGGTTGTTGTGCCACCCCTCTCCAAGGGTAATCAGGGCCAGTATCGCATTGTTGCGGCTGGTGTCCGGCGTATCGAACCGCCGGGTACCGAACATGTGATCCAGGCTGTTGATGGTGCACGTGGCGTGAAAGAGAACCACGGTGGATATAAAAAACCCCCAGACGACCATTTGACCGCCGCTGGTTCCCAGATGGGGGGCAACCCGTTCCAAAAGGGCGCCAATCAGGTAAAGACCTGATACCAGGGAAACGGGAACCACCGTGTCGAAACGGTTGAGCCACACCAATTCGGGAAAGCGAGTCCATTCCTTGACGTACCGGTAGGGCGTCGCAAAGTTGGCTCGGGAGGTGAGCCAACCCATATGGCTCCACCAGAACCCGTGCTGAGAGGGGGAGTGGACATCTTTTTCCGTATCCACGAATCGGTGGTGATGGCGATGGTGGCCCGCCCACCACAGCGGCCCCCGCTGGGCCGATGCGTTGCCCAGCACAGCAAAGACGAATTGCCAGCCTCTTCCAACCTTGAAGGCTTTGTGCGAAAAATAGCGGTGGTAGAAGCCGGTGATGGCAAACATGCGCACCAGGTAGAGGAAAATGGAGGTCCATACCGCCACCGGGCTCCATCCGACCCACAGGACACCCAGGCAGGCCAGGTGCAGGACGACAAAGGGAATGATTCTCGGCCAGTCGACGGCCTTTTGAAATCCGCCTGACTCAGGAGCTTCGATTCCTGCCTCGGAATCAATCCATCTCAAGAAAGCATACCTCATTTCTTTGTCCATGGTTTCGATGCTCGTTTGCGGTTGTTGGGGATTGGAATCGTGCGGAAGTAGTCACAAAAATTAATATCCTTCGCTCTCACCCTGCTTTAACTATTAAATTACAAATCGACTCAAGTCAAATGTAAGGGATGGGTACGGGAAGGCAATGAGGAGTCATCGACGGCACACTGGTGGGTATAACCTATCAATAAAACGACGTGCAGCGAGTGTTGCGGGAAGCGCCCCGGCAGTCAATTGACAAAATCAATGGGGTCGATTAAGTGTTTGAACAGATTGTTTGTCATGGTCCCCATTACCGAATCCGAAAGCCAACGGAAAACCACCGTGACCCTCAACCCCTTTACCTGCCACTGCATCGGCGACACCCTGGACGGCCTTCGTGACGGCCTGTCACACTTCTCCGGCCCCAGCCGGGCGGCCATGGTTTTTGCCATGGGATCGGATACCCCCATGTTTATCTTCGATCCCCAGAATCTTCTGTCCGGCCACGAACCCCGGCTGGAGGAATTGTACGTGGAAAACCAGGAATGGCGCACCCGTCCGTCCATCCACCGCGGCAGCTTGAAATACAGCCACATCATGCCGGAAAAGAATCTTCAAATGACCGGCCTGGTCTCCTACGGCGGCCGATCCGGATCCGTCTATTACCAGATGTGGTTTACCGAACATCATCCGGACATGTGCAGCACCGGACCCACCGAGCGCTGGCTGGAGCACGCCGCCTGGCGATTTGCCCATGACATGGCCAGTGAAAGCACGTTTTACACCGGCATCTCGGGCAGCTTTCTGCGGGAATACGCCACCCATGCGGTCCGTGACGATGTGGTCGACCGCATGAACGTCCTGCTCGGCTGGGATACCCGGCTGCGCGTCTACCCTATTCTGGATGCGATCCTGGAGCTCTCACGAACCCGTGAAGAGGGTGCCTGGCCACGGGGGGATCTGGTTTTTGTTGAACCCCAGACGCTGGCCCACATACCGTTTTTGGCCTATTTCTCACCGGCGGAGCAGCCCACCATGGGAAACATCAAACACGTACGGAAACTGTTGGCCGCCGTTGAACAGACCAACCTCAAGCTGATTTCCGACGGCCGCTGCGTGGCCGGAATCGCTGTCGACCGTCTGCCTGATTTTAGCATTACCGCCGATTTCAGGGGCGGGCACGGTTTTTTGAAGGTTGTCGACGACAGGGTATGCAGTTTTGCCGACGGGACCTACCAGTCCACCACCCGGCGAGCCAATCTGGTGCACCTGGAAGAGGCGCTGCTGGAATCGAACCTGGATCCGGAAACCGGCACCACCGTTTTAAAAATCATTGCCGCCCTGGTTCATCAGGCCGAAGACCAAAAACACGGCGCCACCCTCGTCCTGGACCTGAATTCCTCACCGGTGTTCATTTCCGGTCAGTGCTTTGACCGCCCCCTGGACTTGCGGGAGCCGGCCATCCTCGACCTGGCCAAATCGCTTTTCAGGGTGGACGGTGCCCTGCATATCGGCGCCGACATGCACCTTCACGGGTTTGCCTGCCTGCTGGACGGGCGGGCCATCGTGGGCGAAGACCGGGCCCGCGGCGCCCGCTACAATTCGGCCCTGCGGTTCACCGCCGAGCACGCGGATATCATCGTCGTGGTGGTTTCATCGGATCGGCCGGTATCCATCATTCAGTCTGGGGTTGAAGTCAGCGCCGCCTGCCAGTGGACACCCATGTCATGCCGAATAGTCGAACCGAGCCATCTGGACCAATGGGTGGGCAGCAATGGTGATTAGACAGCACGCAGCTGAAAAATAAGCGCCCCGGAAATCGGCTGATATCCGCCCTTTTCAACCTGCACCGCTTGCCATCCCAACGTACCATTCGGCAGACAAACTCATCCCTCCCTGTTCGCTTTAACAAATCCCAATCGGATTGATTGACCCTTATGGGGCTATGTGTTAATTATAGCTTTCATGATCTGCCATCCCCTGCGCGGTCATGATTGCGACTGCAGGTAGACTCAACAGCCTGTTAAAGACCGTTATTTTGATTTAATACGCTGGTGTCAACCGGATCTGTTGCCTTTTTTTTAGGACCGTTCAAGGTGGTGTATGAGACCAACCACAATGGCCTTGGCAAGCCTTCTGATCTTGCTCCCGCCGCTATCCTTATCGGCCTCGGAATCGGTGAAACGGCCGATCCTCTACCCGAATACTCATTATGAGGTCATGGGCAAAGCGACTGCCCAAAAGGACGTTGAGGCGTGTTGGGTATTGGCCCGCGAAACGGGTGCGAGTGAGAACAGCGACGACCAGGTGTCTCAGGATGCCGCCAGCGATGCTGCCGCCCTGGCCGTCGCCGGGGCCGCAGCCGCGGCCGCACTGGGTGGCGATCCCCACCGGGCCGCAGTCGCCGGGGCAGCCGGTGGCGGAGCGGCATCCTTCGCGGCAGGCATGGCGTTCCAAAACAACCCCCCGCCGGTGTTCAGAGGCATCGTCGAACGCTGCCTTTATGAAGAAGGATACGAGGTGGCCGGCTGGGAATAAACGCCGCACCGTCCATTGAACGCGTATATTTCACAAGCCGATCCAAGCAGAGATCGGCCTATATTCTAAACTGCCAAGTTAATTTCAATTCACACTTACCGAATGGAGGAGGAAAGCGATGAAACCGGTCAAACGTGGTCTGCTGCTGTTACTTGTTCTTGTTTTTGCCACAGCGTGTGCCCATACCAACAGCGGCACGATGACATCCTCGGGTCTGGACAGGATTGCCCAAAGCGGTGTGCTTCGCGTGGGCACGGCAGCCAATATGCCGCCCCTGAACATGCTGGACAAATCCGGTGTTCCCATGGGCCTGGATGTAGATCTGGCCAGCTATATGGCCGGCGCCATGGGAGTCAAGCTGAGCCTGGTAATCAAACCCTTCCCCGAACTGCTGCCTGCGCTGGAAGCCGGTGAAGTCGACATGGTTATTTCAGG
Organism: uncultured delta proteobacterium; assembly: GCA_963697405.1. Lineage (GTDB taxonomy): Bacteria > Desulfobacterota > Desulfobacteria > Desulfobacterales > Desulfosarcinaceae > Desulfosarcina. Next base: position 1,545 of record CAVONY010000019.1, on the reverse strand, counting down.
CATGACCATCACCCCCGAACGGAACATGAAGGTGGCCTTTGCAGGCCCGTATCACATCTCCGGCAAAGCCCTGTTGACCAAGTTCAAGTCCCTGGTGACCTCAGAGGACACCTCAAAACTCAATTCCGAAGCGTTTGCCTTCACGGCCCTGGAAAGCTCGACCTCCGCGAGCCTGGTCGAAACCATGATGCCCAAAGCCCGGCTGGTCACCGCCAAGGACTACAACGCGGCCGTCGATATGGTTCTCACCAACAAGGTGGACGCCCTGGTGGCCGACTACCACGTCTGCGTGCTGTCGCTGCTGCGTCACCCCAACGAAGGGCTGGTTTCACTGATCACCCCGTTTACCTATGAACCGCTGGGCATCGCCATGCCTGCGGGAGACGCCCAGATGATGAACTGGACCACCAATTTTCTCAACACCATGCGACAGTCCGACGAGTTGATCAAGCTGAAAATCAAATGGATCGAAGATCCGTCCTGGCTGTCGGATCTCAAGTAGCATCTTGACGTCGAGCGGCAAGGGTGGGTGGACCGGATTTCTTTCGAGTTCACCCGTCAACGTTTATGTGCACCCGACACCGTTGACCCACACCCAAAAAAGGGGCTTAGGCATGCCAGTAACGTTTCGCAAAACCATCCAATTGTTGATTGTCACAATGACTTGCAGCTTGCTTCTGTGCGCCTGCACCACACCGCCGCCTGCCGCAGTCGATGCGGATCCAAACATCCTGCGCGTTGGCGTTTCACCGGATGCGCCACCGCTGGTCTACAAGCAGAATCAGGAGATTACCGGCCTCGAACCCGAAATGGCCCTGGCGTTGGCAGAGTACCTGAAAAAGACGGCCGTTTTGGTAGAACTCCCATGGGAGGATCAGATTCCGGCCCTTTTGGACAACCGCATTGATATCATCATGTCCGGCATGTCGGTCACCTTGGCCAGACAATACAAAATTGCATTTTCAAAGCCCTATTTTAAGAGCGGACTGATGATCATCACCAAGGATTTACAAAAATTCACCTTCATAACAAATAGAGAAACCGCCTTTGCCCAGTCCATCACCTGGCGCATTGGCGTGGTCAAGGGCACCACCGGCGAGGCCTTCATCCGCCAGAAAAGCACCGGCGCCAAAGCCATTCGGGCCTTTTCCAACCAGGACGAGGCGTTGCAGGCCCTGATGGCCGGCCGTATTGATGTATTCGTTCACGATGCGCCCATTGTCTTGATGATGGCTGCACAGCATCAGACGGAGGGTATCAGGCCCCTTCCCATCATGCTCAATGATGAGTACCTGGCCTGGGGATTGAGAAAGGAAGAGCCCGACATGGTTGAAGCGGTCAACGCCTTCATCGACCAGGCCAAGCAAAAGGGCACCCTGCAGACAACCATCAAGCGCTGGATCCCGCTGGCAGAATAACCCGGGATCCAGATGGCGTGGGTTGGGTTGTATTTCCGGCCCACGGCCACCGGGGGCAGGTGCTGATCGCAGGTACCTGCGAACCGACATCATCCGCCTGTCATCGTTTTTCAATACTCCTCCTTCC
>CAVONY010000018.1:0-257165 GCA_963697405.1 uncultured delta proteobacterium | reverse complement strand
TGAACCGTATCGACCACATAAAAGCGGGTCTTGGCCGTGCTCTTTTTCCTGCTGACTTTTTTGGTCTTAGCCTGTGCCATGGTCAATCTCCTTGTTATTCTATCCGTTTGGTAGTGGGCTGCCTTGTTGGTTGCAGCCCGTTGGGCTGCTGCCCGTGATAACGCAATGCGTTATAGCCGACAATATGATGCAGTGCGTTATGATTGTCAAGCGGAAATTTTGCTTTTTAAAAAAACTTGCTGCGGGTCAGAGCCGGCCCTTCTTGACAATCGCCACCAGCAGCCAGATGCCCATGAGGGCGGCGGCCAGAAAACCGATGATGCCGATCAGCGAGATGCCGTAGAAAAGCGGCGGGGTCTTGGAGATGACGATCAGTGCCGAGCCGATGATCAGTGCGGCGATGATGATCGAAAAAGAGATGCGGTTGCTGATCTGATCGTGGGTGGAGAGCATGCTTTCCATGCTCTTTAGATCCAGCATGAAGGTGAATTTCTTCTGGCGGATGGTGCGGGTGATCTCCAGCAGGTCCTTGGGGAACTCCTGGATGAAATCCATGTACTGGGCGAAGATGCTCACCGCATCGCTGCCCAGGCGCTCGGCGGAAAAACGCGAGAGCTTGACCTGCCGGATAAAGGGCTCGGCGTGGGCGATCATGTCGAAATCGGGATCCAGCATCAGGCCGACCCCTTCGACGGTGCTTAGGGCCTTCATCATTAAAAAAATCTCGGGCGGGAGGCGCAGCCCGTGCTGGGCGGCCAGTTCCAGCAGGTGGTGAAGCAGTTTGCCGATTTGGATGTCCTTGAGCGGCTTGTAAAGATGCTCTCCCAGAAAGTCGGCCACGTCCTTGCCCAACAGGCGAAGATTCGGATCTTCGTCCCAGAGGGTCAGCTTGAGCAGCACCTGGGTGGTCCGTGGCTCGTCGTGGCGCACCACGGCATCCACCAGCTCCACAAAAGCCTCGCGGGTGTTGCGATCAACGGTACCCATCATGCCGAAGTCAAGCAGGCAGATCACGTTGTTGGGCAGGACGAAGAGATTGCCGGGGTGTGGGTCGGCATGGAAGAATCCATGATCGAAAATCTGGGTCAGCAGGATGTCGGCACCGCGGCGGGTGATCAACTGGCGATCGTAGCCCTTCTCGTCCAACCGGTCCAGCAGGGAAACCTTGATACCGTCCACGAATTCGGTGGTCAGCACACGTTCGGTGGTCTCCTCCCGACACACCTTGGGAATGTAAACCGTCTCGTCGTGCAGAAAGGAACGGGCCACGCGTTCCATGCTGGTGGCTTCCAGCGTATAGTCCATCTCCTTTTCGATGGATCGGGCAAACTCTTCGACGATCTTGACCGGGCGGTGGTGGGCAATCTCTTCGATGTGGCGCTCGGCCAGGGTAGCCAGGTGGAGCATGATCTCCAGATCCACCTCCACCAGCTTGCGGATCCCCGGCCGTTGAACCTTGACGGCCACATCCTCACCGTCTTTGAGGCGCGCCCGGTGAACCTGCCCGATGGATGCCGAGGCCAGGGGTTCTGGATCCAACTGGTCGAACAGGTCGTCGGCCGGCCGGCCGGTTTCTTCATAGATGATTCGGCGGACGTCGGCAAAGGGGAAGGCGGGAACCTTGTCCTGCAGCTTGGCCAGCTCGCGGACGAAATCCACGGGCACCAGGTCGGGGCGGGTGGAGAGGATCTGGCCCATCTTGATGTATGTGGGTCCCAACTCTTCAATGGCCAGTCGCACGCGCACCGCCCGCGAAAGGCGCTCCACGCGTTCACCACGGTTACGGGAGATCACCTGAAGCCCGATTTCGATGTACTGATCGATCTTGAGCAGTTCGACAATATCCTCGAAACCGTATTTGAAGAGCACCGCCAGGATCTGCCGATAGCGGTTCAGGTTTCGATAGGTGCGACCGATCACACCGATTTTGCGTATGCTAATCATTCAGGCCGCTTCAGGACGTTTCCGCTTCGCCCTGACTGTTGATCAGCTTCTTCAGGTCACGAATCTCTTTTTTCAACCCCTTGAGCTCGTCCTGGGTCACCACATCGGCTTTCTTGAGCAGTTCCTTGACGCTCTTTTCCACGCGTTCTTCCAGTTTCTTCTGGGCGTCTTCGTATCGGCTTTGAATGTCATCGACAAACTTTCGACCTTCGGTTTCGGTCATCTTGCTCTGCTCGGCCACCTCCTTGGCCAGATCCTCCACCTCGTCCCAGGCCTTGAGGGCTAATCCAACGCCGGCAAGCATGCTCTTTCTGACCAAATCAAACATCGGTGTCTCCTTCATTAATTAATAAGAAAAAGTTGCAGTTAAACCGGCAACCGAGGGCACCGTCTCCGCCGGCTGCACCATGCTAAGCGCGATGTCATGACGGGTATGGGCGAATCGGCAAGCCAACCCGGTTGACCCGTCATCTGATCGGTGGAACGACAACGCGAATTTAACACAAGGCCCCTGTCTTAGCAAGGTGTTTGCTTTACAACAGATTCAGACAATCCGCCATTGGGGTAACCCAATCGATTGCCGGGAGTGACAGCTGCATGTCGACACCCAAAAAGACCGGTCGACGAGGAAAAATCACATCGGACATTCTCCTTGACTGTTTTCCCCAACTGGCTTAATGATTTGTGGGCCGTCCGGTGGTGATGGACTGCCCGGACACAAATTTCAACTGAATAAAGGAGCACACCATCATGCCAGTATCCATCGCCATGGCCGGAAAAGGGGGGACCGGAAAAACCACCGTCTCCGGCATGTTGATCAAATACCTGGTCAGCCGGGGCAAGTCCCCGGTGCTGGCCGTCGATGCCGATGCCAATGCCAACCTGAACGAGATCCTGGGCCTTGAGGTAACCGATACCCTGGGCAACGCCCGCGAGGAAATGAAGAAGGGCATCGTGCCCAGCGGCATGACCAAGGATGTGTTCATGTCCATGCGACTCGAGCAGGCCGTCATGGAGCAGCAAGGCTTCGACCTGGTGGTCATGGGCCAGCCCGAGGGGGCTGGCTGCTACTGCGCCGCCAACACCCTGCTGACCGGGTTTCTGGAGCGCCTGTCCGGCAATTATCCCTACGTGGTCATGGATAACGAGGCGGGCATGGAGCACCTGAGCCGGCTCACCACCAATAACGTGGATGTCCTTCTCATTGTCACCGACACCTCCCGCCGGGGCCTGCAGGCGGGACTGCGCATCCACCAACTGGCCAAGGACCTGAACATCGGTGTGGATAAAAGTTACATCATCATCAACCAGGCCAAGAGCGATCCGGCCGAGGTGGTCAAGGAGATGCTCGACAGCAACGGCCTGGAACTGGCCGGCGTCATCCCGGATGATGAGCAGGTGTACGAATTTGATATGGACGGCCGCCCCACCATCGACATCGATGATGGCAACCCGGCCCTGAATGCAGCCTATTCCATCTTCGACAAAATCATCCCTTAGACCCGGACCCACCAGAAGAGGAAGCCTATGAAGAGAACCGGCTATTTGCATGACAACAGGTATCTGCTTCACGACACGGGACCCTATCACCCGGAAATGGCCGACCGGCTAATCGCGGTGTACAACGGCATCAAGGAAGCCGGACTGCTGGACCAGTTGACCCTCATTCCGGCGGTGCGTGCCGACCTCAAGTGGATTGAAACCGTCCACGACCCCAAATACATCCGTCGCTTCGAGGAGGTCTGTCTGTCCGGAAACCGCACCTTCGACTATCCCGACAACCAGATGTGTGTGGACACTTACGAAACTGCTTACCTGGCGGTGGGGGGCATACTGGACACCGCCCGGCGGATCATGGAAGGTGAGCTGGACAACGCGTTCTGCGCCGTCCGTCCTCCCGGCCACCATGCCGAGCGGGACCAGGCCATGGGGTTTTGCTACTTCAACAATGTCGCCATCGCCGCCCGCTACCTGCAGATGGAGCACGGCATCCAGCGGGTGGGCATCATTGACTCCGACGTCCACCATGGCAACGGCACCCAGCACATTTTCGAAGAGGACCCCACGGTATTCTACTACTCCATTCACCAGCACCCCTCCTTCGCCTTTCCGGGTACCGGCCGCGAATTTGAGGAAGGCGCGGGGAACGGTCAAGGGTTTACCAAAAATTCATTGCTATTGCCCGGCCAGGGGGACGACGTCTACGAACAGCTGATCCTAAGCGATCTGCTGCCGGCCTTCGATCGGTTCAAACCGGAAGTGATCATCGTCTCGACCGGCTTCGACGGTCACCGTGACGACGACATGTCTGACGTCAACCTCTCCACTGAAGGGTATTCCTGGATTTTGGAAACCATCATGAAATTGGGCAACCAATATGCCGCCGGCCGGGTAATTTCGGTACTGGAAGGGGGTTATTGCCTGGATCGACTGGGGGAACTGGCCGCCAACCACGTCAGGATTCTGCTCAACGGATGAAAACTAACTACTGATTGTTTGGAGGATAATATGTTTGTCAGCCGATCCATGGTTTCACAAGTCATCACCATCGATAAGGATGCATCCGTTTTTGAAGCCCAGGAAAAAATGGCGGCCAACGGCATTCGCCACCTGCCCATCGTGGAAGCCGATAACCGCCTGATCGGCATCGTCACTGACCGGGATATCCGCAGTGTCATGCCCTACAGCCTGATCAAGGAAAAAGGCATCGCCCGGGAGCGGGAAAAACTGGCCCACCTGAAGGTGGGAGATATCATGACCCGCAATCCCAAGACCATCTCACCCATGGACACCATCCAGGACGCCTTGTTGATGATCCAAAAGGAAAAAGTGGGGGCCTTTCCCGTGGTGGACGACAAGGGCAAGCTCCAAGGGATTTTGTCCGTGAGGGATCTGCTGCGGGCGTTCATCAATGTCCTGGGCATCGGCCAGCCCGGCACCCTGGTGGGCATCGAAGTGGAAGAAAAAATCGGGCAGATGAAAAAGATCGTGGATGCCATCACCGAAGAGAACATCTCATTCGGCAGCGTTCTGGTGGCCCGGACCTGGGATGAGGGCAAACGGGCGGTATTTCCCTACCTGCTCACCAACAACGTGTCCAAGGTCAAGAAAAAGCTTTCCACGATGGGGTGCAAGCTGATCAATCCCATGGACTGGTACCTGGACAGACTGCCGAAAAAACAATAGGCGATCAGCGAAAATGGAGCCCGCACCCATTGAGGCCAGTCCTTACCAGGACCTTTACATCTACTACCTGTCCGGACGGTTCCGTCCGGGCCGGGATTTCGATCCGGAACACTACATTGGCTGTTGGGAAGAGGGAGAATTCTCTTTTCTCTTTTTCACGCATCCGAACATGGCCCTGGTGGAAGCGACCGTCAACCGTCTGGCGGGCTTGGAACTAGTGGACCATTACCACATGACCTATGACCAGTGGCAGGGCGGCGACATCGTACCCTGCCGCATCGGCCGATTTGCCATCTCGCCCCCGTGGTTCGAGGTTGACAAGAAGAACACCGCTACCACGATCGTCCTCGACCCGGGCGTCGTTTTCGGCACCGGCACCCACCCCACCACCCGTGACTGTCTGGAAGCCCTCCAGCTGGCTTTCGAAGACACCCCCCTCCAAAGCGCCCTGGACCTGGGTACGGGTACCGGCCTGTTGGCCCTGGCGGCGGCCCGGATGGGCTGCCCGAAAGTCCTTGCCGCGGACCTGACCCTTCTGGCCGTCCGCACCGCGCAAAAGAACGTGAGGCTCAATGGCCTGTCGGAGCGAATACTCGTAGTACAAGGAGATGCCGAGAAATTTATGGACTTTACGAGCGACCTTGTGGTAACCAACATACATTACGACGTCATGAAAAACCTGATTGGGACCTCGGGTTTCCTGAAGAAAAAGCGCTTCATTCTGTCTGGGCTGATGCGCAGTGAAGCCGCACGTATCGAATCGACGCTGGCCGGTCTTCCGGTGGAAATTATTCGCCGATGGGATCAAGACGGCATCTGGCACACTTTCTACGGCGCATCGTATTGACATGCGGAGATAAAAAGGACTGACCATGGTCATTACGTGCTGGGGCTCCAGAGGGTCCATACCCGTCTCCGGAAAAGAGTATATCAAGTACGGCGGTGATACCACCTGCATAGACATCCACACGGACAGTGACGACATCATTATCGTGGATGCCGGCACCGGCATCCGGCGGCTGGGCAACCATCTCATCGATCAGGGCCGTTACCGCTACAACTTCCTGCTCACCCACGGCCACTGGGACCACCTCATGGGGTTCCCTTTCTTCAAGCCGCTGTTTCTCAGTCGCTCCGAAATTCACATGCACCGGGCGCCATTCCACAAAAAGTTCATGGAAAGCATGTTTTCCAAGGTGATGGCGCCGCCCAATTTCCCGGTCCGATATTCAGACCTCAAGGCGAAGATCGTCTGGGAAGAAGGCCATCCGGCGGAGTTTCAGATCGGGTCGGCAACCGTGGTGCCCATCCCCATCAGTCATCCCAATACCGGCAAGGGCTACAAGTTCATTGAAAACGGGAAGACATTCGTATTCCTCACCGACAATGAACTGGGATTCGTTCATCCCGGCGGGCTGCCCTTTAAGAACTATGTGGAATTCTGCACCGGAGCGGATCTGCTGATCCACGACGGAGAGTACACCCAAACCGAGTACCGCAAACTCATCGAATGGGGGCACTCCTCCTACACCGACACCCTGCGGCTGGCATTTGAGGCAGGAGTCAAGCGCCTGGGCCTGTTTCACCTGAACCAGGAACGCACCGACGACCAGATGGATGCGATCGTGAAACACTGCCGGCAGATCATCACCGAAAAAGGCCGGACCCTGGAATGCTTCGCCGTGGGCACGGACATGACCTTTACGTTATAAACGTGTTACGTATTAAGTGTAAAGCCGATTCAGAACGCCCTCCCCTAAAACCTGCGACTTCAGACTTAGCACTGAATAATACCACCATGATCGAACCGATCGAACACGCCGCTGACATTCTGTCCAAAGCCAAATCCGCCGTGGCCCTGACCGGCGCCGGCATCTCCGTGGAGAGCGGGATTCCCCCCTTCCGCGGCAAAGGTGGCCTGTGGGAAAAGATCGACCCCATGAAAATCGCCCATATCGATGCATTTCTGGATGATCCGGAGACCGTGTGGAAGCTGCTGATCAAGAACATGAAGACCCTGCTGGACACGGCCCGACCCAACCCCGGACATACCGGGCTGGTCGATCTGGAACGGCTGGGCATCCTGAAGACCGTCATTACCCAGAATGTAGACGGCCTGCATCAGATGGCGGGTAACAGCGACGTCATTGAATTTCACGGCAATTTTGCCTGGCAATCCTGTCTGGACTGCAACCAGAGCATCAAAACCTCACAAGTGGATTTGACGCAGATGCCCCCGCGATGCAACTGCGGAGGCATCCTTCGACCGGATTGTGTCTTTTTCGGCGAGATGATCCCCCATGACGCGTTGATTCGTTCCCAGCGGGTCTCGGCGGCCTGCGACGCCATGCTGGTGGTCGGCACTTCAGCCTTGGTTCAGCCGGCAGCCACCATGCCACTCATTGCCAAGGACAACGGCGCCGTCATTATCGAGATCAACCCTGAACCCACGCCGCTCACCTCGCGCATCAGCGATCTGCCCCTGCTGGGCGATGCCGGCAGCATCATTCCCCGGTTGATCGAGGCAATCCGGCGGCGAATGCCCGCCACCTGACAACGGATGTGTTCACGGGTTCAAGGGTTTAACGGTTCAGGGTTCAGAAGTTCGACATTAAAGGCCAATTACAACTGTCGAACCCGAACCCTGAAAAACCGGAAATGACAAATCGCAAGCACCAAATTTCAAATAAATTCCAAATTATAAAATTCAATTTTCAAAAAAGGGCAAAACACTACAGTTGATTGCCGTTTTGAATTCTCCAAATATTGATAAATTCGAATGTCGTTTTTCAAGATCATGGGCTTGAACTTTTGAATTTGGAAATTGTGATTTATTTGTCATTTGGTAGTTGGTTATTGTGATTTATTTGCTATTTGTGCTTTGTTTTCTGACCCAAGAAACACGAATTTCATGATTAAAAAACTGAACCCCGAACCCTCGAACACGCCATGACGCAAAACAACCGCTGGGTGAAAAAAATCACCCTGCCCCCTCCATCCCTGGGGAACAACACCGCCGACGCCGACCGACTGGCGGCGGCATTGAAAAAATCACTGGGAATCCGGACCGTCCACATGGATCTCGCACTTTTGAAACAGCTGCCCGCCCGGCTGCGGGAATGGAATTTTCGGGCCACCGCCGTATGGTTCAAAGATGACAGCGGCAACGGTATCCTGGCCCACCTGGCCGCACCGGATACCGCCGACACCCTTTGCGGCCTGGCCGTTGATCTGGGCACCACCCGCGTGGTGCTGCGCATCATCGATCTTTCCACAGGCGTTCACCTGGGCGAATCGGTTTTCGACAACCCCCAGATCGCCGTCGGGCCAGATGTGCTGGCCCGCATCCACCACGTGGAAAAACCCGACGGCCTGAACCGGCTCAATCGCCTCATTGTCGACGGCATCAACGATGCACTGAAGGTCCTGTGCGACCGATGCGGTATATCTCGCGCAAACATCCACCTGATGTCAGTGGCCGGCAACACGGCCATGACCCATCTGCTGATTGGCCTCAATCCCCGATGGATGATCCGGGAACCATATATTCCGGCGGTAAACCGGCCCGGCGTGATCACCGCGGCCGAGCTGGGCATCCATGTTCACCCCACCGCAAGGGCGCTGGTCTTTCCCAATGTGGGCAGCTACTTCGGCGGCGACCTGATTGCAGGCATCCTTTACTGTGACATGGACCAGCGGGAGGAAACGGCCATCCTGGTGGATGTGGGCACCAATGCGGAAGTGGTCCTGGGTAACCGCAACTGGATGATGGCCTGCGCCGGTGCGGCCGGCCCGGCGCTGGAAGGGGGTGTTACACGCATGGGCACCATGGCCGGCCCGGGAGTCATCGACCGAATCGCCATCGATCCGGAGTCAATGGCAATTGACATCCACACCATCGACAATCAGCCGCCCCGGGGCATCTGCGGCTCCGGTGTCATCGACCTGGCCGCAGCCCTGTTCCAATCGGGAATGATCGACATCCGCGGAAAACTCCTGCCCGATCGCTGCGGGGATCGTTTTAAACTGAAAGACGGGCTGGGGCATTTAACGCTCGTATCCGCCGACCAGACGGCCACGGGCCAGGATCTTGGCGTCACCCAGGCAGATCTGGACAGTCTGGTCCGCTCCAAGGCCGCCATGTACACCATCCTTGAAACCATCACCGGCAGCGTGGGTATGCAGCAGCAGGATCTGGAAACCTTTTTCGTGGCCGGCACCTTTGGCGCCTACATTGATCCGGCCTCCGCCATCACCATCGGCATGATCCCGGACCTGCCCTTAGCGCGCTACCACAGTCTGGGCAACAGCTCGCTGGGCGGCGCCACGCGGGTGCTGGAACATCCCGAGTGCGTCGACCGCGTCAATCAAATCCGAGACGGCATCACCTACTTGGAGTTGAACGTGAACCAGGACTTTATGAACCGCTTCTCCGCGGCCAAGTTCCTTCCCCACACGGACACCTCCCGGTTTCCTTCGGTTCGATGGCCCGATGGCCGTTAACCGCCGGTCAATACCCCGGTTTCGTACCTGATGACCTGCCGGATTGCCGGAACTGACCGATCGTCCGACCGATCTGGCCGATTCATCGACTTCGCCGGGAGGCAGGCGGACCCGACGCCCAATGGCCCAAACCGGCCATTTTCTCACCGCTTGAAACGACTCATTCCGTATTCTTTTCAGCAGGTTGGTTCCTACCAAATAAAGCCTTGAAAGGTTCTGTGCATTATGATAGTCGATGGTTTGATTTTTTCTACCCACATGTGCATTACAACCCAACTCCAAAAAGGATCGAGACCACATGACGTCGAAGAAACAGTTGCTGTTTGCTTACGGTCTGGCAATCCACCTGTTGCTTGTCGGCATTATCTGCTATGCCGCCTTTCCGGTCAACGCGCCCGATGAACCCATTCGGATCATGTACCAGACCAATGCCGGAAAAGTCCTTTTTGATCACTACACCCACTCCGCCGCATCCGGTTACGGGGCAAGCTGCTTTGACTGCCACCACCATCCCAGCGACGACGACAGCGCACTGATTGCCTGTGGTGAATGCCACCAGGCACCGGCCGAAGACGGTTCCAAACCGGAACGATGTCTGGATTGCCACGATGAGAGCGACATTGAGGATTCGGAACTGCCGGCACGGGCGGATGCATTTCACCAACAGTGCATCGAATGTCATGAGCAGTTTGAGGCAGGCCCGCAGTCCGGCTCGGAAAACTGCGCTCAATGTCACGTCCTTTAATCGAGGCAGTCAGCGTTGATGAAGCTGTATGGAAGTAATCATTTTTCACTGCGGCCCTAACAAAAGGTTAAGCTATGCGAAAGCGATCATTCTTCGGTCTGTCCAAACCTTGCTTCAACTATGAACTGGCCACCGGCACCGTCGCCGATCCGGTAGCCATCCCGACACCGGAAACGGTTACCCTTTATATCAAGCAGGAACTCAAGCGTGCGAGCAGCACTCTGAAAGTGGGCACACCGGTAAAAACCGGTCAGCGGCTGGTGGTAAACGAAGGCGACGACATCTGCGCCATCTCGTCGGTTACCGGCACCATCTGCGCCATCGCCCCTTTCCTGGCCGATTTCGGACGGTCATGGACCGCCGTCACCATCAAAACCGAAGGAAGCGATACCCCGGACACCGAATTTGCCGAAGCCAGCCAAGCGCCGTCTTTAAACACCCTCAACCGCTATCTGGCCACCTGCCCCGGCGAGCCGGACATCGGCCCGCTGATGGACGAACGCAACCCCGTACACACCATCGTCATCTACGGCGGTAATGCCGACCTTCTCATCGATACCAGCCTGTATCTGTTCAAACAAAACGCTGAAGCGATCAACGCGGGTATCGAAATCCTGAGAAAAGCCACGGGCATCGAGGACATCGTCATCGTGATCCCGGAGGAGAGCGTACAGAACTACTCCGGCCACCTGGATGCTCGAATGCAGCCGGTTTCATCCCAATACCCCTACGCCCAGCCGCTCATGGTTCTGCACCAACTGACCGGGCGGCTGCCCGATGAAAAGGGCATGGCATCCATGGGGGTCCATTTCATCCGTGCGGAAGCCGTAGCAGCCATCGGCCAGGCATTCTCGTCCGGCAGCCTGCCCGTTGAAAAAACGGTAGCCGTCATCGACAAGCAAGGAACCAAGCACCTGGCCCGTGCACGGGTGGGGACACCGGTGGGCGTGCTGCTCAAAACCTTCGACGTGAAGGTCAACGACCAGGACAAAATTATTTTCGGCGGGCCAATGACCGGCAACGCCATCTACAGCGAAGACCTGCCCATCGGGCCGGATACCGACGCCATCCTGGTTCAGGACAAAAGCGTCATCCCCCTATACAGCGACTATCCGTGCATCAATTGCGGCGATTGCGTGCGCATCTGCCCGGCCAACGTGCCGGTGAACCTGCTCGTTCGCTTTCTGGAAGCCGGACAGTATACCGAAGGCGCCGACCTGTACGACCTTTATTCGTGCATCGAGTGCGGCCTGTGCAGTTACGTCTGTGTGTCGCGCATTCCCATCTATCAGTATATTAAACTGGCAAAATACGAAATAGGCCGGATCACATCTGCGGAGGAGATGAATGAACAGTAAGAAAACGCTAATCGTATCCCACGCACCGTTCTGGCATGACGGCGGCGGGATTCCCGAGCGAAGCTACCACACCATGATCGCCGCCCTCCCCGCCGCCTGCGTGGGAATCGCCTATTACGGTGCTCCTGCGCTGGGCGTCATCAGCCTGGCCATTGCTTCGGCGATTCTCTGGGAACTGCTGCTCGACTACGCCAGCAAACGGTCGATTACCGTAGGAAACGGCAATGCCGCGCTGATCGGATTGCTTATCGCCATGGTGCTTCCCGCATCGGCTCCTTGGTGGCTCGTCGTCATCGGCACCTTCCTGGCCATCGTCATCGGCATGCAGATATTTGGCGGCATCGGTGCCAACCCGTTCAATCCGGTGGCCCTGGCGATTGCTATTTTAATGGTGTCTTACAAAAACCATCTCGATTTCGACGCCGCATTGGTCAACTTCTCACTCGACTTCCCGTCCACAACAGATCCGCTGGCGGCCCTGAAAGCCTTCGGCCCGGCGGCTGTTGAGAACCTCAATCCCATTGATCTGCTCATGGGACGGCAGGTGGGCGGCCTGGGCAGTTCCTGTGGATTGGCCATCGCCATCGGCGGCATCTACCTCATGCTTCGAGGAATCATCCGCTGGGAAATCAGCATCGCTTTTATCGTCGGTGTTTTCATCAGCGCTATGCTGTTCAACATGTCCGACCCGGTCCGCTACGCCTCGCCGGCATTTCACCTGCTTACCGGATACACCCTGATCGGCGCCTTTTTCCTGGCCACCGAATCCTCATCCTCACCGGTCAACTTCGTTCCCATGCTCGTCTACGGCGCACTTGGCGGTGTTATGACGGTCCTGATCCGTAACATCGGCGCCTATGTGGATGGCGTGATCTTCGCAATTCTCCTGATCAATCTGATAAATCCGCTGGTCGACAAGATCAGACCCAAGGCAATTGGAAAGGTGGCGTGACATGGGTGAAATGATCAAAATGGTTGTGGTCTTGACCATTCTCAGTGTCATTTCAGGCGGTGGCTTGAAAGGGCTGGAGGAATGGGCCAAGCCCAAGATTGAAAACAATGTGATGAACCTGGTCAAAGGGCCCGCGATCCGGCAGATCCTGAAAGCGGCCGACAACGACCCCGTGAAAGACCGATTCAAGATCACCGACGGTGACCAAGAACGCAATATTTTCGTGGGCGTATTCGGTGGTGCAGCCGATACGGTCGTGGTGGAAGCCAATGCCAACGGATATGGCGACAAAGTCGGCATGGTGGTGGCAATCAACATGGCGGAGGACTCCCTGCGCGGCATGGCCGTAACTACTCACAAAGAGACCCCGGGGCTGGGCGCCATGGCCAAGGACAACCCCAATTTTGCGGCACAGTTTGTAGGAAAAAGCATCGGCAGTCCCTTCGGCGTCACCACCGACGGCGGTCAGATCAGCGCCCTGAGCGGCGCCACGATCACCTCACGCGCCGTCTGCACCGGGGTCAATCAGGCCGTCGAGACATACAACAGGCTGAAACCGCAACTGGAAGAACAAATCAAAGGCATGGGCAAATAAAGGAGTTTACTCAATGGCCAAATCGTTCGCTTCTGAATTTACCAAAGGCCTCTGGAAAGAGGTCCCGCCGTTCCGACTGGTTCTCGGCCTCTGTCCGGTACTGGGTGTGACCACTTCCATGAAAAACGGCATCGGCATGGGGCTGGCCACCACCTTCGTCCTGCTTTGCTCCAACATCCTGGTCAGCCTGCTGAGAAAGGTCATCCCCGCCAAGGTTCGCATCGCCTGCTTTATTATCATCATCGCCACCTTCGTCATCGTGGTCGAACAGATGATGCAGGCTTTTGCCTACACCCTCTTTTTGGACCTTGGCGTGTTTATCCCGCTGATCGTGGTCAACTGTATCGTTTTAGGCCGCGCCGAGGCATTCGCCTCGAAAAACGGTGTTCTCAAATCGACTGC
Source organism: uncultured delta proteobacterium (assembly GCA_963697405.1). Lineage (GTDB taxonomy): Bacteria > Desulfobacterota > Desulfobacteria > Desulfobacterales > Desulfosarcinaceae > Desulfosarcina. The sequence continues at coordinate 243,480 of CAVONY010000018.1, read as the reverse complement.
CGACGGTCTGGGGATCGGTCTCGGATTCACCTGGGCATTGGGACTGCTGGGCGCCGTGCGTGAACTGATCGGAACGGGCTCCTTGAAAGGAGACGTGTTCGGACTGATCCATTGGGACGTCCCCAATATCTTCGGTGCCGCTTTCGAACCGTTCGGCTTTGCCGTACAGGCGCCTGGCGCTTTTGTGATCCTGGGATTATTGCTTTGCGCGATGAACCTGATCCCCAGTAAATAGCGGGAGGAACTAAGCTACCATGGAATATATTGAAATCATCATCGCCACCATTTTCGTCAACAACATCCTGCTGGCGCAGTTCCTGGGCAACTGCCCGTTTTTGGGAACCTCCAAGAAGATGGAAACCGCCATGGGCATGTCCATGGCGGTTATCTTCGTCCTGGTCATGGCGGGCGCCATGACCTGGTTGATCTTCAACTACTTGCTGGAGCCCAACAACCTGGTATTCCTGCGAACCATCGCCTTCATCCTGGTGATTGCGTCCCTGGTGCAGTTCGTCGAAATGTTCCTGAAAAAAAGCATTCCCGCCCTCTATGCCGGGCTCGGCATTTTTCTGCCGTTGATCACGACCAACTGCGCCGTGTTCGGTGTGTGCGTGCTAAACATCGACAAGGAGCTCGGTTTTGTGCCGGCACTGGTCACATCCTTCGGATATGCAGCCGGCTTCGGTCTGGCGCTGATCATTTTCGCAGGCCTGCGCGAACGCATCCTGCTGGCGCGTGTGCCCAAACCGTTGCAGGACACCTCCATCGCCCTGATCACTGCCGGCGTTATTTCACTGAGCTTCTATGCCTTTCGCGGCATGGTGTAGATTGAACCAAGGAGGTTTTCGTGACCATCGCTATCCTCGTCATGCTGGGCATAGGCGCAACCTGCGGCATTATCCTCAGTGTTGCCTCCAAAGTTTTTTACGTCTATGAAGATCCACGCATCGCCGAAGTGGAATATTTCATGGCAGGCGCCAACTGCGGCGGCTGCGGCTTTGCCGGGTGCAGCGCGGCGGCCGTGGGCGTGGTTGAAGGCAAGGCCGGCCCCAGTGTCTGTGTCGTCGCCGACTCGGAAGCGGCCATCAATATCGCCGGCGTGATGGGTGTGGATCCGGGTACCGCCGAGCCCTTGAAATCACTCAACTCATGCTCCGGCGGCGACCGCGCCGATGACAAATTCATTTACAACGGCGCCATGACCTGCTCGGCCATGACCGCGCTATACGGCGGCAAACGGGTCTGCTCAATCGGCTGCATGGGCATGGGTGATTGCGTTCAATCCTGTCAATTCGATGCCATCCACATGGGACCGAAAGGGTTTCCGGTGATCGATGAATTCAAGTGCGTAGGCTGCGGCGCCTGCCAGACAGCCTGCCCCAAGGGTCTGATTTCAGTTAAAACCATGTCCCAGCGCCTGCTGGTCTTCAACCAGGAAGATCATGCCCTGGCCCCCTGCCAGCAGACCTGCCCGGCGGAGATCGACATCCCCAAATACATTCGCCTGATCAAAGAGGGCGACTACGAGGGAGCCGTCAACACCATCCGCGAACGCAACCCCCTGCTGCTCTCCTGCGGCCGGGTGTGCCCGCATCCCTGCGAGGATTACTGCCGTCGTGAAATCGAAGATGAGGCGGTTTCCATCAACCAGCTCAAACGCTTCGTGGCCGACTACGAAATGAACAGCGGTCGGCGCTACCCCATCGCCTGCGCACCGGATACCGGCAAGCGCGTGGCCATCATCGGCGGTGGACCGGCTGGTGTCAGCTGCGCCTATTTCCTGCGACGGCTGGGCCACCATCCTACCATTTACGAGGCCATGTCAAAACTGGGCGGCATCACGCGCTACGGCATTCCCGAGTACCGACTGCCCGATGAGGTTCTGGACTGGGAGATCGACGGCATCCTGAACCTGGGTATCGATGTGCACACCAACACCACGCTGGGCAAAGATTTCACCATCCAATCGCTCCGTGACGAAGGCTATGAGGCCATTTTCATGGGCATCGGCGCCTGGAAAGACTACACCCTCGGCATCAAGGGTGAGGATTTAAAAGGGGTTTCCCAGGGCATCAACTTCCTCGCCGCCGTGGCCAATTCACCAGACAAAAGGGTTCCCATCGGCCGCCGGGCGGCGGTTGTCGGCGGTGGCAACTCGGCCATCGATTGTGTGCGCACGCTGCTTCGCCTGGGTTGTGAAGAAGTCTACATCGTCTATCGACGGACACGCAAAGAGATGCCCGCCAACGAGGTGGAAATCGTGGCCTCCGAACACGAAGGCATCAAATTCCAGTTCCTGGCCGCTCCGACACGGGTGATTGATGACGGCAAGGGTAATGTCAAGGGGCTGGAGTATCTTCAGATGAAACTGGGCGAACCCGATGCCAGCGGCCGGCGGCGGCCGGTGCCCATCGAGGGGTCGGAAACGATTCTCGACGTGGACATGGTCATTTCCGCCATCAGCCAGCAGCCGGATATCGGTTTCATGGAAAAGGAAACGGACAAAGAGAACATCACCATCACCCGCTGGAACACCTTTGACAACGATCCGGAAACCTTGCAGTGCAGCGTGCCCTATCTGTTCACCGGCGGCGACGTGGCCACCGGCCCATCTCTGGTGGTGGACGCCATCGGCGGCGGGCGGCGGGCGGCCCGCTCCATCCATCAGTACATCACCGGCGAGGAGATCAAAGGAACCCCCCGCTCCCTGCGCAAACGGCATATCTCCGAATCCCTGTTCGAAACGGTTCCCGGCGTGGGCAAGTCTCCCCGGACACCCATGCCTGAACTGCCCGTGGCCGATCGCATCGACTCGATGATCGAGGTGGACCAGGTCATCTCCGAGGCCGACGCCAAGCACGAATCCAGCCGCTGCCTTGACTGCTGCCGGATTTGTTACAACCCGGACCTGCGCGACCAGAACGCCGCCTGAAATTCTCCTTTCTAAAAACAATCAACAGTGCTGCCAATCCGGCGGCACCGTTTTTTTGTGACCGGCACATCCTACTTATTCGACGATGTCCTTCTGAATCGGTCGATCAGTCCGGTCATGTCCGAAGGTATCGGCGCTTCCATGGCCATGAACGCTCCGGTTGCTGGATGGATGAACGAAAGCCGCCGGGCATGCAGCATCTGACGGGCCACGCTCGCGACCGCCTGACCCATCTCGGGTAAAATCGAAGCAAGCCTTTTTTTATCTCCACGATTGCCATAGACCGGATCCCCGATTACCGGGTGCCCGATGGTTTTGCAGTGAACCCGGATCTGATGGGTCCTGCCCGTGCGGATATCCAGTTCCAGTAAACAGGTCCCCGTATACTGCTCGATCACCCGCCAACGGGTCAACGCCGAGCGGGGCGTGTGGGTGGTTACGGACATTTTTTTGCGATCCACCGGATGACGGCCAATGGGGTTGTCTATACTGCCTGCGCCCTCACGTGGAATACCATAAACGAGTGCCAAATATTTTTTGCGAACCTCACGGAACTTGAACTGGGCCGCCAGATGGTGCATGGCACGGCTGTTCTTGGCTACCACCAGCACGCCGGACGTATCCTTATCCAGCCGGTGGACGATGCCCGGCCGAAGACTTCCGGAAATTCCCGCCAAATCCGGGCAGTGATGCACCAGGGCATTGACCAGGGTTCCATTGCTGTGCCCTGGTGCCGGGTGCACAACCATGCCCGGTGCCTTGTTTACCACCAGCAGTTCAGGGTCCTCATAGAGGATTTGAAGGGGGATGTTCTCCGGCAGGAAGCTCGACCTTTCCGGTGGGGCAATCTTTCCGCAAACGACCTCTCCGGCCTTTACCGCGTAGCCGGGTTTTTTGGCTGCGCCGTCAACCAAAATGCACCCCTGCCGGATCAGTGTGGCGGCAAATGAGCGTGAGCAGTGATCAACTTCGCTGGCGACCAGCGCGTCCAGACGCCCCCCTGCTTGCGCGTGACCGACGCTAAAGGTGAAGGCGGACGGAGGGTTGGACATGGGTGGGAAACTCAGGCCTCATCGGTCTTGAACAACGCTTCAATCTCTTCGATAATGGCCTTTTCGTTTTTGTTCTTGGCGGTGGACAGCTCTTTGACGAGAAGGTTCTGGGCGGTGTCGTAAAGTTTACGCTCTCCAAAAGAGAGGTCTTTGGTGGTCTTTAACAGGGACAGATCCCTGTAGACCTCGGCGACTTCGAACAGGGAGCCGGTTTTTATCTTTTCCATATACTCCCGGTAGCGCCGGTTCCAGGTTTGGTTGTCCATGGGTTGTTCCTGCCGGGAACGCATCACATCAAAAATCTTCGGGATCTCTTTTTTCTGGATCACGTCCCGCAAACCGACCGATTCCACGTTCCATGTTGGAATCATGATCACCATGGCATTTTCGATGACCTTCATGATGTAAAAGTCGTGTTCTTCACCGTTCACGACCTTGGTTTCGATGGATTCGATGCGACCGACGCCGTGGGCCGGGTATACGGCAAGGTCACCAACCTTGAAACGTTTTGGGGACGCTGCGCTTTTTGGACTGTCCTTGACCGATTTATCTGCCATGTGGGTACCAGTGATCAGGGGTTATAACCACCTTGAGCGGGGTTGCTCTCCCGGGGCGAAAACCGGGTGTTCCAGGCGATCAGTTTAGCAATGAATTCCGTAAGGGAAGGCCCTCCGCTGCATGCTGGAAGGGGACAAATAATAACCATATGGAATAGCAGAATATACCACTGGAGCGGTCAATAATCAATAAAAAAAGGGTTGGCACCGTCCGGCGCCAACCCTTTTTAAATCAACGACTATTGCGGATCAAACCCGCATTTGCGGCTACAGCAGGAACGGAACCATCAGCAGGGCCACCACGTTGAGGATCTTGATCATCGGGTTAACGGCCGGGCCGGCGGTATCTTTGTAGGGATCGCCGACGGTGTCACCGGTAACAGCGGCTTTATGGGCATCGGAGCCCTTGCCACCCAGGTGGCCGTCTTCGATGTATTTTTTGGCATTGTCCCAGGCAGCGCCACCGGTGGTCATGGACAGGGCCACGAACACACCCGTTACGATGGAACCGATGAGCAGGCCGCCCAGGGCAACTTTGCCCAGCAGAAAACCCACCAAAAGGGGAGCGATCACGGGCAGCAGTGCGGGAATCAGCATCTCCTTAAGCGCGAACTTGGTGACGATATCCACACATGCACCGTAATCCGGTTTGGCGGTACCTTCCATGATGCCCGGAATTTCGCGAAACTGGCGACGCACTTCCTCGACCACGGCACCGCCGGCGTTGCCGACGGCCTTCATGGCGATGGAAGCAAACAGGTAGGGCAGCAGGCCACCGATGAACAGGCCGATGATGACGTTGACGTCGGAGAGGTCGAATCGGATCGCTTTTTCAGCACCCTGAATCGAGAACTCCATGACGTAGGCCCCAAACAGCACCAGGGCGGCCAGACCGGCAGAGCCGATGGCGTAACCCTTGGTAACGGCCTTGGTGGTGTTGCCGACCGCGTCCAGGGGATCGGTGACGGCGCGGACGCTCTCGTCCATGCCGGCCATTTCAGCGATACCACCGGCGTTGTCGGTGATGGGTCCGTAGGCATCGATGGCGATGACCATACCGGTCATGGAGAGCATGGACATGGCGGACATGGCGATGCCGTAGAGTCCGCCGAATTTATGGGCCAGGAAGATGGCCAGACAGATGGTCAGAACCGGCGCGGCAGTCGCCTGCATGGAGACGGCCAGACCGGAGATGATGTTGGTGCCGTGGCCGGTGGTGGAGGCCTCGGCAATGCCTTTTACCGGACCGTAGATACCGGTGTAGTATTCGGTGATGATGACGATCACGACGGTCAGAATCAGCCCGATCAGGGTACAGTAGTAGATGTTCATGGCGCTGATGCCGGGGATGTCGGCCATAAATTTCGTACAGGCGTAGTAAAACGCCACGGCAGCGATGATGGCGGCACCGAACATGCCTTTATAAAGCGCGCCCATGATGTAGCCGCCGCTGCCCAGACGGACAAAGAAAACAGCGATCATCGAGGCAATGATGGAGATGGCACCCAGAATCAGCGGGAACTCCGTAGCCATGGCAATTTTGGGGAAGAGCAGATGGCCGATGAGCATGGCGGCCACGGCGGTGACGGCATAGGTCTCGAACAGGTCGGCGGCCATACCGGCACAGTCACCCACATTGTCGCCCACGTTGTCGGCGATGGTGGCGGGGTTTCTGGGGTCGTCCTCGGGAATCCCGGCTTCGACCTTGCCCACCAGGTCGGCGCCCACGTCGGCACCCTTGGTGAAGATACCCCCGCCCAGACGGGCGAAGATGGAGATCAGGCTGCCGCCGAAGCCGAGGGCGACCAGGGCAATGACGTCATGGGTGGCGGTGTAGTAACCGGCCACGGAGGTCAGAGCCAGTCCGGCAACGATCATTCCGGTCACGGAGCCGCCCTTGAAGGCCATGGAGAGACCCGCGGCCATGCCCTTTTTGGCTGCTTCGGCGGTGCGCACGTTGGCAAGCACGGAGACGCGCATGCCGATGTAGCCGGCCAGAAAGGAAGCCACGGCACCGATAAGGAACCCGAAGGCGGTCTTGGCACCCATGGTGGCAAAAATAATAGCGAAAATGATGATGCCGGCAATGCCCATGCTCTTGAGCTGGCGGTTCAAGTAGGCGATGGCACCTTCCTGAATCGCGCCGGCGATTGCCTGCATCTTCTCGTCACCGGCAGGTGCGCTTTTAACGATACCTGCAAGGATAATCGCAAAGAAAACACCAACAACGCCGACCAACGTACAAACGAGCGGTATGTTGTTCATTACAACGTCCATTCTTTCCTCCATTCAGTGTTTAGCGTGAAATCAAGGTTTGCGGTTAAACCGATTCATGGCATCCTTTGCTCCCTCACAAAGGATGGCTGCGGCAGCCTCGATGGCCCGTGATAGGAAAGGTTCCAGCATAGTTCGTTGATTGGCATCGAATTTCTCCAGAACGTATTCCACCACCCCAATGTCGCCGTCAGGCCGCCCGACACCCATTCGCACCCTCACGAACTCGTCGGTCCCCAGGGCGTCAATCAGAGACCTCAGTCCATTGTGTCCTCCATCCCCCCCTTTCTCTTTGATTTTCAATCTTTCATAAGCAAGGTCAATGTCATCGTGGATGACGACCATATCCTCGCATAGAATCCCGTGGGTCTGGACGATATCGCTCACCGGGTCGCCGGAGCGATTCATATACGCCATCGGCTTGGCTGCCAGTACCCGGACACCGAAGATATCTCCTTCGCCGATCTCTGCATTGATCCGGCTGCGGCAGGCAGTCAACCCGTATTTCCGTACCAGCCGGTCTACGGCCATAAACCCGATGTTGTGGCGAGTCGTTGCATACGCCAAGCCCGGATTGCCGAGCCCGACGATCAGATGGTGTCTGGTTTCAGCCTTCATGGGGATGGCAATCTGCAGATAAATACGGAAGGCCACCCGTCATCAAGATTACTCGGCCGCAGGTTCTTTAGCAGCCTCTTCACCCTCTTCACCCTCTTCACCTTCTTCTTCGCCGTCCTCCAGTTCCTCCTCCACTTCCTCCTCTTCTTCGGCCGTCGGGCTGAGGATGGTCAGAATGGTGAAGTTGACGTCGGCGGGAATCTCGACCGCTTCATCCAGCGGGAGCTCTTCGACGTGAAAGGAGTCGCCAATTTCAAGGCCGGTGATATCGATGGTGATGTTCTCGGGAATTTGATCGGGCAGGCAGAACACTTCCAGTTCCCGGCGAATGATCTGCAGCGTGCCGCCCACCTCCACGCCGGCGCTTTTACCGGTGGTGACCACGGGAACCATGACCTTGATCTTCTGGTCCATGCTGACTTCATACAGATCCAGGTGAAGCACGCTTCGGGAAACGGGATGCTTCTGCATCTCTTTGATCATGACCTTGCGGACGGAATCGACACCATCGATTTGTAGTTTCAACAGTGTCTGGGCCACGGCGCCTGACTTTAAAATGGGCTCCAGTTCCAACCGGTCGATGGCCAGTTTAATCGATTCGGTTTTCGGGCCGTATAAAATGGCGGGAATTTTGCCGTCCCGCCGAAGAACTCTTGAAGGCCCGTTACCCACGGCCTCCCGTTGACTTGCTTTCAAATTCATTATTTCCAACGATCTTATCCTCCTTAAAGAATATTACACGAACAGGGACGTTACCGAATCCCCGGTGTAGCTTCTGATGATGGCTTCCCCTACCAGGTTGGAGATGGAAAGCACTTTGATTTTACTGCAGGCAGCCGCTTTTTCATTCAGCGGAATGGTATCGGTGCAGACGACGCTGGTAATGGGTGAAGCGTTGATTCGGTCCACGGCTGGCCCGGAAATCACCGCATGGGCGCAGCAGGCATGAACTTCCCTTGCCCCCCTTTCTATGAGCGCATTCACCGCCTCGGTGAGGGTCCCGGCGGTATCGATCATGTCATCTTGAATGACGACCGTTTTGTTGGCCACGTCACCGATGACCGCCATTGCCTTGGCTTTATTGGGTGCCGACCGCCGTTTATCCACGATGGCCAGCCCGGCGTTGAGCCGTTTGGCAAAAGCACGCGCCCGCTCCACGCCACCGGCATCGGGCGATACGATGACCAAGCCTTCATTGAAGTTGGCTTTGATGTAATCCAAGAGTACCGGTGCCGCGTAGAGGTTATCCACGGGGATGTTGAAAAAACCCTGAATCTGCCCGGCATGCAGGTCCATGGTGATCACACGGGTGGCCCCGGCGGTCGTCAGCAAATCAGCGATGAGTTTGGCGCTGATGGGCACGCGAGGGGCCACTTTTTTGTCCTGGCGGGCATAGCCGTAATAGGGGATCACGGCGGTGATTCGACGCGCCGAGGCCCGTTTCAGGGCATCTACCATGAGGAGCAGTTCAACCAGGTTGTCGTTGACCGGGTGGCAGGTGGATTGAATGATAAAAACGTCTTTGGTCCGTACATTTTCATCGATCTCAATCTGAATTTCACCATCACTGAAACGCTTGACGACGGCACCGCACAGAGACATCCCCAAGTAATCAACAATTTTAGACGCCAAATCCGGATTAGAATTGCCTGTAAACACACAGAAATTTTGTTTTTTTGGTGTCACTTTCTGAACGCTACTCCTGTTCGATGAGATTGGCTGGGGCGGGAGGATTCGAACCTCCGAATGCAGGAACCAAAATCCTGTGTCTTGCCACTTGACGACGCCCCAGCAGAAAAATACCGCTGTCCTGAGCCCGGACTTCGGCAACAACAGGCACTTAGATCAACAGATCCGCGACATAAAGCGTCCAGTTTTTATTTTGCTGATTGTCGCGCAAGGCGGTACAAACTGAAATGGCTCGTTCGTGGTCCGCAAACAACCCGAACACCGTTGATCCGCTGCCGGACATCATGGCCCCGGCCGCTCCATGTGCCAACAGCAAGCGCTTTATTGCTCTGATAACCGGAAACGCCCTTTCGGTCACCGGTTCCAAATCGTTGACCAGATGCTCATCGAGCTTGAAAAGTCGGCCATCAAAGTGGAATTTACTAAGTTTTTTTTCGTCTTTTGTCAATCTTAAATTCAGATTTTTGTAGACCCAGGCGGTAGATACCACCTCGTTGGGATAAACCAGCAGCGCCGTCCATGGCGTCAGGTGCGCAAAGGGTTCGAGCCGGTCTCCGATTCCCGTGGCCAGCGCCGGCCCGCCCAGGATAAAAAAGGGAACATCGGCACCCAGGCGCGTGCCCAGCGCCATGAGTGCCTGGGTGGAAAGGGGCTGCCCAAAATAGTCGTTCAAGGCCACCAGGACGGCAGCGGCATCGCTGCTGCCACCGCCAAGCCCGGCACCCACGGGTATTTTTTTATTGATATGGATGGTCAGACCGGAAATCGGCAGGGCATTGCCCGCGAACGCGGTCTCCAGAAACAGAAGCGCCGAACGGGCCGCCAGGTTGGATGCATCTTGCGGGACGCCGGGGTGGTCGCAGACAACAACAATCCCTGTCCCGCCAGGATTCAGGGTCAGGGTGTCGTAAAGGGCCAACGGGCACATGAGGGTATACAGGTCATGATAGCCGTCGGGTCGCTTGCCGGTGATGCGAAGAAACAGGTTGATCTTCGCCGGCGCTTTTACGTGAAGCGGTTCCATGTCAGGTGACAGCCGTGTTTGGCTACCCCTTCTCTTTCACGTATTGGATCCGCAGGTCGTAAAGAATGTTCTTGAGCATCCCCGCCTCATCGACATCCAGGTTTCCCCGTGTCTTTTCTTCGAGCATGGAAAGGATGTCGATGGTCTGTTTGGCCAGCGGCAAGTTCTTGGATGTCTCACCAGTCATCGGGTCTTCGATCATTCCCAGCTGAACGAGAGCCGATGAATTGAGAGAAAAGATAAAAGTGGCAAAATTGAGGGCCGGCAGGGACGTCGTATCAGCGGATTGGGGTGGGTCAACCGGATCTGCTTTGCCGGCATTTTCCTGCTTTTCGTCTGTCATGGGAAACACTCCTTGGGTGATAGAAACTGCTAAAGTTGATGAACCTGTAAAAATCCGCCTTACCGACGGGTTCGTAAAAATTCGAGATCAAGGCTGGCGAATCCCGAGGAATGAGGCGTACTGAAGGTACGCCGCAGTGACGAGGGATGAAGCGTAACGCAGATATCGGAATTTTTACGAACCCGTCAAAATTCAAGCGGCGTGACGGTCTTGACCAGCGAAAGATGCCGCATTTCCTCCACCACTTCCTCTGGAATGGGGGTATCGGTAGTCAGGAAAATAATATTGCGATCTCCCTCCTCCTCCTGGCCCACCTGCATTCTGCCGATATTGATGTTGTAACGGCCTAAGGTGGTGCCGATTTCACCGATGGAGCCGGGTTTGTCGATGTTCTGAATCAAAGCCATGTGGCCGTGGGGAATCATCTCCAGCCGAAACTTGTCGATCTTGACGATCCGCGGATCCTTTTTCCCGAAGATCGTGCCGGACGCCACGCTTTCCATCTCGGTGGTAATCGCCCTGACCGTAATCTGGTTCACATAATAGTCCGACTCGGCGCTGCTGGTTTCAGTCACTTTGATACCGCGCTGCTGGGCCATGACATGGGCATTGACAAAATTCACGTCATCCTTGACCACCGGCGTCAGGATGCCTTTGAGCACCGCCGTTGACACGGGAGAGAGGTCCAGATCTTTAAAATCACCATGGAATTCAACGACGACCTCTTTGATGGGGCCACGGACCAGTTGAGCCTGAAGGCATCCCATACGGTCGGCCAGGGTGAGGTAGGGGCCGATCTTTTCCAGCACTTCACCGGTCACCGAAGGCATGTTCACCGCATTGGCCACCGTGCCGGCGGTCAGAAAATCGATAATCTGCCTGGCAATGGCCACGGCCACATTGGTCTGGGCTTCCCGGGTGGAGGCCCCCAGGTGGGGTGTACTGATCACCCGCTCGTGGGTGATCAGGGGGGACTGCCCCGGCGGTTCGGTTTCAAAAACATCCAACGCCGCGCCGGCCACTTTGCCGGAGACAATGGCATCGTAAAGGTCTTTTTCGACCACGATCCCGCCCCGCGCGCAGTTGATTACCATCACCCCGGGTTTCATTTTGTCGAATGCGTTCTTGTCGATCAACCCAGCGGTATTTTTCAGCTTAGGCACATGCACGGAGATGTAGTCGGCCCGCTGATACAAGGACTCCAGGTCCACACTCTCGAATCCTGCCTTTTGAATCTGTTCCGGGGTGACATAGGGATCGTGGATAATCACGTTCATCTTCAGTCCACGGGCCCGGTCCGCCACGATGGCGCCGATCTTGCCGTATCCGATAACGCCCAGCACCTTGTTGAAAATCTCCCGGCCCTGAAGTTTTTTCTTCTCCCACCGGCCGTCCCGCAGGGAGGCGGTTCCCGTGGGGATGTTGCGGGTCAGGGCCAGCATCATGGCAATCGCGTGCTCTGCCGTCGTTACCACGTTGCCCGTGGGGGTATTCATCACTACCACCCCGCGCCGGGTGGCTGCCGGTATATCCACATTATCCAGACCAATGCCCGCCCGGCCCACCACTTTAAGCCGCGTGGCCACCTGCAACAGGTCCTCGGTCACCTTGGTGGAACTTCGAATCACCAGGGCGTCGTAATCGGCGATAATCGCCTTGAGGGCTTCCGGCTCCAGGCCGGTGTTCACATCCACATGTATACCCGGGGCTTCTTGAAACATGCGGATTCCATCTTCACCCAGATTGTCACTGACCAGCACCTTCATTAGGGCATCCTTGTTTTGATAGTTGATCGTTCGTCCACCCCCGTTTGGGCCACTGTGAATGGCTCCGGCTACGGACCCAAAGCCTTACGGAAATATTTGCTCTCTTATCAGCGGAAATTGCCAATCGTCGCGACGGACAGGTAAGAACAAGTGGCAAGCGGCCTGCTGTTGGAGGCGCATTTTAGTGAAAACCGATTGAACATTCAACCCATATTTTGGCATTACGACAGTCCACCATCCAAGAGGATGTCAGCACCAGGGTTCCACGGCAGCCTGTTCGTTTTTTAAAATCGCCCGCCAGGTAACGGTGTAATGAATATTTGTATCCTCATACCGGGGAGTAAAAACAGCCACGTAGAGCGCACCGGGAAGGTCGGTGAATGCCTCAACCCACAATATATCATCCACATTGAGGCCGAAATCCCTGCAGATCCGCTTTCCGATGCTTTCGGCACAGCTGGTTTTGAAAATGCCGCCCTCCATGCGAACGGCCAACACGGCATAGGGACGGATGTGAGGATGCTTGGGATCGCCGGATGAAAAATCGACGATCTTTACCCGCCAGGTGCAGGCATGGGCCGTGCTCGCCCCCGGGTCCTCTTTTCGTTCCAGCGTGTAAGTGCCGTCAAAGACAATCATCCCTCTCCCTTTTTTTGACCACTGGTGGATCAGGTACCACTCTAAAGAATCCGGCGGCTGACGGCAAACCTTTTTTCACGCCACTTCACCTGACTCCCGGCGTTGATGGCAACCGCAGCAATGGTGATTGACCACGCGATCATCCCGCGAAGAAAAGATTACCATCGTCTGGATGCTGGTACCCTGGGCCATGGACCTGCAGTTGGCCATCAAGAGCGGCGAAATCAAATTGAAAGACTACCATCTGGACCAATGTGAACCGTCGTGAACGGCTGGCTGCTCACCGGTGATGGTGGCCCGGCAGGACGATGAGGGCTTCATCTGGCTGGTGGACCGGAAGAAAGATGTGATCATTACAGGTGGTGAAATCATCTACCCGATAGGAATCGGGGATTTTCTCACAAATCATCTTAAAAGAAGGGACCCTTTACGATCTGACAGGCTGTCGACCATTTGTCATTTTCGTTGATGTACCGGATTAAAAAACCCGCAACCGGTTGCGGCGCGGGTTTTTTCGATCTCGGCGGCAAGGTGTCGCCTCTCCTTAACGCATCGATCTACTTTTTGTCTTTCACCTCTTCGAAATCGGCATCAACCACATCGTCATCTGAACCGGCACCCCCGGCATCCGCACCCGCATCAGGCCCCTGATCGTCTGCACCGCCGGCACCCGCTTCGGAGGCCTGCTTGTACATGGCTTCAGCCACCTTGTGAGATGCCTGGGTAAGCTCTTCACTCAACCGCTGAATCTCCTTGACATCGTCACCTTCCATAGCCTTCTTCAGGTCTGCCGAGGCGGCTTCGATTTTGCTGCGGGTCTCGGCATCCACTTTCTCGCCAAGGTCCTTCAAGGATTTTTCAGTCGTATAGATGAGCGTGTCGGCGTGGTTTCTGGCTTCAACCAACTCCTTTTTCTTCTGGTCCTCATCCGCATGCAATTCAGCATCTTTAATCAGCTTGTCGATATCCTCTTTGGAAAGGCCACTGGATGCCGTAATCTGAATGGACTGCTCTTTGCTTGTGGCCATATCCTTGGCGGAAACATTGACAATACCGTTGGCATCGATGTCAAACGTCACCTCGATTTGGGGAACACCGCGGGGGGCAGGCGGTATGCCAACCAGTTCAAAGCGTCCCAGGGTCTTGTTGCTGGCAGCCATCTCGCGTTCGCCCTGGAGCACGTGGATGGAGACCGCCGGCTGGCTGTCCGCCGCCGTGGAGAAAACCTGGCTCTTGCGGGTCGGGATCGTGGTGTTCTTCTCGATGAGCCGAGTCATGATACCACCCAGGGTTTCGATTCCCAGAGAAAGCGGTGTGACATCCAGCAGAAGCACATCCTTCACATCACCCTTGAGCACACCACCCTGAATGGCCGCACCGAGCGCTACCACCTCGTCGGGGTTCACGCCTTTGTGGGGTTCTTTGCCGAAAATTCGCTTCACCCGCTCATGGACTGCCGGCATACGAATCATGCCACCGACCAGGATGACTTCGTCGATCTCCCCGGTGGACAGGCCGGCGTCTTTCAGCGCAGTCCGGCAGGGCGGCTCCAGCTTGTCCAGCAGATCGGCAACCAGGCCTTCCAGCTTGGCCCGGGTGATCTTGACATTCAGATGCTTGGGCCCACTGGCGTCGGCGGTGATGAATGGCAGGTTCACATCGGTTTCCATGGACGAGGAGAGTTCCATCTTGGCCTTTTCAGCCGCCTCTTTGAGCCGCTGCAGGGCCATCTTGTCGTTTCTCAGGTCGATTCCCTGGTCTTTCTTGAACTCGTCGGCCAGAAAATCGATGAGCCGCAGATCGAAGTCCTCACCGCCCAGGTGGGTATCGCCGTTAGTGGCCTTGACCTCAAAAACCCCTTCACCGATCTCCAGGATGGAAATATCGAATGTGCCGCCGCCCAGGTCGAATACGGCAATCTTCTCTTCGCTGCGCTTGTCTAAACCATAGGCCAGTGAGGCGGCCGTGGGCTCGTTGATAATGCGCAGCACATTGAGACCGGCTATTTTTCCGGCATCTTTGGTGGACTGGCGCTGGCTGTCGTTAAAGTAGGCCGGAACGGTGATCACCGCATCCGTCACCGGTTCACCCAGGTAGTCTTCGGCATATTTCTTGATGTGTGCCAGGATGAACGATGAAATTTCTGCCGGGCTGTGGAGTTTTCCCCTTAAATCGATGCGGACATCGCCGTTTTCCGCCTGTTTGATATGGTAAGGGAGTATTTTGATGTCACCCTGAACCTCGGCAGATGAATACTTTCTGCCAATCAGCCGCTTGACCGCAAAGACCGTGTTCTCCGGGTTGGTGATGGCCTGCCGCTTGGCGATCTGTCCCACCGTCCGCTCTCCGCTTTCGCTGACGGCCACGATAGATGGCGTGGTGCGGCCGCCTTCCGGGTTGGTGATCACTTTGGCGTCGCCGCCTTCCATAATGGCCACACAGGAGTTGGTAGTCCCGAGATCAATTCCGATAATCTTGCCCATCTGATGTTCCTCCTTACCTTCGACGATCCTTGAAATAGTATTGATTTAAGCGTTTGTATTAACCGATTTTTCGGGTGTTTGTCCGTTCTGAGCGGCCTTTGAGACCACCACCATGGCGGGGCGAAGCAGCCGGTCATGAATCAGATATCCCTTTTGAAATTCCTGCACCACCGTGTTGGGCGGCTGATCGGTGCTTTCCTCCTGGCACATGGCCTGGTGAAAGGCCGGATCAAAAGGCTCTCCCAATGCCTGAATGGGGCTGACGTAATGCTTTTCCAGAATTTTCATGATATCCGCCAATGTCAGGGCGACGCCGTCAACCAGGCTCTGGCCATTTTCATTATCCGGTGCGGTCGAAGCAATGGCCCGCTCCAGGTTGTCCACAACGGTAAGCAGTTGGCGAATCAGATTTTCGGTGGCGTATTTTTTAATATCGTCCAGATCTCGGGCAGCTCGTTTTTTGTAATTATCCAGCTCGGCAGCCATCCGGAGCATGCGATCGCGGTTTTCACTGGCTTCAGCCTCAGCTGCCACCAATTTTTCCTCAAGCGCCTTTGGCGAATCAGCGGCATCCAGCGGCTGATCGGCTGCATCGTCTGGGTTCGGAGGTATGGTAGATTCTTCTAGCGGCGTTTTGTCGTTATCGTCCTCAATCACAATTTTTTTCTTTTGTGCCATCAGCTCCTGTATCTCCTGGTCTCGCTGGTTTTTCTCATCTTTGCGGCCGGTGGGCCCCCGGTCGGTCCAAAACACTTGATTTTTAAGCTGTTGACTATGACCGGGTCCGCAAAGTTGACAAAAAATAAGACCAGATGGTGGCTTGTCAAGGACCATTGCAGCCTTCGCCGACTATTAATAATTAATTGTAAATCTGATAGGTTGGATCAATTGACAAGCAGGACAACGATGCTAAACGGATGAGATGGTTGTGCACCCCCCGTCGAGCTGATCCGAAAAATCTGAGCCAAAACATGACCGGGATCGATCCACGACACAGACCGCATCCCTTATCGCTGCTTCCTTCCGGACCTGACGAGGTTCGAGACCGTCTGTTGCGCGGCGGCCGGTCAAAATGACCTGATTTTCTCGGGATTAACCCTAAGGGGGGATTCAGCCCCGCATGAAGCGGATTTCGGGTATAGGGCACCGCTGGCTCCCCGCCTAGCACAACCGGAGTCCCTATAGTATGATCCCTGCACTTTTATCAAGAGATAAGTGCACATCTCTCTCAATTGACTTTCCTGGAAACCCATTACCATCGATCGCCCTGTCGCGCTTGCGGTATTGACTTCCCTTTGGTCATGCAATAAATCAAGGGCTGCAACTTGCTGAGAAAAACCCCTACAATTAATTTGGAGGAACCGATAATGGCACGAACCGCTGCTGCGATCACGTTACTGGCTGCCCTGCTTTTCACGGCAGGCTGCGCGGCCATCGTTGTTGGTGCCGGAGCTGGAGCCGGCGTGTACACGTGGGTCAAAGGAGAATTGATCCGCTCCTACGCCAATGACTTTACCCACACCGAAAACGCAACCATCCAGAGCCTGGATTACCTGAAGATTACCATCGATGAGAAAACCCAGACGGGCAGCGAAACCACCATCAAGGCGCGCCAGAGTGACGGTTCCCCGGTCAAAGTAAGCATCCGGACGGTGCGCTACGACATGACCGAGGTGGCCGTCAGAAGTGGTTATGTCGGCTACTGGGATCGGAAAAACGCCGAACTGATTCATGCCACCATTCTCAACACCATCTGAGACGAAGGCCCTTCTGGCCACGGTTGAACAGACGCTGGCCGCCCACCATATGACGGCTCCGGGGGATCGGGTGCTGGTGGGGGTTTCCGGCGGGCCGGATTCCATGGCACTGCTTCACCTGCTGAGCCGACTGGCACCCGATTTGAATATCCGGATAGGCGTAGCCCATCTGAACCATGGCCTGCGGGGAGCATCGGCAGACAGGGATGCGGAAGTGGTGCGTCAAGCAGCGCAGGCATTACAATACCCCTTCCATATCAGCCGTTCCCGGGTATTAAAGGTAAAAGAAAAACTGGGGCTCTCCCTGGAAGAGGCCGCCCGTCGGGTTCGCTATGCGTTTTTTAAGAAGACCATGTCCGACGCCGGTTACAATAAGCTGGCGCTTGGCCACCAATCAAATGACAACGCCGAACAGATGCTGATGGCCCTGTTGCGGGGGACCGGTCCACGTGGGCTTTCTGGCATCGCACCGGTTCGGCAAGAAACCATCATCCGTCCCCTGATCAATGCCCGTCGCTCACAGATTGACACTTTCGTTGCACACGAAGGTATCTCCTGTGTGCTGGATGAATCAAACAATGACCTGCGGTTTGTGCGAAACCGCATCCGTCGCCATCTGCTGCCACTTATTGCATCCGATTACAACCCGCGCATCCAAGCGAATCTGAACCAGTTGGCCGATGTGATGAGAACCGAGGAAAACTGGATTGACGGGATGACGACCGGCGAATACGATAATGCCGTGCTTAGGCGTGTGAACGGAGCCATCACGCTCTCCGCCGAAACCGTCAGCCAGGCGCATCCCGCCCTGGCACGCCGCCTGGTCCGAAAGGCCTTGGCGGATCTCACCGGCAGCCTGCGGCGGATCACCTTCGCCCACGTCCAATCCGTGTTGCACCTGTTGACGGACGGCTGCGGCGTAAAAGAACTTCATCTGCCAGGCGGAATCCGCGCCCGTCGCGCCGATGACCGACTGATGCTGTTAATGGCCGCCAGCTGTTGCCGGAGCCCCGTCGAACGGGCAGTTGAAAGGACGCCGGCACCAGGGACCGAAATTTCCACCCCTTTTCCCGCAACCGTTGAAATCACGACCATGGGTATCGGTCTGCGGATGTCCACCTGCCGGCCAGACCAATTACCGCGTTGGGCCGACGTTGACCGCAACCAGGCCCATCTCGATTTGGATCGGATAGTCCTTCCGTTGACGCTACGCCCGGTTATTCCCGGTGACCGGTTTACACCCCTGGGCACCAACGGCTCCCAAAAATTGAAAAAATTCTTCATCGATCACCGAATCCATCGACAGGCCCGGGCCGCTGCATCGGTGCTGATGGACAGACAGCGCATCATCTGGCTGGTGGGGCATCGCATTGATGATCACGTTAAAGTGACGACGGCAACCTCTCAGGTCCTTAGGGTTGAATTTTTCTTGCTTGACACACGATGATGGTTAATATGATCCTAAATCAAAATAAGGGAAATGCGTCGCGTGCCTGAAACATTTCGAGGAGGAAACCGCTTTTGAATCCATTTTACAAAAACTTGGCCCTGTGGCTGGTCATTACCTTGATGATGGTCATGCTCTACAATCTGTTCAATCAGCAGCAGCTTGCGCAAAACGACATCAGCTACTCGGAATTTCTGGCAATGGTAGAGGCCGACCGGGTGTCGGAAGTCACCATCCAAGGCCAGGAGATCCGGGTTACTGACCTCAACCGCAGCCGTTTTAAGATTTATGCGCCACAGGACCCCGCCTTGATTCAGCGGTTGAAGGACAAGGGGGTCACCATCATAGCCAAACCGCCGACCGAATCTCCCTGGTACATGTCGGTTCTGGTTTCCTGGTTCCCCATGATCGTGCTCATTGGCGTGTGGATTTTCTTCATGCGCCAGATGCAAAGTGGTGGCGGAAAGGCCATGTCCTTCGGCAAAAGCCGAGCCCGCCTGCTTTCCGACCAGCAGGAAAAAGTAACCTTCGAGGACGTGGCCGGAATCGATGAAGCCAAGGAAGAATTAGAGGAAATTGTCGCCTTCCTGAAAGATCCCAAAAAATTCACCCGCTTGGGTGGGCGCATTCCCAAGGGTGTTCTGCTTATGGGTCCTCCGGGGACCGGCAAGACCCTGTTGGCCCGTGCTATCGCCGGAGAGGCGGGGGTTCCGTTCTTCAGCATCAGCGGCTCCGATTTCGTGGAAATGTTCGTCGGCGTAGGTGCATCGAGGGTGAGGGATCTTTTCGTACAGGGCAAGAAAAACGCACCATGCATCATTTTCATTGACGAAATTGACGCCGTGGGCCGCCACCGCGGCGCCGGACTGGGCGGCGGCCACGACGAGCGGGAGCAGACCCTGAACCAGCTACTGGTGGAGATGGACGGATTCGAGTCCAACGAAGGTGTCATTCTCATCTCGGCCACTAACCGGCCTGATGTGCTGGACCCGGCGCTGCTTCGCCCCGGGCGCTTCGACCGCCAGGTGGTGGTGTCGCTGCCAGACATCAGGGGGCGGGAAAAGATCCTGCGGGTGCACATGAAGCGCACCCCCATCGCTTCAGATGTGGACCCGGTGGTGCTTGCCAAAGGCACCCCCGGATTTTCCGGAGCCGACCTGGAGAACCTGGTCAACGAAACCGCCCTGCTGGCCGCCAAGCGGGACAAGGAGCGGCTGGACATGGTTGATTTCGAGGACTCCAAGGACAAGGTCTACATGGGCCTCGAAAGGAAATCCAAGGTGATCAGGGAAGAAGACCGGCTGACCACGGCCTACCACGAAGGTGGCCATGCCCTCGTGGCCCGTTTCATCCCCGGCACCGACGTGGTCAACAAGATCACCATCATTCCCCGAGGGCGGGCCGCCGGAGTGACCTGGTTTCTGCCCGAAGAGCGGGACTTTCGATACAAGGACCAGTTGGAATCCGAATTGGCCATCGCCTTCGGCGGACGGGTGGCCGAGGAGATCGTTTTCAACCGAATCAGCACCGGTGCCTCCAACGACATCAAAAAAGCCACGGACCTGGCCCAGCAGATGATCCGCAGCTGGGGCATGAGTGAGACCCTGGGGCCGCTCGCTTTTGCCAAAGATGAAGAACAGGTGTTTTTGGGCAGGGAGATCGCCCAGCACAGGGACTACTCGGAAGAGACCGCCAGGAAAATCGATTCGGAGGTCAACCGTCTGGTCATGCGTTCTTACGAGCGTGCTCAATCCGTATTGACCGAACACATCGATGTGCTGCACAAACTGGCCGAACAGCTTCTGGAAAAAGAAACCATCCTGGGTGCCGAATTGGATGAAATAATCCGCCAGGTGCGGCCGGATATCAAGCTTCCGGCTAAACCCACCGACAAGGAAGAACCTCAGGTTGACGGCCCACAGTCAGCGACGGCGGCAGAGGAAGCGGCTGCCGAGAAGGCGGACGATTCCCAGGACAGCAGCGCACCGCAGGAGACGGATTCGGGCGAAAATACTGAGCAGCCCTAGCAGGAAAAATGGCGACCAGGATCAACACGGTGCCAATGGAGACCACACCGCCGAACCCAGGCAACTCAAATGAGCGGTACCATGCCATCATACACAATCACCTGCGGATCACATACCCTGGCACTGGGGCAGCGGACGCTGATCATGGGCATTGTCAACGTCACCCCCGACTCTTTTTCGGATGGCGGCCGTTTTTTCTCACCAGACCGCGCCATCGCCCAGGCCGTGCAATTGGTTGAAGAGGGCGCGGATATCCTGGACATCGGCGGAGAATCCACACGGCCCTTTTCGGACCCGGTGGGCGAATCAGAAGAGATAGATCGGGTGTTGCCGGTGATCGAAGGCCTGGCGGGCCGGGTGGCCATTCCCATCTCCATTGACACCACCAAAGCATCGGTTGCCCGGCAAGCCGTGGCGGCCGGGGCACGCATGATCAACGATGTCAGCGCCCTTCGAACAGACCCAACGATGGCCACCACGGCTGCCCGATCCCGGGTGCCGATTATCCTCATGCACATGAAAGGCACCCCTAAAACCATGCAGGTGAAACCGGTCTACGAGGATCTTGTCACCGACATCAGGACCTTTCTTTCCGATGCCATGAACCGGGCAGTGGCCGCGGGCGTGGAGCGCTCCGCTATCATCCTCGACCCGGGAATCGGGTTTGGCAAGACGATTGGCCACAACCTTCAGCTTATCCGTGACCTTGACCGGTTTCACGAGCTGGCCGCCCCGCTGTTGGCCGGCCCGTCACGCAAAATGTTTATCCGCCACCTGTTGAAAGATCCGTCTCAAAATGACCTGGATCCGCTTTCTGTGGAAGTGGCCCGGGGTACCCAGGCAGCCGTGGCGGCGGCTGCCATGAAGGGCGTCCACATTGTCAGGGTTCATGATGTCGCCCGAACCCGCGCCACCCTTGCGGTAGTCAACGCCATCACATCCGCGTGATCCCCATGACACCATCCGCCCCTACAAATAAACGCGTTCACGGTGCCTGGATCCGGTGGGTGGTTCTCTCCGTGCTTCTGGGTGCGGCAACCGTGGCACTGATTTCCCGGACCGAAAACCAGGAGCGGGAAATCGCCATTGCCGTCACTTTCAACAACCTTTCCGACAACTTGCTGTTAATGGACGCACCGCGCCACTCGGTCCGGCTGTTGATTTCAGACACCGCTTCCACCTTTCAAACGATCGATGCCAAGGAGACCTCCTGCCGGGTGGACCTGTCCGGTCTGGGCGAAGGAACCCACACCCTAACGGTTCGTCCGGCGGATGTCGGCCTGCCCACGGGTGTTGCGCTTAAAGCCCTGTTAACCCCGTCGTTGACCATCAGACTGGAAAGGTTGTCCCAAAAGACGGCGGAGGTCATTGCGATACTGGAGGGAGACCCAGCGCCAGGATTTGAGGTAGCGGCCGTCTCCCTTCAACCAAACCGCATCCTTCTCAAAGGTACGGCGACCATGCTGGCCGGCATCGACACGGTCGAAACCCGATCCATCAACCTGGAAGACGCATCGGAATCTTTCAAAAAAGAGGTGCCGCTGAACCTGCCGGAAGTCATTGCGGTAGACCCGCCCCTTCGCTTTGTGGTGGCACACGTCGAGGTGAAGGAACGTGTCATCACGCGGGTGCTGGAAAGCATACCGGTCTCGGTTAAAGGGTCCTCCGCAGGCCTTCGGCTCCACCCCGCAGCCATCACGTTGACCGTCAGGGGACCGGAGGCCATCGTCAACACCATCGAAACCGACCCGGCCTTCGCCGTCACCGTGGATCTGAGCAATCTGGCAACGGGGAGCCATTCCCTCAAGGCCGTCATCAATCTTCCAGTCAGAACGACCCTGGTCCGGGTCAGCCCGGAACGTTTTTCCGTAACCATCAGCCAATAGGGTGGAGGCGACCATGCTGCTTGTCATCGATGTGGGGAACACCAACACGGTCATGGGGATCTATCGGAATGATACGCTGGTTAAGGACTGGCGGATCCGGACGGAACGGAAAACGACGGAAGACGAGTTCAACGTCATCGTCACCAGCCTGTTCGCCATCGGCAGTATCGATGCGGGAGCCATCCGGAAAACCGTGATCTCCTGTGTCGTGCCACCCATGGTGACCATTCTGGACTCATTTTGCCGCAAATACCTGGGCCACGCCCCACAGTGGGTGGACGCCCGTTCCTATGCACGCATGCCCATTTTGATCAACAACCCCTCGGAGTTGGGGGCGGACCGTATCGTCAATGCAGTCGCCGCCTACCACAAATACGGCAAAAGCCTCATTATCATCGATTTCGGAACGGCCACGACCTTCGACGTGGTTTCAGAAAAGGGGGAATATTTAGGCGGCGCCATCAGCCCGGGCATCATGATCGCCTCCGAGGCCTTGTTTCGGGAAGCGTCCAAGCTGCCGCGGGTGGAAATCTTTGAGCGACCACACACCGTGGTTGGCAAGGATACCGCCGGCAGCATCAAATCAGGTATCATTTTCGGCTATGCCGGCCTGGTGGACGGAATTGTAGGCCGCATGAAGGCACAAATGGATAGCGTACCCATGGTGCTGGCCACGGGAGGCCTGGCACCCCTGATGGCCGATGTGGCCGAAAGTATCGAAAAGGTCGAGTCTTCCCTCACCTTGGAAGGGCTTCGCATCATCAGCGACAGCCTGGAAGAGCAATTATGAGTGCTTGGTTTTTAATTTTGAATGAAGGCATTCTATCGTTAAAAGGAAATAGACAGGATCCATAAATTCAAAATTCATCATTCAAAATTAGAAATTGAGTTTACTCCAGGCCGGCGAGATAGCCGGCAAAGCCCTTGACGCTGTTACGCAGAAAGCCACGCTCCCTATCCTGAACCTCGGGCGCGAGTTGTGAAAAACCATTGAGCAGTGGATCTTCCGCCAGAAGCAGGTCAACCCACC
Source organism: uncultured delta proteobacterium (assembly GCA_963697405.1). Taxonomy (GTDB): domain Bacteria; phylum Desulfobacterota; class Desulfobacteria; order Desulfobacterales; family Desulfosarcinaceae; genus Desulfosarcina. Next base: position 219,956 of record CAVONY010000018.1, on the reverse strand, counting down.
GGTTCGCAAAATCCGCTGAATCCATTCCCCTCCCGTCCGCTTCGGCGGCCAACCGCTTTTCCCAGAAAAGCAGTTGTTTCCGATGCCGTTGCAACATGCGCAACCCGTCTTCGCGCATGCCGAAGTGTCCGTAGCACAAGGTCTCGGGACGGGTTGCCATGAGCCGGTCAATGCTCGACAGCGAGGTTTCCAGAAAAAAGCGCGGCGGGGTTGCCGGACGCAGATAGATGTCGCTCGACGGCAATGGCAGGCATACACCACCGGCTTCTCCGGCAAACAGACAACCGTTGGTGGAAATGGCATAATGGTGAGGTGAATGGCCGGGCGTGTCCAGCAGTTGAAAAGGCGCCGATCTCAGTTGGGATTCGGTGGCGATCAGGGAAGGGTCTACCGGCAACATACGGCCGTATGCGCGGCCGGTATCTCCGAGGGTCTTCACCGTGCCCTGCCACAGGCGTTCAGGATCTACAATATGGGGTATGCCTTTGGGGTGGCACACCACCGGTGTACCTGGAAATTGTCTGACCAGGTGGCCAACAGCGCCGGCATGGTCAACGTGGATGTGAGTCAGACAGATGTAATCCAGGCGATCCACACCCAGAGCGGTGATTGCATCGATGAGTGGGTCCACAGTCGCCGCCGGCCCAACGTCTACCAGATAGACCGCTTCCGGCCCGACCACCAGCCAGGCGCCGATAAAGTCCTGAAAGCCACTGATGGGCGGTGTTAAAACGATCAGGAAAAGATGAGGGCCAAAGTGATGAACGGTGGCGGCCACAGGTCAATCCATCCCCATCTGCCGCTCCAGTTCACGGATTTTCTCGGCAACATGCACCCGTTGGTCTTCCGGCAGCACCGGATTCTCCAGCTGACGCTTCAAGCCCAGCAGAATCATCTCTTGACGGTATTCCGTACAGGTGTATTTTCCGACGGGTTTCATTGGGTTCTGGGTTCGGGGTTCTGGGTTCTGGGTTCGGGGTTAACCGAAAAGCGCCAAACCAGGTGACGTTGAACCGGTGATGTTTATGGGCCGGACAACATCCTCGGCATCGCTGGCAGTAGTAAAAGGTTAACGAAAGAAAGCTAAGCCATAACGGTGAACCGGTTTACGCATCAGGCGAGGCAGTCCTTGTATGCCTGATAGAAAATGCCGAAGTCGGCCATTCCCCGCCTCAGAATCTTATCGAAATCAGCAATGTTGTCCACATTTACGATCATGTTCACACTCTTTTGGAACGCCGCCATGTTGTCCATGGTTCGAAAGCGGCGAGTGATCAGGGTCAGGAAGATATTTCGGCGGACGGACATATGGAGGCGTTCCAGGTAAATCAACACCCCGTTGGCATCCGGGTTTTTGGCATCGAAATACTCGTTGACAACAATAAGGTCGTAGCTGTGGTAACGCATGGTTTTTAGGGCTTCACGGCTGTTTTTTACTTCTGTGATATGGTATTCGAGAACATCCAGAACCGGCGTGATGGCCTTTACAATCATGGGATCGGACTCGCACAACAGCGCAGTTTTGCCCTCTTCCTCCACAAAGTCAAAGGGCTTGTCCGACACGTCGTAGCCGTCACTTTCATCCTCATCGAACGAAAAGAAATCCTCGTCGACGTCCGGCTGGTCGGGGCCGTCCGGGTCCTTGGCCAAAGGCGGCACACTGATGCGATTCTGGCATTTGGGGCATTTAAGGAATGCCGTTTTATCCTTGGGCAGCTTTTCATCGCCAATCCTGAATTTGCTCTGGCAACTTTCACAGATAATTTCCATGGGTTTCCAACCGATCCTTTCCGTCACGCAGGCGACAGGCCTTCGACAATCAGGCTTTATCGTAATGGCGGTCTATCTCTAAATTATCGATATCCGTGGTGGACTCACCCCGGGCGCTTTTAACCTTGTCAATGCCGCGACCGGCCACACCCTTGTGGGAGGCATATGCCAAAGCGGTTTCCTGGGTAATCAGCCCCTGCTCGTATAGCCCGACGATATGATCGTCGAAGGTAGTCATGCCGAATGGCCGGCCCACTTCCATGATTTCATAAAAAGTTTTGCCTTCGGACTCGCCGTTGAGGATGGCGTCCTTGACCCGCAGGTTGGTGCCAAGGATTTCGAAAGCGGCCACCCGACCCCCGCCGATTTTCGGCAGCAGCCGCTGACCGACGATCCAGCGCACCGTATCGGCCATTCGAATGCGGATCTGTTTCTCCTCTTCATTGGGAAACATGCCCAGGATGCGGTTGATCGTCTGTCCGGCATCTACGGTGTGCAGGGTGGTCAACACCAGGTGGCCGGTTTCGGCAGCATTCAGGCCGATTTCCACCGTCTCCCGATCACGCATTTCGCCCACCAGGATGACCTTGGGGGCCTGTCTCAGGGCCGCCCTGAGGCCATTGGCAAAGGTGTCGTAATCGGCACCCAGTTCGCGCTGGTTGAAGGTGGCCTTCTTGTGGGGGTGCTGGTATTCGATGGGATCCTCCAGGGTCACCACGTGAACGGATCGGGCTTCGTTAATCTCTTCCAGAATCGCCGCCAAGGAGGTGGTCTTACCCGAACCGGTGGCCCCGGTGACGAAGACAATGCCGTTGAGATCTTTGGCAATTTTGTAAAAGGTGTCCGGAAGGTTCAGGTCGCGGATCGTGGGGATTTTGGATTCCAGCTTCCGCAAGACGATTGAGTAGTGACCCGTTTGCGAGAAAATGTTCACGCGGAACCGGGCCTTGCCTGGCAGAGAGTAGGAAAGGTCACAGGATCCGCTCTTAATCAGGGTCTCGGTTAGACGCCGGTCCTTGCCGATCAGGTTCAGGGCGAAGGACTCGGTCTGGTAGGGGGTCAGTTCCTTGATGTCCGGTTTGATCTCAACGGTCACCAGTTCACCGGAGCTTTCCACCTGTAGTGGCTTTCCCACGGTGAGATTCAGGTCGGACACGTTGCTGTGGGAATCCAGCATCCGGGTCAGGATATGATCGACTTCCTGCTTTTTCATGTTCTCCCTCTATTTGCGGCCATCGGTGCCAGGGTCAGGATCGATTTACGCCTCGGTGAAATCCGTCGGCGGCGATTTGAGCAGCGGACGAAACCGCCCCTTGTCGTTGGCTTTGGTGTAGGCGTCCTCGGCAGAAATCCGTCCCTTGTTGTAAAGGTCCATGATGGCGTCGTCGAGAAGCTGCATGCCGTATTTTTTACCCGTTTGCATCATGGAGGGCAGTTGATGAGACTTGGATTCGCGGATCAGGTTGCGCACGGCCGGCGTGGCGATAAGGATCTCCATGGCCGGTACGCGCCCTTTCTTGTCGATGCGCTTGAACAACGTCTGGGAAATAATCGCCCGGATGCCGTCGGCCAGGGTCGAACGGATCTGAGCCTGTTCCTGGGCGGGAAATACCTCTACGATTCGATCCACGGTTTTGGGTGCGCTGGTGGTATGCAGGGTGCCGAACACCAGATGCCCGGTGGCACTGGCCTCGATGGCCAGGGAAATCGTCTCCAGGTCCCGCATTTCACCCACGAGGATGATGTCCGGATCCTCGCGGAGCGCGCCGCGCAGGGCCGCGGAAAAGGATTTGGTATGCAACCCCACCTCCCGATGATTCACCAGGCAACTCCGGCTTTTGTGAACGAATTCGATCGGGTCCTCGACGGTGATGATGTGGTCGCTGCGGGTTCGGTTGGCCACATCGATAATGGCGGCCAGGGTGGTGGATTTACCGGACCCAGTGGGTCCCGTGACGATGACCAGGCCCCTGGGCAGCGATGCCAGCTTGGAGATCACCGGCGGCAGGCCAAGCTGTTCAGCGGTCATGATGGAGCTGGGGATTTCGCGAAATACCGCTCCGATGCCGTTCTTCTGCATAAAATAATTGGCCCGATAGCGCGCCAGGCCGGGAATCTCGTAACCGAAGTCCACATCTCCGGTCTCCTCAAAGGTTTTTACCTTGTCTTCAGAGGTTATCTCGTAAAGCATGGCGCGAAGGTCGTCGTTATCCAGCACCTTGAATTTCACTCGCTCGATGTCACCGTGAATGCGCAGTGCAGGCGGCTGACCGGAAATCAGGTGAAGGTCGGAAGCATTCTGTTCGTGCATGAGCTTAAAAAAAGCATCGATCTTGGCCATAGACATCTCCTGATAGTTGTTGGGTGCAATGCCTAACAACTATTCGGCACCAAAAGGTTGCAACTTTAGGGAAAATTGGGATACTGGCAGGTGCGAAGAACCTTCCGACACCGGTTAGGGGATCACCGGACTACTTGTTCAACACCTTGATTTTGGTGTCTTCCGCGTCCAGGACATCCATTCCTTCTATTCCGATCTCCAGCAGTTTGGTATGGGCATCGATAATCGAACGGATCTGCACCTCGATCTGGACACGCTGGCGCTTGAGTTCGGCGATGTCTTCGTGAAGCTGCGACAGGCGGCTGTGGGCCCGGTTGAGAATTTTTTCCGCCTTGACTTCGGCATCGGCAATGATGATTTCCGCCGATTTGCGGGCATTGTCCTTCATCTGCTCGAGGACTTTCTGGGAATTGAGCATGGCGCGCTTGAACGTCTCCTCCCGCTCCTTGTAGCCTTGTTTTTCGAGCTTCAGGCGCCGAATCTCCTCTTCCTGGCGCTTCATGGTCTCCTGAATGGCGGTGAAGGCATCGGCAGTCTGTTCCAAAAACCGGTCCACCTCGCGCACATCGAATCCACGGAATCGGACTTTGAATTGCTGCTGCTGAATGTCCAAGGGTGTTAATTTCATGGCGGCGTTCCTGTCCTTTGGAAAATTTTATATGAGCGAAGCAGCGATTCGCATCAGGCTGTTCACAACAAAGGTTCGCAGAAAAATAACGACGAGAAAGACGATGATGGGTGAGAAATCAATCCCCCCAAAGTTAATCGGCAGTTTCGACCGGATCGGGTAGAGCACCGGTTCGGTGACATTGTTGATGAATCGAACAATGGCATTGTAGGGATCCGGATTGACCCAGGAGAGGATGGCCCGGGCAATGACCACCCACATGAAAAAAAGCAGCACGACATCCATAACCTTTGCCGCAGCCATCAGGAAGTAGCCTACGATATACATTGAACCATATTCCTCGACGGTAACAGGTGGGTCCCGCACGACAATCGGCGGCTGGCCCGTGACATTGGGAAAATACGACCTTTTACTCGGATAAGTCAAGGTTTTTCATGGGGTTGGACTGTTCTTACCCGCCGGCGATCATGGGGATGAGTGTGACCCGGGCACCGTCGGGAACTGGCGTGGTGTCGAAATGAGGACGCGACACCAGCCTTCCATCCAGTTTCACCACGGCATAGATGTGGCCGTCATCCAGTTGAGCGAGCAGCGTGGCCACGGTCAACCCTTCCTGCCAGCAGCGCGCTTGCTCGTCGACGGTAACCATCTATTTCACGTCATTTTTGGCCAGCACCGCCATGACCTCGGGAAAATCGAGGCCCAACCGTTTGACGGTCTCGACAGTGGGTATGCCGTTGGCGGTCCATCCGCGTCGCTGGTATACGGCGTCCTTTAAGGTTTCGTACTGGGCCTCGCGCCGTTTTCTGAGTTCAGCCAACCGCCACGGCGTATCTTTGCCCGTAAGGTCAACCGTGTATTTTTCCTTGAGTTCCGTGTCGTATCGCTCTTGCCGGGATGCGTATTCTTCCACGGTGACCGGCCCCATGGCACGGTAGGGCAGGCTGTCGTGGTCGCGGGTCCCGTAACCCATCTTCAGGTTAAAGACACGCTGAAAATTATAGACCGCCTCGCTCATGGTGATCAGGTCCTCGGGTGCGGCCTTGTAGCCGGTCACGGCGGTGTAGTATTCAGCATACCAGTTCACATGTTTCATCACTTTAGCCGGCTCGAGGGTATCCTTGTTGTCCTCGGGGACGATATCGTTCCAGGGCAGTTTGCAAAGGCCGCACAGGCCGAACCAGGTGCGAAACATGGGAAACCAGTGCAGGGCCTCGGCCTTCTGCTCGAAGGTGGGCATGAAGTTGTGGACCATGTCCAGAAAAATCAGCCAGGCTTCGTCGTGCTGGGGGCCTTTGAGTGCCAGGCCATATCCCCCCTGCTGGGCCAGGGATTCCTTGGTCATGTATTCCGAAAATTCCAGCCCTTTGGACTCCATGCCGATATCCTGCAGCATGGCCGGGTCGGCACCGAACCGTTCGGCAAATATGCCTTTCATGCGGCGGATGCCCTGCCCGACAATGGCACCGAAGCCCTCACCGGAGGCCATCTGGTGAACCAGTACCAGCGCGTTGAGACGGTTGCCGAAAGACAGCTCCATGCCGCCGGTGTGGTCGGCGTTGATCAATCCGCGCTCGAAACACTCCATGACGAAGGCGATGGCCGTGCCCACACTGATGGTATCCAGGCCATAGGCATCGCAGTAAAAATTGATCTCCAGGATGGTGAAGGGATCGAAAATGCCCAGATTGGAGCCGCAGCCGGCAATGGTTTCATATTCGGGTCCGTCCACAAAGACCTTGCGGCCCTTGTAAGCTCCGGTGTAGGGCACGAAGTCCTTGACGCCGTGGGAACAGGCCACGGTGCAGCCCTTCCAGCAGCCGTCATACCCCGGATCGAAGAGCTTTTCGAAAGCCTCCGGTCCGATGAGCGAGGCCCCCGGATGGGAGCCGTACTGAAAATTATTGGTGGGCAGCAGATCGAAATCATTCATGATCGGCACCAGGTGGACGGTACCGAGGCGGGCCATTTCGTTCTGTTTGGGATCCAGTTCCACAATTTCTCTGGAGTGGCACCGAGCCACGGTCTTGAGGGCCTCCAGGTCGGCGGGATTGTTGGTTTTAAGGGAAACCTGCTCCCAACGGGCCACCACGGCCCTGAGGCCCTTGTCGGCGAACACCGTTCCGATGCCCCCGCGCCCCGCCTGTTTGTAGCGTACCCGCTTGCGGGCATTGTCATACCATGAAAAGTTCAGGCAGCCGATACGGGTGTTGGCTGCGCCGGGGCCGGCTGAGATCACTGATATACCTACCTTCTTACCTTGGGAGAAGTGATCGGTCAGCACCTCGGAAAGCGCATAGGCGTCGTCGGGCAACCCCGGGATCTCAAGGATTTCGATCTTTTCTTCGATGCCGTCGATGACCACCACCGTATCCCCTTTGGTTTTTCCGGTGATCCGAAGGGCATCGAAACCGGAAAACTTCAGATAAGGACCGAAATAGCCGCCGACGTTAGAATCGATCACTGAACCGGTGAGGGGAGAAATGGAGGTCACGATGCTTTTGCCAGAACCGGGGTAGGCAGGCGTGCCCCCCATGGGACCCGAAGAGATGCAGATGGCATTTTGCGGATCGTCCCATTGGTTGTCGCCTTTCAGGGCATCCCACAACAGCCAGAGATCGAAGCCTTTACCGCCGATGAAGGTTTTCTTGATTTTCTCCTCGATGGGGCCGGTGGCAATCGTACCGGCGGAGAGGTCCACATCCAGATACTGGTCAGTATAGCCTTTATCGACATGGCGACGCGGATAGGTCAGGGTCTTGCGTGTGGTGGATTTAATGGGGGTCATGGTCTCGCTCCTGTATGATATTGTTTTTTTACACTATTTAAGTTCTTCACGTACGTCGGAGAACTGCCGGGCCGGCGAAAAAATATCCATGGCCGCCTGGTCCTGATCGGTTGCGGTGCCGGAGATCATCCGTGCGGCCAGTTCACCCATGCCCGGTCCTAGCATGAAGCCTTGGCCGCACATGCCGGTAATATGAAACAACCCCGTGATTTCAGGGCTCCAGCCCACGATGGGTGATCCGTCGGGGCTCATGGGGTAGCACCCCCGCCATACCCGCCTCACCCGCAGGGTTTTCAGTCGGGGGATCAACGCCACCATACGGGCGGCCACCTGGGGCAGAAATACCGATGTCTCCCGGGTATCGGTGCCAAGAATGGGCGGATCCGGTGTGATACAAAACACTACCTGGCCATGAATATTCTGGTAAAAATAGTAATTCTTCGATCCCGGTCCAGGCCGCAGGTCCACCACCATGCATGAGAACATGCGGGCTACCGGCTCGGTGATGGCCCCTTCGTGGGAATCAGGGGTCACGGGCAGATCCACGCCTGCGGTAGCGCACAGCGGCCGTGAATAGGCGCCGGCCGCATCCACGACCACCGGCGCCCGGTATTGCCCCTTTTCCGTCTGGATGCCGACCACCCGGTCCTTATCCACCAGCAGGGTCTTGATCCGTTCATTAAAGTGGAAACGGACTTCATTTTCAAGGGCTTTTCGTGCAAAGGCGTTGATGGCCAACAGCGGTGAAGCCGAGCCGTCATTCGGGGAGAATGTGCCACCGATAAGAGCATCGGCATCGATGCCCGGAACGATTCGCTGCAACTGATCGGGGTCAATGAAGTCGATATTCAGCCCGAATTGCTGTTGCAGAGGCAGCAGTTTCTTCAAGGACTGGGCGTCCTGCTCCCGGTAAACCGGGAAGAGATAGCCACCCTCGAGCCACTCGATGTCGTCTCCGTGTGTCTCCTTCCAGGTGGAAAACATCTCCAGGGAACGCAGACCCACAAGTATTTTTGCCGGGTCTGAGTGGGTGGCCCGGATCCCACCGATAGCCCGTTTGTTGTCCCCCTGGCCCGGCGACGGCTTGCCGTCCACCACCAGCGTCTTCAGACCCATGGATCCCAGTGCCATGGCCGTGGGGACACCCACTGAACCGGCACCGGCGATAATAACATCGATGTTATCCATGCTGATCACCACGCCTTTCACCGGCCAGCGCACCTAAAGCGACCTCCACGAAGAGCGGGCGGTCCACCCGGTCAGTGACCGCACCCAGATCCACCCCTTCTTCCTGGAAGATTCGCCAGATCATAGGCCGACAGGTCTTGGACCCGCATGCCCCCATACCGGCCCGGTTCAGCGCTTTCATCTGATTGATGTCCCTGACCCCGCTGCGGACAGCGGTTCGGATCTCGCCGGCGGTGATGCGCTCGCAGCGGCAAATCACTGCCTCGTCTGGCAAAGGAGCATTTTCATAAACGGCGGCCGGGTCCACCTGGGTTTCCTGAACCCGGATGCCGATGGCTCGTTTGGCTGCGGCCCGTTCCAATTTGACCTGAACCAGCAAGGTTCCCGGGTATTTTCTGCGGTTGGCCACGACCCGCTGCACCGGGTAATAGCCGAGGATGGCCCCGTCGCGGTCGGTGACCGGCACCCGCTGACCGTTCTGCACCCGCTCCCGCCAGATTTCGTATGGCAGGGTGACGATGGGGTAGTCCGGATCCTTGCGGTAGTCAACCAGCGTGACCGCCAGCCCCGGACAGATGGCCACGCAGGCCATGCACCCTTTGCACGCGGTGCCTTCAACCAGATAGGGCAGCCCGGTGATCCTGTCATCCTCGGTGCGGATGGCCCCTTCCGGGCATACCGACGTGCAGGGGTTGCAAGGCACCTCCTGTTGGCAGTGAAAGATGGGCATCACGCCTTTTTCGCCGGGCGGCGGCTCCCGGTGAACCGGTGTGCCGGGCCGGGATTTAAGAATGGTGGCCTTTTCGTCCCACTCGGCCGGAATCTCGTCGGGGAATCGTCCCAGGGCCTTGGCAATCTTCAGGCCTTCGATCTTTCCGGTGAACATGGCCGCCGACGCCTCGGCGATTTCCTGGGAATCCCCGGCAGAATAAACATCCATGCCCCATTGTTTGGCTTTTAGGTAAAATTCGTTAACTTCGGCCAACCCCACGGCAATCAAAACGGTATCCACGGCAACGGTTTTGTGGCTGCCGGGAATCGTCTGCCAACCGTCGTCCAGTTCGGCGACGGTGACGCCCGCCACATGCCCGTCGCCATGGGCGGCCACCACGGTATGCCGGGTGAAAATGGGGACCCCCAGCCGTATCAGCTTGTCTGCATGCACCTGGTAGCCGCCCACCCGGGGCAGGGCCTCGATGAGCGCCACGACCTCGATGCCGGCCTGAATGGCATGGTACCCGGCGATCAGCCCCACATTGCCGCCGCCTACGATGAGCACGCGCTCCGATGATTTGATGAGGTCTCGATTAACCAGGGTCTGGAACGCCCCGGCACCGTATACACCGGGCAGGGTGTTGCCGGGAAAGGAAAGCATTTTCTCTCTGGCGCCGGTGGCCACCAACAGCTTTTTTGGACGGACCCTGCGATACGCGTTTTTTTTTACGATCCCCACGATGCCGTCGGAAAAGACACCCACGGCGGTGGCCTCCAGCCAGATCTGCACCGACGGCAACGCCCGCAGTTGTGCCTCCAGAATGCTGCCGATTTCAAAACCCCGTGTGCCCGCGTGGGAATCTTCCACGGAACCGAAAAACTTATGGGTCTGAAGGACCAGTTTACCCCCCAGACGATCTTTGTCATCGATGACCAGGGTTTCGATACCCAGTTTGCCCAGTTCAATGGCTGCGCTCAGCCCGGCCGGCCCCGCGCCGAGGATCAATACAGCCACCGACTTTTCAGCTGCGGGTTCAAAGATTGGCTTGCCAACGGCCTGCGGCAGAATGGGTAGGCCTTCCACCGACTGCACCGCCATCTCTTTTTTCAGGGGTGTCATGCACGCTTTGACGGGAATGCCGTCAGCCATAACCAGGCACTGGGAGCACTGACCGTTGGCACAGAACAGCCCCTGGGGGCTGCCATCCTTGTGATGGTGACCAAATACACGAATATCATTGGCGAAAAGGGCCGACGAAATCATTTCCCCATCCCTGCCGGTCAGCGGTGTGCCATTCCAGGTAAACGGGACCTCAGCGTCCACCGGTACATCCAAAATGGGATGGGATTGAAGTCGCTTGATAGACATAAAGGTTACATCTCCCGGCTTTCCATGTAGTGGTTGAACCGCAACACGTGGGCTTCGGCCAGTTGCCGTGCCTCGTCCGCATTCTTTCTTTCCACGGCATCGATGATGCTGGCCAGATCGGTGAAATTTTCCGCCATTTCACGCTGCTTCATGACCAAAAAGGTTTCATAATACTGGTCGATGTTGTCATGGACCGTGTGATGCAGGGAGATGTAAACCGGATTTCCCGTAATTTGGGCCAGGGACAGATGAATCTGCTTGTCCACCTCTACGAAGCCCTTCTGGAAATCGCTGCCCTTTTCGGCGAATTGACGGGCCTGTTCCAACAGGAATTTGAGATGGATGACATCTGCCGGCGTGGCCCGTTCTGCGGCCAATGCCGACACGCGACCCTCCACACCCACACGAAACTCCGTGAGATGCTGGAGTGAGACCTTCTGATAGCGGATCAGCAGGGCCAGGCTTTCGTTGATCTGGTCGTAACTGATATCCTGTACCACGGCGCCACCGCCTACCCCCAGCTTGATCTCGATGAGGCCCTTTTGCTCCAGCACCCGCAGGGCCTCTCGCAAGGTTCCCCGGCTCACCTGGAGCATCTCTTTGAGTTCACGCTCCGAAGGGAGCATTTCGCCGGGCATCAGTTTTCCCTCAAGGATGGTCTCCTGGATCTGTTCCACCACATCCTGAAAAATCCGGGTCTGTTTGGCTGCTTTGAACATGGCCTCTTTCCCTGTGTATCTTGCATCCTCCTGCGGTATCGCCATCGGCATGCTTTCGGATCAGATGATGAATGCAAAGGCGCAGGACAACATGATTTTGTAATGGTTAAACCATTTGTTGTAATGGTTAAACCATTACTGATATCGGTCATCGATGTCAAGCCCCAACCGGTGGCCGGCTGACCAATTGACCGATTTGGGGGTTGTTGTCTTGAAACACGAGCCGGCCGCATGATTTCCCTTGACACGATAAAGGTGTAAAACGTAGGTGAACTATCTGCGATGATGCGAATCCAAAAGGAGATCGATTCCATGTTGACCAACAAAATGATCGGTATGATCGGAACCGGAAACATGGGCAACGCCCTCATCGACGGATTGATCCGATCCGGTGCGGCCCTGCCCGAAAACATCATCTGTTCCGATGCCAGCGAGCGACAGTTGGAACCCGTAAGGGAAAAATTCAAGGTGGCAACCACCACGGACAATATCGAGGTGGTCAAAGCAGCGGATATCGTCATCTATGCCATCAAGCCCCAAATTATGGCCAGTGTGCTCAAGGAGACGGCCGACTACCTGGACATGAGCAAACTGATCATCTCCATTGCCGCCGGTGTTCCTTTGGCAGCCATCGAGTCGCTGCTCAACAAAGACCTTCGCCTGATCCGGGCCATGCCCAACGTGGCTGTGGCGGTCCGTGAAGGCGCAACGGCTGTCGCCGCCGGCGGTCATGCAGACAAGGAGGACGTTAAACTGGCCATGGCGATTTTCGATTCGGTGGGCAAATCCATCTTCCTCAAAGAAAACTACCTGATGGACGCCATTACAGGTCTCAGCGGCAGCGGTCCGGCCTATATTTTCATGATTGTCGATGCCCTGGCCGATGCCGGCGTCAAAGTTGGGCTTTCCCGGAAAGATGCCCTGTTCCTTTCGTCCCAGACCATCCTGGGCGCAGCCAAACTGCTTCTTGAAACCAATGCTCATCCGGGTCAACTCAAAGATTCGGTCACCTCACCGGGCGGCACGGCCATCGCCGGCCTGCACACGTTAGAAAAAGGCGGACTACGCACCACCCTCATCAATGCCGTGGAAGCAGCCACCAAACGTTCCGAGGAACTCGGGGAGGCCATGATCAAGAACTTTTCCAACGGCCAAACACAGCCCTGACCCCTTGGACTCTGAATAACAGCTGATAGGCTGGTGGGCTGATAGGCTCAAAGCTGAAAGCCAGAACCCTGAACCCAGAACCCAGAACCTTGAACCTTGAACCCTGAACCATCAACCGTTGTCAAAAACGTCACGTTCGTCGTCCGGATCGCACTGGGGGCAATTTTCCTGTTCTCCTGTGCCGGCAAGATCGCCGACCCGGAGGCCTTTGCGGCAATTGTGACCAACTACCAGCTGCTTCCGCCTCCGCTGGTTTCAGCAACAGCCGTGGTCTTCCCCTGGGTCGAGGCGGTGTGCGGTCTGGCACTGGTTTTCGGCAGGTTTGAAAAGGGTGCGGCGCTACTGGTAAGCTTGATGATGGTCGTCTTTACCGGACTCATCCTTTATAATGGCTATCGCGGATTGAACATCGCTTGTGGTTGTTTTTCGCTGGCTGCCAATGCACCATCGAATATCGCCGTGAACTCCCTGCGCAACCTGCTTATTCTGGCGGCCGGGGCATGGGTCCTTTTCTTTCCGAGACGGCAGCGGCTGACGTCAGTTGGATGATCGGGGTGCTTTTATTGTAACCCGTTGCGGGTTCTGCGGCTCACCAGAAAGGACAGTCACCCTATCATGATGCCACCAACGCCGGAGGATTGACCGGACGCATGTTTACTGAATCGATCTCCTATCCTGCAGCACTGCTCGCAGGCCTGCTATCTTTTTTTTCCCCGTGTATCCTGCCGTTGATACCGGCCTATTTTACCTTCATCACCGGACTCTCATTGGATGAATTAACCGGCGCCCGGACCACAGGCGTCCGCGCCCGGGTCATCCGCGCAACGTTGAGTTATGTTCTTGGTTTCTCATTGGTTTTCGTCCTGATGGGTGCTTCTGCTTCATACATCGGTGGGGCAATCTTCAAATACCGCGACTGGATACGAATCATCGGAGGCCTTCTGATCATCCTGTTGGGCATTCACATGACCGGGTTGCTCAGGTTCGGGTTCCTTCAGTTCGAACGGCGACTTCAAATGCAAAAGAAACCCCTTCATTTCATGGGGACTTTTTTGGTCGGAATGGCCTTCGGGGCGGGATGGAGCCCATGCATCGGCCCACTGTTGGGATCCATCCTCATCGTGGCGGGCAACCAGGAGACCGTGGCCGATGGCATCGGACTGCTCTCCGTTTATGCCGCCGGGTTGGCAATACCTTTTTTGGTGCTTGCGATATTTATCGATTCACTGTTATCCTTCATTAAAAAGGCATCCTGGTCGATAAAGTATATCAACTTGACCGCAGGCCTGCTGTTGCTGATCCTCGGCCTGCTGCTGGTTACCGACAATCTGAATCTGATCAGCGCATAGGATACATGGTGTTATGAAAAAAGGATGGAACCTTGCGACAATTACCCTGACCATATTGCTAACCCTGTTTACCGGAGCGGTTAATGCATCCGGGACTCAAACCGGCGATGCCGGCATCCAGTGGTTCTCCTATGCCGAGGGCAGGCAACGGGGAGAGGCCGAAAATAAGAAAGTGTTTCTGGTCTTTAATGCAGACTGGTGTCGCTACTGCCTTCAAATGGAAAAGGAGACGTTCCAAAACCCCACGGTCATCGCCTACGTCAACCGCAACTTCGTTCCCATCAGCGTCAACTCGGACAGGGAGCAGGATATTGCCGATAAGTACAAAGTCCGCGGGCTGCCCAATACGTGGTTCATTTCCGAGGCCGGTGAGCCAATTGCCAACCGGCCCGGATACATTGCACCTGACGAGATGCTGAAGATCCTGAAGTTTTTCGGCACTGACAGCTACCTGACCATGAGTTTCAGGGCTTTTGTAGAGAAGGGAAAATAAGGCGATCAACCCCACACCGCGATATCAGCCAGCGATTCAGATTGATCTGGGCGAAGCTCTTCTAATCAGTCGAATGAGTGTGGAGATGGTGATGACCAGTGACAGGATCCCCAGTAGACAGGGGACCCAGATATAGCCTTGGTAACTGGGCGTATCCAGAGAGGCGGCAACGCCGGTGATGCTGTAAAGCAGCACCGTTATGGCAAAAGCCAGGGTCAGAACCATGGCAAGCTCAGTGTCGTACCACGGGATAAAGGCCTTACGGAAAAGCAGTTCGCTTTTATATTTCACTTTCACGCGTACCTCCGGATCTTGCAGACAAATGACCCTATTTGGCCGAAAAAAACAAGTGCACCTGAAAAAACAGCTGGTCAAGCGACGGCTGGTTTCGACGGTTGTCGCGCTGATGATGCTTGGAATCGGTGGATGTGCCGTGACTCCGAAAACGCTCTCCATCAAAGACAATCCGACCCGCTTGATGGAAAATACCATCTTGAAAACAGCCACGCTGTCGGTGGTGTCCCCGGACCGACTGATCGCCGACCTGACCGATGCCCGGGTGGTCTATGTGGGAGAGAGCCATACGAGCCCGTCCCACCACACCATTCAGTTGGAAATCATCAAAGCGCTTGCGCAAACCAACGCGCATTTGATCATCGGCATGGAGATGTTCGATCACACCTACCAGCCGGTGCTCGACCAGTGGACGGCCGGCGAGCTTGACCAGACCACTTTCATAGAAAAAACCCACTGGTACGCCAACTGGCGCTTCGATTTTGATCTGTACCGCGATATCCTTGAATATGCAAAGGAAAAAGGACTTCGGATCATCGCCCTGAACGTACCTTTCTACATTCCTCCCAGAATAAGGGTGGGGGGACTCGCCAGCCTGTCGGAGGCGGATCGAATGCATCTGCCGACCATCATCGATACAACCCATGCTGACCACCGGGCCTATCTGGAAGAGATCTTTACTCTGCATGCGTTCAGCGGCAGGGATATGTTCGATTTTTTCTACGAAGCCCAGTGTACCTGGGAAGATGCCATGGCCGAGGCCGTCGCCGATAACTTAGGATCGGGAAAAATGGTGGTGCTGGCGGGAAACGGGCACATCATCCGCAAATTCGGCATTCCCGACCGGGCCTTCGCCCGATCGCAAGCCCCTTTCAAGACCATCTACCTTGCCCAGGTGGGCGATGAGGCAGAATTGTCCTGGGCCGACTATCTGTGGGTGACCCCGGAGACAAGCATGCCCCAGGGGCGGATGATGGGAAGAGTAAAGAAAAAACAGTAAACACCTTCAGCCTTCATCCGGAAAAACCGAAATAACAAATTAGAAGCACCAAATTACAAATAAATTCCAATTTTACAATATCCAAATCTCAAATTGGTGCGTGGAATTTCCTTTCTTCAATATAATCGGTTTGGAATTTTGAATTTGGCTATTGTGATTTGTTTGTCATTTGGTTTTTGATTATTGTTATTTGTTTGCTATTTGTCTTTCGTTATCTGACAAAAAAAGGACTTTCAGGACTAAAGCACGATAGACGGTATCTATCCACACTTGGTGAACCCGCAGAAATGACACGTCATACACCCCTCTTCGAAGCTGATGGTCTGGCTGCACTCGGGGCAGACTTCGCCCATCAGGCTGCCGCCCCTCCTTTTCATTTTCTCGTCTTTGAGAAAACGTTGGTCCAACACCCGGGCGATCGCATCGGGAATGGAAAGCACCAGTCCCCCATTCTGAAAGACAGGGTGCTCGCCGCCGATCCCCTTGAGCTGGTCCACCACCTTGTCAACGGTTACGCCGGACCGAAAGGCCAGGGAGACCAGCCGGCCAATGGCCTCGGTCTTGGCGGTGGTGGATCGGCCTGACTTACCGATAGTGGCAAAGACCTCGAAGGGTTGGCCGTGGTATTCGGTCACCGTCACGTAGAGTTGCCCCAGTCCGGTCTTCACCCGGGTGGTAAAGCCATCCAGGGTGTCGGGCCGCTTGCGGACGGCGGTCATGAAGGCGTCTTCCTCCTTTTTTTCCGATGAAAAGGAGAGTACCTGATTTTCCTTGCTGCCGTCCCGATAGATGGTAACACCCTTGCAGCCCAGCTTCCAGGCCAGGTCGTAAATCTTCTGCACATCCGCCACCGTGGCGTCCCGGGCCAGGTTGACCGTCTTGGACACGGCGTTGTCCGTATGTTTTTGAAAGGCCGCCTGCATGCGAAGGTGCCATTCCGGCGAGATGTCGTGAGCGGTGACGAACACCTGCCTCACCGCATCCGGGATGTCGTCCATGTGGGCGATGGTTCCGGCACCGGCAATGGCATCCATGAGCGCTTCGGAATAAAATCCCTGCCGTCTGGCCGCGGCCTCGAAGTGGGGATTGACCTCCGTGAGCTTGTCGTTGTCCATGACCGTGCGCACGAAACTCAATGCAAAAAGCGGCTCGATACCAGACGAGCAGTTGCTGATGATGCTCAGTGTTCCGGTAGGGGCGATGGTGGTGGTGGTGGCGTTGCGATAGGCCAACAGGCTGTCACCACTGTAACGGCTCTGCTCATAATTGGGAAACACCCCGCGCTGCTGGGCCAGGGCAAGAGACGCCTGGTGGGATTCGGTCTGGATAAAACCCATGATTTCCTCGGCCACGGCCAGGGCCTTCTCGCTGTTGTAGGGAATGGCCATCTGGAACAACAGATCGGCAAAACCCATAATGCCCAGACCGATCTTGCGATTACCCTTCACCATCGTGTCGATGGCCGGCAAGGGATAGCGGGACATGTCGATGGTGTTGTCCAGAAAGCGTACCGATGTCCACACGGTCTCTTTCAAGGCATCAAAATCGATTCTTGCCTCACCTTGATCGTCAATCACGAACTTGGAAAGATTGATGGATCCTAAGTTACAGGCTTCCATGGGCAGCAAGGGCTGTTCACCGCAAGGGTTGGTGCTCTCGATCTCGCCCAACGCCGGCGTGGGGTTGTCCCGGTTGATGCGATCGAGAAAAACGATCCCCGGATCCCCGTTTTTCCATGCTTGTTCGATCAGCGCCGAATAGACCTCCCGGGCATTGAGCGCCCCCATCGTCTGGCGATCCCGGGGATCCACCAGATCGTACATGTCATCGGCCTTGACCGCCGCCATGAATGCCTCGGTAAGGCCCACGGAGATGTTGAAATTATTCAACTCGGTATTGGTGGACTTGCAGTGGATAAACTCGATGATATCCGGGTGATCCACCCGCAGGATAGCCATGTTGGCGCCACGGCGGGTGCCCCCCTGCTTGACCTGTTCGGTGGCGGTGTTGAAGATCTTCATGAAGGAAATGGGGCCGGAGGCGATGCCGCCGGTGGTGCCCACCATGGAGTTCTTGGGCCGCAGTCGGGAAAAAGAGAAGCCGGTGCCGCCGCCTGATTTATGAATAACGGCCGCATTTTTCAGCGAGTCGAAAATGCCCTCCATGCTGTCTTCGATGGGCAGCACAAAACAAGCCGCCAGTTGCCCCAGGCGCCTGCCGGCATTCATCAGGGTGGGCGAGTTGGGCAGGAACTTGAAATCCGTCATCAGGGTATAGAACTGCTCGGTGATTTTCTGGATGTCGGCGTTCTCGTCGTATTTTATCTCCGCCTGGGCGATGTGCCGGGACACCCGGTGAAACATCTGGGCCGGCGTCTCCTGGATCCTGCCATCCGTATCTTTCTTCAGATAACGCCGATCCAATACGGTTTTGGCGTTGGAAGAAAGATCGAGACCGTTTCTGATGAACATGTCCCGGGTCAATTTCACCGGCCCTTGGGCATCCAGCCCGTATTCGGCCAGTTTGGCCTTGACCATCTCATCCACCATTGGAGAAGAAATGTGCCGAAGGTCCATGCGGTCGATGGTGGATCGAATGAATTGGGCGATCTCTTTGGCCTGACGCTTGTTGACGGCATTGGCGCCAATGAGACTCTTGCAGAAAACCTGGTCATCCCAGACATGGGTGTTCAGGTCCACGTTTCCATCGTCCACGATGAGAATTTTCTCTTTATGTGCCATAGGGTGTCACAACTCCATAATAGGGTAAGCGGTTTACGGACGTACTACCCGGATCCAGAACCATGGTTCCGCTTGCAACCTTTCGGGTTTAAGGCGGTTTTCTTCCGACTCCGGATTCTGCGGGAAAAAGAAACCCCAAGCACCTACTAGTGACGGTGTCGGTGTTTCTCTGGTGTGGGAATCCTGACCGAATCGGACTTAATGCCGGCACGACACGCGGGGGAAAAGGGGACCTACCATACAGGGTCTACACGATGGAAACAGTCAATGCCGCAACCCTGCCGCGCCAGCGTGCAAATACATTTCTCACACTACATATTGTATGTCAAGCAGCTTTTAACACAACATATACCCATAGCAGGCGTTCGGGAAAAACTTCCCCTTTTTCGCTGAACGGCTATACCAAGCGATCTCCCACGGGTTGGTTTTATAAGCAAACACAACGAGTTGGCCGCACCTGCGCAAACCAGCCACAGCCACAAGATATGGAAAAAGCGCCTTGACAGACAACAACATCTTGTTGTATGAACCCCTTTACCGCCTCGTCGTCCATGGGGCTGGAATTACAGCATATCCGAAATTATCTGATGTGTTGTACGCCCTGAAAAAAGGCTGCCGGCGGCTTTTTTCGTCGTTTCAAACCACCAAAAGCGCATGTTGCACCCGAGGAGATGCCCGTGATTGAGCAGATCAAAAAACGTGACGGCCGAATTGTCGAGTTTGCCCCATCCAAGATCACAGCAGCCATCGCAAAGGCCGGTCACGCCTCGGGAGAATTCGGGGAACGAGACGCCAAGAAGATGACCCTGCGAGTCCTGACCCTGGCCCATGAACTTCGCATGGGTTCCACCCCCGAGGTGGAGGAGATTCAGGATATCGTGGAGCGCGTGCTGCTGGACTCTCCTTACTATAAAACGACCAAAGCCTACATCATCTACCGGGAGCAGCATGCCCAGATCCGGCGCATTGCCACAGAGGCCCAGGTGGACCTGGTGGACCACTACATCCGCAAACTGGACTGGAAGATCAAAGAAAACAGCAACATGTGCTACTCCCTCCAGGGGCTCAACAACTACATTTCATCAGACGTCACCGCGGAATACTGGCTCAATAAGATCTATCCACCGGAAATACGCCGGGCCCATGCCGACGGGGACCTTCATATCCACGACCTGAGCCTGCTGTCGGTCTACTGCGTTGGCTGGGATCTGACCGACCTCCTGCGAAACGGGTTCAAGGGCGTCGAGGGCAAGGTCGAAAGCGGTCCGCCAAAGCATCTTCGCTCAGCACTCGGACAGATCGTCAACTTTTTCTACACCCTCCAGGGGGAGGCGGCCGGCGCCCAGGCCCTGTCCAACTTCGACACCCTGCTGGCACCCTTCATCCGTTATGATAAGCTGGGCTATGCCGGAGTCAAGCAAGCCCTCCAGGAGTTCGTCTTCAACATCAACATTCCCACTCGAGTGGGATTCCAGACACCCTTCACCAATATCACCATGGATCTTTGTGTGCCGGGCACCTTGAAGGACCACCCGGTGATCATTGGCGGCAAGGATAAAAAAGCCACTTACGGCGAGTTCCAGTCGGAGATGGACACCTTTAACCGGGCCTTTGCCGAAGTGATGATCGAAGGCGACGCCAAGGGTCGCGTCTTCACCTTCCCCATCCCCACCTATAACATTACCAAGGATTTCGACTGGGACAACCCCAACCTGGAAACCGTTTGGCAGATGACCGGCAAATACGGCATCCCCTACTTTTCCAACTTCGTCAATTCAGACATGTCTCCGGAAGACGCCCGCTCCATGTGCTGCCGCCTGAGGCTGGACAACCGCGAGCTGCTCAAGCGTGGCGGCGGCCTTTTCGGCGCCAACCCCTTGACCGGCTCCATCGGCGTAGTGACCATCAACCTCCCGCGGATCGGCCATCAGGCCAAGGATGAAACCGAATTTTTCGACAGTCTCCAGGCCAAGGTGGACCTGGCCATTGAAAGCCTGACCATCAAACGCAAAGTGCTGGAACAGTTTACCGACAAGAATCTCTACCCTTATTCAAAGTTCTACTTGAGATCCATCAAGAACCGCTCCGGCCTTTACTGGAAAAACCATTTTTCGACCATCGGTATCGTGGGCATGAACGAAGCCTGTCTGAACTTTCTGGGAACGGACATCACCACCGCCAGCGGCCAGGCCTTTGCCGTGAAGACCATGGACGAACTGCGGGCCATGATCACCGAGATCCAGGACCGCACCGGAGATATTTTCAATCTGGAAGCCACGCCGGCCGAAGGCACCTCATACCGCCTGGCCATGATCGACAAGAGACGCTTTTCGGACATCCTGTGCGCCAACGAGGAAGACGTTCAAAAAGGAGCCGTACCCTATTACACCAACTCCACGCAACTGCCGGTGAATCACACCGACGATATCTTTGAGACGCTGATGCTTCAGGACAACTTGCAGGTCAAATACACCGGCGGTACCGTTCTGCACCTGTTTTTAGGGGAGCAGGTCACCGACATCGAGACGGTAAAGTCGCTGATTCGTAAGGTGTCGGATAGTTACCGTCTGCCCTACTTCACCCTGACCCCCACCTTTTCGATCTGTCCGTCACATGGCTACCTCAATGGTGAACAAACCCGCTGCTCACACTGCAACCGTGAAACGGAAGTTTACTCCCGGGTGGTGGGTTACCTGCGGCCGGTCAAGCAATGGAACGACGGCAAACAGGCGGAATACTGCCGCCGACGGCCATTTAAAATCCCACTCGAGCAGCCGGGTGTAGCGGCCGCAGTCGCCATGAAGGAAGATGTCCGGTGCAACCCGCCGGTGAAGGACCCGATCGAAGCGATAGATCCAGTGAGCACCGATGATGCTCTGCGGCAAATGGGGTCGGTGTAGCAACACATGATCCTGGCCGGCCTCCAGAAAAACTCCTTTATCGACTTTCCCGGCAAGATCAGCTGCGTCCTTTTCACCACCGGCTGTAATTTCATCTGCCCCTATTGCCACAACGCAGACCTGGCCCGGGGCGAATACCCGGCGCAGTTTAAATTGACAGAGATCTTAGCTTTTTTAAAATCCCGCCGGGGACTGCTGGAAGGCGTGGCCATCACCGGTGGAGAACCCACGCTGGAAAAGGGTATCGTTGATCTTTGCCGGGCCGTCAAAGCGCTGGGATACCCGGTGAAGCTGGATACCAACGGCAGTCGACCAGGTGTGCTCCATCAGCTTATCACCCAGCAGCTGGTGGATTATATCGCCATGGACATCAAGGCTCCGTTAAACAGCTACGCCCCTTTCAGCCGAAACCCCAACATCCGTGAACGGTTGACAGCGAGCATCCGGACCATCATGGAATCCGCCCCCGCCTATGAATTCCGCACTACCTGTGCCGCACCATTTGTCAGCGAAACCACGGTTGAATCCATCGCCAAAACGATCGAGGGCGCCGACTGCTATGTGCTCCAGCCGTTCAACCGCCGTGCCGAGTGCCTCGACCCCGAATTCAACCAACGGCGGGACCCGACCCTCTTACCGGAAATGATGCAACGTTTGAAAACCCTGGCCGAACCCTTTGTCAGGCATTGCATGATCCGGTAACACCCCCCGCGCCCTCTTGCCTCTTCAACCCAATTACGGTTTTCGCTCGATCAAAGCACCAGTTTTGCCCGTTCCGGTTTGTTTTTTTTCCTCTATCGCAGACCTGGCAACATCGTTTTGTTTTCTTATATTCAATATTTTCATTATTTTATAACCATTTAACCATGTGAGTGGACGGCCTGGCAAATCAATTGCAGTCAAGAGCATCGTAGCTGCCGAACCGGTATAGGTTCTGATTTGTACTGAATCTGAAACAGGAGAACGTCTTCGATCATGAATAAAAAACCGGCTCTATTTCGAATTGTCCACACCAGTGCCATTCTTGCTTTCCTCTGCATCTTATCGACACCCACTGCTGTTCTGGCAGCCAGTGTGACGCTCCGCTGGGACCCCAGTGGTCCGGCCACCGACGGTTACCGGTTGTTCGCCAGAAAAAGCGGCCAAGCCTATAATTACAACCGACCAGCTTGGGAAGGCGCCGGCGTTACCGGCACTGTCACCAATCTCGACGGCCAGACCGAATACTACATCGTGGTCCGGGCTTACAAGGGCAACATAGAAAGCGCCAATTCCAATGAAGTTCATTACGTTCCTCCCGCCACGCAGGATGACGACGGCATGCCCGATGACTGGGAAGCCCGCTTCGGCCTGGACCCCCGGGTCGATGACGCCGACCGTGACCTCGATCGTGACGGCATCAGCAACCGCGATGAATTCCGTGCCGGTCTGGAGCCTGATGACCGGGGTGTTGGAGCGGCGCCGCTGAAACCTAAGGTGCTTTTCCCGAAATCCCATTATAAAGTGGAACGCAATCCGCTGCTCGATGCCGGCGATTTTTCAGATGCCGACGGGGATGCCCATATCGCTACCCAGTGGCAGGTATACCGCAACGGTTCGACAAATTGCCTGCTGGACGTGGTGACCAACCGCTGGCTTAACCTGCTGAGGGTACCGCTTTTGCTGCTAAACGGAGACGGAACCTATAGCTGGCGGGTCCGTTTCTTCGACTCCGGTGGACGGGCGTCCACGTGGTCGGCCAGGGCGTATTTCACCACGCAGCCCGCAGAAGGCGATCTTGATGGCAACGGCATTAGCGACGACCAGGAGGGCGGCGTGGTCCAGGCCCAGGTGACCCGCGCTTTCTCATCCACGGCCATCAGCAGCGAACCCACGGACCTCGTCGTGGCATCCGAGGAGACGGTCGCAGAGATCGAACAGATGATGCTGATCGACCCGAACGAATTGGAGAATGATGAGACGACGCCGGCCCAACTGCCATCAGCCATGCTGGCGTACAAGTTGGTGCTTCACCGACCCGGCCAGCGGGCGCTGGTGACGATCGGCCTTTCCGATCCGGCACCTGCCGGCGCCACATGGATCAAGTACGATGCGGTCAATGGCTGGCAGGATTACTCCCATCACGCGACAATATCCGCAGACCGCCGGTGGGTGACCGTTGAAGTCAAGGACGGTGGTTATGGTGATGCCGACGGCGTTGCCAACGGAATCATTGTAGACCCGGCGGGGCTTTCAACAACATCGACGGCGTCCACCACCGGCGGCGGCGGGGGCGGGGGCGGCGGCGGTGGCTGCTTCTTTGCAACCATCCTCAACGAAAGCGGGATGGACCACAGCCCATTCCAATGGGTCCATTTAAAGATGCGTCGCTTCCTGACCATAATCAACAAATCACTGCAGGCAACCTGACATGATAGCATGTTGCACTGAAAATATTATGGGCGGCAAGGCGCATTCGACCCAGATGGTTGGCCAAGGCAGTCAATCACTGGCAACTCAAGTCGATGCAGCGGTGATTGGACCGCGATAGCGAGCGATAGCCCCGTCGCTTGCGGCGGGGTTAGCGAGCGAACTGGAAATCGAGTGTCATCCTTACGGTGAGGATTCCCAGCGGCTTGCCGCAGGGAGGGCTCAATGTGGCACATTTGTCCGGCAATTTATAAATTGTTTTTGCGGCCACTACATAATGTGATACTATAAACTATGGCAACAATATAGAGTATGATCGAATCATTTTAAAGGGCCTGTCACATCGATTTTAACTGGTGTTCAACCAGGAAGGCAAGCCATGCGACTCAAAGAAAACAGACAAAGACCGGTCTGCGGACAGACCCATTGCGAACAGCGGACCGGCATTGACCGCCGTATGCTCTCCTACGATTGGCATATTCCCGAGCGCCGGGCCGCTGCGGACCGGCGACTGGGCAGGAAATGCGCCAGCAGCTACCGTGGAGAGTGGCGCGACTGGCAGCAGCCATATAGCTGAGGGATGGGTGCGCTCCTGGCGCAGTGCTGAAGGGTGAGCGCGTTTTGCCCTCCCCTTCAGCCGACACCCATTCCCGCCCGACGATACAGGTCGAAAAAGTGGTGGGTGGGACCGCATCCCTTCCCTAAAGACAAGGCATTTGCAATCGCCCCGGAAATGTATGCCTTGGCCTGGGTGACGGCGTCAAAAAACGACTCGCCTTGAGCCATGTGGGCGGCAATGGCCGACGAAAAGGTGCAGCCAGTTCCATGGGTGTTGACTGTGTCGATCCGCCGGCTCTCCAGAAGCCTGATTTTCTCTCCGTCAAACAGCACGTCCGTGGCGCTTCCCCGCCCTAAATGACCGCCCTTGACCACGACCATTTTCGCCCCCAATGCCGATATTTCGCGGGCGGCGGTTTTCATGGCATCGATATCGGTGATCTTTTTTCCCAGCAGGGCTTCTGCTTCGGGCAGGTTGGGGGTCACCACCCGGGCCAGCGGGAACAGGTGCCGGACCAGTGCCTCCTGGGCATCGGGCTGAAGCAAGGCGTACCCGCTTTTGGAAATCATCACCGGATCCAGAACCACCGGTGGGAGCCGTTCAATGCGGCCCAGGGCCTCGGCGATGGCTTCGATCAGGGAAACACTGGCCACCATTCCGATTTTGACGGCATGGACGGGGATATCGTCGAACAGGCAGACGATCTGGCCGTGAACGATCTCCGGCCGCATCTCCTGAATGGCATATACCTTCTGTGTATTCTGTACCGTCACAGCGGTCACGGCACTCATTCCGAACACACCTATCGCCTGAAAGGTTTTCAGGTCTGCCTGGATTCCGGCCCCTCCCGATGAATCCGAACCGGCAATGGTCAATGCGGTACGCATATCGTTCTCCTAGTTGGTAATAATCGTGATAGAAAGAAAACCGGTGATCAAATCAATTACCCGTTTGACTTATTGAACCAGAGAAATCTCGTCAATGGAAAACCGGTCCGACAGTTATCCAAAAACCGGCAATCGGTGGAAAAGTTGCCCAAAAAATACAGGTTTTCGGTCACCTGCCGATATTGGTAGTGAAACACTGTCAACTATTTAAACTGTCGGCCGAATTGATTGATAAACCCTCACCCTGGTTTTCACCGGAATGGCGAATGATACCGATGTCCTCGAAAAGAAGAATGGCCCCCAAACGACAACGTCCGATCAGCCCGATCAACAATACCAGCGGTGGGGCCGTCGGAATCCTCATCGCCCTGGTGCTTGCGCTCGCCCTCGCCGGTGGCGGGGGGTTTTGGGCCTACGACAAGTACTTTAAAAAGGAGCCGCTTCGATCCAAACTCGCTTCCACGAAGGTCAAGGGGGAGTTGATTCGTTTTACCCACGACCGGGTATCCACGTCCCTTTACCGCAATATGGTCCTGCTTGATGACATCCTGGTGATGATGGACAGGGAACTGGACCGGCTGAAACGCATCGGCAAAAAATTCCCCAACCAGAGAGGGATCGTTGCCTCCCAAACCGAAGAGCTGAAGCAGGCCCGGGAACGCATGGCCCAGGTTCTGACAGATGTCAACGTTACACTAGAAAAAATGTACGTCACCTGGCTGGTGAATCGATCCGAAGGGACCGGTCAGATCCGGTCACAGAAAGGAACGCTCACCCGGCAGTTGGCCGACGCCATCCGCGGTGAGGCCGTGCTTATCGGGCGCATCCGCACCAACCCCGAAGCGGCATCTTAGGTTGCTTTTTTGTATCTTAATCCTGAAATTCTTGTTTTTGATTTCAAAAAACAATAGCCAAAACCCAAATGACAAATAAATCAGACAGCATTCCTTCCTTCGGCATTTTGCGGTTCCTTGTTCGACATTGGACATTCGTAGTCTTTTTCTAGCGGTAGGTACGATAGTCCACCCCATACTTCTTGGACTTGTAGGCAAATTTTCGCACCGTTGTTTTGAGGATCTCCGCAGCCAGGGTGATGTTTCCCCGGGTGTTTTTCAGGGAGTCAATGATCATCTCTTTTTCCAGGGCCCCCACTGCATCCTCCAAAGAAAGATCAGGAAGGGTATCGCTCTCCTTGCCCGTCTGAAGCGTGGGCGGCAGGTGGTAGCTGTGGATGGCGCCCTCTTCGCAAAGCAGCACGGCCCGTTCGATGCAGTTTTCCAGTTCACGTACATTTCCAGGCCAGTGGTAGACCATGAGCATGTCGATGGCCGGGGTGGAGAGCCGTTTGACTTCCCGTCCGTTCTCTTCGGCGTATCGCTCCAGAAAGAAGTCCGCCAGCAGCAGGATATCCGTCTTGCGCTCCCGCAAGGGGGGCATGTAAATGGGAAACACATTGAGACGGTAATACAGGTCGCCGCGGAAGGAATCTTCCTCCACGGCATGTTCCAGGTTCTTGTTGGTGGCTGCGATGATGCGAACATCCACCTTGAGGGTCCTGTGCCCCCCCACCCGCTCGAATTCACGCTCCTGCAGAACGCGCAGCAGCCTAACCTGCACGTCGGGTTCGATGCTGCCGATTTCGTCCAGAAAAATGGTTCCCTTGTGGGCCAGTTCGAACCGCCCGGGCTTCTGTTTGACCGCCCCGGTAAAGGCACCCCTTTCATGACCGAACAGTTCGCTCTCGATGAGGTTGTTGGGAATGGCCGCGCAATTGACTTTGACGAACGGCCCTTTCGACCGCGTGGAATTGTAGTGAATGGAGTTGGCCACCAGTTCCTTTCCAGTGCCGCTTTCTCCACGGATCAGCACGGTGGCGTTGCTGCGTGAGACCTGGCTGATCATCTGGTACACTTCGCGCATTTTGTTGCTGTTGCCGATGATGTTGTTGATGCGGTACTTGTTTTCCAGTTCGTCCCGCAGACGCTTGTTTTCCGCCCTCAGGGCTTCTTTTTCCAGGTGGATGGTTTCCAGGTTGATGGCATGGCGGGCCAGCATAGTGGCCACCACGGAAAGCAGTTTGGTGCCTTCCTCCAGGGGGTATTCGGGATCGTAGGCTCTGTCCACACTCAGGGCGCCCACCACCCGTTTGCCTTTTTGCACCGGGACACAGATAAAAGAGACCTCACCCATGCCTTTGATTTTGCGCGAGGCGGTCCGGTTAAGAAACAGGGGTTCTTCACTGATTTTGGGAATGGCCACGGCCTCGCCGGTTTCGATCACCCGGCCGATGATCCCCTCGCCCAGCTTGTATTTCACCCGCTCCATGGCACTTTTGGAAAGGCTGTGGGCGACCTCGATGTTGATTTCGTTTCTCAGAGGATTGAGAATTGAGATGGTTCCACGCTCCATTTGCATGGATGTGGAGAGGATATCCAGCACCTTGTACATGGATTTTTTCAGGTTCAGATGCTCGTTTAAGGCATTGGATATCTCGTAAAAAAGGGTGACCTGTTCGATGGCTTTCATTTTTTTCCTTTATTTTACCTCGCAATGAAACTCAAAAAATGTATGACAGATCCCTATTTACAACATTTTTGTAACCTCTGACAACCCCGGAAACCGATGTTGATCATTTTCTTTTTATGATATGCTCAGGCCCCCTGAAACACGGAACACGTCTTGAAAGGAAACAAGGTAACCGGTAAAGTAAGTTTATGATTCTGCACATTGATATGGATGCCTTTTTTGCCTCGGTGGAACAGTTGGACCACCCGGAACTGAAAGGAAAAGCTCTGGTCGTGGGCGGCGACTCGGGCCGGGGGGTCGTGGCAGCCGCCAGTTATGAGGCCCGCCGCTATGGCATCCACAGCGCCATGCCCATGTTCATGGCCAGACAGCGCTGCCCACGGTTGGTTATCGTCTCCCCCCGCAGGGGCCGCTACAGCGAGGTGTCCCGATCGATTATGGCAATCCTTGACCGCTATTCGCCGATCGTTGAACAGGTCTCCATCGATGAAGCCTACCTGGATGCGACCGGATGCAGCCGGCTTTACGGTGCGGCCCATGACATGGCCTGCGCCATTAAAACCGACATAAGGAACAAGGTGAACCTGACCTGTTCCATCGGCATTGCCCCCTTGAAGTTCCTGGCCAAAATTGCCTCGGACATGCAAAAGCCGGACGGCCTGACCATCATCGGCCGGGAAAGCGTTTCCGGTGTCATCGCCACCCTGCCCGTGGAAAAAGTGCCGGGTGTGGGCAAGCATGCCCATCAGCAGCTCAGGCAAATGGGCATCGTCACACTGGGAGACGTGAGAAAAATCAGACGGACCGTTCTGGTGGATCGATTGGGCAAATTCGGTCATCGCCTGGTGGGTCTTGCCCACGGACAAGACGAAGCCACCGTCACGCCCCACTCCCCCACCAAATCGATTTCAACGGAACGGACCTTGGCGGCCGACACCCGCGACCGGGAACGGTTGAAGCAAAACCTTCTGGCACAGAGCCAGGAGGTGGGCCGCCAACTTCGTCGCCAGAGATTTCTGGCCCGGACGATCACATTGAAACTGAAAGACACGGATTTCAAGCAGACGACCCGCAGCGTCACCCTGGCCCACCCCAGCCAGTCCTCGGAAACCATTTACCGCACGGCTGAGGCCCTGATGGCGAATCAATCTATAGACAAGGCGGTCCGGCTAATCGGCGTGGGGGCATCGGCACTGATTGCCGACACCACACCCCAGCAGGCGTGTCTGTTTCCAGGCATTGAAAAAAAAGAGACCGGATGGGAAAAAATTGACCGGGCCGTGGACCGGATTGCCGAGCGATTCGGCGATTCGGCCATTCACCGGGGATCATTGGCGCCGCCGGATGATCTGTCCATGGACTGAAGTCTGGTCTCTGGTCTCTGGTCTCTGGTCTCCGGTCTCTGGCTTCACCGACCTCCGACTTCAGTCCTCAGTCCTCAGTCCTCAGCCCTCCGCCCTCCACCCTCCGCCCGCCGGCAGCCATCGCCCGTCGCGGGTTGAAACGCCGCACCCGCAGACGAAACGCCTTCAACAGGTCCACAGCGCCCCCATGGCCATATCGCAGACCGATGTAGCATCCAATGATCGCATCCACCTCCCGCTCGAGTGCAGGATGCCGATCCATCACCAAGCGGCCATAGTCCAAGGGCCCCTGGTGAGATGCTTTGGGAATGCCGGCGCTCGCCATTTTGTCCAGAAAACGTCCATAAACCTTCAGTGCTTTGTCTTCAATCGGTTTGGGGATTTCTTTTTTCCGCATGCCGCCCAGTAAGATCACGCCGGCGATAAACAGCGGCGGCAACACCGTAAACAGCAGCCAACCACTTTGCCGTCCAGCAAAGATACCTATTCGTCTCAGCAGAGCGATCTGATCTTCGGCGGAAAAGCCCATGAACCACATGTTCCAGCGGGTATTCACGGCCTCCCAGGTCTGACGAACGGTTTCGGTCAAGCGCGCCAACAGATCGCCCCGGGAACGACCGAGAAACCAGAGCAGCTCTTCTCCGGCAAGGGCGCGTTCAATACCGGCGTCGATACGGTCGGGGGCCACTGTGAAGGTCGGATCCACGCGCACCCATCCCTGCCCCGCCAGCCACACCTCGCACCAGACGTGGGCATCGGAATGGCGCACCGTCAGAAATTCCCCCAAAGCATTCCACCTGCCGCCCTGATAACCGCCTACGATTCGTGTCGGCACACCGGCAGCCCTCATAAGCACGGTAAAGGCGGTCGCAAAATGCTCGCAAAATCCCTTCCGGCTGACCAAAAGAAAATCGTCCACGGCGTGAATCCCCAACCGGTCCGGACGCAGGGTATACGAAAAACCATTCTCCTTGAAAAACGCCAGGGCTGCCGCCACCACGTCCTCGGGCCTGGCGTGGATCCGGGCCCACCGATTGCCTATTGCAAGGGTCTGTGGATTACGGTTCGGTGGCAGTTGCAGGTAGGCTTCACCGGGATCGTCTGCAGAATTCTGCAGGGAGTCCAGAAAGGATGCAGCACCGTAATGAAAACGCTGCCAGATGGGTCGACGGGCCATCAGGGTGTGATCGTCCATGATGGTGGCCACGGGATTGGCCGTCACCGGCAGGTCCAAAGCGAACAGGTACCGCTGGCCGTGAGGTTCGAGTATTACCGTGTAGCGGGACAGATCCGTGCCGCCGACACTGCCCGGGCGGGTTGCCTGGCGACTGTCCGGATACCAGCCGTTACCGTCAAAGCGCTGGAAAACGATGCCCCGCCAATAGAGCCGGTCGGCATCAGGGACCAGTGAGTCAAACGTCACCGAAAAGGCGGGTTCGTCGACCAGCACCAGTCGGGACACATCGCCGATGCGCATGCTGCTGGAAAAACCGGACCGGCTTTGCTTGGCCCACGGGGATCCCCAGAAACTGCCAGACAGCCGCGGGAAGAGAAGAAAAAGCAGCACCATAAGCGGAAGCGCCACCAGAATCAACCGCGCTGCCAAACGCAGCTGCCGGCCGATTGCACCAGTGGGGTCATTCACATGAATCAGCACGCCGGTGGTGGTCCAGACCGACACGAACAGGTAGAGCGTCATGGACAGGTTTTCAAAGGTAAACAGACTGGTGATGGTCAGGAAGTAGGCCAGAAAGGCCGTCACCATGCTGTCCCGCCGGCTTCGGATCTCCAGGGGTTTGATACCGGCCATCACGGCCAGCAGGGCGATAAAATCCCCGCCGTCAAACCGCAGGCCGGCGAACATCAGCACCGCCGTCATACCCACGATGAAGATCGCCAATCGGACGCCTCGTGACACCGCGGGCCATCCGCGATTTTCCCGAAAGAGCAGATATCCCCACGAAACCGCACACCACCCCACGGCCCACCACGGCAGTTGAAGCACCAGGGGTGCAATGGCCACCGCGAGGGCAAGGAGCAACGGACGAATGGGCTGACGTTGCATGGCTCAGCCGTTTCCGTATAGGGCCAGCGCCCGGAGGCATCGATCCCGATGAACCCTTCCGTTGGCGGCAGGAAAAGTTTGTCCGGCCAATCGCATGCCGTAGCTGCGTCGCTGATGATGAGCCTGGAGAATCTGGAAACAGAGGATGGAGAGTTTTCTTTCTGTATCGTCGCCCTTGATGTCATCGATATCCAACATCAGGCCGGCGCCGGCCTGGCCGGCAAAGGTTTTGGTGTGAAGCCCCCGGCCCCGCGAATAGGCCTGCCAGTGGATTCGCCCGGGCGAATCGCCGGGCTGGTAGGCCGATAGTCCCACAAAATCCTCGACGCCGGCCGTTTGATCGATGTCGCCTTTTCGGTGAGCCGACACGGTCGTGCCTTCAGGGGGAGCCGCAGAAATGGGTCGGGGGTAGACCAGACACTGCAGGCCGGTGTTGATCCGCGCCCAGGCCTGGAACAATCCCAAGGGATAGTCGGAAACGATGCGCAGCCATCCCGGATCAAAAAGCCCTCGATGGCCTGTATGTGCGCGAACCATGATCCGGCCTGGTTGCTTGGGTCTGAGATCAGTCCGGATACGATCCGCCGCTTTGAAATACCAGTGAATGCCGGTTCGCGGCTGGTCCACATCGGCAACCCGAAGGTCCACGTCCACGGACTCACCGGCAAATACCGGCATTGCCGTAGCCGATACCAGGCGCAGGCGGTAAAGCATGCTGTAGGTGTGCATCATGGCCGTCAACCCGAGGCTGCCCAGAAGAAAGGTGAGCAGAAAGCCCAGGTTGTTGTTGTAGTTGACGGACCCGATCAGCATGGCCCCCAGCACCGTCAGGTAAAGCATGCCGTAGCCCGTGGGAAGAATATAGATGTTGCGCAGGCCCAGGACCACGGGAACGGTCGTGTTGCCGCCCACAAGGCGGTAAAAGGTGCGGGCAATGGCGGAGGTCACGGTACAGCCACCTCTTGAAACAGGGTTTCCAGCCGTCGCGCCGGGATCTCTGCCAGGTCATCGCGGGATCTGAGGCGGTGCCCGACCACGCTGATCAATACGGCCTGGATGTCTTCGGGCAGGGCGTAGTCCCGGCCGCTGATAAAGGCCCAGGAGCGGGCTGCGTGCACCAACGCCAGACCTGCACGTGGTGAGAGGCCCATGTGAAAGTGTTTGTCGTTACGGGTAAAATCAAGCAGGTCCTGGAGGTAGTTCAAAAAGGCGTCGGCCACGTGCACCTGGTCTACCTGTCGCTGGAGTGCCAGCACATCCTCAGGGGACAAACACCGTTGCATGTCCTTCAAGGCCAGGCGCTGCTCACGGTCCCCGCCCAGCAGACGCCGCTCGGCCTCACGATCCGGGTAGCCCAGTTCGATGCGCATCAAAAACCGATCCAACTGGGATTCGGGCAGCGGAAAGGTGCCGGACAATTCCATGGGGTTCTGGGTGGCGATGACAAAAAAGGGGGCGGATAGCCCGCGCGTCTTGCCGTCGCTGGTAACCTGCCCCTCCTCCATGGCCTCTAACAGGGCACTCTGAGTTTTGGGCGTGGCCCGATTGATCTCATCGGCCAGCAGCACCTGGGTGAATACCGGCCCCGGGTGAAAGACAAAAGCACCGGTATTCTGGTCGAAAATGGAACTGCCCAGGATGTCGCCGGGCAGCATGTCGCTGGTGAACTGAACCCGCCTGAACTTCAGGCCCATGCACCGGGAGAGCACCTTGGCCAGCGTGGTTTTGCCGATGCCGGGGATGTCCTCGATGAGCAGATGCCCGCCGGCAAACAGGCAGGTCAGGGCCATGCGGATCTGTTCTTCTTTGCCCAGCACGACCTGCCCAACCTGGCCAACGATGGTTTCAAATTGCGGTTGCATGTCCATATTAGTGTCACCTGCAAAGGTTGAAGGATCAAGCACTGAGACGCTGACGTCAATCAAAGAGAAAATCGCTTTGTGGTCAAGATAAGTGCCAAACGGTAAAATCCAACCCTTATATCGGCCTTTTCGACGAGTCCTGTAGTACGTCTTACGCACACGTCTGGCCTGCTGAAACTTTTTACTGCTGTCTGGAAATTCTGGGATCGTGCTTGGGCATGCTTGGGGTATAGAGGTTGGCCGGGAAGTGATTGGCTCGGAAATGGCCTATTGATGCTATTTCGCTAAACGTGGATCAAAGTGATATACCACCGGCCGCCCGATTTCGATCTTGGCAAAGTCAGGATGGGTCGGATTGATCAGGTAGTTGAACTCTTCGGGGACCACAACACTGGGCACCTTCAGTACAAGCGATCGCAGTTGCTTGACCCAACGGTCACCGATGGCCTTGGTCTCAGGTGAAATGGGGCGGTGTTGCCAGTTTCGGGGATATTGATCCGGCGGCAGACTTTCCACCAGATCTGCATCGAAGTATACGGGGATACGGACAAAGGCTTCCAGCAGCTTGGGGGAAGGCAGGTTGACGACCATTTCAATGCAAGCCAGCGCCAGACTACCGGCCGTGTAGATCACGGCCTGGCCCTTGCTGTTCCAGCGCCCGCCGAAAAGCCTGGCACCATCGCCGCTGAAGGCTCTGTTCTGATACCTGGTTTCGACAATCCGCCAGGCCGTCAGGGTCACGTAAACACCCCATGCTCAATGCGTCCCAGCAGATCCTCCACCTCCTTGGCACCCAGTTCGGTGTCGGCATAATCCAGGGGCGCCACATCCCCCAGGGCCCAGGCCGCCTCTTTGAGCCACTTGCGTCCGAATTCAGGTTTCTTGAACACCTCCACCGCCTTGTCATAGAGCCGGGCGATGCGGAACACCCGTTCGGACTCTTCAAACGAGAGTGATCCGCTTTTTTTACGCCGGGCCAGGGTGCTCAACGGGATTTTCAAAATCCGGCACAGCTCTTTTTCCGGAACCGCCAGATTCTTGCACAGCTGCCCGAATGTCTTCAGTGGCAACCCTTTTTTGATCCGGGCGATCAACTGGGTTGTGTTCTCTGGTTTTATACCGATGGATACGCCGTACATGACCACCTCACCATTTAAAAGTACCATTTGGTAAAATGATAGTTCTCAAATGGTACTTTGTAAAGGGCGAAAGTTGGGTAATTTCTCCAGTCTATTCGATCATCCCTTTCAGCATCTGTATCTCTTCGGCCCAGCGGCTGTCATCCGGAGTCTC
This sequence comes from uncultured delta proteobacterium, assembly GCA_963697405.1. GTDB lineage: Bacteria > Desulfobacterota > Desulfobacteria > Desulfobacterales > Desulfosarcinaceae > Desulfosarcina. The sequence goes on along the minus strand of CAVONY010000018.1, from coordinate 185,530 downwards.
CAGGATTATGGGAATCCCGTCGAAGCGGCGGTCGTTCATAATCATTCGAAAGGCATCCAGTCCCAGCGTGCCCTGGCCCAGGCTCTCATGGCGGTCCACGCGGCTGCCCATGGTCTTCTTCCCGTCGTTCAGGTGAAGGCCTTTCAAAAAGGCGAAACCCACCACGTCGTCGAAGTGCGCCAGGGTCTTCTCGTAACCGTCCGGCGTGACCAGGTCATACCCCGCCGAAAAAGTGTGGCAGGTGTCCAGGCAGACCCCCACCCGGGTCTTGTCTTCAACCCCGTCGATGATGGCGGCCAGGTGCTCGAAACGGTGACCCATGTTGGTGCCCTGGCCGGCGGTGTTCTCGATAACCGCCGTCACGCCATGTGTCTGCGCCAGGGCCAGGTTGATGGATTCTGCAATCCGGGTCAGGCATGCCTCTTCGGTGATCTTCTTCAGGTGGCTGCCCGGATGAAAGTTGAGATATTTCAATCCCAGCTGTTCGCAGCGGCTCATTTCATCGATAAAGGCATTCCTTGATTTTTCAAGCCCAGCCGGCTCGGGGTGACCCAGGTTGATCAGGTAGCTGTCGTGGGGCAGGATCTGGTCCGGGGAGTATCCGGCAGCCGTGCAGTTCTCCTTGAAACGGCGGGTCGATTCATCGGTCAACGGCTTGGCAGCCCACTGTCGCTGGTTTTTGGTGAACAGGGCAAAGGCGGTGGCATCGATCTTTTTAGCGTTCAGCGGTGCGTTCTCCACGCCGCCGGATGCGCTTACATGGGCGCCGATATATTTCATGATTTCGTTCTCCGTATGATTCCCCAAAATGGCATCTTGCGGCCCAGATCTGCGTTTTCGTCTTATTGAGCACGCAGTGAAGCTTCAGCGCTATCCTCGACGTAGCGCTGCTACGCCTGCGGTTGCAATAAGCCTGCAGCCTTGATCTGAACCACAATCTACCATTTTCAAGATTAGGAAGATTTGCATTTAGATTCTTCGGCGTTCTCCCGCAGAGTTTCTACCGAGACGATGTTGCAAGTCTTCGTCAGATTGTCGAAGGCAACCACCGCCTGCCCCGCATCCAGCTGGCGGCGAACCATGGCCACATTTTCCGCCAGCGAGCCCCGGGTGTACCCTGAATCAGTGCCGTCGCGGGTCACGAACTCCTCGATGAGCCCGGAGAGCGCCTCGGGGCTCAGCTGCCGGTGAGGAACAACCAGTTTCTCTTCCCGGTCAGGCATCGTGTCGCTTTCCTTTCGGGCGAAACACCGCCTTGATCGGCTTAGCCGCATACTGATCCGCGGTGCCGTGAACAGCTGCGATCAGCCGCGCGACCCTGTCCGAATCCTTTCTCCCCGGCGACATCTCCACGCCTGAGCTGACGTCAACGGCCGCCGGCAGGGCCGCACGGACAGCTTCGGCAACATTTCCCGGGGAAAGGCCCCCGGCGAGCACCAGCGGTTGACGGTGTCCGAAATCTCTGGCCGCGCCCCAGTCCCAGGCCATGGCATTGCCGCCGGGAAGCGGGCCCTTGGCGCACTCCACCAGATAGCCGGCGACATCGAATTCCGGTGCATCGTCGAACCCCGGCCTGCCGTCGACGAACAGGGCTTTGATTACACCCACCCCCTCTGCTTTCAACCGGGCCGCCAGACGTGCCGATTCCCGGCCGTGAAGCTGCACCATGGAAAGCCCGCAGCGTTCGACCCGCGCCATGATATAGGAAAAAGTGGCGTCAACGAACACGCCCACGGCAGCCGCCGTTTCCGGCAGTGCTCCCACCACCTCCCTGGCCTGGTCCGCGGTGACATGGCGCGGACTTTTTGAATAAAAGACCACGCCGATGGCATCGGCACCCAGACGAACACAGTGGGCAGCCTCATGGGGGCGGGTCAACCCGCAAATCTTCACCTGGGGATGAAGGCGGTTCATGGCAGGTCCAGCAGTCATGCGGCACCGCTGTCAGGGGACGGCACACAGGATTTCACCCCCGTCAACTCACGCAGGAACCGGACCGGGTCATCAGACCGGACGATACTTTCTCCCACCAGAAAGTTGAAAATCCCGGCCTTCAGATTCCGTTGAATGTCCGCCGGACTGGATATGCCGGAGGCCGCCACGGGCACCTGGCCCGGTGCCAGGCGGGCGACCAGATCCATGGCGATGGCGATGTCCGTTTCAAAGGTGCTCAGGTTGCGATTGTTGATGCCCACCAGGCGGGCACCGCAGGCGGCGACGGTGCGGGCATCCTCCGGGGTGTGGATTTCCACCAGCGCCTCCATGCCCAGGTCACGGCACAGGGCGTACAGCCGGTCCAATTTTTCCGCGGTGAGAATTCTGGTGATCAGCAGAATGGCATCCGCGCCGGCCGCCGCCGCTTCGTACACCTGGTAGCTGCTGATGATGAATTCTTTTCTCAGAACCGGCAGCCGGCAGGCGGATCGTGCCGCAGCCAGATCCTCAAGGCTCCCCTTGAAGTAGGTGGAATCGGTGAGCACCGAGACGGCCGCTGCCCCCCCTTTCTCATACCGGGCAGCGGTCCGGGAAGCATCCAGATCATGACGGATGTCACCTTTGGATGGTGACGCCCGCTTGATTTCGGCGATGATGTTCACCCCGGCGGCACCCGGTCGTGAGAGCGTCTCAAAAAAGGGTCGGAAATCCGATCGCTGCCGGGCCAGCTCAGCCAGCCGGCCTTCGGCGATCACTTTTCTGGCCTGCGAAATCTCGCGTCCCTTCTGTTGAACAATCTGAGTAAGAAAATCGGTCGTCATAAATAACTACCCCTGAGTTGAGCGGTAGATGAACATTGCAATCATGGCGTTTTACTTTGTTAAGACGGTTTTGGAAGACGTTTGAGATCAAGGCTTGCAAATCCCGAGGAATGAGGTGTACTGAAAGTACTCCGCAGTGACGAGGGATGAAGCGTAACGCGGATATCGGACGTTTTCCGAAACCGTAGACCGGTTATCCGTTGTCACGGGTATAGGCAACCAATGCCTCAAGCTTCGCCATGGCGGCGCCGCTGTCGATGGCCTGTTCGGCCAGGGCGATGCCCGTCTTCAGGTCTGCGGCCTTCCGGCAGGCCACCAGTGCGGCGGCGGCATTGAGCAACACCACGTCCCGCTTGGGGCCCTTTTCTCCCGTCAGGATCATGCGGGTAATGGCCGCATTTTCATCTGGGTCGCCGCCGGTCATCTGGTCCGGCTCGGCCAGTCGGCCGAAATACTGCTCGGGATAGATGTCATAGGTACGAATCATATCGTCCTCCAGTTGGGAGACGCGCGTGGGGGCGCACACGGAAATTTCGTCCAGCCCGTCATGCCCGTGAACCACGAATGCACTTTTGGCGCCTAACAGGCGAAGCGCCTCGGCGAACATCTCGGTAAGCTGGGGAGCGAAGACGCCCAGCAGCTGGCAATTGGCGCCGGCAGGATTGGTCAGCGGTCCCAGCATGTTGAATATGCTTCGCAGGCCCACCTCCGTCCGCGCCTTGGCAGCAAACCGCATGGCGCTGTGGTAGAGCGGAGCAAAGAGAAAGCCGATGCCGATCTCCTGGACCGCCTCTTCGACCACTTCCGGGTCTGTATCCAGCTTGATTCCAAGGGTTTCCAGCACATCGGCGCTGCCGCACGCGGACGAGACACTGCGGTTGCCGTGCTTGGCCACGATCACCCCGCAACCGGCCACGACAAATGCCGTGGTGGTGGAGATGTTGAATGTTTTGAGCCCGTCCCCGCCGGTGCCGCAGGTGTCCACGACCGGCATGGCAGCGGCCTGAATGCGGTGGGCCTTTTTGCGCATGGCCCGGGCCGCGCCGGCCAGTTCCTCAACGGTTTCCCCTTTGGTGGCCAGTGCTGCCATCATGGCGCCCACCTGGGCATCGGTGGTCTTGCCGTCAAAAATGTCAGACATCATCTCCGCCATCTGGGATTGGTTTAAATCGGTTCGGCGGATGATGGTTGCCAGGTGATCCTTGAACATGGCTTAATTCTCCTCCCTTAACACCTAAATCAGTTTTAAAAAATTGCGCAGCAACCGCTTTCCCAGCGGGGTCATGATGGATTCAGGGTGAAACTGGATTCCCTCGGTGACGTGGGACCGATGCCGAATCCCCATGATTTCGCCGTCCTCCGCGGTGGCGGTCACCGCCAGACAGTCGGGCAAACTGCCCTTCTCCACCGCCAGGCTGTGGTAACGCATGGCCTGAAATTGCTGTTTGATACCGGCAAAGATTCCCTTGCCATCACCGGTGATGACCGAGGTCTTACCGTGCATCAGCCGCCTGGCGCCAATCACCCGGCCGCCGAAGACATGGGCGATGGACTGGTGGCCCAGGCAAACGCCGAGGATCGGTATCTGACCGGAAAACCGCCTGATCGTATCCACGGAAATACCGGCAGACTCCGGGCGGCCCGGCCCCGGTGAAATCACGATGGCCTGTGGAGCCATCGCTGCGATTTCATCCACGCTGACGGCATCGTTCCTTTTCACCTCCACCCCCACGCCGATCTGCTTGAGGTACTGGACCAGATTATAGGTGAAAGAGTCGTAATTGTCGATCATCAGAATCATGGTGTTGTCTCCACCCGTTGCCCTTGGCGAGTCAGTTCGAGGGCCCGTTGAATGGCCATGGCCTTGTTGACGGTCTCCAGCCGCTCGCTTTCCGGATCCGAGTCGGCCACGACTCCCGCCCCGGCCCTTACGGTAAGCGTCCCGTTTTCGATGCAAGCGGTCCGGATGGTAATGGCCAGGTCCATGTTGCCGCTGAAAGAGACGTATCCGACGGCGCCGCCATATGGCCCCCGGGGGCTTTGTTCCAGTTCGTCGATGATCTCCATGGCCCGCACTTTGGGTGCACCGGAAAGGGTGCCGGCAGGAAAGGAGGCCCGCAGCAAGTCCCATGCATCGTATCCATCCTCAATATCACAGTTGATGTTGGAAACCAGGTGCATGACATGGGAGTAACGCTCCACCACCATCAGATCCGTCACCTGGACCGTGCCGGTCCGGGCGATCCGGCCCAGGTCGTTTCGCCCCAGGTCCACGAGCATCAAATGCTCGGCCCGCTCCTTCTCGTCGGCCAGCAGTTCCGAGGCCAACGCCCGGTCCGCCTGTTCGCTGGCTCCCCGGGGTCGGGTACCGGCGATGGGTCGCAGGGTGGCCACGCCGTTTTCCAGGCGCACCATGGTCTCCGGTGAGGATCCCACCAGGGCCATCTCGTCGAAATGAAAAAAGTAGAGGTACGGAGACGGGTTCACATAACGCTGGGCCCGATAGATCGCAATGATGTCCCCGGGCGCGCTGCATTGAAAGGGCTGGGAGATGACTGCCTGGATCACGTCACCTTGCCGGATGTGGTCTTTTACGCTGGCCACCCGCTCTCTGAATGTTTGTTCCGCCAGCAGCGGGACCATGGCCGGGCTGTCAGCGGCGCCCGTTGCCACAGCACCGCCGACACTGGTGGCCATACGCCGTTCCATGGCGTCCAGCCGCGTCATGGCATCATCATAGGCGCCTGCGGCATCCGGATTTCCGTCAGTAAAGGCGATGGCCACACAGATCATCGTGTTGCGAATATTGTCGAAAATAAGCAGTTCGTCGCCGAGGATAAAGTGGGCCATGGGGGTGTCCGCCGGCAAGCGATTGGGTATGTGCTCGAAAAATGAAACCATTTCGTAGGTGAGATAACCGACCAGACCGCCCCAGAACCGGGGAAGCTCAGCCATTTCCGCCGGCTGAAAACGGCCCATGAACGCTTTCAGGGTGCTCAGGGGATCGCCGCCGTGGAGGATTCGCTTTTCCCGGCCGTTCTCGGCAATGGTCACCTGATCGGCAAAAACTTTGACGTGGGTCCGGGCCGACGTGCCCAGAAAGCTGTAACGCCCCCATTTTTCACCGCCCTCCACACTCTCCAGCAGAAAAAGCGGTGTTCCCGGTCCCTTGCCGCCGTCGTCGTAGCATTTTTTCAACAGGGAAACCGGCGTCTCCATGTCGGCCAGAATCTCACGGCAAACGGGAATCACATTACAGGTGCGGGCTAACGCATCAAACCGGTCCCGGCTTGGAAATTCCTTCAATTTCATCTGTCTTCCTCTTTCCAATAAAAAAGGCCGTGTTTGGTTCCACGACCCTGAATAAGAGATGTGTAAGGACTTTTGAATGGGGTGTCAAGGACTTTTTGTTCTTATATATAGAAACATCGAAGCCAAAGATTCTCCCAACCCACCACAGTGGCAGGAAAATTGCTTTTGAATATTACCGGCAATCGATTCTGAATTGGCGGAGCGTTGAATTGAGCCCTCCCCACGGCAAGCGGCGGGGAGTGCGCTCGCTGTCGCTGTTGATCTGGCCTGGCCGGATATTGCTGGACAGTTGAAAAAACATCCCTATTTTTTGGGAGTCACGAGGGTAAGAATACCGGATATGCCTGTGCACAAAAGGGCATCCCAAGCGCAATAATTGCAGTATCGAACGCCATAGCCAACGCGAGGTACGCCATGCATCGACAGATAAGTATTCTGGTGGTAGAGGATGACCCTAATGTATCCACTGTTCTCACCGCCCGATTGGAGAGCATGGACTACCACGTATGCGGCAGCGCCGAAACCGGGCTCGATGCCATCAGCGGAGTCTACCGGCACCACCCGGACCTGGTTACCATGGATATCCTGCTCAAAGGAGAAATGAACGGAATCGAAGCCGCCGCAAAAATCGCCGAAGGTTCGGATGTGCCCATCATCTATATGACCTGCCTTTCCGACCAGCAGGTATTCAAGCGGGCCATCGAGACCCACCCGTACGGTTATATCATCAAACCCTACGACATCAATGAACTGCGGTCCGCCATTGAAATTGCCGTGGTCAAGCACCAGGCGGCCAAAGAGCGGGAAACACTGATCGCCCAACTGCAAAAAGCCCTCAAGGAGGTCAAAACCCTCAGCGGCCTGTTACCCATCTGCGCCTCCTGCAAGAAAATCCGCAAAGACGACAGCACCTGGCAGCAGATCGAGGACTACATCGCCAGCCATTCCGAGGCCAATTTCACCCACGGCATTTGTCCTGAATGCGCCCATCGGCTCTATCCGGAACTCTATAAAAAAGAAGGCTGATCCGGATGGGTTTGTTATAACACATCTGGATTTGGGTATTGACAGCCAACCGATTCCCTCCGAAAATGGGATAATTACGATCATATCTGCTAAAGATGGGTTAGAATGAAGCGTATGGAATACCAAACCTTCCGATTGGAGACGATGCCCACCCTTGCAGAACCGATGTTTATCATCGGTTTCCGCGGATGGGGCAATGCACTCGAGGTGTCGGCCGCCACTGCTGCCTATCTGGTGGATACCCTCCAGGCCGCTTCCATCGGCCATATGGAACCCGACGCCTGCTATCGTTATGACGCAAGCCGCCCGGTAGTGAGGATCGAAACCGGTGCAATGAAATCGATCACCCCCCCGGGAGGACGCTTTTTCGCCATCGAAACCACTTCCGGTGAAAACGATCTGGTCGTATTGATCGCCGACGAACCCAGCCTGAACTGGTACCGGTTTTCCCGGGAGTTAGTGGATCTGGCTCACCGGCTCGGGGCCCCGGGCGTGATTACCCTGGGCAGTATGTTCGACAATGTGTTGCACACCGACCGGATTATTTCGGCCGTGACCACCGGCAGCGATTTTGAAGGCGTGGTCAGCCGGCATCGGGTGATTCCGATCAATTATCACGGCCCCAGCGCCATCCACACGATCATTCTGGAGGCCTGCCGAAAGCGCGCGGTGGCCGGTGCCAGCCTCTGGGGCCACTGTCCCGCCTACCTGCAGGGCATCACCCACCATGGCATGATGCTTCAATTGGTCCGACTGCTTACCGACATGGCATCCTTTTCGTTGAAGACGGACGCGCTGGAAGCCGACTGGGAAGCCCTTGAGATTCAGATTCAAAAGCTGATGACCGCCAATCCCAAACTCGCGGGGATCATGGACCAGGTCCGTAAAAAGAAACGCGAAGGCACCATACAGGACCTGGGACAAAACGGGGATGAACAGGGAAAGGTGATCAATCTTAAGGATTTTCTCGATCCTTGACAGCTACTGGCGGTATACGGTTGGCTTGTCTTCAACATCGATGTCGATACCGACAGTGTCTCCGGTCTTAAAGCCGATCCGCTTAAATTCGCGAACCACGTCGTCGTGGCGATCCACATACCAGTATACGGTCCACAGGGGGTTGCGAACCGTGTCGATTCCGTATGCATCGTGGCTGCACAGATTGATCCGGACCTTGTCCTTGGCAATCAGCGTGTCGGCTTCAGACAGGAATATATCGATCTGGTAGAGGTTGTTGTGCAGGGCTTTGGACAGTTCCGCCTGCAATTCCGGGGTGTCGTCCAGGTAATGGCTGGCAATCTGGTAAAGATCGGCCGGATCCTGAATGGCGAGCCCGAGCACCGCGTATCGCTGATGGCGCAGGGCAAACGCCTCGAATTCCGCCTCATAGGCGTTGATGGAATCGATGATCTGGGCAATATCCGGCTTGCCGCGCGTGGCACATTCGCTGACCATCTCCTCACACTGGGAGATGATATCGATATAAAAGGCTTTATTGTCCATCACATACACCGGCCGCTCCCGGTAGCTGCGCCGCTTGCGGATCCGCCGGATGCCGTCTAATGTGATGGACCGCTGGCTCTCCTTTTCCTCCAGGATGTCGATGCTGGAAATGTCTTTGGCCTGCACCACGTGAATGCCGCCGTCGGCTGAAATGATGTATTCGATCTCGCATCGAAATCCCAGATACGTCTGAATCTTCTTTGACAGCTGGACCAGCCGCCGGTCATGGGGGGTCCGGGTGATGTAAGGTTCGCTTTGCACCTTGTGAATGCGGTCCCGACAATATCCGAACTCCCAGTTGCCGCCAATGATCTTGGCCATTACGCTGGATCCGTCGATATAGGGCATGACGATCACTCCCATCTGTTCAAGATCCATCTGCGGAGCATGGTTGAACCGCTGCTGCCGGGCAATGCTCAAGTGTTTGCTGCTTTTTGCCAGCTTGATCATCTTGTTGCGGGCATAGCGGATGCCCCCCACGTCGGCATAGGTTTCCAACGAGTCGAATGTCCCGCCTTTGAACCGGCGTTCCAATGGATGGGCGCTGCGGGCGATCACCTTGAAGCTTTCGCGGTGTTTTTCCAGAAACGACTCGAGGGCAACGAAATCTTCGGTCTCAAAATGCTGCGGGGGAACATAAATGAAGTCGGGAACGTCGAATCCGCCTTGTTTGAGTTGCTCCAGCAGTTCCGCCTTTTCGGGGATGGAGTGGGACATCCAATGTCTCCTATTGACATTTTTATTCAAAGTCTTTAGTTAAAGAAAACCGACCGATCATTCGGTTGGCTTATTTTTGAACAGGTAACACATGTCCAAACGAAATGCAATCCTTGCTTCCGCCACCCGGCTTTTTTCGCGAAACGGGTTTCAGGGAACCGCCATGGCGGAACTGTCCGCCATCACCGGTGCGGCAACGGGTACCATCTTTCACCATTTTAGAAACAAGGAAGACCTCTTTTTACAGGTGCTGAATGATGTGAAAGAGAGCATTCTGGACCAGTTTGACCGGCATCAGCAGACCCGCCGGGATCAAAATGGGATAGAGCGGGTCGAGGGTGTGGTCGCTTTTTATCTGCAACTGGCCGGCACCATGGAAGACCAGTTCCTGATCATTCACCGCCACGATCCCTATCAAATGGCCGAAACCAGTCCGGTGTGCCGCAGCCACCTGGAATCCATTTACACCTGTTTGCTGGACATCTTCGAGGAGGGGATCCAAAAGGGCATGCAAGACGGATCGGTAGCGGTCGACTCCCCGCGACAGACGGCCATGGTTCTCTTTGCCATGGTGGACGGCATTGTCCGGCTCAACACCTACCGGGTGTATGACGCCGGCACCCTTTACGACAGTTTGATGGTTGCCTGCCGCAGGCTGCTGACGGGAGGCCGGTAGACTGCCATGGCCCGACGCTTCTCATTTGCCTGGCGCAACCTCACCCCGAGCCGGCTGCTGCCCTTTCTGGAATGGCTGCCCGGCTATCGCGCCGGACATCTTAAGGGAGACCTGTTCGCCGGATTGACCGTAGCACTGGTGCTGGTTCCCCAGTCCATGGCCTATGCCCAGCTGGCCGGTCTGCCGGCCTATTTCGGCCTGTATGCGGCGTTTCTGCCGCCGGCGGTGGCGTCCCTGTTCGGATCCAGTCGGCAACTGGCCACCGGACCCGTTGCCGTGGTCTCCCTGATGGTCGCCGTGGCCCTGCAGCCCCTGGCCGCCACCGGCAGCCAGGCGTATATCGGCTATGCGGTAGCGCTGGCCCTGATGGTGGGACTGTTTCAATTCGGTCTGGGCCTGTTGCGCCTGGGCCTGGTGGTTAACTTTCTCTCACATCCGGTGGTGGGTGGCTTCACCAACGCGGCCGCCATCATCATTGCCACCGGTCAGATCTCCAAATTGTTCGGCGTGGCAGTGGACAGCAGTGATTATCATTACCATACGGTGCTCCGGGTGGTGAAAGCGGCCCTTTATTTCACCCACTGGCCCACGCTCTTGATGGGCCTGTTTGCCTTCGCGGTCATGCTGGTCCTGAAAAAGATCAGCCTGCGGATCCCCAATGTGCTTGTGGCCGTGGCCGCCACCACCTTGATCAGTTGGGCCACCGGATTCGAACAGCAGTCCACCATGCCCTTGGAATCAGTGGTCGATGCAGACACCCGGGCATTGATCGTTAACTTTAACGCCGAGACGACGCAACTCGATCAGATGGAAGACCGACGCACCCGGATAAACGAGACCCTCAAGCAGGCAATCACCGACGGCCACCGAGTGATCGTCATCGATTCCCACCGGGATCTGGAGATCCTTAATTATCAAATGGAGCATGAAGGCAGACCAGGCGGCAGATTACCGTCATCAGATCCGCCGCCTGCTTTTTGAAGCCGGCCGGACCCGGAATGGCGACCTGCGTTTTTATGCCAAGGGCAACCGCCCGGCAGACACAGAAAAGGTTGGCCGCACCTGGCGACTGATGATCGGCAACGCGCCGCTGGAGGCGACGGCACTGGTCTTTAGCGGCGGGGGTGAAGTGGTGGGTGACATTCCCAGAGGCCTTCCGGACTTCTCATTTCCTGAAATCGATGGCCACAGCGCCATGACCCTGATGCCGTCGGCCGTCATCATCGCCCTGCTGGGCTTCATGGAGGCCATCTCCATCGCCAAAGCCATGGCCGCTAAAACCGGTCAGCGCATCGACCCCAATCAGGAACTCATGGGGCAGGGGCTGGCCAATATGATCGGCTCGGCGGCCCAAAGCTACCCCGTGGCCGGATCCTTTTCCCGGTCGGCGGTCAATCTCCAGGCCGGCGCCGTTTCCGGAGTGTCCAGCGTGATTGCCAGCCTGGCGGTAGTAGCGACCCTGTTTTTCTTCACGCCCCTGCTCTACCACCTGCCCCAGAGCGTACTGGCGGCCATCATCATGATAGCGGTGGCCGGATTGATCAACGCGCGGGGATTCATTCACGCCTGGCGGGCTCAATGGTACGACGGGGCCATCTCAGTGATCACCTTCGCGTGCACCCTGGTCTTCGCCCCCCACCTGGACCGGGGCATCATCGTGGGGGTGGGGCTGTCGCTCTGCGTATTTCTTTACCGGAGCATGCGGCCCCACGTGGTGGACCTTTCCATGGGTCTGGACAAGGCGCTCCATGACGTCGTGACCCACGGGCTGAAAGAGTGCCGCTACATCGACGTGGTCCGCTTCGACGGGCCCCTTTTCTTTGCCAACGCCAGCTACCTGGAGGACCAGATTCGCCACCGGCGAAAAATGAAAAAAGCGCTCAAACACATCATTATCGCCGCCGAATCGATCAACGACATAGACGCCTCGGGCCAGGAGTCGTTGTCGCTGATCGTAGACCGGGTAAGAAGCGCCGGCATCGACATCTCCTTGAGCAGCGTTCATGACCCTGTGATGCAGGTGCTGCGACGCACCCACCTGCTCTACAAAATCGGTGAAGATCACATCTATCCGACCATGAAGCAAGCCATTCGAGCCATCCATAAGCAGACCCATAAGGGGGGCAGCGAGAAAGACTGCCCATTGACCTCGGTTCGAACCCTTTCGACCCAAAACGAACCCGAAGGAGGTTAACGATGTCTGTCATCTCCATTTTCAGCGGCATATTCTGCAGTGCAGACGCGGTAGTCCGGGACGTAATGGACAGCACCGGGTATCGTCTGATCACGGACGACCAGATCATCGCCAGGGCCGCTGAGACGTCCGGTATGCCGGAAAACAAGGTTCAGCGCGCCTTTTCGGCCAAAACCTCTGTATTTAACAAGTTCACCCATGAAAAAGAGTGCTCGATTGCCTGCCTGCGCCTGGCCCTGGCAACCGAACTGGAAAAAGGCCCTGCCGTGGTCCACGGGTTTGCCAGCCTGTTGATCCCCCAGACTGTCAGTCATATGCTCCGGGTCTGCATTATCGCCGAGACACCCTATCGGCTCGAACAGGCCGAGGTCGTCCAAGGGCTGACTGAAAAGGATGCCATGAAACAGATCCGCGCTCAGGATGCGGACAATGCCGCCTGGACAGAGACCCTCTTTTCCGCCAAGGATCCGTGGGACGTCAGCCTTTACGACATGGTGCTCCCCATGAACCGGGTAAATGTCGCCAAGGCCGGAGCGCTTATCGAGGAAAATCTCATCAAGGATGCCGTCCGTCGCACCAACGCCTCCATTCAGGCCGAAAAGGATTTTCTGCTGGCAGCCAGCGTGGAGATGGCACTCTGCCGCGCCGGGCACAATGTCTCGGTGACGGCCGAAAACGGAGCGGTGGTGCTGACCATCAATAAACACGTGCTCATGCTCGCCCGACTGGAGGAAGAACTGACGTCCATTGCCGGCACGGTTAGCGGGGTCCGGTCGGTAAAAACAGTCGTCGGCAAGGATTTTCATCAGGCCCACATCTACCGCAAACACAGCTTCGAGGTGCCCTCCCGCGTGCTGCTGGTGGACGATGAGCGGGAGTTCGTTCAAACCCTGTCAGAGCGCCTTGAATTGCGGGAAATGGGATCCGCCGTGGCCTATGACGGCGAATCCGCCCTGAGCCTGGTGGCTGAGGACGATCCGGAAGTGATGATCATCGATCTGAAAATGCCGGGAATCGACGGCATGGAGATATTGAAGCAGGTAAAAACCACCCGGCCGGAAATCGAGGTGATTGTGCTCACCGGCCACGGCAGCGAGGCAGACCGCAAGCGGTGCATGCAGCTGGGCGCCTTCGCCTATATGCAAAAACCCGTGGACATCGACGAGTTGAGCGAGACCCTGAAGAAGGCCCATGAAAAAATACGGCTATTCAAATCCTGAGTCAGGCATGCCGGTGCTGCCGCCTGAAAAACGGTGTTGTCCATGCTGAACCTGACCCGATTCAAACCCCGTTTCTGGGACTATCAGGATGCGGCTTCTGGACCGGGCAGCAGCCACTTCAGCTTCCGGCGCAAATGGTTGATGATCGTGGTCTTCACCACCGTGGTGACGCTTGCGCCCCTGCTGGTCATGACGCTGGTTGACTACCGGCTCACCCGCCAGGCCTTTGAATCCGAAGCAACGATGGGCACCGCCCGCATGGTTTCCAACACGTGGCGCAGTGTCTCGTTTCTGCTGTCCCAGCGCCGGGCAGCCCTTGAATTCGTTGCCCGGGACAACAGCCTGCCGGATCTGCTGGCACCGGGGAGGCTGGACGCCATCCTGGCCAACCTGCAAGGCGGCATGGGCGGATTCATGGATCTTGGCGTGGTGGACACCGACTGCACCGTTCAAGCGTATGCCGGACCGGTTGCCCTAAAAAGCAGCCGGGGGAAACCGACCACCTGCTTCGAACATGCCGTCGCCAATGGATTTTTCATCAGTGAGGTAACCGTAGACCGGGGACAAAACCATGGGCTGGTGGTTGCCATTCGTCACGACCTGGAAGTCGGCGGCTTTTTTGTTTTGCGATCGACGCTGGATGCCGGCCTGCTGGCCGTCCCCGTGATGCAGTTGGCTCTTGACGAGGGCGACGACGCCTTCATCGTCAACACCGAGGGGATTCTCCAAACGCCCGCCCGGCAATATGGCAGGCGCTTCGAAAAAGTACCCCTGGCTATCCCCGAAGGGGTCGACGGGACCCGGACGTTGAGAACAGTGGATCAGGCCGGCCGTTCCATCCTCCTGGGCATTGCCCCGATTCCCGACAGCCCCTTTTTACTCATGATGATCCGTCAGGAATCAGGGATCATGGATCTGTGGCTCAAGCCACGCATGCGCCTTATCGGTTTTCTCCTGTTCAGCATCGCCATCATCCTGGTCTCCATCATGGGCGTGGCCACGTACCTGGTCAACCGCATCCATGCCGCCGACCAGCGCCGGGTGCAGGCCCTGCATCAAGTGGAGTATGCCAACAAGCTATCATCCATCGGTCGTCTGGCCTCGGGGGTGGCCCATGAAATCAACAACCCGCTGGCCATCATCAACCAGAAGGCCGGACTTATCAAGGACCTGTTCACCATCAACACCGACTACAGCGGTAACGAGAAGCTCATGCGGCTGGTGGATGACGTGCTGGCATCGGTGCACCGCTGCGGTACCATCACCCGGCGGCTGCTGGATTTTGCCCGACACATGGAATCATCCATCGAAGCGGTGGACATCGAGGCCATCATCCGACAGGTGCTCGGCTTCATGGAAAAAGAAGCCGAACGGCGGTGTATCGTCGTTTCGGTAACGGTGCAGGGGATCATTCCAACCTTCGAGAGTGACCGGGGCAATGTCCAGCAGATCTTCTTGAACCTGATCAACAATGCCTTTGCGGCCATGGGAGACGGTGGTCGGCTGGACGTCACGATCGGACGCAAAGACACCACGCATATCGCGGTGACCGTGGCCGACACCGGACACGGCATCCCGGAAGCCGATCTGAAGCGCGTCTTCGAGCCCTTTTTCTCCACCCGTACCGGCCACGGAAGCACCGGTTTGGGACTGTCCGTCACTTATGGCATGGTCTCGGAGATGGGCGGCGAAATCACGGTGAGCAGTCAGCTGAACCGGGGAACCCGGTTTATGGTCACCCTGCCCCTGAAACCGCCACCGTTGTCGTCTGCCGTTGCCTGCGCCGTATCTCCGGCTAACAACGCTGCCGCCGACAGCCAAATCACGGAGGATAAGACAACATGAGAGACGATTCCCAGGCCATGGCCATCGAGGGGGTTCGCTTCTTCGGGGAGATGTCCGCATCCATTTCCCACGAAATTAAAAATGTACTGGCCATCGTCAATGAAAACGCTGGGTTGCTCCAGGACATGGTCATGATGATTGAAAAGGGAATGCCGCTTTCGCCGGAACGATTGTCGGGACTGGCCCGATCCATTGTCCGCCAGGTGAAACGGGGCGATCGGATCGTCAAGGACATGAATCGCTTTGCCCACAGCGCCGACCACCCCTCGGAGACCGTAGACATTGGCGAGGTCATTCATTTTATATCCGTGCTGGCTGCGCGGCTGATTGCCATGAAGGGAGAACCACCTGAGATCGACGTACCGGCCACACCGATTACCGCCGTCACCAATCGGTTTTTCCTGGAAGACCTGGTTTGGACCTGTCTGTGCCGGGCCATGGATGCCCGCGCCCCGGACCAGACGGTATGCATCGTTGCAGAGAAAACCGGGAACGCCCCCCGGATTCGTTTTTGCGGATTGTCAGGGGATTGCCTGGCCAGTGGAACGGGTCTTCCTTCGCCCCGGGAGACCATGGTTGCCGGGCTTCTCCGCGTCCAATTGAAGGCGGACAGAGAAAAGGGAGAAATCTGTCTTAATTTCCTTGAGTATAGTGATGAACTCGAAAAAAAATTGCATTATCGACGGGTAACTTGAAAGGAGTCTACAATGAAGGAAAGAGTACTACTGGTTGACGACGAGGTGGAGTTTCTGGAAATCATGGCCGAACGCATGCGCGCCCGCGATATGGAAGTAACCACCTCCACATCGGCCACCGAGGCGCTGTCGCTCATCGCCGCCGAATCCTACGATGCGGTGATTATGGATTTCATGATGCCGGAAATGGACGGCATCCAAGCCCTGAAGGCCATCAAAGAAAAAAGACCGGAGATGCAGATCATCCTGCTCACCGGCCATGCGACGGTTCAAAAGGGCGTGGAGGCCATGAAGGCGGGTGCCATGGATTTTGTGGAAAAACCGGCCGACCTGGATGCCCTGGCGAAAAAAATAAAAAAGGCCCACCATCAAAAAGCCGTCATTGTCCAGAAGCAGAGTCAGGACAAAGTCATTGAAATGCTGCGAAAGTACGGCATGTAGGCGCTTAAGGGACGGCGATCAATGCCTTGGATCTCATCAGATCGAAAACCGCCGGCCCTGAAGCGGACGCCTCAGCGTCCCCCGAGGCAACGGCCTTGAGCCTGTCGAACCGCCCTTTATCGCGGCTGCTCAGGGGGGTCTCCAGGTAAGTCAAGGTGTTGTGGACCAGGCTGAACATCACCAGCGGGCCGAATGTAGTCTCGCCACCGGGCTTTTCGACCACGAGGCCATAGATGTCGTGGTGGTTAAGCGAAAAGGCCTTGGGCGCCAGTGTCAGCCCCAGCAATTCGGCGAACAGCATCAGGCTCTCCTGAATGCCTTGCGCATAACCGTTCTCCAAAGATGCCGTCCCATCCCGTTCAATGCCATCGATATCGGAGGCGGTATAGCGCAGGTCCAGTTCGCCGATACTGATCTCCTGAATCGTCCTCAATGACGCCTCCTTCTTGCTGACCACCACATCCTTGTCGTTGAGAATTTTTACGGCATTACGAATGTTAACCATCTCTTTCACGGTGGGACTTTTTCTCAGCACCACATCATCCACGGTGGTGTGGTAAATGGCCAGGTCGTTGTCCATCACCAGGATACGCGTTTTCCCGGGGCCGTCGGTTTCCAGGAACAGCACCAGATCCCGCTCATCCCGACGGGACCAGGGGAAAAAGGTCATCAACTTCGCCAAGACCGTCTTGTCGATGCGTTTGCCGCTTTCCACCGGCCCGATGGCATCGGCGATGGTCCGGACCAGGCGGTCGATCTCTATCTTCTTTAGCAGGTTGTCCTTGTATGACATTGCGTTTCTCCTTGGGGACCTGATTTGGTATTTGACATCTGCGCCGGATATTCATATGAATATCGGTTGTTACCCGAAAGGCCCTGCCCCTTCTTCTTTATAATTTACGTTGAAAACAGGCCGCCAGGCAAGACAATTGTTCCGCTTTACGGGCGCAGACAAGACAGACGATCTGAGTTCCCGCTCAACCGCATAAGGAGAGTACCGGGTCTTTCCGGAGAGAAAGGAGCCACTATGGAAGAATTTGTTACCCTCACCTATAACGGTCAGCAAATGCAGCTGCCGGTCGTCACCGGAACCGAGGGGGAAAAGGCCATCGACATTTCCAGCCTGCGTGCCAAAAGCGGATTTATCACCCTGGACCCCGGCTACGCCAACACCGGCAGTTGCCTGAGCGCCATCACCTATATGGACGGCGAAAAAGGTATTCTGCGCTACCGTGGTATCCCCGTGGAGCAGTTGGCCGCACATGGCACGTTCAAAGAGACCGCTTACCTGCTGATCAACGGCAGACTACCCAATCGGGAACAACTGACCCGCTTTTCGGTCATGCTCAACGACAACAGTCTGGTCCATGAAGACCTCAAGGCGTTTTTCCAGAACTATCCCCGGGCCTCCCACCCCATGGGAATCCTCTCTTCCATGGTCAATGCCCTTAGGAGCTTTTATCCTGAATTAAGTACCCTGGAGGAAGATGTCATCATCACGATGACCCGACTGCTGGCCAAGGTACGCACCATGGCCGCCATGTCATACAAGATTTCCCGGGGCCACAAGGTGGTCTATCCCCGTCCGGATCTCACCTACTGCGAGAATTTTCTGAACATGATGTTCGACACCCCGGTGAGACCTTATGAACTCAACCAGGCAGCCGTCAGTGCCCTGCGGGTGTTCTGGATTCTTCACGCCGACCATGAGCAAAACTGCTCCACCTCGGCCGTGCGCGTGGTGGGCAGCGCCCGGGTCAATCTTTACGCGGCCATTTCTTCGGGCATCGCCGCCCTGTGGGGCCCGCTTCACGGCGGAGCCAACCAGGCGGTCATCGAAATGCTCACCGCGATTCAGGCCGACGGCGGGAATTATCAGAAGGCCATCGAACGGGCCAAGGACAAGAACGATCCGTTCAGGCTCATGGGATTCGGCCACCGGGTCTACAAGACCTACGATCCCCGGGCAAAAATAATGAAAAAAATGTGCGACGAGCTGCTGGAATCCCTGCAGATCAATGATCCCCTGCTGGACATCGCCAAGGAACTCGAGGAGGTGGTCCGAAAGGACGCCTACTTTATCGACCACAACCTTTACCCAAATATCGATTTTTTCAGCGGGATCGTCCTGCGGGCCATCGGCATCCCCACCAACATGTTCACGGTGATGTT
Source organism: uncultured delta proteobacterium (assembly GCA_963697405.1). Taxonomy (GTDB): domain Bacteria; phylum Desulfobacterota; class Desulfobacteria; order Desulfobacterales; family Desulfosarcinaceae; genus Desulfosarcina. The sequence goes on along the minus strand of CAVONY010000018.1, from coordinate 166,973 downwards.
TGCCATCGGCCGGCTGCCTGGGTGGATCGCCCAGTGGAAGGAGAGCCAGGACGATCCCAATTGGAAAATCTGCCGGCCTCGACAAGTTTACACCGGTGCCACGGAATACGACTTCGTCCCCATCCATGCGAGGCCGTAAAGATCCTGGAACGATCGAGGCCTTCAACCGTCAGTCGGTCAGCGCCGCCAACACGGCCGCTTCGGCGTGGATGCGCGCCGTATCAAAAACCGGCACCGGGCAGCCGTCGGCACCAACGAGAAGTCCGATCTCGGTACAGCCGAGAATGATCCCCTGGGCACCGCGTTCCACCAGGTCGTCGATAATCCGGACATAAGCCTGCCGTGACGGTTCACGGATCCGACCCAGACACAGTTCCGAATAGATGACGTCATGGACCATCCGGCGCTGAACCGCATCGGGAATCAGCACCCGCAAGCCGTAACGGTCTTCAAGCCGCTTGCGGTAAAATTCCTCCTCCATGGTAAACCGGGTCCCCAGCAGAGCGACGGTATTCATACCGGCTGCAAGAATAGCCTCGGCCGTAGGGTCGGCAATGTGAAGCAGGGGAACGGTCATGCTTGCCGCCACCCCATCGGCCACTTTATGCATGGTGTTGGTGCAGATGATCACCAGGTCGGCCCCTGCGCGAACCAATGCCTGCGCCGCCTGTATCAGGATCGACTGCGCCGCATCCCACCGTCCCGCGTGCTGCAACGCTTCGATCTCGGCAAAATCTACAGAATATAAAATGCTTTTTGCCGAATGGAGTCCACCCAGACGCTCTCTCACGGCTTCATTGACAATCCGGTAATAGACCAGGGTCGATTCCCAACTCATCCCGCCAATCATGCCGATAGTTCTCATCCGTTGGTTTTCCTTTTTTAACTACCACGCGTTTGCGCAACATGGTGGGTCAGTTTAAACACTTGACGACGGCGTGGAAACCGGCCTTGCCGCGTCCCGGATCGTTTCCGCCAGTCGGTGGTCACGCTGAGCCCGTGTCAGGATACCCGGCACGCCTTTTAGGAAAATGATCAGCACCGCCACAAAGGCAAGCGGAAAGATCACGCAATCGAACAGATAGGCGGCGATCAGTTGAAAGGTGGTCCCGGCAAGATTTTTGCCCTGCTCGCTGAGATAGGCCTCCAGTTCCTGAAGCCGCTTTTTCAGACGCTCGTATCGGTCAGCCATACCTATGGCCGTTTCGATGGTTGACGCCCCTTTTCCATCACCGCCACGATAGTCTTCAGCAGCTTCTGGAGTGAATGTCCGGCTGATCTGGTCGAACGCGTCGTAGGACTGCTGGATCAGGGGTCGGGTGATCCGCTCGGACAGGCGTGAAGCCCCGTAAACGGCCAGAGGAAGAATCAGGTAGAGCAGCACCATCAACAATGTGCAGGTGGCGGTAATCGACCGCAGAAATAGGGCCATCCCTTTTCGATTCGGGAGAAAACACCGTACCGCCGCCAGAATCAACAGGCAGAAGAAGGTCAGCACCATGACGAGGTGGTCCGTCAAAGCCACCCCATCCAATGCCAACCGGGCCATGAAAAGGATGGTTCCCCCGGCCAGCACCGTCTTCCAGGCAATGTCCACATAGTCGTATACCGATTGCACCAAGTCCCCGACCTGGAGGTTGAAGCCGATTCCCACCTCGGATCCTTCAATCACGGCCAGACCGCTCTTGACGGCCGACAGCACCAGGAAACCCTCAAGCGCGCTGTCATAGGATTCATCCAGGTAACGATGGTTGGCACGGTCCAGTTCTCCAAGACCGGCTCGTGCCAGGGCCCTGTCCATCAGGCCGGTGGCAGCGAGCACCATACCGACAAGGGCGACCGCCATCACGGTTGCCATTTTTATCCTGGACGTCATGGCCATATCCCCTTGCAGATGCGCGGGTTCTTGCACCCAACGGGGTATTCCCGTGCCGTTTTCATCCGTGTCCGCCATAAATAGGCAGGCACGGCGTCACGCCCCGGGCAATGGCGCTGGTATGGGCTGGGATCTCGCAAAACAGTCTCTCCAAATCATCCACAGACAGGCATCGGATTTGTTTTGACAGGCCGGTCGACCTTCACCTACACTATGAGGAAAAGGCATGTTGCAAACCCTTTTATATCCATGCAGGCTTTTTTATCAACCGCAAAAAATTCCTTTAGCGGTTAAGCACGAGTCACACCGGAGGTGCCGCCATGCTGGTAAAAGAAATCATGACTGAAAACCCTATTACCGTCAACGCCGAAACGGAAATTATCAAAGCGGCCAAAATCCTGTTGGAACGCCGCATCAACGGCGTGCCGGTGGTGGACGAGGCCGGCAAGTTGGTCGGCCTCCTTTGCCAGAGTGACATTATCGCCCAGCAGAAAAAGCTTCCCGTTCCTTCGTTGTTCTCTTTTCTGGACGGTTATATCAGTCTCAGTTCCATGAAGAGCTTCGAAAAAGCGGTCCGCAAAATTGCCGCCACGGCCGTCTCGGATGCCATGACCCCTAATCCGGTCACCGTCAGCCCGGACTCGACCATCGAAACCGTGGCGGCCCTTATGGTAGACCATAACCTCCATACCCTGCCGGTGTTGGAAAATGGCGTGCTGGTGGGTGTGGTCGGCAAAGAGGATATCCTGCGGACACTGATGCCTGCGGATCATTCATGATGAAAGGAGGCCCCCATGGGCGTTAACCAGATTGTCTGTTGCAGCGATTTTTCGGATCATGCAGAGGTTGCTTTCCAAACGGCCCTTGACCTGGCGCAACGTTACAGCGCAAAGCTTTACGTGGTCCATGTGCTGCCACCGGTGGTCAATCCAATGCTCACTGACACGGAGTTGATGCTGCCCGAGCATCCCGACGAGAATCTGGTGGTCAGCCTGAACGAACGGATGCAGGAGGTCTATGGCAACCGCATCCCCGAAACGATCGACTTTGAACTGGTGGTCCGCGACGGCCACGTCTCCACGGAGATCATCCGCTTCATCGAAGAAACAGATGCCGATCTGGCGGTGGTGGGCGCCTTTGGCCTCAGCGGCATGGGGCTGGTATTGTTTGGCAGCGTCGCCAAGCGAATTTCTCACAAGGCACCATGCTCGGTGATGATCGTACGGAACAAAAAAGCCTGATGCATCCGCGGCCATGAAAATACTGCTCGTTTACCCTTACTTTCTCGATAAGCGCATCAACGAGGAGGATGTCAGCGCCATCCCCATGGGCCTTTACTACGTGGCTGCCATGCTCCGGGCCAACGGCTATGCGGTGGACATTCTCAATGGTCACAACCTGGGCAGGGCCCACCACCGCATCTACCAGGTGCTGGGGGACAAGCAGCCGGACGTGGTGGGTTTTTCGATCCTGCAGGCCAACCGATGGGGCGGCATAGACATCGCCCGCATGGTTAAGAAGGTCAATCCAAAAGCCGCCGTGGTGTTCGGCGGCGTGGGGGCCACCTTCCTGTGGGAACATTTTCTGACTCATTTTCCGGAGATCGACTATGTGGTTCGGGGTGAAGGTGAGCACAGCTTTCTGGAGCTGATCCGCTTTCTGGAAAAAAAGAAAGGCAGAATGCCCACGCAGATTGATGGCCTGGCCTTTCGAAAAAAAGGGAAACCGGTCAAAACCAGTGATCGGAAGCAGTTGGCAGACCTGGACAGCCTGCCCATGCCCGCCCACCATTTCACTTTTCAACACATTTCCCTCACGCGGGGATGTCCGGAGGGATGCACATTCTGCGGGTCGCCGGCATTCTGGAAGCGCCGGGTGCGCTTTCACAGCGCCGATTACTTCGTGACCCAGATGGAGATGCTTCGGGAAAAAGGAGTCAGCTTCTTTTTTGTATCCGACGACACCTTTACCCTCAAGCGGGAACTGGTGATCGACATCTGCCGCCGGATCGTCGAACGCCGCCTGGATATCGCGTGGGCGGCGATCTCCCGGGTGGATTGTGTGGACGAAGAGATACTGGGCTGGATGCGCCGGGCCGGGTGCACCCAGATCAGCTACGGCGTGGAGAGCGGCAGCCCGGAGCTTCGCGATCGGTATCGCAAGCGCATCAGTGAAGCGGCCATCTGCCGCGCCTTTGACCTGACCGTTCGCTATGGCATCATGGCCAGGGCATACTTTATTTACGGCGCCCCGGGCGAATCCGATCAAACCATTGATGAAAGCCTGGCGTTGCTGCGCCGGATCCGCCCCCTGTCGGCCATTTTCTACATCCTTGACCTGTTTCCCGGCACAGCGCTCTATGAAGAATACAAGCAGCGCACCGGTGCCACCGACGACATCTGGCTGGACCGGGTGGAGGACCTGCTCTATTTCGAGACGGATGCGACCCTGAGCAAAGCAGACGTGCTGGCTTTCGGACGGCGGCTCAGGGAAGGCTACCTCTCCCATCTACCTCAATTTGCAGCGCAAATTGACCTGATTGACGATCCACAGCTGTACCCGCTGCATGCCGATTTTCTCTCCCGGCTGGCCCTGACATTCAGCCACGGCGATTATGCCATTAACCCGCTGGTCGAAAACAACCTGGCGACCGCCGTCATGCTCTTCGAACGGTCGCTGCACTACCACCCGGATCACCGCGCCTTCTGGGGATTGGGCCTCGTCTACCAGCATCTGCGACGGTTTGACGAATCACTGGCGATCCTGCAGCGCGGCATCGACCACCACAAAGCCAGCATCGATCTGCACATGGCCCTGGCCAACAGCCTGATGCGGTTGAGTCGTTACCCGGAGGCACGCCAATGCCTGGAAGCCATTCCCGATCATCCCCGGGCCGTTGAACAGCTTATCCGCTGCTGCCGGTTTATGGGGGACCGGGAAGGCGAGCAATTCTGGATCAGCCAATTGGAAACCCTTCAGCAGCGTTGAACCCGTATTATACAGGCAGCAAACGTCGCTAAGCGCCACTCCCTTATCACTGTTCGGAATGCAGATGGAAGTCAGCGGACCAATTAAAGATCCGGCAACAGGATCAAGCGACAAAAAGTGTCAAAAGATGGCGACAACCTGGCAAAAATGGACTCGGCCTGTAAGATGCGATGGACGGCATCTGAAATTTGTATAGACTTCCTTTCGTAGCATCGCATCAAATATTGCCTCGCGGGTATTCTCGGTTGCCCACACCGCAGCAAGTCCCGATGCAACCATCTGCCAACCGACTATTTCCCCTTTGTCTGTTTTCACGAAAGGATGACTCATCCGTCCCGGATTCGGCTCGTAGCCGCTATGTTTGCCAAAGAAGTTGTCTTCTTCGGCGGTTGCCAGTGATGTATGGCTGTCCGTGGCGCCAATCATGCCGAACTTGTATGGATTGGTCCCGAGCCGTTTCTCGATCGCCAGGCCACGCTTTAATGCCTCGCGGGCGTATTCCCCGGCCAGCATATCGTTGGTCTTTGCCACGGAGGCATCGAGATTGGCTACATCCCAGGTCTCGTAGTCGGCAAATTCGTCGTCAGGTGACAGAAAGGGATGGGTTTCGCCGTCACCCTTGATCTGGGTCGCTTCGTAGAGCGGCTCCCACTTGCTGCGCTGGGTAACATAGGCCTCGTCTAACTTGGTGCCGTTCCACTGCGCCTCCAACGGAAACATGATCCCGTTGGATAGGTTTCCGTTGTGTGCGATCGCCAGCACTTCACCATCAGTCTTCTTTTCGTAGTTGGCCATGTACTTCCATAAATCCCGGGGGTCGGGGCTCCCTTGAGGTGCCGTCATTGTGAAAGGCACGGACTGCGCCATCCCGCATGATGACGACCCGATGCATGTTATTGCCCTTGATCAATGAAGTCCATTCAAAGCCAATGCGTGCAGTAAACCGCCCAGGGTCGTTGAATGCCTCGGCGTCGTCGATGACTTTTCCCACAGGTTCTTGTAGAGTTTCGAGCCCGGTGAATAAAGCGCCATCAACGCGGGATCCACTGTGCCCTGCGAAAAGTTTGAGATCAGGTCGAGCGCCGCCTGAACCGACGCATCGCCGCCTTCCTCAAGGCCCTTGCTCCAGCGCGCGCCCTGCTCGAAGGCCAATATTTGTGGCTTGCCGGCAGCAAGATCGCCCACCATGCCCATGCCATCGGAATGGTCAGCGACCACCAGCCAGTCCAGGGGACGAGAAAGGCGCACCGCCTGTCCGGTTGAGGAGACAACTTCTTCACCCCGAGCGAAGCGGTAAGCTTCACGTGGAGACAGGCGGTTACCAAACAGACCTGCATCCATCGAGAGGGAAGTGTGGAGGTGTGAATCACCCCACAGCGGCCTTTCGGAAATACCGCGCTTGGCATACCAGACGACAGGAAGCCGAGATTTAGCTATACACAAAGCAGAGAAGATAGTCGAAAAGCGGCCACTCGATAATGTTAAGGAATCGGCAACTATTGAATCGTGCGTTGTACAAAAGACAGATGGCTACAACTTAGATGATGGCGGTATTTTCTATGAAAAATACGATAAAAATGGCAATGTCATTATTCGGGTGCCCCGAGAAAAAAAGCCTATCGACGATATTGCCTAAAATCTAAGAGAGCTGTTTATAAATTTGGCCCACTCAAGTTGCTCGGTGACTGCCAAAAATAGGAAATAGTGTTATGCAAGAGACCAGCTTTTTAAATGAAAACCAAAGGGTCTTGAAGGACATTAAAAAGTTGGAAATCTTTGACCCATTTCAGAACGAATAATTCCTCAATTTATCGATGAGCAAAATCAGAAAGTATAAACCAGGTGAAGGCATTTTCCAGCAAGGCAGTTCGGATAAATTGATAAAACAGAATCAATGCCACCTTTTTCCACCACCCGCCCTTCTCCCAACACATCTACTTCAAGTAAATGATAAATGAATTAGGAATTACATGTCGGCTAACATCAACGTAACCAATTAATTTCTTGACAAAAACGATATTGTCAATTAGTTTTCTCAAAATTTCTTTTATTTAAATCAATAAAAAAACATTCTTTCCAAGAGCAAACTTGACTTGATCATGTTTATAAATCGTCAAATGATGGATGTTCAGACAAACGTCAATGTGGTCGGAATTCTTTGTTTCTGTTTATTGCCGATAGAAACCGAAGCCGCGCCGACTTCAGTCCAAAACGAAGAGATCGTATTATTGAAAGATACCAAGAAAAGGGCATAGGAGTTCATCAATAAAAATAAAAAACGTCAATTTCATAATCAGCAAAATATAGACTACTTCATACAGGCTATAGACATTCAATAAAATGCCGATGACGTTGTTACGTTGTATTGGCAAGCTGTAGATAACTGAACACAGACTTTTCACAAGGAACGTTTGCTATGGCGACAATGAAAGTCCTGCTTGTTGATGACGAGTCACGCATCTGTCAAAGTGTTACATATTTACTTAAAGCCAAGAATTATGATGTCGTTACCGCTGCTTGCGGTCAGGACGCGTTAGATTTAATAGCTGATAACTCATTCGACTTAGCCATTTTAGATGTCCACCTCCCCGACATGCTGGGAACCCAACTGATGGGTGATATCAAAACTCAGCACCCTAACACCATTTTTATCATTATCACCGGCGATGCAGATGTCGACTCAGCAGTAGCGGCACTGAAATGCGGTGCTTATGACTACTTAAGAAAACCTTTCGAATTTGAAGAACTGCTTACCACTATGGAAAATGCCCTCAGTCAGAAGGCGCTGAAACAAGAAAAAGATCAAATAAAAGAACAATTGGTCCTTACCGAAGAAAGGTACCGTTATCTGGTTCAAAACAGCCCGGATATCATCTACACATTGGACGCCAATAACAAATTCACCTTTTTAAATGACGCCATTGTGCACTTGCTGGGATTCAAGGCCGATGACCTGATCGGAAAATGTTTTACTACGATGGTCTGGGAGGAAGACCAAGAGAAAGCTCGATCGTGTTTTTCAGAACACAAAACGTTAACTCGTATATCTTCCGAAGTTGAATTGCGGCTCAGTTTAAATGGCGACGAAAAAAGAGAAAGTTACGGCGCCAAATACATCACCGCAGAGATCAAATCCATCGGGATTTTAGAGGGGACATCCGCCAATGGTGGCAATCGGTTTATTGGCATTCATGGCGTCATTAGAAATATCAGCGAAAGACTACGACTGGAATCCAAGCTAAGAAAAGCGGAACGGATGGAATCCCTTGGCACACTTGCCGGTGGAATTGCCCATGACTTCAATAACCTGTTGATGGGCATTCAGGGACGATCGGCATTGATTACAATGGATCTGGAACCGTCGCATCCAATTCAAGAACACCTGCGGGCGATAGATGAACACATCTGCAGTGGTTCACACTTAACAAAGCAGTTGCTGGGTTTTGCACGTGGTGGGCAATATGATGTTTCGCCAACAGACATCAACAAATTTATCCATGAAAGCGCCGAAATGTTTGGCCGTACGAGGAAAGAAATCGTTATCGAGACTAAATTCCATGACGACACCATTGTTACCGAGATCGATCGGGGACAAATCGAGCAGGTATTGCTGAACTTGTATGTCAACGCCTGGCAAGCGATGCCCCACGGGGGACATTTGCGTTTGGAAACCCAGATGATTGTTTTAGACGAAGAAGCACCTCAAAATTATGGTCTGGCACTGGGGAATTATGTTCATTTGATGGTTCAGGATACCGGGGTGGGCATGAGTCAATCCACCATCCGACGAATCTTTGACCCATTTTTCACCACCAAACAGAAGGGCCGGGGAACCGGGTTGGGTTTGGCATCAGCATACGGAATCATCAAGAATCATGGCGGAAGAATCAGCGTTGATAGTGTAATTAATCGTGGAACGACATTTCACATCTATTTGCCGGTATCAGAAAAGCCAGTGCTCGATGAAATCACCCCCAACCGAACAATATGCACGGGTTCAGAGACAATCTTATTGATTGACGATGAAACAATGATCATTGATGTGGGTAGGTCATTACTGGAAAAGTTGGGTTACAGGGTGATTGATGCAAAAAGCGGTGAAGAGGCGTTGGACATTGTTCGTCATAATGGATCAAAGATTGATCTAATTATCCTGGATATGATTATGCCAGGCATGGATGGAGGGAAAACATTCGATCGCATTCATGATCTTTATCCACAAATTCCAGTGATCCTTTCCAGTGGATATACCCTTTCCGGTAAAGCAGAAGATATAATTGACAAGGGATGTAAAGGCTTCATCCAAAAACCGTTCACCCTTTCAGAATTTTCTAATAAAGTACGGCAAATATTGGACGCCCCGATAGCCGCATTGGTCACTACTGGATATCCTCGAAATACCGATCGTGAAATTCAGGTTTGTAGACCAAATGGATAGTTGCAGAAAAGTGGAACCCAACTGTTGTAACTGTGCCGAAACTTTGTCCGCTGAGGTTAACCCCTAACCTGAAAGTCCCCTCCCTGCATACCTGTTAAATTTGCATCCTCACGACTTCGGTTCCGTATTTTTGATACTCCTAACTGGTGTCTTAATTTATTATAATTTCAGCCCTACCGTCCAGACAATGCAATAAAGCCACGGACTCAAAATTTAATCTCAACCGAATAGGGTTAATGGGGCTACAAAAACTTTGGCTTTTACGGAATTAAAAAGGTCAACCATTTGAGCAGCACCTAAAATATGCTTACGATATCCAATTGCTAAATGCAAATCCTATGTCTTGTCTGATACTTATGAGGATTGGCAAGCAACCCCAAGTTTCAAGGTCGTCCGTTTTTATGGAATAGCCAGAACATACCTGACTGGCCAACCGATTTCCATATCAAGGCCCAAGGGCTATTACCCAACATTTGCTTTAGAAATAGCTTCCCGAAATATTCTTAATATATCGCAATATATTTGAACCACAGGACATAAAAAATTTATAGAGGGCAATCACCATCGTCACGCCACTTTTCAAAACGACATTGTCCTGTGAATCATTACAATATTAAATCGACACTTGCCCCCCACAACCTTTCCATTCTATTCAGATAGATCAGAAACCGTTTACCGATTCCCTCCTATTTAATTTTCATTACTGTTTTTTGTGAAAGACTGCGCCTGAAATCTGATTCAGACAAAAAAACTTTTTTTGACAATCTAACTATCTGACCCATGCTATAGTCGTAGCGTTTGGAATTCAACGGAGGTCAACAGATGAAATGCCCAAGCTGTGAATATGAAAATCCTGGAGACATAAAATTTTGTGGCAACTGTGGGACTAAATTAGAAAAACTCTGTTCAAACTGCAATTCAGCGAATCCACCCCAATTTAATTTTTGCGGTGAATGCGGGAACAAATTAGATGCTGTGGATGTATCTTTCCTAAAAGATTCCTCCATTGATGAAAAAATTGCCAAAATTCAGAAATACCTTCCAAAGGGTCTTGCGGAAAAAATTCTGTCTCAAAAAGATCAAATTGAAGGTGAACGTAAGCAGGTGACAGTGATGTTCTGCGATATGGCAGGATATAGTACATTGTCCGAAAAGCTGGATCCTGAGCAAACTTATAACATTATAGACCAAGTTTACGAGATTCTAATTCATAAGGTCCATAATTATGAAGGTACAGTAAACGAATTGACCGGTGATGGTATTATGGCTTTATTTGGAGCGCCTATAGCATTGGAAGATGCTCCTCAACGAGCAATTCGGTCTGCAATGGCAATTCATCGGGCTATGGCAGACTTCAGCGATAGGCTCAAGCACGAATTGAAGAATGCACCACAAATAAAGATGCGGATCGGTCTGCATACAGGCCCTGTGGTGGTGGGACCTGTCGGAAATGACTTGAGGGTGGAGTTTAAAGCAGTAGGAGACACCGTTAACTTGGCTTCAAGAATGGAAGGTTTAGCGGAGCCCGGTTCAACTTATTTGACTGAAGCGACATTTAGGCTTGCCGAGGGAATTTTTCGTTTCGAGGCAGTGGGCATAAAGGAGGTTAAGGGAAGGCAAGAGCGTGTAAAAGTTTACCGCGCAATTGCTCCCAGCACAAGCAGAACGCGATTTGACGTCAGTACTGAAAAAGGGCTTACACCGCTTATTGGCAGAGAACGAGAGTTGGAACTTTTACTTGATGGCTTTGAGCGATCCAAAACAGGTCGGGGACAGGCAGTTTCGATCATTGCTGATGCAGGTGTCGGAAAATCGAGACTCCTTTATGAATTTCGGAAAGCAGTTACAAATGAAAATGTGACCTTCTTGGAAGGAACATGCCTGGCCTACAGCCGAAGACTAGTCTACCATCCAATTATCGATATCCTAAAAGCAAATTTTGATATTAGGAATGAAGATAAAGATACACAAATCAGAAAGAAGATTAAAAAAGGATTGGGTATATTGGGTGTCGAAGAAGATTCAACATTACCATACTTTTTAGATCTCTTCTCGATTAAAGACGGCTATATAGAAAAAATTCCGTTAAGCCCCGAAGCAAGAAAAAATCGTATCTTTGATGCGTTTAAAAAAATTGTACTAAAGGGTTCTTCAATCCGCCCATTAATTATGGCATTTGAAAACTTGCATTGGATTGATAAGAGCTCCGAAGAATTCTTAATAAGGTTATTGGAAACAATCTCAGCTGCCAATGTATTTTTAATATTTACATATCGTCCTGAATACATACACACATGGGGTGGGAAGTCATATCATAGTCAAGTAAGCCTGAATCGGCTTTCTAACCGTGAGACGCTGAAAATGGTTTCTTGCCAATTGGAGGGAATGGAATTCAATGAGCAGACAGAAGCGATGATCCTTGAAAAGACTGAGGGTGTTCCTTTTTTTATCGAGGAACTAATCAATTCTTTAAAAGATCAAAAAATTATCTGCAAGAAAGGTGATAGATTTTGTTTGATGAGAAACATTCAGGAGACAGTTATCCCCTCTACAATTCAAGATGTCATTATGGCTCGGATTGATTCGCTTAATGAAGGGGCAAAAAATTTAATTCAGACTAGTTCCGTAGCGGGAAGAGAATTCAGCTATAACCTGTTGGAGAAAATTGTAGACACTCAAAAGGACGAACTGTTAACAAATCTATCGGTTTTGAAGGATTCTGAACTTCTTTATGAACGTGGGATATATCCGCAATCGGATTATGTTTTCAAGCATGCACTAACTCAGGAAGTTGCTTACCATAGCTTGTTAATAAAAAAAAGAATAATGCTTCACGCAATGATCGGAAAAGAATTAAAGTCAATTTATACCAATCGGCTTGATGAATTCTGTGAGATCCTAGCATACCATTTTACTAAAGGTCAAGAATGGGAACGGGCCTATGAATACAGCCAAAAAGCAGGCTTGAAAGCGTATTCTCATTCTGATTACGAGCAAGCTTTACAATATTTTGAAGAAGCGCTTACCGCCATTAGAAACCTACCACGTGAAAATAGTCGAATTAAAAAAGAGATCGACCTGTGTTTCAATATGCGTTCTCCACTTGTTGCTCTTGGCAGGCACAAACAATGGGGTGAATGGATTAAAAGCGCAGAACCGTTAGCGAAAGAAATTAATGATAATGCCCGCCTTTCAAATATAGCAAACTATCTTTCCAGTTTACACTGGATTCATGGAGAGCAGCGAAAGGCGATCGTTTTAGGCAAGGAGGCTCTGGATTATGCCAATAGATCGAAAAACTTCTCTTGTCAGATAGCAACGATGCTGCACCTCGGTATATACTACTATAATATTGGAAGCTATTCTGAACAAATCCAGATACATGAAGATTTGCGAGAACGTTTGAAAGGCGAAGATGTATATAAACAACATGGTTTGGCGAGTTTTCCAAGTGCTTTTTCACGGAGTTTGATTGTGGCTGGTATGGCGGAACTTGGAAATTTTAATAGCATCGAAACAATCGGAAACGAAGCAATTGACATTGCAGAAAAGGTACAGAATGCGCTTACCTTGGCATTTGTCTATAATTTTGTTTCGATGGCATATCTACGCCTTGGAAAGCTGAAGTCAGCCATCCCTTTATTAGAAAAAAGCCATGATCTGTGCCGTTGTTCCGAGTTGCAAAGCATGTATGCGTTCACCATCGGGAATCTTGGGAGCGCTTATCTTCTTGCCAAAGAATTTGACCGTGCACTGTCTTTGCTCGAAGAGGGGTCCGAAGAGGAAAATATTCAGACCAGTTTCTGGCCAACCCATCAATTAACTGTGTTGGCTGATGCTTATCGACTTGTGGGGGCATTGTCATCGGCACTCGAAACGATTTCACGTGCGCTAAAAATGGCTGGCGAACGGTATGAACGTGGATTTGAGGCCTGGGCAATGTTGGTAATGGCAATGGTAAAAGCTGCTGAAAGGAAGCACGACGAATCAAAAGAATGGTATCTGCGGACACTTCAGCAAGCAACCAATCTATCTATGCAGCCACTTGTAGCGCATTGTCATGCCGGTCTTGCTGACGCCAATCTACACCTTGGTGATAACGATTCGTCAGAATTGGAAAAAACAAAATCCATAAAATTGTATCAAGATTTAGGAATGGAATACTGGATGTCGAATCGATTTATCTGACATTTGTAACAATTTCTTGTACGGAAACTTTTTAGCTTATAAAAGCCAGTATCGATATTTGCTGCGTGCATTGGAAAGGCATAAAAATTACCCATTGAAATTTCAGATTCGGTTTGTCTATTCATATCACAGTGGTGGCGAAATTACGTGAAGATTACTCCAACGTAGATGCAATTGTCAAAAAGTTCTCGCAAGTTTAGTCTATGGCAAGAAAGGGCACGAATCGAGGAGGCTCAATTTCGTGTCATACCCACAACAAACAATGTGTTGGTGCCACCTTCCAAAAGCTAAGTCCCACGAAACTCAAGGCACTTCAGGTGAGTGTCAACCAGTATCTGCCATGACGCCTAACCGGCCTGAGGGTTTTAAATGTTCAACACCTGCAATCGCTCAAAATTTCTCTGTTCAACACATCCGGCAGGGAGGACATAGATTATTTACCTGCCAAACCAAAACGGATGAACGTCGGACATCCAGCATCGCTTTGTGAATAAGGCATGCTATTCATTTAATAGCTGGCAGAGCTAAGCGGCCTAACCATTCGACGTTTGGCGTTTGATATTCAGTCTCCGATTTTCCAAAACATATTTTTCCTGTTTTGCATTCTCGCCGGAACGGCCCGACGCTATTCGAGTCGTCTCACCGGCTTTTCACCGGACGTAGAAAGAGCAGCAGTACCCAGGCTATCAGGGCCATGGCGGTCACGATTCGAAAGGTCGGCTGGTAACTGCCGCTGAGGTCGAACAGATGGCCGGCAAGCAGGGGGCCGATGGACCCGCCGGTGGTGCCGAAACAAACTACGATCCCGAAGAGGGTGCCATGGGATTGGATGCCAAACCACTCTGCCACCAGGGGGGAAATGGCGGTGAAGAATCCTCCGTGGGCCAGACCGTAAACGACGGCAAAAAGATACAACATCCAGGGTTGGTGGGCAAACTGCAGCCAGCCGAGACCGATCAGAAGCAGGACGAAGCAACCCACCATCACCGCTTTGCTGCCCCGGCGATCGATGATCAGGCCGCTGACAAAGCGCCCCAGCATGCTCACCGCACCGATGGTGGAGAGGACACCGGCGGCCTGCATAGAGGTGAATCCCAGATCGTGGGCATGGGGAACGATGTGCAGCATGATGATCATCAGGCAGAAGACTAGGCAAAGATTGGCCAGACAGATGGTCCATAATTGGACCGTCCTGAGTGCACGAGACAACGGGAGGCTGGTGTCCGTTGCAGGCGTTGTGCTCCGGCTGTCAACAGTTTCCGGTTGCCTGTTCGAACGCAATGCCTCCGGGTCACGGCGAAGGAACTGGGCCATGAACACCAGAATCAGGGCCACGCTGGTACCGATGAGCACAAAACTCCACCGCCACCCGTAAAAGAGGATCAGTATGCTGGCAGCCATGGGAATGACGAATTGGCCGGCACCGGTGCCCACCTTTACGATACCGGTCATAAAACCCCGGCGGTGGGAAAACCAGCGGGCGATAGTGGTCAGGGCGATGACGTCGATGGAGCTGAGCCCCATGCCGAAAATGATACCGAAAAAGAGGTAAAGCTCCCAGAGGGTGGTGAGGCGGGCCATGAGGACACAGCCCAGGCCCAACAGAATTGCCGTGACCGTCATGAGTTGGCGGGGACCGAAGCGGTCGTTCAACCGGCCGACAATCACCCCCAAAAGCCCCATGATGAAAAAGGCCAGCGAAGAGGCGCCGGAAATGGCCGCCCGGGACCAGCCGAATTCCTCCATCAATGGGTTGAAGAAAACGCCGAAGGCGATAAATACTCCTACCCCGAGGGCCTGGATGGAAAAACAGATGGCCGCGATGAGATGGGCGTAGCCGTAACGCCCGGGGGCTCGAATCGGCATTGGCATCCTTTTCAGTTAAGAGGCGTTAAGGGTTAGTTCTACTTCTGACTCTTTATAAGGTCCTGGGTCAATCGTTCAAAGCGTTTTTTGATTTTCGCTATGATGACAATCATATTTCTTATTTTTTTAGGTTTGTTTGCCGGGGGATCGGAGCTTGGCTCGAGGGGAGATAGCAAGCCGCGGGGAATGCGCTCGCTATCGCGGTCCAAGTATAAGTCAGGACAGATGAACCCGTATGCTTCTCAGCTCCCCGACCTACGACTTCAGTGCTCAGACCTCTGCCATACGATCTCAGGCCTTGCCGCAGCAGCTGCCCGGTCCGGCACAGCCGGCATGGCCCGGCGACGATCCGCAACAGGCCGTATCCACGGGTCCGGGCATGGAGGAGGAAGCGGTGCCGGACAGGGATGAATGGGCGGACATGAGTTTTTTGAGGTTGCCGCTGCCGCATCGCTCGCAATAGAGAGTCATTTTCTCGGAAAAAACCAGAATCTCAGCCACGTGGCCGCAGTCGGCACACAAAAAATCAAAAAGTGGCACGCCTCCCTCCTTTTTCCATATCTATTTTAATAATTACCAATCAGTGGGCACAATCACCAATCTGAACGCCGTGCTGGTGGCCGCAGACCTGGCTTGGCTCGAACACCGGCAGGTTGCCGGCCTTGACCATGTGGACATTTTCCCCAACGGTTCCTTCAACGGCCCGGTATACGGTGATGCCGTCGTTGTTTAGTTTTTTCAATGCACCGCCGCCGATGCCACCCACCACAACGCCGTCCACCCGGCGCCCACCCAGGGCATCCATGGGGTTGCAGGCACCGTGCTGATGATCCTGGTCCGGGTTTTCGAATGTCTCCACCGAATCCGTATCCAGGTCCACGAAGACAAAGAAGGGCGCGGACCCGAAATGGCCGTGAACGTCACTGTCAATTCCTTTGTTTTCAACTACCGGAAAAGCAATTTTCATATCTCTGAATCTCCCTCACAAATGCTAACCATTGCTCTGCATACGGGTTAGGCTCATGAATAAAGTAATAGGGGTACCGGACCGGGTCAACCATCGACGGACCGACCATCATGCCATTGTTGAAAAACGGTGTTATATAGCTCAAAACCGATGCCGCTTCAAGGCTAATGAAGTCTATGCCCACGGAAGAGGGATTTGCCCCACGTTCAATGCGGACAGCAGGCCAGGCAGGGATAATATCGAAGATGTTGTTGCCTCAGCACCACCCGTATGCTATATATGGGGCACGTTGATGATGCTGGATACTAAAGCTGAACAAGATCGAATGCCTCTATCCTTATTATCCGCCAAGTTATTTCCCCCACTCGCGGTCTCATTCCCGCAACGCTGTTTAGCGCCCACCCGGACAAGATTTTTTCCCCCGATATCTGCGATATGCGAAAACCATAATCCACTGAATATACACCCGATGCACCCCAAATGCACATCTTTCCTGGCGCCAGAGGTATTATTTTTCACATGCCTTGATCTCGAACAACAATCCTTATTTTCGGGCGGGCACGATGTAACAACGCTGAAACATAATCCCCGGTCCGATCCGGATGCGCACTTGTTGATCCGACGGGCAAACCAATCGACGGGAACAACCCATGACCTCCAGGAGGTGCGATGATTTCGTTTTCCACAAGCAAACGAAAAACCTTTGTGCTGGATACCAACATTATCCTTCACGACAGTTCCTGTATCAACCACTTCGACGAGCATGACATTGTCATCCCCATTGCCGTCATCGAAGAGCTGGACCGCTTTAAAAAGGGAAAGGAGATTTTAAACTGCAACGCCCGGGAATTCGCCAGGGCCCTGGACGCATTAACCGGGGATCGCATATTCAACGGCGGCGTCACCATCGGCCCCGGAAAAGGAAAAATCACTGTCTGCCTGGACCAGGCGTTTCATGACAAGCTCAAGACGAACTTCTCCCCTGACAAGCCGGACCACCATATTCTCAACGCAGCCTACCACATCGCTTGTGAACACGCCTTTGACCGGGTTTTTCTGGTCACCAAGGATGTTAACCTGCGCATGAAAGCCAAATCCATCGGCCTGATGGCCCAGGATTACAGCACAGACCGGGTCCAGGCCCCGGCAGATATCTATAAGGGCACCCGGGTGGTGGAAGACATCCCCGCCGCCGTCATTGACCAGCTCTACGCCAAGCCCTTCGAAATGGACGCCGCCGCTCTGGATGTAAAGGAGCACCTGCTCCCCAACGAATACCTGATCATGAAAAACGGCAGCAAGTCCGCGCTGGGCATATTTCTTCCCCAGACCCGATCCATCCGCCGTATAGACGCCCAGGTCTGTTACGGCATCCGGCCCCGCAATGCCGAACAGTGCTTCGCCATGGACGCCCTAACTAACTCGGAGATACCCCTGGTAA
This sequence comes from uncultured delta proteobacterium, assembly GCA_963697405.1. GTDB lineage: Bacteria > Desulfobacterota > Desulfobacteria > Desulfobacterales > Desulfosarcinaceae > Desulfosarcina. Next base: position 149,209 of record CAVONY010000018.1, on the reverse strand, counting down.
CGATCACCGGCAAAGCCGGCACCGGCAAAACCCTTCTCGCCCTGGCTGCCGCACTGGAAAAGCGTCGCAACTACCGACAAATTTTCATCTCCCGGCCATCGGTTCCGTTGAGCAACAAAGACATCGGTTTTCTGCCCGGGGACATCCAGTCCAAACTGGACCCCTACATGCAGCCCCTTTACGACAACCTGTCGGTCATCGAAAGCAACCAGAACGGAAAGAACGGCAGCCGGCAGGGGCGCCGGGTGAAGGAACTGCTGGATGAGGAGAAGATCGTCATCACCCCTTTGTCCTATATTCGCGGCAGAAGCATCGTAAAAGTCTTCTTCATCGTGGATGAGGCCCAAAACCTTACCCCCCACGAGGTGAAGACGATCATCACCCGGGCCGGCGAAGGCACCAAAATTGTATTCACCGGAGACATCTACCAGATCGATCACCCTTACCTGGACAGCCGGAGCAACGGGCTGAGCTACCTCATCGAGAAGATGAAAGGCCAGAGCCTCTACACCCACATCAACCTGGAAAAGGGGGAGCGCAGCGAGCTTTCGGACCTGGCCATCAGCCTGCTTTAACAACGGTTCAACGGTTCCTGGTTTTGGGTTCCCGGTTGGTCGTCCCGGGTCTTGCGTGCCGATGCATGGCCTGCAGTCAAGTCAAGCTTGACCATGAGATTGCAACCGGCTAATCTGTCAGCCAACCGTCTGTGAAAAGCCACCTATCGCAGGCAAACACCAGAACCCGATCCGTATCGAGCGTGCACACACCAATGACATTGGATTCAAATACTGAAGACGCCGCCGATCGGGCGGATGCCGCCATTGCCATACTGTCGTCCCTGCCATTTATCGCCGACCCCCTGCCCGGCATTGGCGGCGCCATCAAGGCCACACCGGGGCATTTTGTGGTCGAAGAGATTCTGCCCTATGCCGCCTGCGGCGAAGGGGAACATGTCTATGTCACCTTCCGGAGGGCCGGATGGAACACCGCCGATGCCGCCCGGATCATGCAGAAACACCTGGGCCTGACCCCGTCGGATGTGGGCTGGGGCGGCCGCAAGGACAAAGTGGCGGTGGTCGTGCAAACCCTCTCCTTTCGCTGTGGTGTCAATTCTCCCCTGGCCGACATCGAGAAGAGATTGGCCGACCTGCCCTTTGAGATTCTGGCCATCGACCGCCATCGCAACAAGATCAAAACCGGCCACGTGGCCGCCAACCGCTTCACCGTTGTCGTCAGCAATCCCGAGCCCGATGCAATGCCCCGGGCACTTGCCATTGCCGACCGGCTGAAGCAAACCGGCGTGCCCAACTTCTATGGCCCCCAGCGATTCGGCTACGGGCTGCAGAACATCCACCGGGGATTCGCCCTTTTCTCAGCGGGGAAAAAGGGACGCAAGGACACCTTCATGGTGTCGGTGGTCCAGTCGGCGCTGTTCAATATATGGCTCAAACAGCGCATGCAGGCCGGCGACTACCGAAGATTGTTGTCCGGCGACATCGTCAAGAAGACCGACACGGGGGGCATGTTCACCGTCGACGATCTGGCCATCGAAGATCCGCGCTTCACCGCTGGAGAAATTGTCTACACCGGCCCGATTTTCGGATTCAAGATGAAACCGGCCATGCATGCGGCCGGTGAAAAAGAAGCGACACTGCTCAGGCAATTCAGCCTCGCCCCGGAAGATTTCCGGCAGTTCCGCTCACCCGGATCACGACGGGAAGCCATCCTGAACCTTACGGACCTGACCCTGGCGGAGGTGGACGACGGGCTGCGCCTCACCTTTACACTACCGTCAGGCGCTTATGCCACAACCGTTTTGCGCGAATTCACCCGACCGTCTTAACCACTAACAGGGTGTTGAAAAAACGTCATGAGCGCAGGCAAGACAAGGCAAAATTCGGCGAAAAAGCGCAGTTTATGTGTGATAAATGAGAATTTTAAGTCGAATTTTAACGCCGTATGGCCAAGCGCAATAGTCTTTCAACATCCTGCTAAGGAGGACGCCATGCAAAGACAGCTGATCAGCTCAGGCTCGCCATTCGAAAAACCCATCGGGTTTTCCCGTGCCGTGAGAGTGGGCAATGCCATTGCCGTCTCAGGAACCGCCCCCATCGCACCCGGCGGCGGTACAGCTTACCCCGGCGACCTCTACCGCCAGACCCGAACCTGCCTCGAAATTATCAAAGATGCCATCGAAAAAGCCGGCGGCCACATGGAGGATGTCATCCGCACCCGCATCATGCTGGTCGACATCACCCGCTGGCAGGAATCTGCCCGGGCCCACGGCAAGTTCTTCGGTGAGATCCGACCGGCCAGCACCTTCGTCCAGGTAAGCCGGTTCATCGATGCAGACTGGCTGGTAGAGATCGAAGCCGATTGTGTGGTGGTGCAAGGGGCTCACCTGAACCCTTGAACCCCGAACAATAGCTATTAAGCTGGTGAGCTGATAGCTCAAAGCCTGAACCTGGAACCCTGAACCTCGAACCCAGGAACCCCTCATGACCAACGCCATCGAAACCTATTGGCAGCTGCACCTGGAAAAATGCAAAAAAGCCCTGGAAAAAAATGGCTTCGAGGTGTTTGTGGCCGCCGACACCCGATCCGCCGGCACTGTTTTCTTTAATGAGATTCTTTCCGGAATAGAAGTAAAAACAGCGGCCTGGGGAGACTCCATGACATTTCTGGCCACCGGTGTGATGGGTGTGATCAAGGCCGATACCGGCATCCAGATGATCGACCCCTTTGACGCACAGGCGTCACCGGAAGAACGACTGGCGCGCCGCCGGCAGGCCCTGCTCGCCGATCTGTTTTTCACGGGATCCAACGCCGTCACGGAAACCGGCCTGCTGGTCAACCTGGACATGGTGGGCAACCGGGTGGCCGGCATCACATTCGGTCCCAGGCACGTGGTGCTGTTCGTCGGCCGCAACAAAATGGTTCCGACCCTGGAAGATGCCATGCAACGTGTCAAGCGATACGCCGCCCCGGCCAATGCGATCCGGCATCCGGGCCTGAAAACACCCTGCATGAAAACCGCCGTTTGCGCAGACTGCAGCAGCCCGGACCGGATCTGCAACACCTGGTGCATCACGGAGAAGTCCTTTCCCAAAGGACGAATAAAAATCATCCTGATCAACCAGGACCTGGGATTGTAAAAAATGAAAAGCTATTTTATCGATCCGGTCCCATCATGAAAGCGTCCTTTCGCCATGATGGGACTCAAGGAGAAGCATCGACCATGATGAACGTGAAGACTGCCGGATTGCTGCTACTGGCGCTTGCCGCTGGCCTGTGCATGGGCATGGCAGGCACACAGGCAGACGATTTCGCAGCCCAGCGCCAACAGATGGTGGTATCGCAGATCAGCGGTCGCGGCATTTCGGATGCCGCCGTATTGAAGGCTATGGAAACCGTCCCCCGCCATCGGTTCGTACCGCCTGAAATTCGGGCCTTGGCCTACGGGGACACCCCGCTGCCCATCGGCCATGGCCAGACCATTTCACAGCCGTATATCGTGGCCCTGATGTCCCAACTGCTGGCTGTCGAACCCGGCCGGCGGGTCCTGGAAATCGGCACCGGCTCCGGTTATCAGGCCGCGGTGCTGGCCGAAATGGGCGTTCACGTCTTCACCATCGAGATTGTCCCCGAATTGGGACGCCAGGCCATCGGCGTATTGGATGCACTGGGTTATAAGACTATTCGGGTGAAAATCGGCGACGGCTACAAGGGCTGGCCCGAGCATGCCCCCTTTGACGCCATCATCGTCACCTGTGCGCCAACCAACGTCCCGGAACCCCTCAAAGCCCAACTCGCCGAAGGGGGGCGCATGGTAATTCCTTCAGGAGAAAAATACAATCAGCAGTTATTTTTGCTGACCAAGCAGGCGGGTAAAATCAAGCAGGAAAAAATCGTGGATGTCCGCTTCGTTCCGATGGTTGACGAGCACGGAAAAACCTATTGAAGACTGCTCGCAACCCTCTGATTAAATCCTCCCCGCAGCCCCGATGGGCGGGCTCTCAGCTTCGCTCCGACATGCGACAGGGAATGCGCTCGCTGTCGCGGTTCAATCCCTAATATAGTGTCTGTCCAGAAATGAGGGATTTTGGTCGAGATCAAGGCGTGCGAAAAATTTTACCAGAGGCATATAGTTGATATTCCGAGGATAAAATTTTTCGCGCAACGCAGAGATCGGGCAAAATAACCATTTATGGATGGGCACTAATCTAATTTACGGAAAATAGCATGCCTGGTATTCACAGGACCTGATAACGCCTATATCGAATCTTTTCCCTCCTTGTCTGTTCTAAACAAGTGGCTCACGATTTATCGACATCAATCACGATATTTCCGTATTTTAATTGTTTTTCGCTATCATTCAGAAACTTAGGAATGGGTAGTGTGCCCGCCATTTAAAATTCAACTGTGATTTTAGATGGTTAAAAAATTTCGCGCATTGGCATACCTTCTGCTCCCTATGATAGTTAAGCCCGTTTCATTTATTGTCTGATTCGTGAGGCCAAATGAGAGAGGAGGAAACGATGAAAACAACAGGTTTTAAACCAAAAATAGTGACCGTCCTGGCAACCCTGGCATTATTGATCATCTCCTCCCCAACCATCGCTGCCGATTTCTTCCCGCTTGATGCCTGGGAAGAGTTGGACGCCTGGGAACAAACCACCATGGCCGCCCTTGATCCCGATATTGCAGTGCATAACGAAACAATTCCGCTGGGCCTTGATGATGCCGAAATGGTCAATGCGTCATTCCCATTTGATGTGTGGAAAGAACTGAATGATCTCGGCGGTATCGATTGGAGCGCTTTGAAAAATTGGAAAGCATTCAATTTAAATTATGGCACTGCGAAAGAAGATAGGACGAACCCATATTGGCTGCCCGAAGAACTTAGAAATCGATAATTCGCAACGACACTGAAATCAGAATGTCCCGTTCATGAAGTGCGAAGTCCTCTCCTTTTTCGTTCCCTTGAAAGCGTTGCATAAACCAACACTAAGCTCAGTTCAACTATCAATTCAGGTATATTCAATCAATGCCGCTGAAGCTAAGTTTTGCTCTTAAAAGAAGATGTAAGATCTGCAGTTTGACGGATAGACCCAAAAATTTTGAAAGGAGGAGGCCATGTATCCTAAAACTCTCTATGGGTGGTATAATAAGATTGTACGAGATTACCCTTACAATGAAAAAACGGCACACATACTCGACCACACATTTAAGCCAAGCTCCCGTTTGCTATCTACTCTGTCAAATCGGGAGGGGAGAACCCAATCATCTGAAAGGTCCGTTCATGAAAAAAGATGATCGTTCACACGTCATTCCAATGAAAGCTGGGTTCAACATGGCTGACTGGATTGGGCTTTCGTTCTCATTTGAATGACACGCTCCCAAGATCCCCTCCGTTGAGTCATGAACCGCGTACCCATGACACACCGGTCAACACTCAAAATTTTATGATATTACCTCAAAATCATTAAATATTGACATCTCATCATCAATGCCATTAACATCAATATTGATGGAACTCTCCCCGTAGGAATGAAAATCGATTTCCAGTTCGTTCGCTAACCCTGTCGCAAACGACGGGGAATGCGCTTGCTATCGCGGTTCAGTTTAACGATGACTTCAGTATCTGGTCCCTAAATGTTTTGATATGGGTGGTTTATTTTTGGACTATGAATGAATTTGACCATAGCTTCTACAAGATCCTCTTCGAAGATCTCAATCCTGATAAACTGAGGAAGCGATTCCTTCAATTACTTTTGAAATTGCAAAATGTCGAGCGTGGTTCAATATGGATCAAGCATGAGGACCATTATGTGTGTGTTGAATCCTTGGGTGGGCCATCGAAAATCGATATCATCAAAGGCGCCTCTATCCGTGCTGAAGAAAAAAGTATTGTCGGCTGGGTGATGGAGCACGGCGAAATGACCGTTGCAGAGGGTGGAAAAGACCCACGCCATTGTATAGAGTTTGAAAAAGATATGCAGTTGAAGAGCGCCCTTATTCTAGCCTTTCCATTGATATTGGGAAGCGGAGAAGTGTATGGCGTTGTCCAGATTGTTGATACAAGTGCGGGCGGCAGTCGATTGAATATTGATGAACAATACCTGCAACTCCTAAAAAGCATCGTTGACATGGGCGCAATTGCCCTAAACAACGCACTGCAGCATACCAGTCAGATTAATCGTGCTCGAGAACTTGAACAAACCCTCGATGAGATCCGAAACAAGATCCAGATCATCGGCCAAAGTAAATCCTTCCTGGAAGCGATGAAAAAGGTTCGCGACTACGCCCGGACGGACTTTCCTGTTTTAATTACAGGCGAAAGTGGGACCGGAAAAGACCTCGTGGCCATGGCGCTGCACAATCTCAGTTCGCGCAGAGAAAAACCCTTTGTGGTTCAGAATTGCAGTGCCATTCCGGAAACGCTGCTGGAAAGCGAATTATTTGGCTACAAAAAAGGTGCATTTACCGGAGCCACTGAAAACAAGACCGGCCTTTTAATGGCAGCCAACGGCGGTACTGTCTTTTTAGATGAAATCGGCGATATGTCGCTACCACTGCAGGCACGCATTCTAAGGGTCATCCAAAATAATGAAATCAAACCGCTAGGCGAATCCAGTATACGCAAGATCAACGTTCGGGTTATTTCAGCTACGAATAAAGACTTGGTTGAAGCGGTTAAAGCGAAGACATTTAGGGAAGACTTATATTATCGCCTCAATGTCCTTCCGCTGCACCTGCCGCCATTGCGAAAAAGAAGAAATGATATCCCTCTTCTTCTCAATTATTTCATCAGAAGGGAATCCATCGAATTGGGCATCCCACAGAAACGCATTTCGGGCGACGCATTGACCTATTTGCAAAGTTATCAGTGGGAGGGCAATATTCGAGAACTCGAAAATTTCGTCAAATACATCCTGAGCACCGTTGAGGGTAACATTGTGGGTGTCGACGACATACCTGATCATTTTAACCACAAGGAAACGGAAAAAGCGGCAGCAACCGAAAACCGTCCTGTTCTTGTTGATTCACTGGTTCCGGAGCGTTCATTCTCCAAAGAGAATGTCGATGTTCATTTTGAAGACTATACATGGGTGGAACTGGATAAAGCATATGTCAAATATCTCCTTAAAAAAAACAATTGGGTGGTAACACGGGCTGCCAGAGACGCAGGAATTAATAGATCCACCTTTGATTCAAGAATGAAAAAGCTAGATATCAAAAAATGATTTTTCTTGTCAAAACCCAACATCTCAGTTTGGGCAGCATTCTCATTACGGAGTTAAAATGAAAGATAGTAGCTGGTTAAACCGTGAACAGTTGATGAGTTGTCTGGATTTTGGAAAAGCGCTGACTTCTGAACTAGATCCGAATCTGCTTTTGGAGCGGGTTCTGGAAAAAGTTTCCAAGCTCTTCCCGTCCGAGTACTGGTCGCTTCTGCTTATGGACGAAGCGACCGAAACATTGAGATTCGAGTTGAGCATCGATCTGGATCTTGAGCAAATGAAAGATTTCAGGCTTGACCTCGGACAAGGTGCGGCCGGCCAGTGTGCGTTGAAGCAGGAGTTGCTCGTACTGGAGGATGTCAAGCAGTACGAATTTTTTGACGACAAGGTGGATGCGTTGTCCGGCTATCGCACAAAATCGCTGGTTTGCGTTCCCATCGTGTTCGCCGGCCGTACGCTGGGAGTCCTGGAAATGGTCAATCCCAGGGCACTGGATAAGGAGAGTATTGAATTGCTGACCATCGTTTCAGACTATTTGGCCATCGCGATGGAGAATACTCGCCGTTACCGAAAATTGCGCGACATGACCATCCGAGACAGCTTGACTGGACTTTATAACCAGCGCTACTTCTATCGTTCACTGGCAGTGCTCGTTGAAAAATGCAATGCCGAGGAGGGGTGTTTTTCCCTTATTTTCATGGATATCGATGATTTCAAGACGGTTGTCGATACGCAAGGGCACCTCAACGGCAGCCGCACGCTACGGGAAATTGCCCAAAACATTCAAGGGTGCCTAAAAGATGCATCCTTTGCCGTTGCCTATGGCGGGGATGAGTTTGTGGTGGTGCTGCCGGATACCGATAGGTTCCAGGCCGCTGAAACCGCTCGAGCGATTAGAGACGCCATCAAAACAGCCACTTTTCTGACCCGTTGGGGCCGTAACGTTCAGGTGACAGCCAGTTTCGGTGTAGCGACCTTTCCTGATAATGCACGTGATATCGAAGAGTTGCTTGCCTTGGCCGACCAGGCGATGTTCAGAGTCAAAAACACCGGAAAGGACCGAGTTGAATTGAGTCTGAATTGACTGTATTAATGGGGAAATTGAAATACTATCTCTGCACCGCTTTCAATTAAACCCCACCGTTGCAAAAGCCGGAGGGATTCAGAGCCAAGGCGCCAAGGGGGCAGCCGTAGTAATTTACTGCAAGCCCTTGGCAACGCCGGAACCGGATTCCTCCGGCTTTCCCGCAAGGGTAAAAACATGAGGAAATTATTGTTTTTCCTGGAATTCACAGTTGGTGAATTCCATTACGTACCGAAAGTTGACACGATTAATTTATGTTTTCAATTGGTAACAATAATTTTCGCGTGTTTTTATGCAACATTGGGATAAACCGTTGCAGAACAGCACCCGGTGCTATTTCTGTAGGGCATTGACCGTTTTTATAAGATGGGTGAACCGTACAGCCATTAAATGAACAACGACTTGATGGAGTATGTTGGCGGTCTCTGGATTTTTCTTTTCGAGTCTTTCCAGATCTTTGATCGACAATCGATAGACAACACTTTTTTCATCTGTGATAACAGATGCGGTTCGTTTTTTCCCTAAATAGAATCCGATTTCTCCTACGATACGACCATTTCTCATTGTTTCTAAACGCAAAGAAGGACCATCAGGTTGGTCTATCTGTGTTGTGATCCGTCCAGATTCAATAAAGAAAAGATCATTTGATGTCTCACCTTGCCTGATGATGGTAACGCCAGGGGCGATTTCCTGACGTTCCATATGATCGAGCAGTTTTGAAAAGCTTTTATTTTCGGGAAGTATGGTTCTTAGTTGCGCTTCCAATGACGGGGGTATTTCATCGAGGAAAATCCCTTCTTTTTCTAATATTTTATCTTCACACCATTCAAGACCGGCATCCAGGCTGGAAAAATAGTGGATTAAGGTGTTGGAAGAAGGAAGTCCGCCTTGCTTTAACTGTCGTTTTATTTTTGAAGTCGGTGCCGTTATGACGATATTGATTTCGGATTGAGTCGTTAGGTCTTTCAGCTTTCTAAAACTAAGCATTCCCGTTGAATCCAGATTAGCGACCCGGCGGAAATCCAGTACAACAAAGTGGGGCAGTGGCTTGCGCTTATCTTCTAAGCGCGCTTTTATTCGATTGAACAAGCGGTCCACAGTACCAAAAAAAATAAAGCCTTGAAGTTGAAGGATAAATATTCTTTCCCCTTCCCGATCCAGAATTTGACGTTGATTAAGTAGCCGAGTCACTTGGCTTTGGTATGTTTTTCCAGTCAATTCATGACGAACGACCTCGCTAAGACTGCAACTGATGGCAAACATAATGACAGCGGCCATAAAACCTAAAGCGACACCTTGTAAGAATCCAAATGTCGCAATGACCAAGAGTATCATCCAAATGATGAAAATATCAATTTTGGGCAGGGCAGACCACGTATTATACGTCCACTCGACCAAAAACGTCAGTCCTAAGTACATGAGTACTGCACCCATGATCATTTTGGGGAAATAGGTGATAATCGATTCACCGAAAGCTATGGTCAGCCCAATGATAATTACAGCAATTATACCGACCACCCTGCTGCGCGCGTTCAGTTTAAAATTCAGGACCGTCAAGCTGATCTGCATAAAACCAACGAATCCCGGGCTGAGTCCTGAAAGCAAATTACCGACGCCTGTTGATCGCAGTTCTCTGTTCAGATCAACATTTTGCTTTGCCGCCAGTTCCAAACCACTCGAATTGAGTAGCATGGAAAGTGAGCTTACCATCAAGACTGTGGTAATATTTGCTGCCTGGCCTGCTATTACATTCCAGTCGGCCATATTGAGTTGTTCTATTGTTAGGGGACGCCATAAGGCTTGCTCATAAAAAGGACCTAAGAGCCAGCCTTGTGCACTGAGTTCTGCCGGAGAACTGCCCATCAGCCAGGCGGTACCATAAAAGAACAAGGTGCCGCCAAGAATCAAAATCGGTAACACAAACGTATTTTGAATACGTTTGCTAGCGGTAAACATTACCACCGCCAAGAATAATCCAGGCAGCCAGTGGCCGATGAAGGCAGGTTGGAGAAGGCTTGCATAGGTAAAATTCCCATTCATCAGGAAAAAGCCCCCTTTAAACAGCAACCAGCCCGTTCCTGCCAAGAACCCCCCTACGACGGGATATGGCAAATAGCGCACGAGCCCACCAAGCCGGAAGGTGCCCAGACTAAAAAATAAGAGACCGGTGAGCACGGTGGTTAGCGCAATCGTTGCGACAAGGGTATAAAAAATCTCTTCCAGGGGAGCATTAGACGGCATGGTGGCCACGATAGATACAGAAATGAGACTGAATATTGCGACAGATACATCCTGATTACTGCCCACCGATCCTGGTAACGAAGAAAACAGGGATACGATAGTAGCAATGATGAAGGCACCTACAAGAGCATAACCTATGCCCTGCCCCACATAAGGACTGAGTTTACCCCCATAAACCAGGGCCGCATAAGATATGGAAAGCACGACCTGCAATAGTCCGGTTATCAGACCACCGGTTATAACTTGAAGCAAAGGTGCAGGCCGTATGGCGGTTAATAACCTGGAACCAATTGATGACCTGACTTCTGAATTCGATGTTTCTGCCATTGTGGTTCTATATGGAATTTTATTTGAAAAAATCACGATGGAGCCAATAGGTCTCACGATTATCTATTGACCAATGAATAGACCAGCAGAAGTAATGGGAGTTAATTCAAGGTGATATCTAAGCTAAGCTGTACAATCAAAATATACCACATTGTGGCATGTGTCAATAGTTCCGTGAACAAAAGAAATCCTTAAAAGTGGGGATCGTGTCTTCGCAGAATTTTACGGTACCGGCATAAGATTGATTGGGTTGCATGGGTCGCTTTAATTAATGCTGAAAAAGAATTTATTTTTTAACCTATACCAAAAAGCAGGCAGCCGGAGGGTGTAAGATAGATTAACGAAATCCGATTCGTAAAGGCTGTCTCACGAAAACGGATTGCGTTCAAAAAGGAAACATCTTTTGATCATCCCAACGATTGAGGTCATTTGAAGATTCCCCGCGGATCGCCTCGGGAAACCTTCTGACGATAGCGGCACTGCTACGCAGCACCGCATGGAAAAAATCGATTTCCAATTCTCTCGCTATCGCGATTCAGGAAAAGTCTTTCATAAAAACAGCCCGAGATGATATATGGCTGTTTCAATGGAATGACCCAACCGGTGGACCTCTTGACGAAGGGACCCAAGATCGTGGATATCGGATTGATCCTGCTCAAAGTGCTGGCGCTGTTCATGGCCCTGACCTTTCACGAGTTTGCCCATGGCTGGGTGGCCAGGCGGCTGGGCGATCATACCGCCGAATCCCAGGGGCGCTTGACCTTGAACCCGAAGGATCACATCGACCCCTTCGGCACGGTTCTGCTGCCGGCCATGCTGATCCTGATGAAGTCACCGGTGGTCTTCGGCTGGGCCAAGCCGGTACCCATCGATCCGCGCAACTTTAAGGATCCCAGGCGCGGCATGATGTGGTCGGCGTTAGCCGGCCCGATGATCAACCTCTTTCTGGCCGCCGTCCTGGCCGTCGTCTTCAAGGCCATGCTCATGGCCGGTATCCACATCCGGGGGCTGCTGCTGTTTCTGATTATCGCCATCCAGCTCAATGTCTTTCTGGCGATTTTCAACCTGATCCCTATTCCGCCGCTGGACGGCGGCCGGGTCATGGTGGGACTCCTGCCGCCCAGGCAGGCCATGGCCTACAGCCGGATCGAGCCTTACGGGTTCATGATCGTAATCGCCTTGATGTACTTTAATATTCTGGACCGGTTTGTCTTCTACCCCATCCAGATAATCCTCCGGTTTTTAGGAATCGGCTGACAAATCAGTCGTGCAATAGCGTCGTAAAACCTCGGTAGTCATTAATCCGAGATGGCAGACGTCTACCTTCAGGTATGTACGTCACGCTGGGTTGAACTTTCAGATCTAATCACTCGTGTTGGCGCTGCCTTCAATGGCTCTCAAGGCCTCAAGCGAAGTGTACGGGATGAGAATGAGCATTTTGTCTTTTTGAATAACGGTCAGTTTTTTTTGGGGCTTTAGCTTAAGGCGCGCTCTGAGCGCTTTGGGGATGACCACCTTATATTGGCCCGAACTTGTCGTTTGCATGAATGCCACCTTTGATGGTTCATGAGCGTGGCAGCGTCACCGTCACCCGTGTGCCTTCACCCAGCGTACTGACCAGATCGATGCTGCCGCCGTGGGCATCGACAATGGCCTTGCACAGGCTCAGCCCCAGTCCATATCCGCCGGTCTTGCGTGAGCGGGAAATGTCCGGCCGGTAAAACGGTTCGAACAGGTGGGGAAGCGCCGCGGCGGGAATCCCCTCGCCCTGGTCTTCGACGACGATTTCAAGGCGATCCTGTTTACGGGCCATTGAAATCGAAACCGCCGGCGCGTTTGCGGGGGTATGCTTCAAGGCATTGTCCAGGAGATTGCGCAAAACGACTCTGATCTTCTCCGGGTCGGCGTTGACCGGTGTATCCACCAGTGGGCCAAGTTCGACACCTGGCAGGCGATCCTTGAATTCCGGTATCAGCGACCGGATCAAGTCGACCATGCCGACACTTTTCAGGTTCAGTGCGGCAGCGGTGTGCCTCAGGCGGGCCGATTCCAGGAGGGCGGCCACCATGGTTTCCATCTCCATCACATCACCGCGCAGGGATTCCCGGGCATCCGCATCTTCAATAAACTCAAGCTGCACCTTCAGGCGTGTGATGGGCGAGCGCAATTCATGGCTGACATCCAACAGCAGTTGTTCCTTGCTGTGCAGCAACCGGTTCAGCCGTTCGGCCATGCTGTTGAAAGCCTGGGCCAGATCACGCAGCTCGCTGGGACCGGTTTCGGGGATTCGGTGATCGAGCCGCCCGGCACCGACTTCATTCACACCGGCTTTGAGGGTGTGCAGGGGATTGAGGGTTTTGCGGATGGTGAGATAGACCACACTGAGAATGGTGATCATGGCCAAGACCATGGCCGCCAGTAACCATACAGCCAATTCACCGCGATGAACGTCTCGCGGGGCAACGAAGGTCAGCTCACCGCCACCATGGGCCAGACGAATGAAGTGGTGGCCTTTGGAGTTGCCCATGGTCAGGCCGGATGCGTAACGGCGGACCCAAGCCCGCTCAAGATTGAGAAATCGCGGTAAAGGACCCGTCTGCCAAACGTTATCGGGGTGGTCGAAAAGAATAACGATGCCGCTGCGCCGGGCGATTGCCCGGGCCCTGATTTCATCCGGCGGGTCGCCCAGATCGTCGACCAGATAGTCGGCATACAGCATCAGATTCCGCTCGAAGGCACTCTGACTGTGTAAACGGATAATAATAAAGCCGGCGATCACCGTGAAGGTGATGGCCAGGCCGGCAGCCAGGGTGACAATCAGAAGCCGAGTAAAGACGGAACGAAACAGCCGTTTAACGCGACGGGGTTTCATCCACCACCTCCCGGGCGACAAAGGTATATCCGGTTCCCCACACCGTCTTGATATATTGCGGGCGCTTGGGATCGTCACCCAGCTTCTGGCGCAGCCGGCTCATGGTGATGTCGACCACACGATTGAAGCACTCGCTGTCGATGCCGCGAAGGGCCTGCATGATCTCATCCCTGTCCAGCACCTTGCCGACGTGCCGTACCAGCAGATCCAGCGCGGCGAACTCGCTGGTGGTCAGGTCGACCTCTTGATCCGCCAACCAGACCTTCCGGCGGTGAAAATCGATGGTCAATGGCCCGAAGCGCCGGCGGCGGTCCGCGCCCGTGTTCTGCACCCGGCGCAGCACCGCCTGCATGCGGGCCACCAGTTCGCGGGGCTCGAAAGGTTTGGGCAGATAATCGTCGGCCCCCAGTTCCAGCCCAACCACCTTGTCCATCACATCCCCTCTCGCGGTGAGCATGATGATCGGCACAGCACTGGTTTCCCGGATCCGCTTGCAGACGTCGAAACCGGTCATGCCGGGCAGCATGACATCTAAAATGATCAGGTCCGGCAATACGGTTCTGCATTTGACCAAGCCTTCATGGGCATCGACCGCCGAATAGACCTCGAAGCCATAGTCCTTCAGGAATCGTTTGAGCAGCCGATTGAGCTTTTCGTCGTCGTCGATGACCAGAATTGTCCAGGACATGCCAATCCTCTAAGGTGGGTATTCGAGAACGCAACGCGGCGCAATGGCCGCCTCGTCGTCTGGTACCAGGTTTTGGCGTCAAAGGAAAGCAGCCTGACCCGGAATGTCCTCCGCAGGCTGCTTAACGCTGAGGTTGCCCGGCCACGGACCATCGATACAGGAGCCGACGCACCCATTGCCCGCGACCTTCAAGCCTGATTATCGCCAACCGAAGCGGCAACCGCCGGACGAACGGTCTTCGATGTGTGCGGCGATCTTCTCCCGCTGCTCCGGTGTCAGCGTCCCGTGAAAAGCGACCAGCCGCTGGGCTGCATAATCGGCCATATCCCTCACACGAGCGATCTTGTCGTCGATCAACCCATCGACCACATCCATGCCCACGGTATCCTGACGAATCAGGTCCGCTATCTCCTGGCGCCGGCTTGCACGATCCGCATGCATGCCTTTGGCTTTCTCGGCAATCTCTCCGGCAATCTGCTCCAGGTCTGTCTTCTGGGATTCCGTCAGGTCCAGCCGGGATGCGATGCGGTTGGTCACCGCTGCCAGGTCGAACTCGTCGAAGCCGCCGGGACGGTGCCCGTGTTTGCAGGCGGCCACACCGCCGATGAGAAAGAGTGCTGAAAGGGTGATGACAATCATTACGGTTGTTTTCTTCATTGCTGCCTCCTTTGGCTTGATAGCCTCGGTTTATGGATGACATCGCAGTCATCGGTTGAATGGAATCTAACGCCATGCTTGAAAAAGAGCATTGCAAAGGCGTATCAGTTTGTAACAAAGTGTAGCCGTATTGGTGTTGTATCTATTTCCACCGGTTCATTCGAAACCGGAAGTCAAAGGAGATGATTATGAAAAGCATGGTCTGTATCGGCGACAGCCTCACCGAAGGCACGGACATCCCCACCGGCCACACGTGGCCGGCACTGGTGGCCAACGCGCTCGGCATCGATGTAATCAACTGCGGGATCGGCGGGGACACGACAACAGGGATGCTGTCACGCTTCTACCCGGAGGTGGTCGTTACCAGGCCGGCATTCGTCTTCATCATGGGCGGGACAAACGACTTGTGGTGGAATTGGGAGGTCAACACGATTCTCGGCAATCTTTTCTCCATGATCGTCCAGGCCCGTCACCACGGCATGGTTCCGGTCATCGGCCTGCCCCCACCGGTCAGCGTCACCGCAGCACGAGGGAACGATTTTTCTGCACCTCAGGGGGGGTATGATCGGTTTACCGAGAAAATGGAGGCGATGGTAAAAGACCTGATCCGCCACGCAAGCGAGAGCCAGGTTGCCCTCGTTGACCTGTACCATCCTTTTATTAAGAAAAACCGGCAGGTTCGGACCGACTTTTTTTTACCCGACGGATTGCACCCCAACAAGGCCGGACATTGGACAATTGCCCGGGCAATAACCTCGGTCTTCAGGCAGGATTTGAATTTCCCGTGAGTGTGGTCTGCCATTTTTGATTGGCATTGCGACCTATTTGGCCCAATCTGTTGTCAATCGGGTAGCATTTTAACTCCGCCTTTTATTGATTCGTTAAGCGGACTGCCTTCAATCGTCTATCAGCACAGCGAAAAGAGAGGGGTCGACGCACCATGTCTGCCGCCGGTCAGTTGAAAAGGGATATCGGACTGTTTACAGCCATTGCCGTCGTCGTGGCTAACATGGTGGGGACGGGAATCTTCACGACATCCGGTTTCATTCTACAAGAGGTCGGCAGTTCGTCGGCATTGCTGTTAGGCTGGTTCGTTGGGGGGGCCTTCGCCCTATGCGGCGCCCTGTGCTACGGTGAGCTGGGCGCGCGCTATCCTCAGGCGGGCGGCGAATACGCCTATCTGCGCGAGGCTTTCGGCAAACCCCTGGCCTTTCTCTCTGGCTGGATATCACTCATCGTCGGCTTTTCGGCCCCCATCGCAGCCGCGGCCATCGCCTTTTCGATCTATATGCTCAAAGCCATTGGCGCCAGCACCGACGTATATCGTGTTATTTCAGTATTCGGCGTACCGGTATTCACCTTCTCGCTGCCGGTGATGCTGGCAATCGCTGTTGTAGTGCTGCTATCGATTCTGCACGTCCACAGCCTGCGCATCGGCAGCCGGGTTCAAAACCTGCTGACGCTCTTCAAAATCGCTTTGATCGTGGGGTTTATAGGCGCCGGTATCTTCTCATCAGGCGGATCTACCGACCATTTCAGCGGGAGTCTCTCCCTAAACATCCTGCTGGACGGGAAATTCGTCGTCGCACTGATTTTTATCAGCTTTGCCTACAGCGGCTGGAATGCGGCCGCTTACCTGGGCGGAGAAATCAAACACCCGTCGCGCAACATACCCCTGGCGATGCTGGTGGGCACGCTAATCGTCACCGCGCTCTACCTGCTGCTCAACCTGGTCTATGTATACGCGCTTCCGCCGGAGGAGATGCGCGGGGTGATGGAAGTGGCCGCCGCAGCAGGCACGCGGCTGTTCGGCCCCGGCATCGGCCGCTGGCTGAACGGGGCCATTTCCATAGGGCTCCTTTCCGTGATCAGCGCCATGATCCTTGCCGGACCGCGCGTCTACTACGCCATGTCCCGCGACGGCATCTTTTTCCCCCTTTTCGCAAGCGTCGATGCAACACGGCATACACCTGCCCATGCGATCGGCTTGCAGGCGGCCATCGCCATCGTCATGATTGTATCCGCGTCCTATGACAAACTGCTGGTCTACATCGGCTTTACCCTGTCCCTGTTTGCCATGCTGACCGTCATCGGTTTGATGCGCGTACGTCTCAAGAACCCGGGTGAAGGTCCGGCATACCGGACATGGGGATACCCGCTGACACCGCTGCTTTTCATCCTGGGCAATCTGTGGATCATTTACTTTTCCGTCAGGAGCCGACCGGCACCGGTCGTGTGGGGATTCGTCACCATCGCCGCCGGACTGGGCATGTACGTCTATTTCCGTCGCACACGGTCCCCCACCATAAAGAGGAAAGGTAAAACCTGAATCTTTCACGAGTCGGAGCTTTCATCTGCAAGCCCTGACTAACGCCGCAGATGCGAGCCCCCGACTCGCCCGACGGGTGAAAATCGAATAGTAGGGATTACTTCTACCCAATTTTCCAGTTAGGTATTTCTCTATACTACTTGAATTTTTATAGACCATTGGATTAACCCGAAATTTATAATTCATTCCTATTTTCATGCAAGATTCAGGAAAAAATCACCGGCCGTTCGAACGCTGCATTCGCCTCGGGGCGAAGTCGGGTTGGAACCATCCAAACCAAAAGAGGATTGGTCATGAGTGGCCGCATCAATGCAATGAGAAGGTGTCCTCTAGTCGCCTCAACCAAATGATGCAATATCGTCTATTTTCCACTTCTCCAGAGCCTCGCCCGGAATGCTGACAACCGAATGCCGGGCATGTCGGTTGCCGGCGAGAACCGCTCAGTACCGACATTCAGGATGAATCTTGCAATCCATCGAATTTTCGAATACGAATAGGGGGAGACGACTTCAACAGCGCCTCTTGCCCTTCCGCGTCTTCAGTGCAGATTCTGCGGCTCAGGCGACCGCAGGTCAGCCCCATCGTTGCAAAAGCAGGAGGATAAAAAATCGGTTTTCAGTTCGCTCGCTAACCCCGCCGCAAGTGGCGAGGAATGCGCTCGCTATCGCGGTTCACATTTGGTGAATTCCTGGATGCACGGGAAATTGAAATGATTTATCAATATTATCAAGTAGTAAAATAATTTTCACATGTTTTTATACAGCATTGGGGTCAACAACAAGCCAAACCGTATAATTATCAGCTGTCCATAAGGAGGTCGCCATGCGGCTTACGGTTGTAATCCTGTGTTGTCTCGCGCTGATACTGATCGGATCCGGCACCTCGGCTGCCACGGATGCTTTCGTCGGTGTCATCAAGACCCTTGAAGGGGGCGTTGTCATCACGCGAAACGGAGAATCGATCGCAGTCGGCACAGGCATGAAAATCCAACAGGCCGATTTTGTTAAAACCGATCGGCGAGGATATGTCGGACTGGTTTTTTCAGATGATACACGCATCTCCATAGGTCCCAACACCGAGATCGCCATCGATGACTACCTGTTCGACCCCTTGGAAAAAAAGCTCTCATTTGTCCTGCGCCTGATTCGGGGGACGCTATCGTTTATATCCGGTCAAATAGCCAAACTCTCTCCCGATTCGGTTCAACTGGTCATGCCGGTAGCGACCATCGGTGTCCGAGGAACCCATGTGCTAATCGAGGCGGACGGCTTCGTAGGAAGTCCTCGGTCGTATTACTCCCGCGGTGGCGGAGATCGATAACCATAGGAACGAACCATGCGAAAATGGATATCTTACTGGTGCTGCTTTGCGGCAATGGTTTTCATAGCGGCCTGCGGCCACAAGAACATGGTCGTTCTGGTCCCGGACTCGGACGGATCGGTTGGACAGATCAGGGTTGCCAACACAGCCGGATCGGTTGATATCAACCGTGCTTATCAGTCTACGATCGTCCGTGACCTGAAGACGGCTCCCGGCCCTCCGACACAGTTGGACCCGGCCGAGGTTCAGGATCGCTTCGGGAAGGTGATGTCCAACCAGCCGCCGCCACCCGTTCACTTCAGCTTGCACTTCGAGTCGGATTCGGTTCAACTGCTGCCGGCATACGTGAAACTATTTCCGGAAATCGTCGCCGCCATTCAACAGCGCGCACCGACACGCATCTCTGTGGTTGGACACTCCGACACCATGGGAGACAAGAACTATAACCTTGACCTCTCCATGCGCCGGGTGATGACTGTCAAGCAACAGCTGGTGGACATGGGGGTTGACGACACCTTCATGGATGTCTCCTCCCATGGAGAAGAAAACCCGCAGGTTAAAACAGCCGACAATGTGGCCAATGCCGAAAATCGGCGGGTAGAAGTGATCGTCCGATAGCGCAACAGTTATCATTTCACGGACCGAGGGGCGTTCCCGGCATCTGAGACGGCCTCGGCGGGGAAAGCTCCGGAGGTTTTATAAGCAATGGACATGTCCACCCACAACATAGATCCTTCGGCCAGGATCATTATTATACTCGGTGTCCTACTGACGGTTATTTGGTCTGCGGTTTATCTCGTTCAACCCGATTTCATCGAAGGTCTCCAATTCAAATTGACCGACACCATCGTCGCCGGTGCTGAAGAGACCGGGATCACCGATAAAGTCGCGGTGGTGGATATTGATGAACAATCCTTAAAGGCCTGGGGCCAATGGCCTTGGCCCCGTTCTCAACTGGCAACCCTGTTGAACGAAATTGCCAGTATGGGACCCAGGTGCATCGCCCTGAATTTTATTATGGCCGAACCGGACCGGACTTCCCCGAAGACGGTCCAGGAGGCCTTGCCGCCTGAATTCGGCAGCCCGCAGGATGGGGGAAATGGTCCGGCCGCGCTACCGGATAACGATGCGATCCTGGCAGCCACCCTGTCCAGCGGGCCGTTTGTATTGGGCTACAATTTTTACTTTACGGATGAAAATCAAAATAACGCCAACTGCCTCATCCACCCCCTTGAGATAGTCAACATTGAAAAACCATCATTCGGGGCCGGGTCGCTTGCGCTGTATCAAGCGCAGGGGGCCATCTGCAACATGGATCAACTGGCAGGTGCAGCGCCGCTCTCAGGATTTCTAAACGGCCAGCCCGACGGGGACGGACGGCTCCGCCACCTGCCCCTGGTGATTCGCTATGGTCAAGCGGTCTACCCCAACCTCGCCCTGGCCGCGCTGTTGTCCCCCCCCAGCATTCAACCGGTGATGCTCAAACAGGGCCTGGGGGGGCAGAGTTTTCTAGTCCTCGATCATCAATCAATCCCCATCGACGACCACGGGAACCTGAATATCCGCTTTGCGACAAAACGGTCGAACCTGCACCACATAAGGGCCGACCGGGTGTTGACCGGTCAGGTCGCCGAATCGGAAGTCAAAGACCGGGTGATATTGGTGGGCCTGAGTGCATCCGGCCTGGCCTCAACCTACCAGACCCCGGCCGATGGCCTTTATACGGCCGTCGAAGTTCATGCCCAGGCCATTGAGACGATCCTGTCCAAAAACTATATTCGACGCCACATGGGGATCAGGCATATTGAAGTCATCTTGTCCTTGATTGTGGCCGTTTTATACAGCCTGTGCATCGCCCGCTTTGAATTCGGAACAACCACGGTGACCGGTGCAGCGGGCCTTGCCGGATTATGGGGGGGCGCACAGCTGTTGTTCAACACCCGACAGATTCTTCTGTCGCCCCTGTTGCCCGCTGCTGTAGTCATTTCCTGCGGTCTTTTTCTCATGCTTTTTAAATACTGGACGAGACAGCAAAAAGCCCGCAATAACATGCAGGATGCGTTGATACTGATGAAAAGCAGTGAAAGAAAATTAAATGCCATCATCAAAACCATCCCCGACATCGTATTCCGGCTCGACACATCGGGTCGGATCACCTTCATCAGCCCTGCCCTGACCAAGTACAAGAAGCAACCCGATCAGCTGATCGGAAAACCCATTCTTGATTTTGTTGCCCCCCAAGACAGGGATTTGGCCACCCATCGGATCGACGAACGGCGCACGGGCAGACGTGCCACGACAGATCTGGAGGTGCGACTGGCGCTATCCCCCACCGGAAATGAAAAAGACGGCGAAGATAGGTATTTCAGTGTATCCGCGGAGGGGATTTACATGAAGGCGTCGCCGGACGCACAATCGTTTCTGGGCACCCAGGGCATCGCCAGGGATATCAACCAGCGCAAACACCTCGAACGAAAACTGGAGCAGTCCAGGAAAATGGAAGCCATGGGCAGCCTCGCTGCAGGGGTCGCCCACGATCTGAATAACATCCTGAGCGGACTGGTCAGCTACCCGGAACTGCTCCTGCTCGATCTGCCGGCGGACAGCCCGATGAGAGATAAAATTGAAACAATCCAGCGATCCGGCCAACGGGCGGCAGACATTGTCCAGGACATGCTGACGATTGCCCGCCGCGGCGTCAAGAACCACGATATTATCAATCTGAACGATGTCATAAACAGCTATCTGAAGACGCCTGAATTTAAAAGATTGTCAGAAAACCATCCCAACATTCGATTAACAACCGAGCCGGCCGAAGACTTGATGAATATCAAAGGCTCCTTGGTGCACGTCTTAAAAATAATCATGAATCTGGTCGGCAATGCTGCCGAGGCCATGCCAGCAGGCGGAACCATCTGCATACGTACCCGCAACTGGTACCTGGACACGGCGATCGATCGGTACGAAAAAATCCCGGAAGGTGAATATGTCATGTTGCGCATCATCGATGAGGGGGTCGGTATCCCACCGGAAGAGCTTCCGCGAATTTTTGAACCGTTCTACAGCAAGAAACGGATGGATCGAAGCGGTTCAGGCCTTGGCATGACGGTCGTCTGGAACACGATCAAGGATCACGCCGGCTATGTAGACATTCAAAGCAAGGAGGGAGACGGCACCCGGTTCGATATTTTTCTGCCGGCGACCCGGGAAGAGGACAACACCAACAAACGCCGGGTCGTTTTACAAGACTATACCGGTACGGAACGGATACTGGTCGTGGACGACATCCCCGAACAGCTCGACATTGCGGTACGGATGCTGAGCAAAATCGGCTACCAGGTCGCATCCGCATCGGATGGAGAGGAGGCCGTGGCCTATGTGCAGACACATGCGGTCGATCTTGTGGTGCTCGATATGGTCATGCCCCCCGGAATCGACGGCCTGGAAACCTACCAGCGCATTTTAGAGATCCGTCCCGGCCAGAAAGCCATCATTGCCAGCGGCTACGCCTCGTCTGATCGCGTCAAGGCCATGCAGGATATGGGCGCCGGTGCTCATATCCGCAAGCCGTATACCATGGAGAAGATCGGCCTGGCCGTCCGTCGTGAACTGGACCGAAAATGACGACGCTGCTGTGTTGAAACAAGTTAATCGTTCCCAAGTTGAGCGTTCACCGTTTCGGGTTTGCTCACATTCGTTGACCGATTTTTTTTGACCCACC
Source organism: uncultured delta proteobacterium (assembly GCA_963697405.1). Lineage (GTDB taxonomy): Bacteria > Desulfobacterota > Desulfobacteria > Desulfobacterales > Desulfosarcinaceae > Desulfosarcina. Next base: position 126,726 of record CAVONY010000018.1, on the reverse strand, counting down.
GACTTCAGCTGGTTTGGACCTCGACCGGCAATGCTTCTGCCCCATCGGTGCCGGGAAGTTCTTTTGCCGTTTGGACCTTTTTGCTTCGCAGCTTGCCCATCAGCTTGGAAAGCTTGTGCGTGCGTGGGGAGCATTCTTCCGGTTTCATTGAAGTGACCTGTTGCGCGCATGATTGAAAGGCTGTGTTAAGATTTTTTATCTCCCGGCGCAATTGAAAGCGTTCGTGATACAGGGAAACACACGCCAGCAATATGCCGGCCAGGAAAAAGAGCAGCGCCTGGGTGACATTCGCAAGCGGTGGGAGCCCGAATTGGGAGACGTACAGATCTAACGTCAGGGTCTGCTCACTCAGGTAAAACTCACGATTCTGATAAACGATCAGGGCCATTGAAAAAATTATCAGTGTCCATATGCTCAATCTTAGCTTCATTTCGATCCTCCGGTGTGTGCGCATGCCCATTCCCTTATAAAATCTGGATGTTCGGGCTGCAGGTCATCATTCTCTTGTCAGTCTCAAAATACTCATGTTGTGTGCATTTGGATTCATGCTCGCTTCCAAGTGGATCGGTTGATCAAAACCCAAACTGAGCGTTTCAATTTTTTACAGATACCATAATTATTTTGTATGTTTTGCTTTTACGGTTTACCGATCTTAAAAATTTGAACCGCGATAGCGAGCGCATTCCTCGCCGCTTGCGGCGGGGTTAGCGAGCGAACTGAAAATAGACATTCATCCTTACGGTGAACCCTCCCCGCGGCAAACCGCGGGGAGGGTTCAAACCCGTTGGGATTGCCGATCTCACCGCATAACCGTTGTCAGCCGACATCCCGCATAGCCCACTATAGCGAAATGCCAGTTTCCTTGGTTCTGCGGCAAGCTCGACAATCGCTCAATTTGGGCAAAGGCTACTGGCGATTGGTTGCCCGGCTGAATGCAAAAATCTCATCGTGATGGGTTGCATTGAGTGTTGGGTGCCGCTGCAGGTTTGAATCCTCCCCAACAGCTCGATATCATTGCAGATTGATGCGAATAACGACGATGGCCGAACAGATCGTAAACCAGACGAGAGACTCGAATGGTTTCAGACATTCTACGATATAGGCAACGTTTAATTTCGATTTCATGTCGGTTCCTCCGTTGATGATAAATCCGATAGCTCCCAATCTTGACCAATAAACAGAGCAATCTCCGGTCCATGTTAATAGCTGGCAGCCAGTAAACGCATATCTAATTGTTATCAATTATAATTTTATAAATTCTGCTTTGGCTCGGGCGCGGAAAAGTCAGCGGCCTTGCGCGATAAGGCCCGGACATGCGTGAGATGGCGCACGCCGACCAATTGCTCAATGGTGCAATGATAGCCGTGTGTGGAGTCCTCTCCGCCGCTCCGATGCGCAGTACCTCTGCTTCGCTCCGACAAGCGGCGGGGAATGCGCTCGCTTTCGCGGTTCAGGAATAATTTTTGGTGAGTAATACTCTGGCAGCAAGAAGATCCAACCTCGTCATACCAGGTCCAACCGGGCTTGCGCTGTTTTCACAGATAGCACCTCTGCCCCACGAGGTGCCCGGCTTTTGTCGGGGCGACAAGGGTCGGGATGTTTAATTGCCTAAGGATCATATCAAGGTAGTGACTTCATTTTCTCTGTGTTCTTGGATTATTCATTTTTATAGTATATATTACCATCAATCCATCGTTTAGTACCAGTTCTTCAAATGCAGCATAACCCGCACACGGATTGAAAAACGGCAATATTCTTACAGTGAGAAGCCTCCCTGTCTCAGCCGTGGGACGTTTCATGTTCTTCCAACCACCAACCCTGCAGAGAAGGCAACATGAGAGTTAAAAACATCGGTCTGATTGCCTGCATGTCCCTTTATCTATTTGCATGCAGCGAGAAACAAGCCACCCAGGCACCACCTCCGCCGCCCCCTGAGGTATCCGTCGTCGAAACCAGAACCCAGGATGTTCCCCTGTACATGGAGTTTGTCGGCCAGACATCCGGCTTAAAAGACATCGCCATCCGCGCCCGCGTGGAAGGGTTTCTGGAGGGACTCCATTTCCAGGAGGGTGGTGAAGTTAAAAAAGGCGATCTGCTGTATACCCTGGAGAGCCAGCCTTTCGAGGAGAAGGTCGCCGGCAGGATGAGTGCCGTTGCTGAAGTGACAACCATGCTGGCCAAAACCAAGGGTGACCTGGATCGCATTAAACCCCTGGCCGAAATCAATGCGGTAAGCAAAAGCGACCTGGATGAAGCCACGGCCGCCTACGAGGCGACACAGTCATCCGTGGACGCCGCCAAAGCCACCTTAAGGGCCGCTAAAATCGAACTGAGCTACACCAAGATCTATTCGCCCATTGACGGAATCATCGGCAAAACCCAGGCCAAGGTCGGCGATTTCGTGGGCCGAGACCCCAACCCGGTCATCCTGAATACCGTCTCCCAGGTGGATACCATCCTGGTGACCTTTTTCATTACCGAAACCCAGTATCTGGAATTGGCCCGTCATCTCGCCGGCACCGATCCGGCGCCGATGGAAGACCGGAAACCCAACCTGGAACTGATCCTGATCGATGGGTCTGTTTATTCGCACAAGGGACAACCTGATTTCGTGGACCGGGAGGTCGATACCACCACCGGTGCCATGCTGGTACAGGCATCCTTCCCCAACCCTGAAAAATTGCTTCGTCCGGGCCAGTTCGTCCGGGTGAGGGTCAAAGGGCAGGTGGTCAAGGACGGGATCCTGATCCCCCAGCGCTGCGTCATGGAGCTGCAGGGCCTGCACAACGTGTATGTGGTGGATGCGGGCAACCAAGCCGAAATTCGCGAAATCACGGTCGGCCCCAAAGTCGGTTCCGACTGGCTGATCACCGAGGGGCTCAAGCCCGGCGAAAAAGTCGTTTATGAAGGCCTTCAGACGGTCAAAGATGGCATCGAGGTCAAGCCCACCGTTGCAGAACTCAACTCAACTGACCAGGAAAAAAAGTGATCGAACATGGGTGATTTTTTTGTCAGACGGCCCATCGTGGCCATGGTTATTGCCATTTTTATGATCATTATCGGCGTGGTTTCTCTCGGCAGCCTGCCCACCGAGCAGTATCCCAACATCACGCCGCCTATCGTCGAGGTGCGGGCCACCTATACCGGGGCCAATGCGGTCAGCGTAGAGCAGTCGGTGGCCACACCGCTGGAGCAGCAGATCAACGGCGTGGACAACATGATCTACATGAAGTCCATCAATGCCAACGACGGCACCATGACCATCCAGGTCTCCTTCGATATCGGCACCGATCCGGACATGAACACGGTCTTCACCCAGAACAGGGTGGCCGCGGCCACGGCCAAGCTGCCCGAAGAGGTCAAGCGGTTGGGGGTGACCACCGAAAAATCCATGCCCAACATCCTCATGCTGATCTCGCTGACCGCAGACGACCCCCGTTTCGATCAGCAGTTTCTGGGCAACTATTCGCTGATCAACATCAAGGACATCCTGGCCCGCATCAAGGGCATCGGCCGGGTGAACGTTCTGGGTGCCAGCGACTATTCCATGCGCATCTGGATCAAACCCGACCGCCTGGCCCATCTGGGCATTTCCGTCCCCGAGATCGTGGACGCCATCCGTGCCCAGAGCGTGGTGGTTCCGGGTGGCAAGTTCGGTGCCGAACCGGCGCCGCCAGGCACGGAGTTCACCTATACCGTGCGCCTGCCCGACCGCCTGCAGAATTCCGAAGAATTCGGTGAAATCGTCGTCAGGACGGCCGCGAACGGCTCCCAGGTCAAGCTCAAGCACATCGCCCGGGTCGAACTGGGGGTGGAGACGTACAACGCCTTTACGCGCATGAACGGCAAACCCTGCGCCATGATCGCCCTGTATCAGGCACCCGGCTCCAACGCCGTGGCCCTGGCCGAAACGGTGAAGACCACCATGGCCGACCTGTCTCGCTCCTTCCCCAAAAGCATGCGCTATGATATTTCGCTGGACACCACGACTGCCATTACCGCCGGCATCGATGAGATCATCGAGACCCTGTTTATCGCCCTGGCCCTGGTGATTCTGGTGGTCTTCATCTTCATCCAGGACTGGCGGGCGACCCTGATCCCCACCATCGCCATTCCGGTTTCCCTGCTGGCCACCTTCATGGCCTTCCCCCTGATCGGCTTCACCATCAATGTCCTCTCCCTGCTGGGCCTGGTCCTGGCCATCGGTATCGTCGTGGACGACGCCATCGTTGTAGTCGAGGCGGTCCAGGTCAAAATCGAAGAGGGGATGACGCCTAAAGCGGCCACCAAGGCCGCCATGAAAGAGGTCACCGCGCCGGTCATCGCCACCACCCTGGTGATGGTGGCGATTTTCATCCCGGTGGCCGTCATGGGTGGCATCACCGGCCGGCTCTACCAGCAGTTTGCCATCACCGTGGCCGTTTCGGTGGTCTTCTCCTCGGTCAACGCCCTGACCCTAAGCCCGGCCCTGTGCGGCCTCCTGCTGCGCAAGCAGCAGCCCATGCGTGGACCACTGGGGGCCTTTTTTCGGCTGTTCAACGCTGCCTTCGACAAATCAACGGTGGCTTACACCGGCTTTACCCGCATCGTGACCCGCAGAATCGCCATGGGCCTTGTTTTTATGGCCGTTCTGACGGGGGGGCTGGTCTTCCTGGGCAAACGCGTGCCCGGCGGCTTCATGCCCAGCGAGGATATGGGCTACCTGATGGTCAACATCCAACTGCCCGACGCGGCCTCGATGAAGCGCGCCGACGCGGTGACCCGTAAAGTGGAGACCATTATCGGCCAGCACCAAGAGGTTGAATACATAACGGTGGCCACCGGATTCAGCCTGCTCTCCAACAGTTATTCCCCTAATGCCGGATTCATTTTTGTCTCGCTCAAGGACTGGGGCCTGCGGGAAAGAACCGCCAACCAACTGGTGGCAGCCCTTAACCGGCAATTATTCATGGGAGTCAACGAAGCCCAGGTCTTTGCCTTCGCCCCGCCCCCCATACCCGGACTGGGCAGCGGATCGGGATTCACAATAAACATCCAGGATCGCGCCGGCAATACGCCCGAATACCTGGCTGAGCAGACGGCCAGTTTTATGCAGGCGGCGCAGGCGCGCCCGGAAATCGGAGCTGTCGTGACCACCTTCCGTTCCAGCGTGCCCCAGCGCTACATGGAGATCAACCGCGACAAGGTACTAAAGGCCGGCGTGGCGCTCAACGACATCTACACCGCGGTGGGCGCCTTTCTGGGTGGCTCCTACGTCAACGACTTCAACCGTTTCGGCCGGTTATATAAGGCCTACATCCAGGCCGAGCCGGAGTACCGCATCAGCGAAGACCGCATAAACCTCTTTTTCGTCAAGAACAGCAACGGCGACCGGGTGCCCCTGAGTGCCTTTGTGACCATCAAGGAAGTGGCCGGTCCGGACTTCACCAACCGCTTCAACCTCTATCGCTCCGTTGAGCTGACCGGTGGGCCGGCCCCTGGATACACCTCCGTACAGGCCCTGGATGCCCTTGAGGCAGTAGCCAAAGAGACGCTGCCGGCGGACATGGGCTACGCCTGGGCCAACATGTCCTTCCAGGAAAAACAGGCCTCGGGCACGGCGGCCGTGGTGTTTGCCTTTTCGCTCTTGTTCGTGTTCCTGATCCTGGCAGCCCAATACGAAAGCTGGACCCTGCCGATGAGTATTCTCATGGGTACCCCCTTTGCCATTTTCGGCGCCTTTCTGGCCCTGTATCTTGCCCGCATGACCAGCACCAGCTATGAGTTGAACATATTCGCCCAGATCGCCCTGGTGATGCTGATCGGCATGGCCGCCAAGAATGCCATCCTGATCGTCGAATTCGCCAACCTCGAGTTCAACAAGGGCCTGTCGCTGTTCGATGCGGCCGTCAAGGCGGCCAACCTGCGCTTCCGGCCCATATTGATGACCGCCTTTTCATTTATCCTCGGCGTGCTGCCCCTGGTGGTGGCTTCCGGTGCCGGCGCCGAGGCGCGGGTGGTCATGGGGGTGGCCCTGCTGGGCGGAATGGCCCTGGCCACGATGCTGGGCGTGTTTTTCTACCCCATGCTGTTCGTTTTCATCGGCAAGATTGCCGGATATGAAAAAAAGCGGGACCTTCAAAAGGAGCAGGTGTAAAGACACGATGCATTCACATCCCAAATCAATTCAGAAATGGATACCACTCACCATTGGTTTAATCCTGTTCACCGGCTGCGCGGTGGGCCCGGACTTCAAGGAGCCCGTAGTGGAAGCCCCAGAGGCCTATCGCACAGTCGTGATGCCCGCCGATACCGCCGACGATTTGAAGTGGTGGGCGCTGTTCGACGACCCGCTGCTCTATGATCTGGTGACCACGGCCCTGGAGAACAACCGCGATCTGAAAATCGCAGTCAGCCGCATCGAGCAGGCCCGCGCCACGGTCGGTTTTACGCGGGCCGACCAGTATCCGCGGTTGGACGGTGAAGCCGGGGCGCAAACCGGCAATGTCAACGGCGGTTCGCGCTCATCGGACACCACCAGCACCATTTACCTGGCCGCTCCGTTGAGCTGGGAGATCGACTTCTGGGGCAAATTCAAGCGCGCCACCGAAGCGGCGCGAGCCGACCTGATGGCCTCCGAATACGGGCTGAAGGCCGTCCAACTGGCCCTGATTGCCGAGGTGGCCGCCACCTATTACCGCCTGCTGGATTTTCACCAGCGGCTGGGCATCTCCGAGTCCACGCTGGAATCGCGCATGGAGAGCCTGAAAATTATCCAACAGCGCTTTGACAAAGGCATCATCTCCGAGCTGGATGTCAACCAGGCCCAGATCCAGAAAGAGATCGCGGCGGGGGCGATTCCCTTGTACGAGCGGTCCATCGCCAAAACCGAAAACGGACTGGCCATCCTGCTGGGCCGCCTGCCGGAGACGGTCCGAATTAAAAAGAATCTGGACGGAACGTCGCCGCCGGATATCCCGGTAGGACTGCCGTCTGATATCCTCGTGAGGCGACCGGATATCCTTCAGGCCAGCTACCTGCTCAGGGCGCAGACGGAACGCATCGGCGTGGCCGAGGCCCTGCGTTTACCGGCCATCTCCCTCACCGGCACGTTGGGCATCGCCAGCACGGACCTGGGCGCCGTCACCACCGAAGGGGGCGTCTGGTCGATCGGCGGTCGGCTGTTGGGCCCGATCATCGATTTCGGCAAGAATAAACAACGGGTGGAAATCGAATCGCAAAAGACACAACAGGCCCTCTACCAATATGAAAACGCGGTGCTGACCGCCTTTCGCGAGGTGGAAGATGCCCTGGTTGAAATCGCCACCTACCGCAACGAGCTGGCCGCCATCGACCGACAGCAGAAAGCCGCAAAAAACGCCAACGATCTGTCCAAAGAGCGCTACGACAAGGGCGTGAGCAGTTACCTGGAAGTCTTGGACACGGAGCGGACCCTGTTTTCAGCCGAACTGCAGCAGTCTGACCTGCAGCAGCAGTATCGCAACGCTTACGTGAACCTCTACAGGGCCCTGGGCGGCGGCTGGATGACCGAGGCAGAGCGGGAAGAGAGCACCAATCCCGAACGTCCATTGAATTAAACTATGAAAAGGGCGCGTTGGTTTTGCAATTGGAGTGCGCCGGGCAGCGTTTAAAAGCGTTTACTCAAACATGGTTGAAATGCACGGAACGGGCAATGTTGAGAAGATTGAAGGCGTTATACCATACTGGCTTTGATACGGCTCGTGACACGCCTCTGATCGGCTGACAACCGATGCGACACGGCCGCCAAACAGACAATGCTTGCATAGTGGGCGCGAAAGGGTTGGTTGGTTCCACTGTGGGCACCATCGATCTTTCGCTGGATTCCGCTAAGGGTGCCGGCAGTGCCGCCGGCGGCGGATTGGACAAATCGGTTTCCGACCTGACGGGCAGCGCCGCCGTGAAGGCCTGGGACAAGGGCATTCCGACGCGCTACCAAACCGCCATGCAGCGGGCCCAGAAGGCTCTTGAGATAATGCCCTATCCGCCGGTTACCGATTAAACAGTAAAGATCAGGATTGAAGTCTTTGCTCGGTCGACCATCTGCGAGGTTTCAAGGTGGCAACAATTCCTTTTCATCGATGCGTTATTGCGCCCGAAAACTTATCCTTTGGCCGTTTTCGGGAAACTGGCATTGAAAAAACCTTGTGTCCTCAAAACAGCAGATCATGTAATATGATTATAATCTTCATCCTTTTTTTTTGTGGGTTTCAGCATCTAACCGCCCCGAACACAATGATGCAGGCGCACCACTAAATGATGCCCGTGTTGGAAGCAGGTGAACCTTATCGACGTGCATGGCCACAATGAACTCATGAGAATAAAGACACAATGAGAACAAACAGTAAACATGGAACGCCCCTTATCGTACTGACGATATTGCTTATACTGTCAACCATCGATACCGCGTCCGCGGCGGATTACCGCCCGTTGATCGGCCGCTGGCAGCGCACCGACGGCAGCTATGTGATCGAGATCAAGCGGGTGGCAACCGACGGGGCCATGGAGGCGGCCTACTTCAACCCCCGCCCCATCAATGTATTCCGGGCCAAGGCATCCGAGTTCAAGGATCATCTCAAAGTCGAGGTGGAACTGCGCGACACCGGATATCCCGGCTCAACCTACACCCTGCTCTACGATCCGGACAAGGACGCCCTGCTTGGCGTTTACTACCAGGCCGTGCAGCAGCAGAATTTCGATGTGATGTTTGTGCGTATGAATCAACAGTGATCGACGCAAAAAAAACCATAATATATTGGTGCCATGCCAGCGTCATGGGAACTGAAGATGGCTGTTGGGTTCGGCCAGTCCCCGCACTTGGAAATCATCATGACTGAAGAGACGCCATCGAAGGAAAAACGCAAGAAAGATCCATACCTGGACCGACGCTCCGGCGAAGACCGCCGCCAGGCCTACGATATCGACTATTTCGCGGAAGGCGGGATTGAAAGGAGAAAAGAAAAGGACCGCCGCCTGCCGATAGAGCGACGCAAAGGCTGCGTCCAGGTCTCCAGGTGGTCGAGTGTTTGCGTCAGGAAAGATTCCAGCCAATCAGATGGCTGAATGCACCGGGTCGAGCGCTATCCCGCATGGCACGCGGATTGGCTGGTAAGCGGGCAAGCATGATAGGTTCGGAGACAAAAAGAGACAAACACCACACCGTTCCAGTTCTTATCATTTCCTACAGTCTTCAGTCTAAACCGCTATTCACCTTCGCTTGAAAGGACCACCGATGATATCGAAAACTATATTTATGCAGGCAACAATCAAAATTGGCGTCACCCTGTGTGTGACGCTATTCGTTCTCAGTGCCTGCTCCCAGCAATCCATGCAGCGCACCGGCCAGGGCGCCACCACCGGCGCGGTGGTCGGTGCGGTCGGGGGAATGGTCACGGCGCTGGTGTTTGGCGGCAACGTCGGTGAAGCCGCCGCCCGCGGGGCGGTGTATGGCGGCAGCACCGGCGCCGCCGCCGGGGCCATCTCCGGGGCCGTGGCCGACGGCAATCAAAAAAAGGCCCAACAGGCCGCCGAACTGGAAGCGTTGAGAAAAAAGCTGGGTGACGACGCCTTCAACGGCCTGGCCGCCCTGATGGAATGCAAACACGAGATCGCCCAGGGATACGGCCGCACGGCGGCGAAGTCCGACAACGCGGATTTTGCCCTGGCCGGTCTCTGGCTGCAGGTGATCACCTATGCGGACAACCGCCAGGAGGGTAAGGCCCGGGCATTGCTGCCGGAACTGGTGGAAAAAGACGACAAACTCTAGTCCGAATCCCAGGCGGAAACCGAAATGCAGGCGGCCCTGAAAAAACTGATGGATATCCGGCAGGAGTACAAGTTGCCCAGAGAATGTGGCTGAACCCCAATGTTGCATAAAAATATTTAGAAAGTTAGCTAAACTATTGGAAACATATTTGATATAGTCAATTTGCCACCATTTTCTGGATGTCACGAATGGTCAAGTATAAGAATGTCACGGTTTTTCTCATTTTTTTTACCCTTCAGGAAAGCTGGAGGACTTCAGACCCCTTGTTGTCAGGGGATCGCGGTATTCGATTACAGCTTCACCCTTGACGCCTTGGCTCTGAAGGCCTCCAGCTTTTGCAACGTTGGGGTGAAGGCGGCGCTTGCCCCATCGATGAACGAACGCGCTGAAAGCGTCCCCTCGCCCCTTTGGGGAGAGGTGCAGGGTGAGGGGTGAACCATCTTCTGGTTTTCAGTTAAAAACCATTGTGCCTCCTTTTTCTTCTCCCTTGACAACAGAAACGCCGTCAACCCTGGCCATGGGTTGGCGGCGTTTTTTGAGTTCTCAAACCTATTCCGGATTGGTTGTCTGGTCAGCGTTCCTCCAGAATCTCCCCGCGCGTGCTGACGACGACCTGCCGGCTGGGCACATTCACCCCGGAGGCCTCCATGCCCTTTTTCACGATCATGGGCAGGCCGGAGCAGCAGGGCACCTCCATGATCATGGTGGTGACGCTTTTCACGCCCGCCGTCTTGAATATCTCGGCAAACTTGTCGATGTAGGACTGGACATCGTCAAATTTCGGGCAGCCCAGCATGACGGTCTTGCCTTCCAGGTAATCCCGGTGCAGGCTGGGAAAGGCCACGGGCACACAGTCGGCCGTCACCAGCAGGTCGGCGCCTTTGAGAAAGGGTGCCGTGGGCGGAATCAGGCGGATCTGGATCGGCCAGTGGGTCAGGGCGGAGGCGGCCTTTTCAAAGGACGTGGGGGTGTTGGCACCCTGGCAGCCGGCAGCCGGAGCAAAGCTCTGGATCTGGGTAGACGGACAGCCGCAGGGCATGGTCTGCTTTTCTTCCTTCGCCTTGTGTGTCTCCAGGTGCTTTTCCACCGCCGCTTCGTCGAAATCCTCGGCGTCACGTTCGATAATCTTCAGGGCCTCCTGGGGACACTCGCCGAGGCAGGCGCCCAGGCCGTCGCACAGGTTGTCGGAAATCACTTTGGCTTTTCCGTCGATGATCTTCAGGGCGCCCTCGGCACAGGAGATGACGCAGTTGCCGCATCCGTCACAGCGTTCTTCATCGATTTCAATGATCTTTCGGGTTACTTTCATGGTCGTCGCTTTCTCTTTTACCGCCGGTTGCCCGGGGACGTTCATATATGGGTTCGACGCTGTTCAAATGCGTCGGTAGCAATCAAAGCAATGTCTTCCTAGCCTCTGTCCGGCCGTTTTCCGTCATCAATTTATCCGCAATAATCGTTTCTACCTTCTCTGGCTGGAGCCCATTTTCCTTGATGCGGTCTTCCAGGTTGGCAATCCAGTCCGCATCGTAGAGTACTTTAAAGTTCAGGGTCTCCTCTTCCCGGGGGTGATGGTGGTGGCCGACGATATCGCACACTTCGTCCACCAGCGGGGGTTTGGCCCCCAAGCGTTCCAGGATCTCACGGGCCACGGCCGGCCCCTCCTGCTCCTGGTACCGGGCCTCGCTGCTGCCGTGCTTTTTCTCCGCCTCCACGATGCCGATGTCGTGCAGGTAGGCCGCACACAGCACCACCGCCGGGTTGCTCCCCTCGGCCCGGCCGATGCGTTCGGCGTAGCGGGCCACCCGGGTGGCATGGCCGATGCGCTTGAAGTCGCTCCTGAAATAGCGTTTCATCTCGATGGCCACCCGGTCCTTGAGCAGGTCTTCCTTTTGCAGCAGGAACTCCTCGGGCAGGGTGCCGATACACTGCTCGGCATACTGGCAGTAGGCCGCGCAGCCGAAATCCAGATCCGGGTTGACGAAGCGGTGCTGGCATTTGGGGCATTTACGGGCCGTGTCGTCCTTGAAGAACTCGACGTTGGCACCGCATTTGGGGCACGGAACCTCATAAATGGCACCGGGCTTCCAATATAGGGTGTCCTGTCCGGGGCATTTCATGGTGGTCCTCCTTAATTTTACCTAACCTGTATAAACCGGTGCTGTTGAAAAGGATATTGTGATTTATTTGTCATTTGGTTTTTGACTATTTTAATTTAGATGATTGAATCGGCTGCCGGTAACCCGGCAGCCGATTCTCCTTCAATATGTCTGCTATTTCGCAGGCTACTACCCTAAAATGGCCTTCAGATCCTCATCCGGGGTCCCGATGGGCATGATGTTGAAGTTTTTCACCAGTACATCCAGCACGTTGGGGGTAATGAAAGCCGGCAGGCTGGGTCCCAGGCGGATGTTCTTGATACCCAGGTGCAGCAGGGAGAGCAGGATCACGCAGGCTTTCTGCTCATACCACGAGAGGATCATGGACAGCGGCAAGTCGTTGACCCCGCACTCGAAGGCACCGGCCAGGGCCACGGCAATCTGGATGGCCGAATAGGCGTCGTTGCACTGTCCTACGTCCAGCAGACGGGGGATGCCGCCGATGTCGCCCATTTCCTTGTCGAAAAAGCGGAACTTGCCGCAGGCCAGGGTCAGCACCACGCAGTCCTGGGGAATCTTTTCAACCAGTTCGGTGTAGTAGTCGCGCCCCGGTTTGGCGCCGTCGCAGCCGCCCACCAGGAAAAAGTGCCGGATGGCCTTGCTCTTCACCGCTTCGATAACCGTGGGAGCCACACCCATGACCGCGTTTCTGGCAAAGCCGACCATGACCTGCTTGCCGGGAACGTCCGCTTCAAAACCGGGCAGTTCCAGGGTTTTCTTAATCGCCGGGGTGAAGTCTTTTTCAACAATGTGGGTGACGCCGGGCCAACCGACCAGGCCGGTGGTGAAGATGTTCGCCTCGTAGGACTCCCTGGGCTTCTGGATGCAGTTGGTGGTCATGACGATAGCACCGGGGAAGGCGGCGAACTCCTTGGCCTGATTCTGCCAGGCGGTGCCGTAGTGGCCGATAAAATGGCTGTACTTCTTCAGCTCCGGATAGCCGTGGCAGGGCAGCATTTCGCCGTGGGTATACACGTTGATGCCTTTGCCTTCAGTCTGCTTCAAGATGGCGTCCAGGTCCTTCAGGTCGTGGCCGGAAACAAGAATGGCCTTGCCCTTTTTGGCGCCCAGGGGCACGGCGGTGGGCACGGGGTGGCCGTAGGTGCCGGTGTTTCCCGCATCCAGCAGTTCCATGGCCCGCAGGTTCACTTCGCCGCACTTGAGCGCGAGACCCACATAATCATCGGCACCCAGGCTGTTGTCCAGGGTGGCCGCCAGGCCTTCGTAGATATAGGCGTAAATTTTCTCGTCTTCCTGCCCCAGGATGCGGGCATGGTCGGCATAGGCGGCCAACCCCTTGATACCGTAAACGATCAGTTCCCGCAGGGAGAGGATGTCCGGGTTGACGGTGGCATCGGACTTGACACCCACCGTTTCGCCCTGGGCCACCATGCCGGCCTGGTCCGCCGCGGGAACGAAGGTTGCCGGGCCGTCGGCGAGGGCGACCGTGCCGCCGGCCGCCTGAACCTTGGCCTTGAGCGCGTCACGATGCTTCACGGCGTCGTTGACCAGGGTGACGAACCGGGCCGGATCGAAATCGACATTGGTCAGGGTGGAGAAAATGGCTTCGCAGGTGAACTGGTTGACAACCGGGTCACTGACGTTGACCTTGGCCCCGGCGATCGCCACCTGGGCGATGCCCTTGGTCGCATAAACGAGAAGGTCCTGAAGGGCAGCGACGTCGGGCTGTTTGCCGCATACGCCGATCTTGGTGCATCCTTCGCCTTTGGCTGTCTGCTCGCACTGAAAACAAAACATGGTGATTCCTCCTTGATTGTGGGTATTTTGATTATTGCTATCGTTGCCGTTATTGCTTGTGTTGTCGTTGTTGCCGAATCCTGTTCAACCCGGTTTATCGCCTTCTACGTGCTTTTTTTTTATTTGTCCTTGACCTGGGTCAACAGACCGATTCTTTTTTTCCTGAATCCACATGCGCTGCCGTGGAGACATCCTGACCCTAAAGGATCGACGGCCAATACGCCTTGACTTATATCAAGAATCCAAGCAAACTTATTGCTTTGAACCGCGACAGCGAGTGCATGCCCCGCCGCTTGCGGCGGGCTTACCGAGCGAACTGAAAATCGCTTTTTTTATCCTAACGGTGAATCCCCCCGCGGCTTGCCGCGGGGAGATTCAAAACAACCGTTTTTTCGAAAATCGCAGCAGCCGGTCCAATGATAAGATAATCTGAATGGTGCGCAAGGCCTCAGGACTTCATAGCGGCAGGTGGTCGATGGCCTTAATTGTAGTTTCGAATTTGTGCATTGCAACCGAAAAAAGCAAATAAGTGCATGGAGGATGACGACAGATGAAAAAAATAAGCCGGATTCTGTCAATCACCCCCCTTTTCAAGGGGTTGTCGGAACAGGAGCTCGATGAGATCGGCAGCATCACCATCGACCGGAATTACATGCGCGGCGAATCCATATTCATGGAGGGTGAGGAGGCCAACGGGTTCTATATCGTCGCCGACGGCCAGGTAAAAATTTTCAAGACATCCATGGAGGGAAAAGAGCAGATCCTGCACATTTATGGCCCGGGCAACCCCTTTGGCGAAGTGCCGGTCTTCTCCGGTTCCCGGTTCCCGGCCAACGCCCAGGCCCTGGTCAAGAGCCATATCCTCTTTCTTCCCAGAAATGCGTTCGTACGCCTGATTGCCGATCACCCATCCCTCTCCATGAACATGCTCGGCGAGCTCTCCATGCGATTGCGGCAGTTTACCATCCAGATTGAAAATCTCTCATTGAAAGAGGTCCCTTCCCGCCTGGCATCCTACCTGATTTACCTGGCCCGGGAGCAGGATAATTCAGAACACGTCACCCTGGCGATTTCAAAAGGGCAATTGGCCAGCCTGCTGGGCACGATTCCGGAAACGCTTTCACGAATCTTTGCCAAAATGTCCACCCAGGGTCTGATCCGGGTCGAGGGCAAAGCGCTTTATCTGCTGGACCCACTCGGTCTGGAAGATCTGGCCGCGGCCGGAAAGCTGGCCGAATAAAAAAATCCTGCATTTTTAAATTGACACATTGTGGTAGTTAATTTATGTTTAACGCCATGAACACGCTGCCACGCCACAACCGCCCGATTTTGGCCGGGCGTTTTTTCTGCCTGATGGTCATGGCGATCCTGTTGGCCAACCCTGTCCTGGCAGCGGTATCGGCCGCGCTGGCCTGCAATGGCCGTTGCTGTTGCACCGATGCCGAAGAATCCGCCGCGGTCACGATTCGCAGCGTCACACCCGCACAGGCAGACTGCTGCCGGCCGACGGATGCAGCGCCATGCCACATGTCCGCAGGCAGCCTGCCGGACACGGCGCCGGCGTTGATCCACACCCCTGATCGTCAAACCACGGATCCCATCCAGCTGCTTGCGGGCAGCAGCCACACAGCGGCCGACCTTCTGCCATTCACCTCCCCCGGTTCACGGGTCGCCGGCGTCCCGGCGTTATCGGACCCACCGCTCTACCTGCAAACCTGTCGTCTGATCTGTTGATATCTTCTCCTTTCGCCTGAAGAATTAATCGGCACCGGCACTGTCTGCCGCAGGCCATTTAGACACTGCCGTGTTATGCAGATGTTTCTTCTTCAGGCGCTATCCTTCAGTCTGACCCCCTGGTGTATCAATCGCATTGAATTCTTGCCGCGGCGATTCGAGGGAAATGTTCTGCCTGTAACGGCAGCGATAGGCAGCACCGTAGACGTGTATACCGATTTCCAATTCGCTCGCTATCGCGGTTCAGCAGCAACCTAAGCATTGAGGAGCTATACCTAATGACTGCAAAGAAAAAATCATCCAAAGCCAGCACCATTGAAGCCAAGAAAGCCGTCGTTATGAACAGCGGCAAAAAGAACCCGACCCCCATCGTCATCGCAGCCGCGGTCGTCATCGCCATGGCTGCCGTCCTTGGATTTTTCCTGTTCCCGGGAGGCGAGTCCCCGGGGATCACGGCAGCCAACGCACCGTCGGGAACCCCGATCGCCGAGAAGGGCCGTTTGACCTACCAGGTAAGCCTGTTCGATGACGGGAAAGCTCGTCATTTTCAATATGCCGACACGGATAGCAAGACCACCATCGGCTATTTCATCCTGAAAAGTACCGATGGCGTCATCCGGGCGGCCTTTGATGCCTGCGACGTCTGTTGGCGGGCCGGCAAGGGCTATTACCAGGAAGGCAGCAGCATGGTCTGCCGCAACTGCGGACGCCGCTTCGAGTCAGTGAGGGTCAACGAGGTCCAGGGGGGCTGCAATCCGGCGCCGCTGGAACGGACCATCCAGGGCGACCAGGTGGTGATCCTGGAGGAGGATCTGAAAAAGGGCCAGACCTATTTTAACTTCTCCAAAGAGGCCTAAATCATGCGACTGACCGATATTTCCATAAAAAACCTGATGCGGCGCAAGGCCAAAGCCGGATTTATCATGGCCGGCCTGGTGGTGGGTGTGGCCGCCATGGTGGCGGTGATCGGTTTCGTGCGCACCATGACGGCCGAAATCAATCACAAGATGGAACGCTACGGGGCCAACATTCTGATTCTGCCCAAAACCGAAGATCTTCAACTCAGCTATGGCGGGCTCAATCTGGGCGGCGTATCCGTTGGCGTGCAGCCGATTCGCCAGGCGGACCTGCATCGCCTGTCCACCATTAAAAACGCCGCCAATATCGCCGCCACCGGACCGACCCTGCTGGGTGTGGTTTCCGCCAACGGCCGCGACGTGCTGTTGGCCGGCATCGACATGAACCGCGTCGACGTCCTCAAACCCTGGTGGAGCCTGTCCGGCAACCGGCCCGACAGCGATGCCGTGCTGGCCGGTGCCCAAACCGCCAGTTTGCTGAACCTGACCATCGGCCAGACGGTCGACATCAATGGCAGGCCTTTGCACGTGTCAGGCATTCTGGGGTCCACCGGCAGCCAGGACGACCAGCTGCT
Source organism: uncultured delta proteobacterium (assembly GCA_963697405.1). GTDB lineage: Bacteria > Desulfobacterota > Desulfobacteria > Desulfobacterales > Desulfosarcinaceae > Desulfosarcina. The sequence continues at coordinate 109,862 of CAVONY010000018.1, read as the reverse complement.
GTTTGCCGAGCTGTCGACCGCCCAGGTCATCCTGGGCAAACAGGGCCAGATCTCCATGGTGGAGGTGGCGGCCCTGTGCCACGACTGCCCCATCGACGATATGGTTAAACAAATCTCGGGCGCGCTTCCCGACGCCAAAGTCATGGCCATCCAGCAGGTGGTCAAAGGGCGCATGGACACGCTTCACCGCTTCAGCGCCTTCTCCATGGGCATGTCGGCCGTGGTCATCCTGGTGGGCAGTTTAGTGGTACTCACCACCATGATGAGCAGTGTCCGCGAACGAAAAGAGGAGATTGGCATTTTTCGGGCCATGGGGTTTCGCAAAAGCCATGTGATGGGCATCATCTTTTCCGAAGCGGCCATCATCTCCGGCCCGGCCGGCCTTATCGGCTATCTGGCGGGCACCGGGGCCACGTTCATCGCCGTGCGGTTTTTTTCAGACATGGACCATGCATCGACCGCCTGGGATCCGCTGCTGTGCGGCGGTGCGATCCTGTTGGCCATGGTAGTAGGACTGACCGCCAGCGTCTATCCGGCAATCATGGCCGCCCGGTTGGACCCCAACACCGCCCTGCGGTCACTTTAGGGCTGAAGATGATTAGTTTGGACCGCGTTATCGGTCGTCGCAGTATACCCAATACGGCTTCCTCCCTCTTTCCTTGCCAAATTAATCATCTTAACGCCTATATAGGAGACGATTATGAGCAGTATCCACGCCCACAGTCTGGGCAAATCCTATGGCCGGGGCAGCGGAACGGTCCATGCCCTGTCCGATGTTAGCTTTACCATCGACAGCGGGGAATTCGTCGGCATCATGGGCGAGTCGGGGGCAGGAAAATCCACCCTGCTCTCCATCCTCGGTGCCATGAACACGCCTACCACGGGAATGTTGGCGGTGGACGACATCGATGTCTACGATCTGAAATCGGAGCAGCGCGCCGATTTTCGTCGGGAGTTTTTAGGCTTTGTTTTCCAGAGCTTCCACCTGATCCCCTATCTGACCCTGCTGGAAAACGTCATGCTGCCGCTGACCACCATCCGTATGCCCAAAACGGAAAAGCGGAGCAAGGCCCTGGCCGCTCTGGAGCGGGTGGGACTGGAAGGCAAGGGTGAGCGACTGCCCGGCGAAGCCTCGGGCGGAGAGAAGGAACGCTGTGCCATCGCCCGGGCCATTGTCAACGACCCGCCGGTGCTGTTGGCCGACGAACCCACGGGCAACCTGGACACAAGCACCAGCGACGCGGTCATGAACCTGTTCACGGGCCTGAACGCCGAGGGCACGACCATCGTCATGGTCACCCACAATCCGCGGTGTGCCACCCACGTGCACCGTATTCTCAATGTGGCTGATGGACGGCTGTTGAAGGGTGTCTCCGTGGCACCGCCATCCCAATGAATGTGATCCGGATGGTGCGCGCCAATCGCCTTAAGGGGCTGGCGTGAGCACTGTATTGGGTTAAGTGTCGGGCGCGCCGTGAACCGGATGCGTTTCGATGACGCGGCAGACCGCTGAAAACTGGCGGGCGGTCTTTTCAGGGGATGAGGCGGTTTGCCATACGGCGCCGAGCACGGCAATGCCCTTGAACCCGAGGGATGCGGCCGTGACTGCCCGCTGCACATCGAGCCCACCCAGGGCAATCACGGTATGTTTAGTCCTGGACAGGAAGCGTCTTAAATCCGAATGGTCAAAGGCCGACCGGTAACCTGGCTTGGAGATACTGTCGAAGATGGGGCTCAGCAGAATATAATCGAACAGGCCGTCGTATTCAGGGATGTCCGTGATCCGATGGAAGGCTGAGGAGAGGCGGCACCCCGGCTGCGCCAGCCTGAACTGCCGGAGGCGCTGCAGGTTGTGCGTCCTTTCTTTTTCCGTAAAATGAATGCCCATGAGATCGAAACGATCGAGCAGCCTCGGGTGGCCGTGGACCATGATCCGCGGGTGATACGAACTAGGTACCTGTCTCAGGTAATCGGCGATCTGCCTGTCGGTTTGCCCCGGCTTTCGAAGGTGAACGGTGGCCGACGACTGATGCAGGACCCTGCAGACCACTTCCGGTTCATCGGGATTATCCTCAGGCGGAGAGATGATGATCAGGTGTTTTATTTCTTCTCCATCTTCTGCTTCAATTTCTTTTCAATTTCGGCAAACAGGTTTTGCTTTTTCTGATCCTGCTGGGCCTTGATGGACGCCACCTTCTCTTTCATTACGTCTTTGCCTTTTTTGAATTTTTTTAACTCCTGCTCCAGGCGGGTTTCTTCGGTGTCCCTCGGCAGGTCCTCGATGGCCAGGTGGTTGCCCACGACAATCCGATCATTGAATCCGCTTTTCACCGTATCGACGATGCCCTGTTCCTTGAACCGATTGAGCAGGTAACTGCCCTTTTCGTCCGAATAGTCGAGCAGGCGGCAGACGGACTCGATGGCCGGCGGCGAACCCTCCCGGTAATCCAGGACCCGGACGGCGGCAACAAACAGATGGGCGGTGCTATATAAATTGTTCGCTTTCATAATGGTCCATCCCTGCGTTGCATGGTTTTGGGTGCGGCCATTGTCGGCCAATTTCTTGACATCCCCCGGCAAGGAGAGTAACATTTGCCGGCGAATTGTCAAGCGACAACCGGCCCGCGCTTCCCGGGGTCGGATATTCCTTCAAACCATTATTATTTAAAGATGTTGTAACCGTTTTCCGTGTTACCAGCGCGGTCGGTATCGACCATGCCAAACAGACCATCGGGGGATGAAATCATGACCGAGATTATCGATGTAACGGCGAGAGAAATCCTGGATTCCAGGGGTAACCCCACCGTGGAAGTGGAGATGATGCTGGCCAGCGGCGCCATCGGCCGGGCGGCGGTCCCCTCCGGCGCCTCCACAGGCACGCGAGAGGCCCTCGAGTTGCGCAACACCCGCGCCAAGCGCTACGGCGGCAAGGGCGTGGTCACAGCCGTGAAGAATGTCAACACCACGATCGCCGATGAAATCCGTGGGATGGACGCCTCCGACCAGTTGACCCTGGACGCCTGTATGCTGGCCCTGGACGGCACGGCCAACAAATCCAAGCTGGGCGCCAACGCTATCCTGGGCGTCTCAATGGCGGCGGCCCGGGCGGCGGCCTCTGCCTTCGGCCTTCCCCTGTTCCGCTACCTGGGCGGTGTAAACGCCAGGATTCTTCCGGTGCCCATGATGAACGTAATCAACGGCGGCGCCCACGCGGCCAACAACCTGGACATCCAGGAATTCATGATCGTCCCCTTCGGCGCAACCACGATCGCCCAGGCCATCCAGATGGGCGCCGAGACGTTTCATGCACTGAAAAAAATCCTCAAGTCCAAGGGACTGAGCACGGCCGTGGGCGACGAGGGTGGTTTTGCACCGAATCTCAAATCCAATGAAGAGGCCCTGAGCTTCATCATGGAAGCCATCAAGTCTGCCGGCTACACCCCCGGAAAGGATATGGGCCTGGCCCTGGATGTGGCGGCCAGCGAATTTTACACGAAGAAAAAATACGTCCTCAAAGGCGAGAACAAATCCCTGTCCGCCGTTGAAATGGTAGATTATTTCGAAGACTTGGTGGAAAAATACCCGATCCTGTCCATCGAGGACGGCCTGGCCGAGCAGGACTGGGAAAACTGGGTCGTGCTGACCGACCGTCTGGACGAATACATTCAAATCGTGGGTGACGATATCTTCGTCACCAATCCGACCATCTTTGCCAAGGGCATCGAAGACGGCATCGCCAATTCCATTCTGATCAAGCTGAACCAGATCGGCACGGTTACCGAAACCCTCGACGCCATCGAAATGGCCAAGCAGGCCGGGTACACCACCGTGATCTCCCATCGCAGCGGTGAAACCGAAGACGCGTTTATCGCCGACCTGGCCGTGGCGGTGAACAGCGGCCAGATCAAGACCGGTTCGCTGTCGCGGTCCGACCGCATCGCCAAGTACAACCAGTTGATCCGCATCGAAGAGCGGCTGGGCAAAGGTGCCCGCTTTGCCCAGGATATTTTTATTGGAGATTAGGGTTTGAATTTATTTGAGATTTGATATTTGTAATTTTTTTTAGCTAGGGTTTCCCACCAATGAAGGTTTCACCAATAAAAACGATAATCCCTGCATGGGCTGCCCTTGCGCTCTTGCTCGTCACCGCGACCACACCCGGCCCGGCCGTTGCCTACGTTCTCGAAGGCCCCCATGTCCTCGAACTCAGCGCCGAGGCCATGGGTACCATCGCCGCCCTCCAGGCCAATCAGAAGCTGTTGGTCTATTCACCAATGCCGGAAACGGCACCGACTGTCTATGATGAAACCGCCACCTATGTGATGCCGGAACGGTTTCGTTCGGATATCGTCTCCGACCAGGTTCAGCGAACCCACCTGGTGTTTGCCGACAGTTCGATGACGGTGATCGACGGCCGGATGGCCGTTGGTGAAAGCCCGTTCGATCTCTACCAGCAGCTGCTGCGAAGCCGAACCCGGCCGCGCCTGATGCGAACCCTCAATCGACTGGGCGTCGAGACGGCCATATCCAGCCTCGGGCGGCTTGAGGAAACCGTGGTGTTCGTCCTGGGCGCCCGATATCCCGATGAATCCGTATCCCAACTGGCCATCGACAAGGAAACCTTTCTGCCCATTCGTTTGCTTCTGGTGGACCGGGGGACGGCTGCCGCCGACAGGCGCCTGGAGATTTTTTACCGGAACTGGCAGAAGATCCAAAGCGGTTGGTTCCCCTTCCAGGTGGATTTTTATATCAACGATCGTCTGACCCGGGAGATCCGGGTAGCCGATCTTCGCCTCAATCCGTCCATCCCGGCAGACATGATGGACCTGGAAGCATTGAAAGCATCGATAGCGCTCAACGATACCGATACGCCCCAGGCACAAAAGCAGGATGCGGTGGATGCGGTGCAGCAGGCGGTGCAGGACTTTCAGAAAAAATTTGAATAGCCGGTTTTCCTAACCGGTCAAATATGGTACAGGCAGTCGCAATCGTATCTTATGCGTGGCAACTGGCGTGAAAAATTCACCGTAATAATGGCAGTTGATTTTCATTAAGCGTTGGACATTCATTTTTTTTATTTTCGGTATTGAAGTCTAGTACGACTGGCAGTTCTCCTACACCGGCTTACCCGGGTTAAAATTTCGATCGAGGTTTTCTATGGGGTATGACACCAAGTACATTTTCGTTACCGGAGGGGTTCTCTCTTCACTAGGCAAGGGCCTGGCATCGGCCTCCATCGGCGCACTGCTGGAAAGCCGGGGACTGACGGTCACCATCCAGAAGCTGGATCCCTATATCAACGTGGATCCGGGAACCATGAATCCTTTCCAGCACGGGGAGGTATTCGTCACCGATGACGGCACCGAAACCGATCTGGACCTGGGGCATTACGAGCGGTTCACCCATGCCAAACTGGGCAAGGACAACAACTTCACCACAGGTAAAATCTACCACAGCGTCATCACCAAGGAACGCCAGGGAGAATACCTGGGCGGCACGGTTCAGGTCATCCCCCATATTACCGACGAGATCAAAGACAGCATCCGCAAGGCATCCAATGACGTGGATGTGGTCATCGTGGAAATCGGCGGCACCATCGGCGACATCGAAAGCCTCCCTTTCCTGGAAGCCATCCGCCAGTTTCACAACGATGCGGGCAAGGACAACGTCATCTATATCCACCTGACCCTGGTGCCCTACATCGGCACCGCCGGCGAAGTGAAAACCAAGCCCACCCAGCACAGTGTCAAGGAGCTGCGCAGCATCGGCATTCAGCCGGACATCCTCTTGTGCCGCACCGACCGCATGCTCAACCCCGACATAAAGGCCAAGATTGCCATGTTCTGCAATGTGGGTGCGGATGCGGTGATCACGGCCAAGGACGTCGACTGCATCTATGAAGTTCCCCTGCTCTTCCACCAGGAGGGGCTGGACACCAAAATCGTCGAACTGCTCAACATCTGGACCCGCGCGCCCCGCCTGGAGAACTGGGAGACCCTGTGCCGACAGATGAACGATCCCGCCTACGAGGTCACCATCGCCATCGTCGGTAAATATGTGGATCTCACCGAATCTTACAAGAGCCTCAACGAAGCCCTGATCCACGGCGGTATCCCCAGCCGGGCCAGGGTCAACCTGAAATTCGTGGACTCGGAGACCATCGACGCCAATACCTGCAGCTTGAGCCTGGAAGGGGTGGACGGCGTGCTGGTGCCGGGCGGTTTCGGTTCACGCGGCGTGGAAGGCAAGATCTGCTCAGCCCGGTATGCCCGGGAAAATCAGATTCCCTATTTTGGCATCTGCCTGGGCATGCAGATCGCCGTCATCGAATTCGCCCGGAACCTGGCCGGATTGGACCGGGCCAACAGCACCGAATTCGACCCAAGCACCCCCCATCCGGTGATCTATCTCATGGAAGAGTGGTTCGACGACAAATCCGGAACCATCCAGCAGCGCGACATCCATTCGGACAAGGGCGGCACCATGCGTCTGGGGGCGTATCCCTGCAAGCTGGAAAAGGACACCGTCGCCTACCGGGCCTACGGCAAGGAAACCATTGCCGAACGTCACCGCCACCGCTTTGAATTCAACAACGCCTACATGGAGCAGTTGAAGAAAGCCGGTCTGAAGATCTCGGGCATCGCCCCGTCAGGCGAACTGGTTGAAATCGTGGAAATCGAAGACCACCCGTGGTTCCTGGGATGCCAATTCCATCCGGAATTTAAATCCCGGCCCATGACCCCCCATCCCCTGTTCCGCAGCTTCATCGCCGCGGCCCTGAAGTTTTCGGGAAACAGGGAGATAAAAAAGAAGTGAGCATTGCCCCCGGTTGTTGCAGAAAACTCGATCACCGACGCGAATGGAAATTCGTTCGCGCTTTTTTTTCGTTCCATGACGGTTAACCATTTAAGATTTCATCGATCTTTCGAGACAGCACTTCAAGGTTGTACGGCTTTTGGATAAACCCGTTGCATCCCCGGTCCATCAAGGCAATGGCCTGGCTGTCGATACTGTAACCGCTCGCCAACAGGACTTTTGCACCGGTGTTGATCTGCCTGAGCATGTCGAATGTGTCGCTGCCACTGGCCCCCGGCATGATCAAATCAAGAACAACCAGATCGATGTCGTCAGCACTTTCCCGGTAAACCGATATGGCTTCATCGCCATTTCGGGCCGCGAGGGTCTTGTAGCCCATCTTCCCGATCATCTCCGTACCGATCTCGAGGACCATATCTTCATCATCCACGACCAGTATCGTTCCCTTGCCAAACTTGATGGTGCCATCGCCTTTGACCCCATCGGGGATCTTTCTTTCCGAGACCGGCAGATAAATGCTAAATGTCGTTCCCTGACCGATTTCCGACGCCACGTCGATATACCCGGCATGCGATTTGATGATGCCATAGGCGGATGCCAGTCCCAGGCCCGTGCCCCGTCCCATCTCCTTGGTGGTAAAAAAAGGATCAAAAATACGCTTTTGCGTTTCAGCATCCATGCCGTGGCCCGTGTCCGTGACCTGAAGCAGGACATAGCGGCCGTATTCCATTTTATAAGGCTTTTTCCCGATCTCGCTGCGGTTGACGATTGACGTGTCCAGCCGGATGTCTCCGCCGTCAGGCATGGCATCCGCCGCGTTGATAAAAAGGTTGAATAAAACCTGCTCGACTTGGGATCGATCAATTTCAACCGGCCACCCTGTCGATGATAAATTCATGTCTATGGCAATATCCTTGCGGGTACGACCGAATATTTCAACGCTGTCTTTAACAATTTTGTTTAAATCAACGATCTTGAGCGCAAACGTGCCTTTGCGTGCATATCCGAGCAGTTGGCGGGTAAGCTGTGAACCACTCTGGATCAGTTGTTCGACTTTTTTAAGCTTTTCATAATGCGGGCTGTTGATTTCCGTATCGAGCATCATGATCGATACATTGCCTAACATTCCCATCATCAAATTATTGAAATCGTGGGCGAGTCCGCCGGCCAGGGTGCCAATGGCTTCCATGCGCTGGGCGAGCTGGAACTGATTCTCCATTTTCTTTCGTTCGTTGATATCGATGAGGCTGCCTTCGACATAAAGGATAGCCCCGTCTTTGTCCCTGACGGTTCGTGAATGATTCTCTACCCAGAGTACGGATTGGTCATACCGGCGCATCTTGACTTCATGGACATTTTCCACGCCGGACCGCTCGATGAGCGATTTCCATTTCGAGCGGTCCACCGGCTGGGCATATATGTCTTCCGCTTTTTTGGACAGGAACTGCTCTTTGGATGGGTATCCGAGCATTCTGACCAGCATGGGATTGGCATCGATGATACGGCCGTCAAAGGTCGTGCGATAAAGACCCACCGGGACACCGTCAAACAATCCCCGAAAATGGGTTTCACTTTCTTTCAATGATTGTTGGGCCAATTTCAGTTCCGAGACCCGAGATTCAAGGTTCTTGAAGAGTTTTTGCAATTGACGCCGCATCGACTCGAAAGAACGTGCCAGCACACCTATTTCATCTTTTCGATTAACTAATGAAGGCTCGAGGTCTGCTTCCCAATGCGCGTCCCCGAAATTTTCAGCGGCCGTGGCCATCGTGACAATCGGCCGCATATAGTGAAGCGCGGATCGCCGACCGATCAGATAGACGCTCAGGAAAGTTACCGATATAAACAGGGCCATGAGGGTACCGGCAATCAGCAATTGGTCGACCAGAAAATCATGGAAATTGGCGCGTATTGCCGCTTCTTTCTGCGCCATCACTGCAACGGGTGCAGAAAATTCATCAATGTAGGTTGTGGCTGCTACCATGAGGATTTTTCCGCGAAAGGGTACGTCTACCGGAGTGATGGTCATATACTTTTTTCGAACGGAGCCATCGGGTTCGATCCAGTCGTAATAACCTGAAATCTCTTTCCCGGACAGGGAGCGTTTAAAAATAGCCCACCATGACGGTATTTCCGTGGATAAAAAATCCATCCTTCGATTGGTCAGATCAGGATTGGGATGGATGCGCATAATCCCTGTCCCCGCTTCATACAAGCATACATACCCATTTTGCCCGACCGGCTTCATGGCAATGGCCTGGAATTGGGCGGAGCGCTGCAAGGCATCCATATCCATCTCTGGTTTGAGTGACAGAAAAAGCGCCACCTGCCTTGCAGCGTCTCTGGCCTTATCCTGAATGACCTGTTGACCCAGCGTTTCCAGCTCCTTTTGGGCATTCGAATTCAGTTCATGGGTTGAATCAGCAATAAGCGCAGACAGATGCCGCTGGGCGAAAAATCCGCCGGCGATGGTAAACACAAATAATAATACCACCGGAAAGAGAGAAATCAGCAAATATTGTCTGGTGAACTCCTTGACCATCGAGGTTGAGGATCTGGTGCTTTTTTGCATGAACCGGGCCCTTCAGCTAAATTGAACGCTCCGTTGCTATGGCTACCGAATATATTATTGGTTGAATTGGTTTTTTCTTTAAGGACAATAATTTGGCAGCCTCTACAATTAATCGTCAGAAACCCACGCACATGAAAAAAAGAAGCACCCCCACACCCCGTCATCTTCGGAAAAACTGGACCATCAGCATGACGGCCAGCACCGCCAGCAGCCAGCGCAACCCGCGTCGATAGACCTCGGTGGGAATCCGGTCGCGGATGCGCATGCCGAGCACCATCACCACCAGTCCCAATACGGCCAAGGGGGCCGACGCCGTCAACACATCGGTCGTCATCAGACCCGCTTGGGCGAATACCGCTCCCTGGGTCAGTTTGCCGAACAAAAAACAGAAGTTGAAGATCTGAATCATCACGGTTTTGGACATATTCATTTCAAGGGCAAAGATGATCAGGACCGGCAGCATGACATTCACCGTGCCGGCAAGGATGCCGGCAGTCAGACCGAAAACAGCAAAGGCGATGCGGGGATGGCGGTGGACCCAGGCAAAGCCAGCACCGAAACGGTCGGCATTGAGATAGATGACCAGCATGGCTGCCATGAGGGGCAAAAAGGGTTCCGGTGAGAAGACGATGAGCAGCCGGGTGCCGACGAGGCTCCCGATCATGCCGTAGACGGCCAGGGGCCAGAAAACCGCAATGCTATGAGTCCACCGGCCGCCCTTGAGGATGTTGGCCACGTTGAGGACCACCGTCGGGAGAAGCAGAAGAAGGATGGCTGTCCGCACATCGGTGACCAGGGCCAGAAGGGGGGTGGCGATCATCGGAAAACCAATGCCGATGGTGCCGTGGACCGCGGCCGCGAATCCGACGATGACGGCATGGGTGATTACGGTTATAAGGGAGGTGCTGTCGAACATGGTCATGAATCGCATAATCGGGTCGCGCTCCGCAACCTGTCATTCCATGCGCCGCATAAAAAAGGATTAAATTTTAAAGGCTTTCGAGCAACTGGTAATACTCCTTTATCGTACGCAGGGATTCGATGGAAAGCTGAAGCAAAATCCAACTGAATACAAGAATGATGATGGTGAGCCCGATCTTCCAGGCTCGGGTCATTTGTGGATGCCACCATATCAGGGGCAATGCCAACGGTCCCACGCAGCAAAGGGCGAGGATAATGAAGGATTTACGGAAATACCAGTCGACCTTTTCCCCGGCAATGTGCGGTTTTTTAGAGGGATCTAAAAACTCACCGCAGTGTTTGCACTTTATTGCTTCGCTTTGAATTTCTTCGGCGCAGAAGGGGCACTTTTTCATAATCGTCTCTCTTGGAAGAAGGTCGATCGTTGTGGGGAGGAATGTCAGCAGAAAGTTTGCCACTGTGTTTGGCGGTTAAAAACGCTCTGCGGCCTTGGCTTAAGCCAAAATTTACCACTTGTGGCCGGACACGATCAAGGATTTATATTGGCGCATCCGTTGTCAATCTTCGAACCAATGGCGGGTTCCGCTTTGCCTTGATTCGTCTCCACCGCCCGGTATTTGACGACTGGGTTAAAGTGTAATAATCTATCCTGTACTAGTCTAAACGGAGATTGCCATGGAAACCGTCGGCGCCTATGAAGCCAAAACCCATCTTCCAAGATTACTTGATCGTGTATCCAAAGGTGATCGGATCACGATCACCAAACACGGGGCCCCGATTGCGGTGTTTCAGCCTGTCGATCCGGAAAAGGATGTGGGTATCGCCTCCACCATAGCGGCCCTGCGAAAATTTCGTAAGCAGAATAGACTGTCCGGACATTCCATCCGCGAGATGATCGAAGAAGGCAGGCGATAAAAGGATATATTGGCCTTGGGAAGGTCGAGCCGGTGATCCAGTTATGACGCGACCTATTTAGATCTGGCAATGCGCAACAGGTGTCCCCTCGCAACATTGGATAAAAAAACTGATGGAAGCCTCAAGAGAATAGATGTGTCCATTTTTAATGGTTCCGAATAAACAGAATCCTGCACTAAAAAAAACCAACAAAAACGAAAGGGATAAGGCGGATGACACCGGAAATAATGACCGTACTGGCTATCCTGGTTGCAGTCATCATTCTTCTGGTCACCGAGTGGGCGCCTTTAGAGGTCCTGGCCATGCTGGTCATGGGCGTGCTGGCGATCACCGATATCGTCAGCCCCAAGGAGGCGCTGGCCGGATTCAGCAATCCGGCGGTGGTGACCATCTGGGCGGTCTTCATCCTCAGCGGCGGGCTGACACGCACCGGCATCGCCAATATCCTCGGCCGGCAATTGCTCAAGGTTGCCGGGGGTGGAGAAGCCAAGCTGGTGGTGATCATCATGATCATCGCCGGCGTGCTGTCGGCATTCATGAACAATGTGGCCGTGGCTGCGCTGATGCTGCCCGTGGTCATGGACATCGCCCGCAAGACCGGCCATTCGCCGTCCACCCTGCTGATGCCCCTGGCCTACGGGTCGCTGCTGGGCGGCCTGACCACCATGATCGGCACCCCGCCCAACATCCTGGTCAGTGAGGCGCTGCGTGAAAACGGCCTGGAGCCATTCAAACTCTTTGACTTCTCACCCGTGGGGCTCATCGTCATGGCCTGCGGCGTGGCCTTCGTCACACTGGTCGGCACGCGCCTGCTGCCCAAACGCAACCTGGCCAAAGAAACCGCCGGGCAGCGCCCGGATTTCCGTTCTCAATACCAACTGCACGAGCATCTGTTTCAAATCCGGGTCCCCGGCAGTTCGCCCCTGGTTGGCAAAACCCTGGCCGGCAGCCGCCTGGGTGCCGCGTTGGGGCTCACCGTCGTCGGCATTACCCGCAGCAGCGGCATCACGCTTCTGGCGCCCCCCATCAGCGAGATGATTGAAGCCGAGGACTTGCTGATCGTCGAGGGAAAGCCTGACCAGATCCAGGAGATGAACAACTGGGGTCGGCTGCTCACCGAGACTGATGCCATTGGCCCCGACGCGTTGACTGCCCACGGCATGCAGATGGCCCGCCTGGGTTTGAAGCCAGGCAGCGCCTATGACGGTCGGACCCTGTCGGACATCGACTTCCGAAATCGTCTCGGCCTCAATGTGCTGGCCATCGAACGGGGGGAGAGCCACCTGGATACGGATCTGAAAGTTCAACCACTCAAGGCCGGTGACACGCTCGTGGTATACGGCCTATCGGAAAAGTTGGCCCAGCTGGCGGACAATACCCATTTTCAGGCGCCTGAAATGCTCACCCTCGAAGACATGGACAACTACGCCAAACTGGGCCATGACCTCCGCCAGCTGCGTGTTCCCGACGCCTCGAAGCTGGTCGGGTTGACCCTGAGCGAAAGCCGTCTGGGAGATGCCGTTGACGTTCAAATCCTCTGCATCGTGCGCACGGACGGCACGGCCATGATTCCCACCTCTGATGACCGTATCGCGGCCGGGGACCGGTTGATGGTCTGGGGCACGGCGGACATGATTTCCATCCTGCTCATGCAGGGCCTGGAAGGCATGTTCATCGAAGCCGACACCCCGCAAACGGACCTGTCCATGCTGGAGGATGACCAGGTGGGTCTGGTGGAAGTGATGCTCTCTCCCCACAGCGTGCTCTCCGGAATGACCCTGCGCGGGATGAATTTCAGGGAAAAATACGGCCTGACCGTACTGGCCATCTGGCGCAAGGGAACCGCCTACCGGGAGGACCTGCGCGACATGGCGCTGCAGTTCGGCGATGCCCTGCTGTTGTATGGCTCGTGGAACAAATTGAACCTGCTGGGCCGCGAACCGGATTTTCTGGTGCTGACCGAGACAGCCCAGGAACCCCCCCGGGAAGAAAAAGCCAAACTGGCCCTGACGATCATGGTCGCCGTGCTGATCCCGGTGATCATGGATTGGGTGCCCATTTACATTGCGGTGGTCATCGGCGCGGCCTTCATGGTGCTTACCCGCTGTTTGACCATGGAGGAAGCCTACCGCTACATCGAATGGAAGGCCGTTTTTCTGATTGCCGGGATGCTGCCCCTGGGCACGGCCCTTGACAACACCGGGGCCGCGCGAATCCTGGCCGAAGGGGTGGTGGGAACCCTGGGCCCCTTCGGGCCGTATGCGGTACTGTTCGGGCTGCTGGCCATCACCTTCATCGGCACCAGCATCATTCCCACGGCGGCCCTGGTGGTGCTGATGGTACCCATTGCCCTGAAAACCGCCGCCAGCCTGGGCATCTCTCCCTACGCCCTGATGATGGGTATTGCCATGGCCGCCTCATCCAGTTTCACCTCACCCATCTCCCATCCGGCCAACGTGCTGGTGATGGGCCCCGGCGGCTACCGGTTCATCGACTACGTCAAGGTCGGCGTGCCCCTGACACTGGTCGTGCTGGTCGTGTTGATGATCGTGCTGCCGATTTTCTGGCCGTTGATGCCTTAAACCGGAGGACCGACGCCGGAGGACGGAAGATCGGGATAGATTGTTCATCGTCCAATGGATCACCATCCCGCTGCGATTAATAAACTCGTTGCGGGGTACCATAACTGGAAACCGATTCTATGATGAAAAAGCCTTTCCCAAAATCAATGCCCTTCTACAGTAAATATGATCGGCTTCTTGAAGTGGTAAACGCTTCAGATACGTTGGGTATTCTGATTGATGCGGATCCTGACAGCATGGCCAGTGCCATGGCTTTGAAACGAATCCTTCGTAATAAGGTCAGGCATGTAAGGGTATATCGGATCAATTCAATCAGGAGAGCGGACAATCTTGCTTTTGTCAAATTACTAACCGTTGAGCAGAAACACATTCACTACCTGAAACGGTCGGCGATCAGTAAATGGGCGCTCGTGGATTCTCAGCCGCACCACCATAAACTGTTCATGGACCACAAATATGATATCATCATCGATCATCATCCTATCACCGAGCCAGTAAAGGCTGTTTTTCTCGACATCCGGGAAGATTATGGAGCAAACGCATCCATAATGACCGAATATCTGAAGGCCGCAAAAGTCAAGCCATCTCCAAAACTGGCCACTGCTCTTTTCTACGGAATCAAGACAGATACCGATAATTTTGTCAGGACATCTACTCCTCATGATATGAGCGCCTTCAAATATCTGTACCAATTCACCAGTATGCGTATTTTGAGCAAAATCGAGTCTTCAGAAATGACTCGAGACATGCTGCCTAACTACCGGCAGGCAATGGAGCGACTCATTTTTATTGGAGACATTGCTTTTGTTCACATGGAGCGTGTGGAGAATCCTGATATTTTGGTCATGATTGCCGACTTTTTTATGAAAATCGCCGACATTCAATGGAGCATCGTGTCCGGGGTATACCAACAGACGCTTGTCGTTATTTTTAGAAATGCCAGTTTTCAGGGCGATGCCGGCAAAACCGCCCGTAAAATTTTTAGCCGCTGGAATGGGTCTGCCGGGGGGCACCGCAACGCTGCCAGGGCGGAAATCCCTCTGGAAAATCTATTGGATGAGACTGATGACGAATCCGGTCTTGAAACCATGGTGAAAACCATCTTGAAGGGCGTCAAGTAACCACCCCCTAATGAAAACAATGAAAATTTCAGCGTTCAGTCACAATCGCACGCATACCACTCTTTCAGGAATTTAATCACATGCCGACCTTATCCGTCTTTCATCACCTGCTTTTCAAAGATTTTTTAGACATTATCATCCTTACGTTCTTCGCTTATCATCTTTATGTCTGGCTCTATCAAACCAAGGCATTCAAGGCACTCGTGGGTCTGCTCGGCCTGGGCATCATCTATAGTGTCGCCCAATTCTGGGGCTTATTTCTGACCACGTGGGTCTTTCAAATTCTCTGGCAAGTCTTAATCATACTGATCATCATTTTGTTTCAGGCTGAAATTCGGCAGGTTCTCGAAAAGGTGAATCCGTTTTACGCGTTGGGTTGGTATAAAGCGGTCGGTCATGTCCCGTGGATAGACAGTTTTTCAAAAAAAATATTTGAGCTGGGTGCGCAGAGGATCGGCGCCTTGATTATTTTCGAACGAAAAGATCGACTGCGGGAATTTGTGACCGGTGGAATACCCTTTGAGGCCGATCCGACAGGGGAAATCCTTGTCAGCATATTCCAAAAGCATTCGCCGCTTCATGATGGTGCCATGCTGATCCATAACGGCAAGATAACCATGGCGGCTGCGTTTTTGCCTCTGACCTCACAAGAGGGGCTGAGCAAGTCGTTGGGTACGCGGCACCGGTCGGCGATCGGCATCACCGAACGATGTGATGCCTGGGCGCTTGTCGTTTCAGAAGAACGCGGGCAGGTGTCCCTGGTCCGGGCAGGGGTGATCGAGACATTAGAATCCCCGGCATCCCTGGCGGAAAAACTGAAGGAACTGTTAACGCCCGACAGACCGGATACGACTGGTGGATTTCAAAAGATCAAGCATCTGTTATCGAACCGGTGGCGGATAAAAGCAGCTACGTTGGCAATTGTCAGTGTCGTCTGGTTCTCCTTTGCCGGGCAACAGAATGTTGAAATTTCTTTAGAGATTCCGCTTACCATCCACAATCTTCCCCCCCAATTGGAAGTCACCACATCCACACAGAATGTATCGATTACGGCACGCGGGCAGCGCAAAGACATCGGGATGCTAAGTCCTAAAAATATAAGAACGAATATTGATGTATCCCGTGCTGGAATCGGCAAAAATGACTATTTTATTAACCGCCAGCAGTTGCTGCTCCCCAACGACCGCGTCGAGATCATCAGAATTGAACCCAATAGCCTTACGGTGGAGGTACGGGCAAAACCAAATTAAAGAACCCACCCGTTTTAAACGTTTTCTATGCTTTCAGCAGCTATATCAGGCCTAAGCCCTAATCACCTTCAGCCTTCAGCCTTCAACCTGTCTTTCTCAACACCCCCAGGCTCTTGATGCGTGGAAGCATTTCGAAACAGCCGGAAGCCAGGGCGACCTTGTACACCTCCCAGGGCGCTGGGCCGCCCTCCGCGGGATCCTCGAAGATGTCGTGAATCAGCAGGTAGCCGTCGGGCAGGATGTGGCCGGCCCAGCAGTCGTAATCCGTTCGGGCGGATTCGAAGGAATGGCCACCATCGATGAATACCAGCGACAGCGGCGTGGCCCAGTTGCGGGCGACCACGTGGGATCGGCTGATCAGGGGAACCACCGTCTCCTCCAGCCCGGCGAGGACAAGGGTTTGCCGGAACAGGGGCAGGGTGTCCATGCAATAGGTCTTGAAATCGAAAAGAGCGGGGTCGAAATAGTCTTCTCCGGGCTGCTGCTCCTCGGATCCCCGGTGGTGGTCAATGGAAAAGAGCGTCGTCCCGTTGTCACGGCAGGCGCTGCCGAGATAAACGGCGGACTTGCCGCAGTAGCTGCCGATCTCCAGGCAGGGGCCCAACCGGGAGGCCTCTAAAGCAATCTCGTAAAGCCCCCTTCCCTCCTCGGGATCTAGAAACCCTTTGATATTATCGATCACTGTCTGGTCAAGGTTCAACGCTTTTCAGCCTTGTGGAAGGAATGGTTTTTCTGGTCTCTGGTTTGTGGTTTCTGGTCTCTGGTTCCCAATCCCCCAATCCCTCAATCCCATAATCCCATAATTCGGAATATTTTAGTCCTCGGCTCTATAAGTAGGACAGTGTTCTTTCATAAATGGTGAATTGTGGTTCAGGTCAAGGCCGCAGGATTTTTGAAACCGGAGGCGTAGCAGCGCTACGTCGAGGATTTCATAAATACGAGAACGCAGAGTTGGGCCGCAAGGCGCCGTTTATGGAAGAATACTAGGAGATGTCATCGTAGTTTTTGACTAGCACCTCCCTCGGCTTGACCCCATCCTGTGGCCCGATGATCCCCTCCTGCTCCATCATCTCGACGATCCTGGCCGCCCGGTTGTAGCCGATGCGCAGGTGGCGCTGAACCATGGAGATGGAGGCCTGGCCGGCCTGAGTGACCAGGGCCACGGCATCGTCGTAGCGTTCGTCGTATTCCTTCTCTCCGGCCTCTTCCGCCGCCTTTACCGGGGCCTGGATAACGTTCTTGTCATAGTCTGGCCGCTGCTGTTTTTTGAGGAATTCGACAACGCGGGTCAATTCGGCTTCGGAAATGTAGGCCCCGTGGATACGCTGGAGCCGGGCCGTTCCCGGGGGCAGGAAGAGCATGTCCCCGTTGCCCAGCAGGCTCTCGGCGCCGTTGGTGTCGAGGATGGTCCGAGAATCGGTCTTGGAGGAGACCTGGAAGGTCAGTCGCGTGGGAAAGTTGGCCTTGATGATGCCGGTGAGCACGTCCACCGACGGCCGCTGGGTGGCCAGAATCAGGTGGATGCCGGCGGCCCGGGCCATCTGGGCCAGGCGGGTCAGCGCCACCTCCACGTCCCGCGAAGCCACCATCATGAGATCGGCCAGTTCGTCGATGATGATGACGATATAGGGCAACGGTTTGGCCGGCTCCTTGGGGTTTTCCTCGCCTTCGGCAGGAGGGGCTGCCGGCTCTTTTTCGATCTTCCGGTTGTACTGGTCGATGTTGCGGGTCTTCTTCTCCGAGAGCAGTTCGTAGCGGTGTTCCATCTCGCGCACGGCCCAGAACAGGGCGTTGGTGGCTTTCTTAACATTGGTGACCACGGGGGTGATCAGGTGGGGAATGCCGTCGTACATGGACAGCTCGATTCGCTTGGGGTCGATCATGATCAGCTTCACCCGATCAGGGGTCAGCTTGTACAAGAGGCTGCAGATCATGGTGTTCAAGGCCACGCTCTTGCCTGTCCCGGTGGCACCGGCGATAAGCAGGTGCGGCATCTTCTCCAGTCCCGCGGAGACCGGGTTACCCACGATGTCCTTGCCCAGGCACAGGGTCAGCGTACTCTTGACCTGTTCGAAAGAAGGCGACAGGATCATCTCCTTGAAGCGAACCGTCTCCCGATCGGTGTTGGGGATTTCCACACCGATGACTGCCTTGCCCGGAATGGGCGCCACGATACGGATGCTAATGGCCCGCAGGGCCAGGGCCAGGTCGTCGGTGAGGCTGACGATGCGGTTGATCTTGACGCCGGGGGCCGGCTCGTATTCGAAAGTCGTGATCACCGGCCCCGGGGTGACGGCCACCACCTTGCCGTTTACGCCGAAATCCTCCAGCTTCTTTTCCAGCAGCCGGGACTGCATGCGCAGGTTCTCTTCACTGGTGGACTGGGGTCGCGCCTTGGGATCGTCGAGGAAGTTGACCGACGGCAGTGAGAAGCTTGAAGCACTCTTCATGAATTCGAACACGGCCTGTTTGGGCACCGGTTTGATCGGCACCGGATTGGGATCGGGGGTCTTGATTTTGATCTTCTCTTTTTTCTTTTTCTTCTCGGCCTTGAGGGTCCGGCGCCGCTTGAAGCTTTTCTGGCGGCGCTCCTTCCACTTGATCAAAATGGTGGCGACACGATCAAAAAGCACGGAGTTGGCCGTTTTGAATCGGCGGTAGAATGCCACCACGGAGAAACCCGTGGCCATGATAAAGCCGATGAGCCATACCAGCATCAGGATGATCGACCCGCCGGCCGGGTTGGAATAGTCGACGAAAAAAGACTTGAGGGGGATACCGACGATGCCGCCTGCAGTGAATCGGCTGCCGAAAAGCATATAGTGGTCCTGCTTAAAGGCCAGCAGGCTGCCCGTGGTGATGATCAGCAGGATACCGCCGGCGGCCAGAGGCAACAGGGCCCGACCCGTGTCTTTACCGAAGAAAAGAATGCTGCCCAAAAGGAAAAGAAAGGGGATCCAGAACGCACCGATGCCGAAAAGCCCCACGAGGCTGCCGGCGAAATTGGCGCCGAACACACCGAAGAGGTTGTGCACCTTGCCACCGCCGCCGGCATTGAAGAATAGGCATGGGTCGCCCGGGTCGAAAGAAAGCAGGCTGATCAGGCTGAACACCACCATGAAGAAAAAAAGAATGCCGATAATTTCTTTTTTCATTCTTAAACTTCCACCAGAAAGGGTAGAATCACCGGCCGACGCCCGATGGTATAAAAAAAGTACTGCCGCAGGGCAGTCTGGATACGGCTGCGGATCCGAGCCACCCGATTGGGCACATCCGGGGTAACATCCTCCACGATTTCCAGGATCACGCACTGGGCATCCTGGAGCAGATACCCCGTCTCCGTCTCAAAAACAAACCCCCGGGAGACGATATCGGGTCCGTAAACCACAATGCCTGTCTCCTCGTCAAAGGCCATATTGACCACCACCAGGCCCTCTTCCGAGAGCACCCGCCGCTCCTTGAGAACGCTGCGTCCCACGTCGCCGATGCCCTTGCCATCGATGAGCACCCGCCCGGAACAGATGCTGTCTCGAATCCGGAAGCCCTTCTCATCCAGCTCGATAATCTGGCCGTTCTGGGCCAGGATCAGGTTGTCGTCGGGGATGCCCACCTCACGGGCCAGCCGCTTGTGCAGCACCAGATGGCGATACTCCCCGTGAACGGGCATGAATAACTTGGGTTTGGTCAGGTTGATCATCATCTTGAGCTCTTCCCGGAAGGCATGCCCGGACACGTGGATATTCGAAATCTTCTCGTAGACCACGTCGGCGCCGCGCCGGTAGAGGTTGTTGATGATGTTGGCGATGGCTTTCTCATTGCCCGGGATGAATTTGGACGAGAGAATGACCGTGTCTTCCTTGTGGATCTTGATCTGCTTGTGGGTGCCGGCGGACATACGCGCCAGAGCGGACATGGGCTCGCCCTGGCTGCCGGTGGTGACCATAATGATCTCGTCGTCCGGGTACGAATTCAGTTCATCGATGTCGATCTCCATCTCCTCGGGCAGGTCCAGATAGCCCAGGTTGCGGGCGATGGCGACACTCACCTCGATGCTGCGGCCGTTGACCACGATCTTGCGGCCGCGCGCTCTGGCGATGTTGACGATCTGCTGAATACGGGCGATGTTGGAAGCAAAAAGGGCCACGATGATTCGTCCGGTGGCCGCATCCGTAATCCTTGACAGTTCGGCGCCGATTTCCTGCGCAGAAATCGTGTGCCCCTCCTTCTCCACATTGGTGGAGTCGGACAACAGGGCCAGCACGCCCTCTTCCCCGCACTGGGCGAACCGGTTCACGTCGGTGAGCATGCCTTCCACCACCGTCTGGCTCATCTTGAAGTCGCCGGTGTGGACCACCATGCCCACCGGCGTGCGAATGGCCAATCCCACCCCGTCTACGACGCTGTGGTTGACCCGGATGAATTCCACTTCGAACGGGCCGATCTTCAGCCGCTCCCGCGGCAGCACCTCGTGCAGCGAAGCCGTGGCGAGCAACTCGTGCTCTTCCAGCTTGTGGCGGACGATACCCAGGGTAAAAGGGGTTCCGAAAACAGGTACGTTGATTTCTCTGAGCAGAAAAGGCAGCGCCCCGATATGATCCTCGTGGGCATGGGTGAGCACGATCCCCGATACGCGTCGCCGGTTCTGGCGCAGATAGTCCATATCCGGGATGACGTAATCCACCCCCAGCATGTAAGCTTCGGGGAACATCAGCCCGGCATCGATGACGAAAATCGTATCGCCGTATTCCACCACCATCATGTTCAGGCCAATTTCGCCCAGGCCGCCCAGGGGAATCAGTTTCAGCATAACCCTTACGACTCCTGCCTCTCTGTTTCAAAATTGTCGATAAGAATAGACCGGATGTGCTCCAGCAACGCGTCCTTGGTTTTGCGGGTGTAGCCGGTCGTCTCCACTGGATCCAAGATCTGCATGGTTACCGGCGCCGGGCGGATCATGAAATTCCCTTTGGGAATGATATCCCGGGTACCCCGGATGACGATCGGCACGATGGGCACCCCCGAATCCACGGAAAGAACGAAGCCGCCCTTCTTGAACGGCAGGATATGGCCGTCCCGGCTGCGGGTTCCCTCGGGAAAGATCAGCAAGCTGGTGCCGTTGCGGATGGTGCGGGCCGCCCGCTCCAGGCTCTCGAAGGCCGACTTGCGGTTGGACCGGTCGATGCTGATGTACCCCACCCCGTGCATGGCCCGGCCGAAAATGGGGATCTTGAACAGTTCGGCCTTGGCCAGCCAGCGGAACTGAACCGGCAGCCGCCCCAGCAGCAGCGGAATGTCGGCATTGCTCTGGTGGTTGGGCATGTATATGTAGGACCGATTGGGATCCAGTTTCTCAGCGCCGCTGACGGTGATCTTCACACGGCTGACCCACAGGATGGAGTTGGCCCAGAACCGGGCGAGCAGATGGGGGCCGTTGCCGGTCCGGCTGAAAAAAGAGCAGATGATGACCGTGCTCGCGATAACGACTGTCACCAAGATGAACCACAGGACGATAATCAGCGTCTGTATCTGATAACCAATTGATTTTAGCATTGCCTGTGGCGTCCCGTCCGATCAGGTGATTATTTCCAGTTTTTCGAAAATGGCATCCACGGTCCGCACAAGCCAGTTGCGCTGGCCTTCATCAGCATAGTGGATACAGTCACATCGCACCCGGCTGCGGGTTCGCACCAGCATCTCGGCGGCCAGGCGGTCCGGGCCCAGTTCAAGGGCCATGAAAAAGGGTGCACAGTCACGATGCGCCTGCTGCACGCCGGAAAGCAATGCCTCGTCCACCTTCACCCAGTAAAGGCCATCCACGCCTGCACCGCCATAGGTGTCGTCCAGGTAGCCTTTGACTTTTTCACAATCCTGGGGGCGGATTTCGTCAATCACATATTGCTTCATGTTGGAGTCGTCCCTAGCATAAAACAGTTCAAATCTCAATATATATGTTACAACCAAGGCCTAGACAACAACCGGTGGGGGTTGTTCATCCCACCATGTAGGTGCCGGTTCCCACGGCCACCAGCAACCCATCCTGGTTGTGCATTTCCATGCGAACCACAGCCACCTTGCGGCCGGAGCGCATGATCCGACCGCTGGCCGTAAACCGCTCGCCTCTGCCGGGCCGCAGGTAATCAACCCTCAGGTCGATGGTCCCCACCTGGGCAAACATCGCCTTGACCTTTTCCTCGGACAGGCCGGCGGCACGCACCACCAAACTGGCCGAGGCCGTCAGGCCGCCCACGGCATCCAGCACCGAGGAAATGACGCCGCCGTGAAGGGTGTGGTGAAAGATGTTGCCGATGAGATCCTTACGCGTGGAAAAGGCCATTGTCCCGCCGTCTGAATTCAGCGAAGTGACGCTCAGGCCCAGCAGCCGGTTGAAAGGCAGGCGTTCCTGGTAGAGCCGACGCAGTCCGTCATAGAACCCCCGGGCCGTTTCCGTTTCACTATTCATCAGTTCTTCCTTTTGCCTTGCACTTGAAAAGCGCCTTGGAATGGGATAAGTGATTATACTCGTATCTGAGCACGAAAATAATCCGACATCTTGCCGCCCATGAACGATAACGACGATCGACCCCCAACAACCCACCCGCCTGAAGTGGTCATCCCCAAGGAAAAGGCCGTCTTCTGGATGGACGGCCGGGGCCGGTGGCAAAATCGCCACGGCCGATTCGAACACAAGCGCATCATCGACCATTTCAACCGCTCCATTCGGCGGGACGAGGATGGCTATTTCGTCACCCAGGTGCGTGGCGAGGTTCGTGAAAAAGTCTATTTTCCCTATGAAGACACCCCGTTGTTCATCGTCCGGGTCAGCGCGAAAGCCCCCCTGCGGCTTGATCTCAACACCGGCGAAACCATACCCCTCGATCCGGCGGCGCTGTTCGTCGAATCCAATCAACTATACCACAAAATGGGCGACGCGCGCATCAGGTTCTCCGACCGTGCACTGCTGGCCATTAGCCCCTACCTCGAAGAGAAAGCGGACGGATTAAGCATTTGCATCGGTGATCACACCTGGCCGATCCCGGACCGTTGCCCCTGCCCTTGATGCAACAACCGTTGCGCAACATGTTGCAACACCAAACAAACCATCACGTAACATTAATTTATTATTATATAAATTGCTTTACGAGAGCGCCAATCCCGACGCACAAGATGTTGCAAGTAATGCAACGCAACGTATAGGGCAGCGCCTTTTAATCGACAAAAAAACTATCTTTTCATTTTAATTTCTATTGGTTACAAACTCCCTCCGGTAAATGGCACATTCCATGCTGTTGAGTGGGCATTTACCCGGCAACGCACAATCTACGGAACCATACTCAACTGCGTGCGGCCAAGGCGATGAACGCCGCACAAAAAGCCGACACCCGATGGTGAACCGTGTCCCTGTCTCTCCACGGGAATTTTCGACAGGCGATCCGATTGAATGACGGCAACGGAGGTATTGGTGACACCGGATAGGCCCGCCAAAACGATTCTCGTGGTGGAAGATGAACCGGACATGAGCATTTTCTTGTCGAACCTGCTCAGCGCCAACGGCTTCTGCCCGATCTGTGCCGTATCTCTGACCGAAGGTCTCAAAAAAGCGGTGGACGGGTGTCCCGACCTGGTCATCATCAACGCCATGCTGCCCGGCGAAGCGGGAATCCGCCTCTACCAGAGCCTCCGGACCAACCACCGGCTGTGCCATATTCCGGTGATCATGTTGTCCACCCTTGACAGCAGCACGTTTTACCGGTGCCCGGGAGCCAAACGGTCGCCAACGGGCCGCCCTATTCCAGAACCGGAGGCCTATCTGCAGAAACCGCCCGAAGCCGATGAACTGCTCGCCGTCGTCAACCGACTGTGTGCCGAATGTTCAAGAAATATGGATTAAGGATAATTAGCAAACAAATCACAATAGCCAAAAACCAAATAACAAATAAATAACAAAAACTAAAATTCAAAGTTCCAAACCTTGCGACCTTAAAGAAATAGCATTCGAATAATCAATATTTGGAGAAAAGAATGATGATTAACCGTTGGATTTTTGCCTTTGTTTGAGGTTTGGGTATTTTAATTTGGAATTTATTTGAGATTTGGGGTTTGTATTTTGTTTTTTTATTTAAGATTGAGTGCTTGAAATTGGATGTTTGCGGCCTACGCCTTTTCAACAGCAGCGGTTCATCAGGGTTAGGTACTTGGGGATTAAACGAATGGCCATCAAGATCGGATTCTACATCTGTCATTGCGGCATCAACATCGCCCACAAGGTAAGAGTGACCGAGGTGGCCGACTTCGCCCGCGGCCTGAAAGATGTCGTCGTCTCCCGCGATTACAAATTCATGTGCTCCGATCCCGGCCAGGAGATGATCGAAAACGACATCCGAACCTACGGCCTAAACCGGGTGGTGGTGGCCTCCTGCTCGCCCCGTCTGCACGAAAAGACCTTTCAGGGCGCCTGCCAGCGGGCGGGGTTGAACCCCTACCTGTTCCAGATGGCCTCGGTGCGCGAACAGGTCTCCTGGGTCACCGAAGATGAAGATGAGGCTACCCGCAAGGCCAAAACCCTGGCTGCCGGTGCCATCAACCGGGTTAACTTTCACCAGATGCTGGAAACACGGTCCGTCGACGTTCACCCCGACGTCATGGTGGTGGGCGGCGGTATCGCCGGCATGCAGGCCGCTCTGGACATCGGCAACGCCGGCCACACGGTCTACCTGGTGGAGCGGCAGACTACGGTGGGCGGCCACATGCTCCAGTTCGACAAAACCTTTCCCACCCTGGACTGCGCGGCCTGTATCGGCACCCCCAAAATGGTGGAGGTGGCCCAGAATCCCAACATCCGGCTACTCACCTACAGCGACGTGACCGATGTGTCCGGCTACATCGGCAACTACCAGGTCACCGTCACCCGTAAACCGCGCTACGTCAAAGAGGGGGTCTGTACCGGCTGCGGGGAATGCGCCACGGTGTGCCCGGTCGCCCTGCCCGGTGAGTGGGACGAGGGAATGGCCCACCGCAGGGCCATCTACCGGGCCTTTCCCCAGGCCGTGCCCATCACCTTTACTATCGACAAGAAGGACCGCGCGCCCTGCACCACCACCTGCCCGGCCGGCATCAACGTCCAAGGCTACGTGCAGTTGATCGGACAAGGCAAGTACAAGGAGGCCGTGGAGCTGATTCTGAAGCGGCTTCCCCTGCCTGGCGTATTGGGGCGGGTCTGCCCACATCCCTGCGAATCTCTGTGCCGGCGCCGGGAGGTGGACGCACCGCTGGCCATCCGGGCTCTGAAGCGCTTTGCCGCCGATCAGGTCAGCCCCGATGACCTGCCCATCCCGGCCATCCAGGACCGGCCCGAACGAGTGGCCGTGGTGGGCTCCGGTCCTGCTGGCTTGACCGTGGCCTATTATCTGCGGCTGCAGGGCTACCAGGTCACCCTTTTCGAGGCCCTGCCCGTAATCGGCGGCATGCTTCGTGTGGGCATCCCCGACTACCGACTACCTCCGGGCATCCTGGATCGGGAGATCGATTACCTGCTGCGCCACGGCATCGAGACCCGCGCCAACTTTCGCTTGGGCACGGATTTCGATCTGGCGGACCTGACAGACCAGGGGTACGCGGCGATTTTTCTGGCCATCGGTGCCCACGTCTCCCTCAAGCTTCACATCCCCGGTGAAGAGACCCCTCAAGGGGTGGTCGACGCCATGGCCTTTTTACGAAAGGTCAATCAGGGCGACCGGCAGCGGCCCGGTGAACACGTCGCCGTGGTGGGCGGCGGTAACGTGGCTATCGACGCCGCCCGGGTGGCCAAACGACTGGGCGCCCGCACGGTTACTGTGGTCTATCGCCGGTCCGAGCGGGAGATGCCGGCCTATGCCGACGAGATCCAGGACGCCAGAAATGAGGGTATCAAAATCGCTACCCTTTCGGCGCCGGTGCGCATCCTGGCCACCGACGGCCAGGTTAGCGGATTCATGTGTATACGCACCGAACTGGGCCCCCCGGACGAAAGCGGCCGGCGGAGGCCGGTACCCGTGGAAGGGTCCGAGTTCGTCATTGACTGCGATGCGGTGATCCCGGCCATCGGACAGCGGATCGACGCAGCCTGGGCGAAAAAAACGCCCGCCTTGGATCTGACCCGCCGCCACACCGTTGCCGTGAACCCTGAAACCATGCAGACATCCATCCCCTATGTATTTGCCGCCGGTGATGGGGTCAGCGGACCGGCCACGGTGATCGAGGCGGTGGCCGCCGGGCACAAAGCCGTGGCAGCCATCCAGCAGTTCCTCGACGGACAGAACCTGGAGGAATTCGCTCGGATTCAAGCGACGCAACCCGAGCCGGGAAACAACTGGGCCGACATCCCCGAAGGCATCGCCCCGCTTCCGCGGGTGCAGCCCGCCCACACGGTTGATGTGGCCCAGGCGATCACCTTTGACGAGGTGGATCCGGGCATTAGCGAGCAAGACGCCCGGCAGGAAGCAGCGCGTTGCCTGAACTGCGGGGTATGCAGCGAGTGCATGGCCTGCGTGTCGGTCTGCGAGGCCAAGGCCATCGACCACACCATGACGGCCACCCAGGAAACGATCCAGGTCGGGCAGCATCATCCTGGCCACGGGATACGACCTGCTGGACCCCACCCCCATCAAACCCTTTGGGCTATGGCCGCTATGCCAATGTCTTCACCAGCCTGGAGTTCGAGCGCCTGAGCAACGCCACCGGCCCCACCGGCGGCCGCATTCTCATGCGCGACGAGGCCGGTGAGTTTACCGACCCGCCCCAGAGCGTGGCCCTGGTTCACTGCGTGGGCAGCCGGGACGTCAACTACCACCCCTACTGTTCCCGGGTCTGCTGTATGGTTGCCCTCAAGTACAGCCACCTGATCAAGGAAAAGGTGGGCCGGCATGCCCAAGTCTACGATTTTTACATCGACATGCGCTGCTTCGGCAAAGGCTACGAGGAGTTCTATCGCCGCTGTCAGGAGGAGGGCACGGTCTTCATCCGCGGCAAGGTGGCCGAGATTACCGACCAGGGTCAATCCGAAGCGGAAGCCGGCCGGCTGGTGGCCATCGCCGAAGATACCCTGCTCGGCGAGCAGGTGCGGGTACCCGTGGACATGGTGGTGCTGTGCAGCGCCATGGAGGCACGCGCCGACACCACTGAGGTGGGACGGCTGTTCGGGGTCAACCCGGGCGCCGACGGCTTCTTTCTGGAAGAACATCCCAAGCTGGGGCCCCTCAACACGGCCACGGACGGGGTCTTTCTGGCCGGTGCCTGCCAGGGGCCCAAGGATATTCCCGACACCGTGGCCCAGGCTTCCGGGGCGGCGGCCAAATCCCTCTCCCTGGCCACCCGGGGGGTGGTGGAGGTGCCGTCGGCCATCAGCTGGATCAACCCGGAGATCTGCTCTGGGTGCCAGACCTGTATCGACCTGTGCGCCTACGGCGCCATCGAGTTCGATGCCCGTCGCCAGGTGAGCGTGGTCAACGGCGCCTTGTGCAAAGGCTGTGGTAGCTGCAGCACGGCCTGTCCGTCCGACGCGGCCCAGGTTCGGCACTTCCAGGGCAAACAGATTTTTGCCGAACTGGACGGGATTATGAATGCCTTGGCAGCAGTCGGATAGCGATAATTTGAACATTGTGATTTGAGATTTTCTGGTTCGTCGGGGTTAGGTGTAACCAATTAAATATAAGAGAAATTGGAGATTCTCATGGATCCATTCGAACCTGCAATAATTGCCTTTGTCTGCAACTGGTGCACCTACACCGCCGCCGACCTGGCCGGCACCTCCCGGCTTTCCTACCCCAAGAATATCCGCTTGGTCCGGGTGATGTGCACGGGAATGGTGGATCCCCAATACGTCATCAAGGCGTTTCTGGAGGGGGCGGACGGCGTGCTGATCAGCGGGTGCCACCCCGGGGACTGCCACTACATCAATGGCAACTACAAGGCCCGGCGCCGGGTGAAGCTGCTCAAGGAGATCCTGCCCCAGTTCGGCATCGACAGCCGGCGGCTGCGGCTGACCTGGATCGGCGCCAGCGACGGCATTCAGTTCGCCGGCATCATGAGGGATCTGGTGGCCCAGACCCGGGAACTGGGGCCAACGCTTCCTGATCTGAAGATGGTGATCTAATTCCGGAGGGAAATATGACACAGGCAATTCTCATCGACACTGACAACCAAGACCGGCTTTCCGGCATTCGATCCTTTTTGGCTACAGTCATGGATAAAACGGGAATCGATGCCATGCTCGTCCCCACCCGCCTGGCCGTGAAGAACCGCATCATGCCCACGCTGGTGTCGGACCCGGCACGACTGAACGAAGCCGACCCTCTCTCGCCGGCCTTTCCGGTTAACGGGGCCCAACAGCTGGCCCGGCTCACACGGCTGCCGGCCGGCGGCAGGCTGGCCGCCGTCCTGCGCCCCTGTGAAATTCGCGCCTTCAATGAACTGGTCAAACTCAACCAGGGCAAGCGGGAAGATGTGGTGATCGTCGGCCTCGACTGTCCGGGCGCCCTTTCCAATTCCGATTTCAGGGCCTTTGCCGATCAACACGAAACAGCCGATGCGGCCACCCGGGCCTTTCGTGCGGCAGCCTTCTTCGACGACCCAAGCCATGAGGTGTTGGCCCTCACCTCCGCCTGCCGGGCCTGCGACCATCCCATCCCCGACGGTGCCGACATCGCCGTTGAACTGTTCGGCAGTGAGCCAACCATCGGCCTGACGGCCAGGGCCCTCACCAAAACGGGGGAAGGGGTGCTCACCCATCTTGACCTCCCGCCGGCGGAGGCGGAACCACCGCAGCGCAAGTCCGTCATCGCAGCGATACTGGAACAGCGCAAACAATACCGGGAGCAGATGTTTACCACGGTGGCAAAAGCCACCGGCAGCATCCAGGGGCTGTCCACCTATCTGGCCGACTGCGTCAATTGCTATAACTGCCGTTCGGCCTGTCCGGTGTGCTACTGCTCCACCTGTGTCTTTACCACCGACACCTTTCGTCACGAACCGTTTCAATACCTGCAGTGGGCTCGCCGCAAGGGAGGCGTCAAGATGCCCACGGACACGCTTTTTTTTCACCTGACCCGCATGGCCCACATCAGCACCGCCTGCGTGGGTTGCGGCCAGTGCACCAATGCCTGTCCCAACGACATCCCCTTGTCCGACCTGTTCACACTGGTGGCCCGGCATACCCAGGGCGCCTTCGGCTACGATGCAGGCCTGGATCTGTCTCAACGCCCGCCCATGTGCGGCTTCAAGGAGGAGGAGTACAGTGACGTTGTGGGGATTGGGTAGTGATGAGTACTGAGTTTTGAGTAAAGTCTATTTTGAACATTCAACATCGAACGTTGAACATTGAACATCGAATGATGAACTCGCTTCGCTCGGTCTGTTTTATAAAATAGTCAGAATACCTTATTCGACGTTGGACGTTCATCTTTAAAACCGAACTCATCCAGGTGCCGACGGAGATAGAACCATCTTTCGGGAGGCAGTAAAGGGGAGAGAAATGAAGCATAAAATCGGCAGCGCGCTCGTGGTAGGCGCCGGGATCAGTGGCATTCGGGCGGCCATCGACCTGGCCCAGATGGGATACCGGGTGACCCTGGCCGACCGGGCACCGAACATGGGCGGCATTTTAAGCCAGTTGGACCACCAGTTTCCAACGGACCATTGCGGCATGTGCCGCATGCTGCCCATGGTGGACCGCGATGCCGGCATCCAGACCTGCCTGAGAAAGGGGCTCTTTCACAAAAACATCGACATTTTGCTGGGCACCAGCCTGGCCTCGGTTGAAGGCGAGCCGGGAAGGTTCGAGGTGACCCTTAACCAGGCGCCCCGCCCCGTCGATCCCGACCTTTGCATCGGGTGTGGCCGTTGCAGCGAGGTTTGCCCGGTGACGGTCCCCGACGCCTTCAATGCCGGTCTCACCCAGCGCAAGGCGATCTATCTGCCGGTGCCCCACAACATCCCCAACACCTACGCCATCGACCCGGCAGCCTGCACCCGCTGCGGGGCCTGTGAACCCGTCTGCCCCACCGGAGCCATTCACCTGTCGGCCATGGGCCGCCAAGCCTTTCATATCCTGGTGGTGGACGACGAGTCCATCATTCGACAATCTCTGGAAGCATGGCTGGGTGACGAAGAAGGCTACAGCGTTGAAATGGCGGCCTCGGGCCCCGAGGCCCTGGAAAAACTCGCCGCCACGCCCTTTCATCTTATGCTCCTGGACATCAAGATGCCGGGTATGGACGGCGTGGAAGTGCTGGAAAAGGCCAAGGTCATCCAGCCTGATCTTCAGACCTTGATGATGACCGCCTACGCCACCGTGGAAACTGCCGTGGAGGCCATGAAAATAGGTGCTATGGATTACCTGATCAAGCCCTTCGCGCCCGACGCCCTGATCCCCAAGGTTTCGGCCGTATATGACGCCTTTCAGCAAGCCGGCTACCGTAAACAGACGGTAGGGGCCATTGTCCTGGCCACCGGGACCACCTGCGTTGATCCTTCCATGGGAAAAAATCCCATGGGTTATGGTGTCGTGCCCAACGTGGTCACCAGCCTGGCGTTCGAACGCATGCTCAGCGGTACCGGGCCTGACGACGGTCGCCTGTGGCGCCCATCGGACAAACGACCCGTGAAAAAAGCCGCCTGGATCCAGTGTGTGGGCTCCCGGGACCTGCAGTCCGGTGCCGATTTTTGCAGTACGGTCTGCTGCATGTTCGCCCTCAAGGAGGCGGCGGTGGCCAAAACGGTCGCCGGCGATGATTTTCAGGCCACCATCATTTACATGGACATGCGCACCTTCGGCAAATCCTTCGAGCGCTATGGCCAACACACCGAATCCACCGAAGGCATCCGTCTGGAACGGGGCCGGGTCCACTCCATTGCCCCCACCCTTGGCAGTGACGATGTGGCTATTCGCTGGACATCCGAGACCGGAGAAGTCCACGAGGAGCGCTTCGACCTGGTGGTGCTCTCCACCGGCCAGCGGGCCAACGCGCATACGGCATCCCTGGCCGAGGGGTTGGACGTCGACACCGACGGGTTCGGTTTCGTAAAAACCATCCCCTTCTCCGACACCCGCACCGCGCGGGCCGGCATTTTTGCCGGGGGAACCCTCACCGGCCCCACCGATATTGCCGAATCGGTGATCCGCGCCTCCTCGGCAGCCGTGAACGCCTCGCGGACGATTCACCGCGCCGGGGGCGGCCTGGCCGAAAAGACCTCCGTCTCCGATGCTTACCGGGACGTGTCGCGGGAGCCACCCCGCATCCTTGTGGTTCTCTGCCGCTGCGACACCGCCACGCAAACGGATATGGGTCAGGAGACTTGGTCGACGCTGTTGCAGCAGGATCCGGCAGTTGCCCGGGTAGTGAACCTGGACCGCATCTGCACGATGGAGGGCTGGGAGGCCCTGACACAAACCGACGCCGCGGATGTCAATCGCGTGTTGGTGTGTGCCTGCCCCACCTTCGTCTATGGCAAAAAGACCCGTGGCCTGGCCGCTGCCTTTGGCCTGCATGCGTCCCTGATCGAAGCAGTGGCCATGGATGTGCGCCAGGGGCAGGATGGTCCTGGCGCCGTTGCCAAAATCACGGCCGGGATCTCTAAATTGAAAAATATCTCTATAGAAGACAGCCACTATACGCCTGTGGTCAACCGAGCACTGGTGGTGGGCGGGGGTATTGCCGGCATGCACGCGGCCCTGGCCGTGGCCGACCACGGCGTCGACGTCACCCTGGTGGAGGCATCCGAGCGGCTGGGCGGCAATCTGGTCTGGCTGCATCAGACCATCGACGGCACGCCCATCGCCCCCTACATGGATGACACGATTGGCCGGATCGACAACCATCCCGGAATCCAGGTGATGACCGGCAGCCGTGTCGTCGGCGCCTTCGGCCAGGCCGGACACTTTTTTTCCACCATCGAGACGGCCGGAAAACCGACCACAACCGTGGAACACGGGGTCGTGGTCCTGGCCACCGGCGGCATCGAAGCTACGACTGATGCCTACGGATATGGCAGCAGCGAGGCGGTGGTCACGCAGCGGGAACTGGAGACGCGTATTCACGAGAACCGATTGGGCATCGAGGGGATAACCAGCGTGGTCATGATTCAATGCGTGGGCTCCCGGGAGGAACCACGTAACTACTGCAGCCGCGTCTGCTGCCCCACGGCCCTGAAACAGGCCCTTTGGTTGAAAAGCCGCCAGCCCGATATTCAGGTGTATATCCTCTACCGGGACATGATGACCTGCGGCCTGAATGAAGCCTGGTACACCGAAGCCCGCAAGCAAGGCGTGCTCTTCTTCCAGTACCGGCCGGAGCGCAAACCAACGGTCAGCATCAATACCGATGAAAAAATGCCGGTTTCAGTGAAGCTCCACGATCCCATCCTGGACGCGCCGGTACAAATCTCCGCTGATTGGCTGGTACTGGCCACCGGTATCCAGCCCCGCCTGCCCGAAACCCTGGCCCTGGCCTACGGCACCGGGCTGGACCGGGACGGCTTTTTTCAGGAGGCGGATTCCAAATGGCGGCCGGTGGAGGCGCTGAAGGCCGGTGTTTTCGGCTGCGGTATTGCCCTGTCACCGCGATCCATTCCCGAGGCCGTGGCTACGGCCGAGGCCGCCGCCTCACGCGCCCTGGCCATCCTGGCCGCCGAACGACTGCCGGCCGCCCGGACCACGGCCATGGTGCGTCACAGCCTCTGCAGCCTGTGCCTGCGATGTATTGACACCTGCCCGTATGGGGCCCGTTTTTTGGACGAGACCGGGCAGCGCGTCGAGGTCAACCCGGCCATGTGCCAGGGATGCGGAGATTGTGCCACGGTGTGCCCCAACAGCGCATCCATCGTGGAAGGGTTTTCCCATCGGAGTATGTTGGGCGCCATAGAAGGAGCAATGACCATGTAAAAAAATAACAAAATACAATTTCTAAATTCCAAATAAATTCCAAAATACAAATCTCAAATACCGCTCTTCAAGGTCATGCGGTTTGGAATTTTGAATTTGGTCATTGTGGTTTGTTTGTGATTTGTTTTTTGGCGATTGTGATTTTGATATTTGTCTTCTGTTTTTGATATAGAGACTCGACTCTCAAGGTTAACATATTAAATTAATACAGGTAATTACCCATGCATCCACAACCATTTAAGGCACTGACCACGGCTGAAAACCAACATGTCTCCCTGGATGCAGTCCGGACCATGGTCAGCGCCTGCATTCAGTGTGGAACCTGCACCGGCTCGTGTCCGAACGCGCTGGAAATGGACCTGACCCCGAGAAAAATGTGGCGCCTGGTGATCCTGGGACGCCTGGCCGAGGTCATGGCCAGCCGTACCTTTATTCTCTGCTCGGACTGTTACACCTGTAGCCTGCGTTGTCCGCGGGGACTGCCCTTGACCGAAGCCATGGAGAGCCTCAAAGGCATCGCCTTTGCCCGACGCGAAGCGCGCCATCGCAACAGTCGTCTGTTCTATGAAAAATTCATGCAAACCGTGCGGCATTATGGCCGTCTCCGCGAAATGGCCTTCATGACCGGCTATTTCACGGCCATGAAAAGTCCCCTGGCGCCCTTGCGCTTCGCACCGCTGGGCATGAAACTGATGGGCAAGGGCAAGATGGAGATGGGTTTCGGTAAATCGGCCGCAAGGCCCCTGGATGCCCTGTTCGACCAGGTGGCGGAGATAGAGCGGACAGCGGCCGCACCCCTTGAGAAGGAGAGCCACGCATGAACTACCTTTACTACCCGGGATGCAGTCTCAGCGCCTCGGCTCGTGAATACGACCTGGCCACGCGCGCACTGATGACGGCTGCCGGCGTGAATCTGACGGAAATTGACGACTGGACCTGTTGCGGTGCTAGTGCGGCTGCCCCCATCAGCCAATTGCTCTCCCTCTCCCTGAGCGCCTGCAACCTGGCCCTGGCCGAACAGACAACCGCTGATGACCAGGTGCTGGTACCGTGCAGTGCATGCTACCTGAACCTTAAAAAGGCCAACGACGCATTGCGCAACGATGCCGCGGGCCGGGCGAGGATCAATGCGGCCCTGGCGGCCGTGAACCTGACGGCCACCGGCAGCATCCGGGTCCGCCACCTGTTGGATGTGTTGGCCGTGGACCTGGGGGCCGCGCGTTTGGCCCCCCTCATGACCCGCTCCCTGTCAGGCCTGACCGTGGCCGCCTATTACGGGTGCCAGTGCCTGCGGCCCTACCAGGAATTCGATGACCCGGAGCGACCGGTCTCCATGGAGCCCCTGATCGAGGCAACCGGCGCCGCCGTTCACGCCTGGGAGATGGGCGGTCGATGCTGCGGGGCATCTCTGGTGAGCACCCAGCCGGAAGCGGGGCTCAAGCGAGTCTGCGCCATCCTGAAGGCCGCAAGGGGTGCGGACCTCATTGTCACCGTCTGCCCCATGTGCCAGATGAATCTGGATGCCTGGCAATCCAAAGCCTCGCGCATGGCCGGGGAGGAGCTGTCCATCACCGTGCTGTATCTGCCGCAGCTGCTGGGACTGGCCATGGGGCTGCCCTCGCGGGAGTTGGGGCTCGACCTGAATCTTGCAATTGGGGAGGGATTCAGGGAGATAATTGGAAGCAGTGTTAAAAGGGGTTTATGTTCAAACTGATTCAAAACCTGAAAAACAGCCTGGCCGCCAAGCTCATCCTCACGGTAGGCATCGTACTGCTGGTCACCATCGCCACCTGGGCTTTTTTCAACATCCGTTATCAAAAAGAGAAGATGGTCAAAAACATGCTGGCCGGCACCGACCGCCTCACCACCACCATCCGGCTGGGCACCCACTACGCCATGATGCTCAACTCCCGGGACGAAATCAACCAGATCATCAACAACATCGGCCGCCAGCCAGAGATCAAGAACATCCGCATTTACAACAAGGATGGCGAGATCAAGTACTCCAACAACCCCGAAGAGGTTGAACAAACCACCAACATCAAAGCCGAGGCCTGCCACATCTGCCATCGCACCGACCCCCCCATGGCGGCGGTTCCGCTGGAAGAACGAACCCGCATCTTTTTGTCCCCATCGGGCTTTCGTCTTCTGGGCATCATCAGCCCCATCTGCAACGAACCCGGGTGCAGCACCGGAGAGTGCCACGTCCACCCCGAAGACAAGAAAATTCTCGGCGCGCTGGACGTGGTCATCTCCCTTGAAAACACTGACCGCGAGATCCTGATGGAAGAGCGGGGAATTATCGGCCTGGCCGGCTTTGTTTTTCTCATCACGGCGGCCATCATTTTCGTATTCGTGCTGCGCTTCGTCAACTACCCGATCAAGCGCCTCATCGACGGAACGCGTCTCATCGCCCGTGGCGACTACGCCAGCAAAGTATGCATGCCCCAGGCCGACGAACTGGGTCAGCTATCGGTGGCGATCAACCTGATGTCCGACGAAATCGCCTCCAGCCAGAAGGAGTTGAACAAGCAGCGCGACGAGTACCAGAACCTGTTCGAACGGGTCCCCTGCCTGATCACCGTCCAGGACCGCAACTACCGGCTGCTTCGCTTCAACCGGGAGTTCTATCAGCGTTTTGCCCCCGAACCCGGCGACTACTGCTACCACGCCTACAAGGGAAGAGGAGAGCGATGCGTTTCCTGTCCGGTGGAGAAAACCTTCGCCGACGGCCTGTCCCACCAGGCCGAAGAGAGCGGCCTGGACAAGGACGGCTCGCCCAAGCACTGGCTGGTGCGCACGTCACCCATCAAGGACGGCAACGGCGAGATCGTCGCTGCCATGGAGATCTCTCTGGACATCAGCCAGCGCCGGCAATTGGAAGTGGATCTGCAAAAATCGGAGAAGAAGTATCACGCCATTTTCAGCAACATCCCCAATCCGGTATTCGTGCTGGATGTGGCGACCCTGCAGATCGTGGACTGCAACCAAAGCGTCACCGCCGTCTACGGGTTTAGCGTGGAGGAGATGATCGGACGTTCCTTCGTGACCCTGTTCTCACCTGACGAACAGGATCACTACGCCTTCAAGGTCGCCACCTGCTCGGTCCTCAACCAGGCCCGCCATTTGAATCGTGACGGCAAGGGACTGTTCGTCAACATCCGCATCTCCCCGTCGGAATACTCCGGCCAGAAAGTGCTTCTCGTGACCACCAGCGACATTACCAAACGTCTTGAAACCGAACAGCAGCTCATCCAGGCCAGCAAGATGGCCACCCTGGGGGAGATGGCCACCGGTGTGGCCCACGAACTGAACCAGCCCCTCTCCGTAATCAAGACGGTGAGCAGTTTTTTCATGAAAAAGCTCAACGCATCGGAAGCCATCGCTCCGGACGTGCTATCCACCATGCTGGTCAAGGTGGACGGCAACGTGGATCGGGCCGCCAGGATCATCAACCACATGCGCCAGTTCGCCAGGAAATCGGACATGGAGATGGTCATGGTTCAGCTCAATGATGTCTTAAAAAGCGCCTTCGAAATTTTCAGCCAGCAGCTCAAGGTGCGGGGCATCCAGGTGGTCTGGGAGATCCAGGAACCCCTGCCGCGCATCCATGCCGACCCCAGCCGGCTGGAGCAGGTATTCATCAACCTGCTGCTCAATGCCCGGGATGCCATCGAATCCAGATGCGGCAATCAACCGGCGGGTGATGCGAACGGAGAAAAGACCATCCGCCTGTGGACGGGCATCCAGGGTCCGTGGGTGGCATGCCGGGTGTGCGATACGGGCACGGGCATCCCGGACAACCTGTCGGAGAAGATCTTCGAGCCTTTTTTCACCACCAAGGAGGTGGGCAAAGGCACGGGGCTGGGGCTTTCCATCAGCTACGGCATCGTCAAGGAGTGTGGCGGTACCATCGAGGCAGTGCCCGACAGGCCCCACGGCACCTGCTTCGTCCTGCGATTTCCAATCATCGATGCAACGGATGCGACAACCGCTTCGGCTGACGGCAAGACGGAGACCTCCGATGAATGATATCAACGGCAAAAC
The DNA here is from genome assembly GCA_963697405.1 of uncultured delta proteobacterium. Lineage (GTDB taxonomy): Bacteria > Desulfobacterota > Desulfobacteria > Desulfobacterales > Desulfosarcinaceae > Desulfosarcina. Next base: position 72,726 of record CAVONY010000018.1, on the reverse strand, counting down.
GATCCTGATCGTCGACGACGAACCGGATATCCGGGAGGTCCTGGCCATCTCCCTGCAAGACATGGGCTACCGAACCGTGGAGGCGGAAAACGCTGCAACGGCCTTCGACCGCTTTCAAAAAGAACGTCCCCAGATCGTGGTCACCGACATCAAGATGCCCGGGGGTGACGGCATCGGACTGCTGCGAAAAATCAAGCATGAAAATACGGAAACCGAAGTTATCATGATTACCGGCCATGGAGACATGAATCTGGCCATTCGCAGCCTGAAATACGCGGCCACCGATTTTATCACCAAACCCATCAATGTCGACGCCCTGGAAATCGCCGTGCGCCGGGCTCGGGAAAAGATCGCCATGCGCCGGAAGCTGCAGGACTACACCCGGAGCCTGGAACAGCTGCTAAAAGAGAAGACCGAGCTCCAGGATCACCTGGCCTCCCTGGGCCTGATGATCGGGTCCGTTTCCCACGGCATGAAGGGGCTGCTCACCAGCCTGGACGGCGGTCTCTACCTGGTGTCATCCGGGTTGAAGAAAAAAAACTTTAAACGTGTGGAAGAGGGCTGCCAAGCCGCCCAGGAGACGGTCCAGCGCATCCGCAAGATGGTGATGGATATCCTTTATTATGCCAAGGAGCGGGATCTGAATCGAGCGCCGGTGCGAATCGCCGATTTTGCCGAGGATCTGGTCCGGGTCATCCAGCCCCGCATTGACGGCTGCGGCATCCGGCTGGCTTATCATTTTGACAGCACCGCAGGCACCATGCAGGTGGACGCCGATTACCTGCAGGCAGCCCTGGTCAACATCCTGGAAAATGCCATAGACGCCTGTCTGAAAGACCACCGCATGCCAACCCACCAGATCGATTTAAGCATCACCGATCCGGGCGATGAAATCGTCTTTTGCATTGCTGACGACGGCATCGGCATGGACAGGGATGTCTGCGACCGGGTTTTCAGCCTCTTTTACTCGACCAAGGGGAGAAGGGGCACCGGATTGGGATTGTTTATTGCCAATCGTGTCATCGGCCAGCACGGCGGCACGATCACGGTGGCCAGCAAACCGGGCGAAGGATCTCTCTTCAGGGTCCGAATTCCCAAACACCAAGTTGAAATGAACCCTGAACCCGCCATGCCCATAATTGAAAACAATCAAAACGAAGTTAAAGAATCCGGGCCCAGCGGTCCAGCCTGACGAATAAACACCAGACCGCGGGTGATTCGACCGGCGAGCTGAAGATGGCGTCGATACCTTTCATGAAAGGAATGCGCGGATCCGGTCAGCCGCCGCCTCCGTCTGATCCGGGGTCAACCAGTGGATCGATTGGCGGGCACCGAACCAGGTCAACTGGCGTTTCGCGTAGCGGCGGTGATCCCGCTTCAGCATCGTCACCGCCTCCACCAGGCTGGTATCGCCGCCGACCACCGCAGCCAGGTGCCGGTATCCGAGGCTCTGCATGGATTTGAGGTCAATCCCGTAACCACGGGCCATCAACCGCCGCACCTCATCCAGAAAGCCTTGGGCTATCATGGCGTCGACCCGCCGGTTGATGCGTTCGTAAAGAACCGGCCGGGGCCAGGAGAGGCCGAATTCCAAGGTCGTGAAGCGCTGTTCCCGGAACCCGTGGCGCTGGTGAAAATCCGTTAACGGTTCACCGGAGACCTCGAACACCTCCAGCGCCCGGATGATGCGATACGTATCATTGGGGTGGATCCTTTCGGCCGCAGACCCGTCGATCTTTTGCAGGCGACCCATCAGGACGGCGGCCCCCTCCGATTCCAACTGCCGCTTCAGGCGCCGGCGAACCGCCGGATCCGACGGCCCTTTCTCGAAAAGGCCGTGAATCAGGGCCTTGATGTAAAACCCGGTGCCCCCCACGACAAAAACGGTGCGCCCCCGGTCGATCGTCTGCCGGATAATGCCGGAAGCCATATCCGCATAGGCGGCGGCATCGAAATCCTGGTCCGGATCCACGATGTCGATCATGTGATGGGGGCACGCCGCCCGCTCCGCCGGCGTGGGTTTGGCCGTGCCGATGTCCATACGGCGGTAGATCTGCATGGAGTCGGCCCCGACGATCTCACCGTTGAACCGCTGGGCCAGATCGATGGCAAAGGTGGTCTTGCCGGCGCCGGTGGGCCCGACGATGAGGATGATCTTGGGTGCCTCGATCTTGTGCATATCATTCATGGCTAAATGGGGGCGGGTTCGCATATCGTCCGATCAAATCGGCATCATCATTTCTATCCCTAATCGTTTGACAGGTCAAGCTGACGCGATTGCGGCTGTGGGCTGTTGACAAATACCCCAAACCCAAGGATAAAAAGGAAAAGCAGAAAACACGGATCCACTTTTTCCACACTATCATCCAGGGGTTTCACCGAATGAATATCGCAGTGGTGGGCGGCGGCAGACGCTGCAAGGACTTCATGGACGTCATTCAGCGTCACACTTTTCTGGAGATCCATCCGAGGATCGTCGCCGTTGCGGACATCCGTCCCGATGCACCGGGGCTGGTTGCCGCCATGGAAAAAGGCCTGTTTTTCACCAGCAGCTACGATGATTTCTTCGACCGGGACGACATCGACCTCATCGTCGAACTGACCGGCTCCATGGACATCTACAATGACATCCTGGCCAAAAAGAAAAAAAATGTCCGCGCCATTGCCGACCGCACGGCCCAGCTGTTCTGGGAAATTTCCCGGGTCTCCACCATGCAGAAAAAGACCGATCAGGAACTCAGGGAAGTACGCGCACTTTACAGTATGGCACTGAATGATCTTATCCAGGAAGAAGTGCTGGTGATCGACCACCGCTTCCGTATCATCGACACCAATGACGCCTTTTTAGAAAAGTTCGGTCTGACCCGGGACCAGGTCATCGGGCAGTTCTGCTACAAAATCACCCACCACCTGGAAAACCCATGCTCCGGGGAAGATCATCCCTGCCCGTTGATCCAGACCCTGGAATCGGAGAAGCCCTCCCAGACGACCCACATCCATCTGGACAGTGACGGCCGCAGAATTTACTACTCGATCTCCACGTATCCGCTACTTGAAGACGGAGACGTGATCGGCGCCGTGGAGATCTCACGTGACATCACCAAAGACATCAATGTCCAGAAAGTGATGATGCAGCAGGAAAAGCTGGCCTCCGTGGGGCGCCTGTCCGCAGGCGTGGCCCACGAAATCAATAACCCGTTGACCACGATCCTGACCACGGCCATGCTGATCCAGGAGGATCTGAATCGGGACGATCCCACCTACGAAGAGATGTCCGTTATCGCCAACGAAGCCTTGCGCTGCCGTAAAATCGTCACCAACCTGCTTAATTTTGCCAGGCAGACCCAGCCCGATAAAAAGAACGCCAACCTCAACGAAATTATTGCCGCCTGCATCTCACTGACCCAGAAACAGGCCGCCTTCAAGGATGTCTCAGTGGCTTACGACCTGTCCGACAACCTGCCCCGGACGCTGGTCGACAAAGGCCAGATCGAACAAGCCATGATCAACCTGATCATCAATGCCGTCGAGGCGACCCCGGCCGGTGGCAGTATCACCGTATCCACGCAGCTATCGGCCCGCCAGGGGTTTGTCGATATTGTCGTCTCCGATACGGGTGATGGCATTCCCGAAAACCAATTGAATAAGATCTTCGACCCCTTTTTCACCACCAAAGACAATGGCACCGGGCTGGGACTGGCCATCACCCACGGCATCATCGAGCAGCACGGCGGTACCATTGAGGCCGCAAGCACTGTCGGTGCGGGCACCACTTTCACGATCACCATCCCCGGGGAGAAAATTGCCAGCCATGCCCCCTGATCCCTCCCGTGTACTGATCGTCGACGACGAGCCCAACATCTGCCACAGCTGCGTAAAGATCCTGACCAAATCGGGCCACCGGACCGAGTTCGCCTTGAACGGCTACGAAGCATTGAAGATGCTGGAAACCCGGCCATTCGACGTGGTGGTCACCGACCTGAAGATGAGCGCATTGGGGGGTATGCAGGTGCTTGCCCGCGTCAAAGAGGCCTACCCGGACACCCTGGTGGTCGTCATTACCGGCTATTCGACGGTCTCTTCGGCCGTGGAGACCATGAAGATGGGGGCCTTCGACTACCTGCCCAAGCCCTTTACCCCCCATGAATTAAGGGCCGTTGTCGGCCAGGCCCTGACGCAGCGCGAAAGCCGGCTGAAAAACCGGCAACTGAAAAACGGAAACTCCCCTTCCCGCCGGATTCAACACCAGCTGGTGGGCAGCAGCCCCAAAATCCAAAAAGTCATCTCCATGGTGGAAAAGGTGGCCCCCACCGATGCCACCGTGCTGGTCTGCGGCGAAAGCGGCACCGGCAAGGAACTGGTGGCCCGGGCCGTCCATGCCAACAGCAGCCGGGCCGACAAGGTCTTTTTTGCCGTGGACTGTGGTACCCTCTCCGGCAGCCTGCTCGAGTCCGAACTCTTCGGCCACGTCAAAGGCGCCTTCACCGGTGCCCACCAGGACAAGGCTGGCATTTTCCGGCAGGCTCACACGGGCACCGTCTTTCTGGATGAAATCAGCAATATTCCTCTGGATGTGCAGGGAAAACTCCTGCGCTTTTTGGAAACCCGCGAGCTCATGCCGGTAGGCAGCAGCACCAGCCACAAGGTGGATGTGCGGCTGATCTTTGCCACCAACCAGAATTTAGAAGCGATGGTCCATACCGGCACCTTCCGGCAGGATTTTTATTACCGCATCTACGTCTACCCCATCCTGCTGCCCACCTTGAAGGAACGCAGGGAAGATATCCCGCCCATCGCCTACCACTTTCTCAACCAGTTATGCCGGAAAATGGGCCGGATCGTTACCGGCTTCGCCGATGATGCGCTGACCCGCCTCACCGAATACGGCTGGCCCGGCAATGTACGCCAGCTGCGTAACGTGGTGGAGCGGGCCGTGATCCTATGTGAAAAGGAAACCATCGGACTCAAGGATCTGCCCCTGCTGGGCGAAATCAGCGACATCGAAAACCTGTTCGACAACACCCCCACCACCAATGAGGCCTTGAAGGCCGTCAAGGCCCTGATCCGGCAAAAAGCCGTGGCACGGGTGGAGTGTAACTTTCTGACCCACGCCCTTTCCAGCAACGACTGGAACGTCACCCGGGCAGCCAAATCCGTGGGCATGCAGCGCCCCAACTTCCATAACATGATGAAAAAACACGGAATCACCCTTTCCCAGCGTCGCTGAACCGTTTCCCATACACTGTATAAAATTTAAATACACGCTGTTGGCCATGTTCTTCCGGCCCGCCACGCCTGCCTTTCGGCCATCATCTGTCAGAAGATCGTCACCCATTCATGTGTATCTATTTCGCATACACGCAACGATTCAGGAGCGGTGATAAATAGTTATTAGTCAATTTTTACAGAATTTTATAAACTCTTTTACCGCATGGCATAGTTTCTGCTGTGCTATAAACCAAGAATGAACGCCAATGATGCCGTTGACACTTAGGATCTAAATAAGAGGGGGGAGAGATGGACACAATACCGAAAATTATGGTGGTCGATGACGAAGCAAGCATCTGCAACAATGTGGAAAAAATTCTCAAAAAAAGCAACTACGCGGTCACCCGCGCCTCCAGCGCCAAAGAGGCTTTAGGCATTTTGGCCAAAGAGTCCTTTTCTCTGCTGATTTCCGACATCGTCATGCCGGAGATGAACGGCCTCGAACTATTAAAGATGGTCAAAAAAGAGTGGCCGGTGACCCGTGCGGTGATGATGACCGCCTACGCCTCTACGGACACCGCTGTCAAAGCCATCCGCATGGGTGCCCTGGAATACCTTCCCAAGCCCTTCACGCCCGACGAATTGCGCGCCACCGTTGAAAATGCATTGTCCGGTAAACTGGTCGAAGCCAGAATTTCGGAGAAAGAGCGAGAGTCCATCAACATTATCGATGTGGACATCCCCTTCGATACCGATGAAGTGGCCAAGGTCACCGGAAAAGGGTATGCCGACACCCTGGGCCCCTCCGACATGCCGGTGGTAGAGGTAAAGATGCCCGAGAACCTCGAAGGGTTCTGCGAAGTAGGCAACATGGTCTGCGACATCTTTAAAAAGCTGGGCGCCACCTGCAAGGCCGGCACCAAGACCGCCGGCTGCCCACAACTGGCCAAAAAGAAAAAAAGCGCCAAGCGAAAAACCGTGGACACCAAACGGTTGATCGGCATCGACCAGCCCTTCGACTACGAAGAGGTGGCCGCTGTATCGGGGCCCGAATACATCCACAATCTGCGCAGCGACGGCGTTTCCATTCCCTACTATGAAGACCTGAAGGCCAACCTGGCACGGCTGGCGGAACGTAACAAGATCGACGTGGATGTCCCCTTCGATGCCGACGAAGTGGCTCAGGTCACCGGGAAGGCCTATGCGGATCATGCCACGCGGACCGATGTGCCGACGGTTGAAATCACCACCTCTGAACCGGTGGAAGGCTTCTGCGAGGTAGGGGATATGGTCTGCGACATATTCAAAAAACTGGGCGCCACATGCAAGGCCGGCACCAAGACCGCCGCCTGCCCCCAGTTGGCCAAAAAGAAACGCGCCGCCGCGAAGAAGGCCGTCGCGGATACCGCCACCCTCATCGCCCCCGACATGCCTTTCAACTATGATGAAGTCGTCCAGGCGACCGGCAGGGATTATGTGGACCACCTGGCCTACGACGGCACGGTGCAAATGCCCTATGAAACCCTTAAAGCCAATATGGAAAAAATGATGGCCGCCGAGGCACTGGAACCCGCACCCCGACCAATTGCCCAGGTACCGGCCCATCCCAACATCCTGGTGGTCGACGACGAGGTGGCCGTCAACAACAACATCCGCAAAATCCTGGCCAAAAAAGGATACCAGGTGGACCAGGCCGTTACCCGGGATGAAGCCATGGATTGCATCGCTACAAAAAACTACGGTCTGGTGCTGCTGGATCTGCGGATCCCCGGCGTCAATGGCCTTGAACTGCTGGAGGCCGTTGGGGAAAAAAACCCGGACGCAAAAGTCATCATGATTACCGGCTACGCCAGCATCGAAACGGCAGTGGAGGCGGCCCGTATGGGCGCAGTGGACTACCTGCCCAAGCCTTTCACACCCGACGAGATCCGCAACGCCACCGAGCGGGCCTTTCAATTGGCCGCTTAATCCATCAACTGTCCGGCCCGTCATCCGCAAGTCGGGCCGGACAGTTCACGTCATCTCATTTACCAGCACCGCAAGTCCCCCACCGACGAATTTCTCTGCACTCCTAAAAAGCCCTCTGAACGGCGACGTATTGCACATATACGCATAAAAAACGCTTTTCAACGCCATAAAACCATCGGAATAATATTGACAAGCCAACCATCTCCATATAGGTAAATCCACTGGTTTATACCCGCCCGCTCGTATCGAAACGCCAAGGTTTTAGATAAGTGAGCGGTGATTCACCGGGCGGATTAACATCGACAGGAGAGTGAAGCGATGGCAAAGGATGTAGTGGGTTCCGTGCTGGTTGTCGGCGGTGGGATTGCCGGCATGCAGAGTGCCCTGGATCTGGCAAACTCTGGGTATTATGTATATCTTCTCGAAAAATCACCCTCCATTGGCGGGGTCATGTCCCAGTTGGACAAGACCTTTCCCACCAATGACTGTGCGATGTGAATTATCTCACCCGTACTGGTCGAGGTCGGCCGGCATCTGAACATCGAACTGATCACCTATGCAGATCTTGAAAGCGTCGAGGGCGACCCCGGCCATTTCAAGGTAAAAGTCAGAAAGCGCGCCCGCAGCATTAAGATGGATCTGTGCACCGGGTGCGGTGCCTGCGTTGAAAATTGCCCGGTGGTTCAGCAAAGCGCGTAATAAGAGCAACTTTCCTTCATTTTCGTGAAGCGTGATTTCTATTGGGAGATCGGTAAATGAGTGAGGCACAAGCGATACGCACGGACCAGACGGATGAGGTGGATTTTGTAGAGCTGGACACCATGATCGACAAGGAGTTTTCAACGGACAAGGAGAACCTGATCATGATCCTTCAGGCCATCCAACGCCACTACAACTACCTCCCCAAACCCGCACTGACCTATCTTTCCGCTAAAATCGGCGTACCCTACAGCAAGATTTACGAAGTGGCTACCTTTTATAGCACCTTCAGTCTGGAGCCCCGCGGCAGAAACATAATCTCCATCTGCCTGGGCACCGCCTGCCACGTTCGCGGGGCCGAGCGGATCCGTGAACGGCTGCACGACTCGCTGAAGATTGCCGACGGCCAGACCACTGACGACGGGCGCTATACTCTGGAATCGGTGCGGTGCATCGGATGCTGCAGTCTCGGACCGGTATTGAAAATCAACGAAGATATGCACGGCCGGATCGGCACCGATGAAGTCGAAAAAGTCCTGGGTCAATACGAATAATCGAAGAACGAGGCCAACACCATGAAAATCCAGTCTTTGGAAGACTTAAAAACCATAAGCCAGGAAGCCAGAGGATCCCTTTACCACCCGGACACCATTAAAGTGAACGTCGGCATGGCCTCGTGCGGCATCGCCGCCGGCGCCCAGGCGTCATTCGACAAAGCCGCGGCGTCCTTTTCCGGTGACAAGGGCATCGCCATCTGCCAGACCGGATGCATCGGGTTTTGCGAGCAGGAGCCGTTGGTGGAGATGGTCGCCGAGGGCAAGCCTCGCGTAATTTATAAAAACATCACCGCAGACAGGATCGTTGACGCCATTAAAGATTATCGCCAGGGGGTGTTCGAAAAGAAAAAATGGATTCTCGGCCAGATGCGAAAGCCCCTTGGTGTGATGGAAGACGGCACCGAGAATCCGGTCGCCAAGGTGTCTCCCCAGGAAGGCATTCCCTTTCTCGAAGAGATTCCCTTCTATGGCAAACAGGTGAAGATCGCCCTGAGAAACTGCGGCTACATCGACCCCGATACCATCGACGAATATATCGCGCGGGGCGGATACAGCGCCCTGCTCAAGGCCCTCAAACAGATGAAGCCCAAGGAAATCATCGACGAAGTGAAGGCCTCGGGGTTGCGCGGACGCGGCGGCGGCGGTTTTCCGGCCGGCATCAAGTGGGCCACCTGCGCCAAGCACGACGGGGAGCGCAGCATCATCTGCAACGCCGACGAGGGGGATCCCGGCGCCTACATGGATCGCAGCATCCTCGAGGGCGATCCGCACAGTGTCATCGAGGGCATGCTCATCGCCGGGGTGGCCATCGGCTCCAGCCACGGCTACATCTATGTGAGAAACGAATATCCCCTGGCCGTCAAGCGCCTGGTCACCGCCATCAAGCAGGCGGAACGCTGCGGTCTGCTGGGCGACGGCATTGCCGGGACGGATTTCTGCTTCAAAATCAAGATTTCCACCGGTGCCGGAGCCTTTGTCTGCGGCGAGTCCACCGCCCTGATGGCCTCTCTGGAAGGTAAGGTGGGCCGCCCCCGGGCCAAATATGTCCACACCGTTGAAAAGGGCTTCAGAGACGGCCCCACCAACCTGAACAATGTGGAGACTTACGCCAACATCCCACCCATCATCATGAAGGGCGGCGCCTGGTATGCCGGCATGGGCACCAAGCACAGCAAGGGTACCAAGGTGTTCAGCCTCTGCGGCAAGATCAACAACACCGGCCTGGTGGAAGTACCCATGGGCGTTTCCCTGCGTGAAATCGTATTTGAACTGGGCAACGGTGTGCCCAAAAAGAAAAAATTCAAGGCGGTCCAGACCGGCGGGCCTTCCGGCGGCTGCATTCCCGAACGATTCCTCGACCTGCCCGTGGATTACCAGCGCTTGGCCGAGGTGGGCTCCATCATGGGTTCCGGCGGCATGATCGTCATGGACCAGGATACCTGCATGGTGGATGTGGCCCGCTATTTTCTGGATTTTCTCAAGGAAGAATCCTGCGGGCAGTGCAACCCCTGCCGGGAGGGAATCAAACAGATGCTCGACATTCTCACGGACATCTGTGCCGGCAAGGGCAAGGAAGGGGACATCGAACTGCTCGAAGAACTGGGCGCCATGGTTCAGCGCTTCTCCCTGTGTGGCCTGGGGACAGCGGCGCCGAACCCGGTGCTGACCACCATCCTCTATTTCAAAGATGAATACGAAGCCCACATCCAGGACAAGCGCTGCCCGGCCGGCGTCTGCAAAGCACTGTTCCACTACGACATCGACGCTGAAGCGTGCACCGGCTGTGGCCTGTGTGCCAAAAAGTGCCCCCAGGATGCCATCGCCGGCAAGAAAAAGGAACCCCACCAGTTGGATCAGGACAAGTGCATTAAGTGCGGCATCTGCTACGATGTCTGTAAATTCGATGCCATTGCCATCCGATAAGATTAAGGAAATAACCGATGATCACGTTTAAGCTGAACGGTCGAACAGTCCAGGGAGATGAAGGGCAGTACATTCTCCAGGTTGCCGAAAAGGTCGGTGTGGAGATCCCCACCCTGTGCCATCACAAGGCGCTGGAACCGGCCGGCATGTGCCGTATCTGTACGGTAGAGCTTTACGACGGCCGCCGTACCCGTTTTGTCACCGCCTGCAACTACCCCATCTGGGAAGGCATGGAAGTCAAAACGGACACCGAGGCGGTTCACGCCGGCCGCAAGCTGATCGTTGAGATGCTGCTGGCACGCTGCCCCGAGGTGCCCCTGCTTCAGGATCTGGCCAAGCAATACACCATCGAGACACCGCGGTTCAAACTGGAGAACGACACCTGCATCCTCTGCGGCCTGTGCACCCGGATGTGCGAAAAAATGGGCAGCAACGCCATCAGCCTGACCGGCCGGGGCGTCGATATGAAAGTGGACACCCCCTTTCACCTGCAATCCGATGTCTGTATCGCCTGCGGTGCCTGTGCGTCGGTCTGCCCCACCGGCCACATCACCCTGGAAAAGATCAGAGAAGTGGTTTCGCGGCGGGGCGCCAGGCAGATCCCTTCGGAATACGACATGGGCCTGAAAGGGCGAAAACCGGTGTATGTCCCCTACGCCCAGGCCGTTCCCAACACCCCGGTCATCGACCGGGATGTATGTGCGCACTTTAAAACCGGCGGTTGTCAGGTCTGCACCTCCTTTTGCGGCGTGGACGCCATCGACCACACCATGGAAGATGAAATCGTGGAACTGGAGGTGGGCTCCATCATCCTGGCCCCGGGCTTCGAACCCTTCGACCCGTCCAAATACGATGCCTACAACTACGCCAATCATCCCAACGTGATCACATCCATGGAAATGGAGCGTATCCTCTCCGCCTCCGGGCCTACGGACGGCCACCTGGTGCGGCTTTCCGACCACAAGGAACCCAAAAAGATCGCCTGGTTTCAATGCGTCGGGTCCCGGGACCTGAACCGCTGTGACAACGCCTATTGTTCGTCGGTGTGCTGCATGTACGCCATCAAAGAAGCCGTCATCGCCAAGGAGCACGCCCCCTACGACCTGGACTGCGCCATCTTTTTCATGGACATGCGCACCCCCGGCAAGGAGTTCGAGCGCTTCTACGACAACGCCAAAGACAAGGGCGTACGTTTCGTGCGCAGCCGGGTGCACACCATCGACCCGCTGCCGGATTCCGACGACCTGAGCGTCCGCTACGTCACCGAAGCAGGTGAAACGGTCACTGAGACGTTCGATCAGATCGTGCTCTCCATCGGTCTGCAGACCGATCCGGAAGTGGTCGCCATGGCCAACCGCCTGGGCATCGAACTCACCGACGGCAACTTCTGCAAAACCGACACCTTCTCACCCGTTGAAACGTCCAGAAAGGGCATCTACGTCTGCGGCGCCTTCCAGGGGCCAAAAGACATTCCCCAATCGGTGGTGGACGCCAGTGCCGCCGCCTCGGCCGCCGGCGAGATTCTGGCCGAGTCGCGCAACACCCGGACCCTGATACCCGAGGTCATTCCCGAAACCAACGTCATCGGCGAGCGGCCGCGCATCGGCGTGTTCGTCTGCCGCTGCGGCATCAATATCGCCGGCGTGGTCAATGTGCCGGACGTCAGGGATTATGCCGGCACGCTGCCCTATGTGGAGTACATCTCGGACAATCTCTACTCCTGCGCCCAGGACACGCAGGAGACCATGACCCAGATTATCAAGCAGAAGAAGCTCAACCGGGTCGTCGTGGCCGCCTGTACGCCCAAAACCCACGAGCCTTTGTTCCAGGAAACCCTGATCAATGCCGGGTTGAACAAATACCTGTTCGAGATGTGCAACATCCGCAACCATGACTCCTGGGTGCATAAAAACAACCCGGACCTGGCCACGCAAAAAGCCAAGGATCTGGTTCGCATGGCCGTCTCCAAAGTAGCCCTGATGCAGCCCCTGCCCGAGGCCGAACTGAATGTCAACCAGACCGCCCTAATCATCGGCGGCGGTATCTCCGGCATAACCGCAGCCAAAAGCCTGGCCAGCCAGGGATACGTCACCCACATCGTCGAGGCTGCCGACCGGCTGGGCGGCAACGCCCATCATATTTTCAAGACGGCCACCGGTGACCGGGTCAAAGACAAGCTGGCCGAACTGGTGCAGGCCGTGGAGAGTGACGACCGGATCAAGCTTCACCTGAACACCCGGCTGACCGCCGTGGACGGGTTTGTGGGCAGCTTCAAGTCCACCCTGACCGTCGGCGAATCCAGTGACGTGCTGGAACACGGCGTGGCCGTGGTGGCCACCGGCGGAACCGCTCTCAAGCCGGATGAATACAACTACGGCCAGGATCCGAGAATACTCACCAGCCTGGAATTGGATGATAAATTCATGGCCGACGACCCCGGGCTGAAAACGCTCAATTCCGCCGTCTTCATCCAGTGCGTGGGTTCCCGTCAGCCCGACCGCCCTTACTGCAGCCGGGTCTGCTGCACCCACTCCATCGACAACGCCCTGGAATTGAAAAAAATCAACCCCGAAATGAATGTCTACGTCCTCTATCGGGATATCCGCACCTACGGTGAGCGCGAGTACCTGTATAAAAAGGCCCGCGAAGCTGGCGTGATCTTCATCCGCCACGACCTGGACAACAAGCCGCAGTTGGCGATCGAGGACGGCAACATCCGCATCACTGTCACCGACCACGTGCTGCAACGCCCCATGGAAATTACCGCCGACCTGGTCACCCTGGCGTCGGCTATCCTGCCCAACAAGGATGAGGCATTAGCTCAGTTTTTCAAAGTGCCGCTCAATGACGACGGGTTCTTTGTGGAAAAACACGCCAAACTGGGGCCGTCTGAATTCGCTACGGATGGTGTTTTTCTCTGTGGCTTGGCCCATTACCCCAAACCCATCGACGAAGCCATTGCCCAGGGCCGGGCCAGTGCGTCGCGTGCCATCACCCTGCTCTCAAGAGAGACCATCAACACCAGTGGCACGGTGGCCGAGACGGAACCGAGCATCTGCAGCAGCTGCGGGGTCTGCGTTTCCATCTGCCCCTACTCGGCACCTTCTTTTATCGCCGCCGACGCCCGCATGCATGCCGGCAAGGCCCAGATCAATCCGGTGCTGTGCAAGGGCTGCGGTCTGTGTGTGGCTTCCTGCCGATCCGGAGCCATCCACCTGAAAGGATTCGACAACGACCAGATCTTTGCACAGATCTTTTCTATGAACGAAGCGATGTAAACGATCAATCAAAGGAGAACGTATCATGTCTGATTGGGAACCGAAAATTGTCAGTTTTCTGTGCAACTGGTGCAGTTACGGGGCAGCGGACCTCGCCGGTGTCGGCAGAATGCAATACCCTTCCAACATCCGGGTGATCCGCATCCCCTGCACGGGCCGCATGGACCCGAAGTTCGCATTGACGGCGCTTCGGGAAGGTGCCGATGCGGTCTGGGTTAGCGGGTGACATCCCGGCGAATGCCATTACCTGGAAGGTAATTACTACGCACGACGGAAATTCACCCTGTTTAAGAACCTGATGGAACTGATGGGCATCGAATCAGACCGCCTGCACTTTTCTTGGATTTCTTCGGCGGAATCCACCAAGTTTGTCAACGTGGTCAAAGAAGTGACTGAAAAGGTCAAAGCAATTGGTCCCAACACCCATTTCATCAAAGATACGGCCAAGGTAGCATAACATGGTAGGATACACTGAGAAGATAAAAGAGATTGCCGGTCGATTGCTCAAGGAATGTACCGTGGACATGGTCATCGGGTTCCGCAAAGGGACCATGCCCATGATGAACGAGCCCTGCTTTGCCACCACGCCTGAGGCTGTCGAGACCTTGGTGTGGGACAGCAACTGCGGCATCAACCTGGCCAATTATCTGACCAATCGGACGGAGAAAGTGGCCGTGATCGCCAAAGGGTGCGACTCGCGCAACATCGTCACCCATATTATCGAGAACAAGATCAAACGTGATCAGGTGGTCATCATCGGCGTCCCCTGCACGGGAATGATCGACAAACGCAAGATCACCGGCCTGGTGGCGGGTGAGATCCTTGAGGTCTCCGAAACCGAAGACACCATAAAGGTCAGGACTGCCGATGCAGAGACCCTCTTCGACAAAGCCGAGGTGCTTCAGCAAAACTGTTCCCTTTGCACCCACCGCAACCCGGTGATCTTTGATGAAATGGTGGCCGATGCGATACCGGAGCAGGAGGTCGCCGACCGTTATGCGGACATCCGCAAGATCGAGGAGATGGACACCGAAGACAAATGGCAGTTTTTCGATGACCTGCTGCAACCGTGCATCCGCTGCTACGCCTGCCGAAACGCCTGCCCCCTGTGCTACTGCCCCACCTGTTTCGTGGATGAGGCCAAACCCCAGTGGATGGGCAAGGGTCAGGACCCCTTGGATGTACGAACGTTCCATTTTTTGAGGGCCTACCACTGCGCCGGCCGATGCACCGACTGCGGTGCCTGTGAACGGGCCTGCCCGGTGGGCATCAACATGCGGTTGCTTACGCGCAAGCTGGAAATGGACTGTCAGGAACAGTTCGGTTGGGAAGCCGGGCTTTCCCTGGATCAGCGTCCGGCACTGGATGTTTACCAAGCCAATGATCCTGCGGCCTTCATTAAATAGATGAAGACAAAAGGTCCCGGGGAATGCCGTTTCCCCGTCTGCAACTTTCTTTAAGGCTGTAAAGGTTAACGCTATGACGCTCGTTAAAATCGATAAAAAAAACTGGGCCGAGGGATTGACGGCCGCCGCCGAGACCTACCGGCTGTATGGGCCGGCCAAGGAGAAGGACTACCACCAGTTCAAAGCACTGGGAAAGGGCGAAATGCCGGATTTTGACATGGTCAACACCCGCCTGTCGCCCAAGGCACTACTTTTTCCCCAGTCCGAAGATATGCTTGAATACTCTCTGGACGAGTCCCGGGACGACCACCACATCATGAAAGAGGTGCCAAAGGACGATACGCCCCGCGCCGTGGTCGGTATCCGGCCCTGCGATGCCAAATCGACCCTGCTGGTGAAACTGAACTTCGACACGCCGGACGTAAAGGATCCATACTGGCTCAACGCCTACGAAGCCACCACCTTCATTGGTATGGCCTGCGACACACCCCTGTCCACCTGTTTTTGCACCACTGCCGGCTGCGGTCCCTACCATGAGGAGGGGCTGGACATGCTGGTCATGGAGCAAAGTGACGCCTACCTGGCCAAGATTCTCTCGGACAAGGGCAAGGCCTTTGCCGATGCCGCCGGCTGGCAGGCGGCATCCGATGATGCGGCGGCCTTCGAAGCCGGCAGGAAAGCGGCGGAGGATCGTATCGTGTCGACTGTCAAGACTGACAACCTGGCCGAAACGGATCTTCTGGAGCTCCACGGTGCCCCCTTCTGGGATGACATCGCTTTTTCCTGTATCAACTGCGGCACGTGTACGTTCTCCTGCCCCACCTGCTGGTGCTTCGACATCCAGGACGAGGCTCACGGCAAGTCCGGTGTGCGCATGAAAAACTGGGACAGCTGCATGTTTCCCATCTTCACCGCCCATACCACCGGGCACAATCCCCGGGATGCCAAGGCCCAGCGGGTCCGCCAGCGTTTCATGCACAAGCTCAAATACTTCGTGGACAAGTACGACGCGGGCATCATGTGTGTGGGCTGCGGCCGGTGCGTTCGCCAGTGCCCGGTAAATATCGATATCCGCCGGGTGTGCGAACAGATGAACAGCTTCAAATCTGCAGACGCCTGCGCTGTAGAGGGTTAATAAACCCGATGGAGGGAGAAACACGTGCAAAATCCATATCTACCCTATCCGGTCCGCATTGACGACATCACTGTCGAGGCCGAAGACAAGAGCCTGAAGACATTCAAATTCGTCTTCCTCAACGAGGGCGACGAAGAGAAATTCGCCTACCAGGCCGGCCAGTTTGCCGAACTGTCCATTCCCGGTAAAGGGGAGATACCCATCGGGATCGCCTCCTCCCCCGTAGAAAAGGGGTTTGTCAAGTTTACCGTCAACCGTGCCGGTGTGGTCACCACCCACCTCCACAACATGAAGGTCGGGGACATCATGGGGCTGCGAGGGCCGCTGGGCAACTGGTACCCCTGGGAAGGTCTGGCGGGAAAAAACGTCCTCATCGTGGGCGGTGGATTTGCTTTCACCACCCTGCGCTCGTCTATCGTATATATGCTGGATCCGTCCAACCGGCCGACATTCGGCAATATCGACGTGGTCTACGGCGCCCGCTCACCGGGCATGCTGCTTTACAAAGACGAGTTGGTGGAATGGGAAAAGCGCGATGACATCAATATGCACATCACCGTAGATGCCACCGACGATCCCGATTGGAAGTACAACGTGGGCTTCGTTCCCCCCATCACCGAGCAAAAGGCACCCCAGGGAGGCGACGACACCTATGCCATCGTTTGCGGCCCCCCCATCATGATCAAGTTCACCCAACCGGTACTCGAAAAACTGGGCTACGCCCACGACCACATCATCATGAGCCTTGAAAACCGCATGAAATGCGGATTCGGCATGTGTGGCCGCTGCGGCATCGGCAAAGAACTGGTCTGCAAGGACGGGCCGGTGTTTACTCTGGATCAGATCAATAAAACACCCAGAGAATATTAGCCTACCATGGGCGGTAACAGTGATTTTAACTATTTTTTTCACCTCGCTAATTTTTGGATTTCGTATTGACATAGAAGGCTTAATCCGTTACTAAGCTTAGATTCTATAAGAGAACTTAAACGGCAGTGTGCCGGAAATACTAACAAATCTGTAAAGGGAGGATTGAGTAACATGCCGACTATCGAATTTGGTGGAAAAAGCTTCACGGTAGACGAAGACGGTTTTATCGACGACTACACCAACTGGTCACAAGAATGGGTGCAGTACGTCAAAAAAGAAGAAGGAATCGATGAACTGAACGACGAGCACACGAAAGTCGTTGAAGTACTTCGCGAATACTACGAAAAGAACGGTATCGCCCCCATGGTCCGCGTGCTCTCCAAGGTGACCGGCTTCAAACTGAAACACATCTATGAGCTGTTCCCGTCAGGACCCGGAAAGGGAGCCTGTAAGATGGCGGGTCTTCCGAAACCCACTGGATGTGTCTAATCACACCCAACCCCGTTTTTAAAAAAAGGCCCCGCGTTGAACCGAGCGGGGCCTTTTTTAGTTAGGTTTCCATGCGCCTATCCGTAAAAACCCATTCGCAGACGGAAATGATCGACGTCACCCCCCTGGTTCAGCAGCAGGTAAACGAAAGCGGAATGGACAGCGGCCTTTGCATGGTCTTCGTCCCCCACACCACAGCTGCCGTTACCATCAACGAAAGCGCCGATCCGGCCGTGGCACGGGACATCCTGATGGTGCTCAACAAGATCGTACCGTGGAAAGAAGCCTACCGCCACATGGAAGGCAACTCCCCCGCCCACCTGAAAACCTCAATCATCGGATCATCGGAAACCATTGCCATCGAAAATGGCCGCCTGGTTTTAGGTACCTGGCAGGGCATCTTCTTTTGTGAGTTTGACGGGCCCCGGACCCGCAGGCTGGACATCCGGTTGCTTCGGGCATGATGAAGGATATCCGTATCGCGGCGGTGGTCTGCCGGTGTCCAGTGGGTCAGGTAAAACACAACCTGGAGCGGACCCGGTACTGGACCCTGCGGGCCAAAAAAAAGGGGGCCAGTCTGGTCTGCTTCCCTGAGCTCAATCTCACCGGTTACAGCAATCGGGAAGAAATCGCCGACCATGCCATTTCTGCCCATGGACCGGAGATAAACACGCTGGTTCGTTTATCTGTTGATCAGCAAATCGCTCTGCTTGTGGGGTTTGCTGAAAAAACCGATGATGGGAGGCTTTGTGCCAGCCATGTGGCGATCACGCCACAGGGTCGAACCGGTATTTACCGGAAACTCCACCTGGCCCCGCCGGAAGCCGATCAATTCAGCGCTGGTGAGACCCTGCCGGTATTCCACTGGTCAGGGGTTCATTTCGGCATACAGTTGTGCTACGATGCCCATTTTCCCGAGCTTTCCACACGCATGGCTGAGGCCGGTGCCGACATGATCTTCATCCCCCATGCCTCCCCGCGTGGTCAGGCAATGGACAAGCATCAGTCGTGGATGCGTCACCTGCCAGCCCGGGCATTTGACAACGGCCTCTTTGTGGTAGCCTGCAACCAGATCGGAAACAACAAAAACGGCTTGGTCTTCCCTGGCAATGCCGTGGCCTTTTCCCCTTCCGGCGAGATCCTCGAGACCCGCCTGTCAGGCGACTCGGGAATGATAGTGGCGGACTTGACGGCCGAACAACTCCACCATGTCCGTAGCCATCGGATGCGTTATTTCTTGCCCAACCGACGGCCCGGGATTTACAGCCACACACCGACGCTGACCGACCTTGACGAATGATAGCTACTGAACGAAAAAAATAAGGCTCTCCAAGGGTGTGCCGTCTTTGGAAAGCACTTCCACCATCCACTCACCTGTCCATTCCGGCAGCAGCGTTTTCGAACTCCAGGTTCGCCATTCACTGTTGCGTACCGGCAGCACCACCGAGGCCTTCAGGCCACCCTGATAATACCAGTTGTGGGTAATCTCGGTCTCTCCCTGGGCGCCGTCGATCCGGGTATAGCAAAAAACCCGCTCAGTCCCGGCAGGGAATACGTCACCGGACCCCAGGGGCATCCGGTCCACTATCTCCTTGCAGACCACGGCCTGGGACACGGTGATTTCTTGAGCCAAGGCACCGGCCGCAAAAACAGAAACCAGCGTCAGGGATACGATCAGGGTGAAAAAGTGCCGGGTGTTCATCTGTCCCTCCTGTTCGAGCAAGTTGCGTGTTAACGTTCTGGTGGCATGTGAATCTTAATGTCGACCATCTTGATGGTGTCGGCAAGCGGGCGCCCGAAGAGAAAGTCAAGCATCCGGCTATCGATCCCGCCTTTTTCCACCGCCAGCTGACGGACATGGGCATCAAACCTGAGAATTTCCTGGATCGCTTTTTCCTGTTTCAACCGCCCCTCGCGGGTCCCCTCTTCCACCCGTGCATGCAGTCCTTCATAGCTGCAGCGCTGCTCATGGTCTTCGATCAGTTCCCAGAGGCCATTGACGCCCGAGAGCAGATCCTGTCGCGTCAGCCGGGTGGTTTCATAGACCGCTTCGATCCGACGGGTGTCCCGGCAGTTTAACGCCCGGCATTCCAGTGGACGATGATCATAGATACCGCACCCCCGGGTTGCTGGATCATAAAACAGGCATGTCCATCTGTCGGCGCACCCCTTGATTTTGATGACCTCTTCGGACAACGGAACCAAGACGCCCTTGACGTTGTCACGGACCCGTTCACCCCGCCGAATGGTAAACAGGCATCGGGCCGGAATGCGTCCGTCATCAATCATCTGCCGGTCCTCCTGGTGCAGAGACGGCCCGCCCTTTTCACAGCAGGTGCCGCAACGTTTGCATGGATTCGGGGTCGTTTCATGATTCATTGCATTGCCACCGGGCCTTTATCTATAAATTGGCATCGCAGGTCTTGGACACGCCCATCATCTGGCGCAGATCTTCCACCACCATGTATAGACAGGGCACCAGGATAAGGGTGATCACCGTGGCGAACAGAATGCCGAAGCCAAGGGAAAGCGCCATGGGTATCAGAAAACGCGCCTGGCGGGACGTCTCGAACATAATTGGCGCCAGGCCGCCGAAAGTGGTCAGGGTCGTCAGCAGGATGGGGCGGAAGCGGTGTATACCCGCATGATGGATGGCGCCGTGGCAGCTTTCACCGTCCTTCCGCTTACGGTTGGCAAAATCCATAAGCACCAGTGAATCGTTGATCACCACCCCCGACAGCGCCACCACACCGAACATGCTCATCACGCTCAGGCTGTATCCCATAATCAAGTGGCCGATCACCGCCCCTACGATGCCAAAAGGAATGCAAATCATGATGATCACCGGCTGAAGGAAGCTGTTGAAGGGAATAGCCAGCATGGCATAAATCACCAGCAGGGCCATCATCAGGCCCCTCATCAGGCTCTGCATGCTCTCCCGCCGATCCGCCTGACGGCCCTCGAAGCTGTAGGTCAGGCCGGGGTACTTCTCCTGAAGGGCCGGCAGGGTTTCCCCGGTAAGGGCGCCTAACACCTGGTCGGCCTGGCTGCGGGGTCGGACATCAGCGGTCACGGTCACCACCCGCCGTCCGTTGCGCCGGTCAATGGATGTATAGGCCCGGCCTCGCTTGATGTCCACCGCTTCCAGCAGCGGAATCTCCTTGCCGGCCGGTGTGCGCAGGATCATTTCCTCCAGGTTGTGCTCGGACACCCGTTCATTTTTTGGCAGACGAACCATAACCTTGACTTCATTGCGCCCCCGTTGCTGGCGCAGGGCTTCGGCCCCGTAGTAGGCGTGACGGAGCAGTCTGGCCACCTCCTGAGCCCTGAGGCCCAAACTACGCGCTTCAGGCCGGATGGTGAAATCGATCTGCTGTTTTCCCGGTGAGTACCCGTCGTCGATATCGCTCACGTTGGGGAAGAAACGCAATGACTCAGCGACGTCTCCGCTGGCTTGTGCAAGCGTCTCTACCTTGCGATGACTCAGCTCGACCGCAATGGGTGCCCCGCGTCCCGGTCCGCCGGCATCCGACTCGAATTTGAGCGACTCCAGTCCGGTGAGGCGCCCGACCCGATCCCGCCACAGCGATGTCAACCGGGCTGTCGATAGGGGCCGCACGTCCGGCGGTGTCAGGTAGATGCGCACCTCTGCCCGGTTGCCGTTGATTTCGGCGAAGATTCCCTCGACCAGGTCTTTGCCGCCATGTTCGGCGGTCAATTGCTGGGCCGTTTTCACCAAGGTCTGCTGAATGGCCTCGGTTTTATGAACGGCGGTGCCATAGGGCAACACCGCCGTGACCATGGCGTAGTCGGATTCAATCTTGGGAAACAATTCGAAGCCCATACGCCCGCTTTTCACGTAACTGAGCGTGATCATCAGCACCACGACACCGATGCTGATGGCGATATAGCGATGGCGCAGGGCCAGATCGAGAAAGGGACCATAGCGGGTCCGTACCAAATGGGAAAACTGGTCGCTGAAGCGCCGTTGCTGCCGCAGCACCCAGCCGAAAAGACCGGTCTCCGGGCGGGGTTTACGATGGCCGATATGGGCCGGCAGAATCAACAGGCTCTCGATGAGGGAGACGGCGAACACGGCCACCACCACCACGGGAATCTGGCGAAACACCTTGCCCATGAAACCGGAGACGAAAAACAGCGGGGCAAAGGCCACGATATTGGTCAGCACGCTGAAGGTCACCGGCATGGCAATCTCGCGGGTGCCCGCAACAGCCGCCTCAAACCAGGGTTTCCCCAACTGGCGGTGGTGGTACATGTTTTCCCCGGCCACAATGGCGTCATCCACCACGATGCCCAAGGTGATGATGAAGGCGAACATGGAGATAATGTTGATGCTCACCCCGGCAACCGGCAGGAAAAATAAGGACCCCAAAATGGAGATGGGAATCCCCAGGCTGACCCAGAAGGCCAGGCGCGGCTCCAGGAATATGGCCAGCAGAATGAACACCAGCGTGAGCCCGAAATAGCCATTGCGCAGCATCAGATCCATGCGCTGACGATAGATGTCGCTGCGATCGTTGCGGGCCACCAGGTCAACGCCCGGCGGCAGGTCCGGTCTAATCTCGGCCACTTTTTCCCGGACGGCCCCGGAGACATCCAGCGGTGTCTGGTCACCGATACGGTAAACATCGACGAGAATGGCCCGATGCCCGTTGTAGGTTGCGAATCGGTCCGTATCCTCGAATCCGTCCGTCACATCGGCGATGTCCGCCAACAGCACCTGGGTGCCCTCGTTGGTGGTGATGATGGGAATGCGACTGAATTCAGGCCCGAAATCCCGTCGTTCGGTCATGCGTACCAGCACATCTCCGCTGTCGGTTTTAATGGATCCACCGGGAAGCTCCACGGCCGCCCGCCGGATGGTCTGGGCGATCTGTTCCAGGGTCAGGCCATAGGCCCTCAACCGGTTCTGGGGCACGGAGATGCTGATCTCGTAGTCCCGGATGCCGGAAAGCTCCACCTGGGTAATACCCGGATCTTGAAGCAGCCGATCGCGAACCATCTCCGCCGTTTCGCGAAGAATGGATTCCCCCTGGTCACCAAAGAGTGCCAGTGAGACCACATAGCGCTTTCGCTGGGCAATGGTCACCCGGGCATCCTCGGCCTCTTCGGGAAAGGAGGTGATTCGGTCCACCGCATTCTGGATGTCCTGGGCCACCCGCTGGATACTCTTGCCTTCGACCACTTCAATGGTCACTGTGCCCGCGCCCTCGTTGGCCACCGCGGTAACTTGTTTGACATCGTCAAGGCCCTGAACGGCCTCTTCGATGGCCAAAATAATACCACGCTCAACCTCCTCCGGGCTCGCCCCCGGGTAAGCCATGGAAACCGTCACATAGTCCAGCTCGAAATCGGGAAAGACCTCTTTTTTGATCTGGCCGGCGAAAATTAGACCGCCAACCAGAAAAACCACCATCAGCAGGTTGGCAGCCACCGAATGCCCGGCCATCCAGGAGATGGGTCCGGATTGACGGCGATCACCATCGGATGCAGGATTCAGACTCGGGTTATCCATCTGAGTTTATATTGCTTTCATGGGTTGGCAAGGATATATCCGATGGGCCGGCATCGCTGTCTTTCAACGGCAACCCGTCGACCGGTGCGGAGAGGTCCGAAACGATCAGCCGCTGACCGGGAACAATACCGTTTTTCATCAGCACATGATCGGCATCGCGCCACATGGTCTCCACAGGCATGATCTTCAGGGTCTCGTCATCGGCAAGAATCCAGATGGTGCTGTTGTCCCGCAGGGCACTTCTGGGGATTCGAAAGACATCCGTCAGCCGTTGTCCCTGGACGACGACCCGGACGTACTCCCCGATCAGCATCGGTGGAGCGCTCTCCCGGGTCTTGGTATTCAGCCCAAGCGGGTCTTTGACGGACACCAGGATACGGGCCATACGACCGTCGGTTTCCAGGTCGCTGAGCAATCTGGCCACCCTCCCCTGCCGCTGGTTTCCACGGTAGGAAATCGTGACGGATGCGCCTTCTTCGGCAATGGTTCGGGGAATATGGATCCATGCCAGCCGCTCCACCGGGAGCGACACCTGGATCCAGTATTCATCGGTGCCCACTAACTGGGCCAATGGGTCCTGGGTGGACACCTGGGAACCCACATTCACGTGGGTACTGCGGACGATACTATTGAAAGGTGCAAATATATCTGTCCGGGAAAGGCTCAACCGCGCCTGTTCCAGTTCTGCGCGGGCAGCCGCCAGATCGGATCGGGCTTTTGCCAGATGGGGTTTTCGAAGGGCCAAATCCTCTTCCTGAGCATTGGCCGTTCGCTCCGGATAGAGCAACGACCATTCCTGCCGGGCCACATCCTGGAATCCCATCTCCACTTGAAGCGCGTATTGTGCGTTGACCACGGCACTTTCCTTGCGGGCTAGCGCCAACTCGTAGTCCTTGGCATCGATCTTCAACACCCGTTCACCGGCGCGGATAAATCCACCCTCAACAAACTCCGGGTGAATCGCTTGAACCTCTCCGGGCACCCTGGTTTTCAGGGTTATCTCTTTGGCCGGAATCACCGATCCCATGGCCGCGACGCTAACCTGGTGGGTATCCGGAAAAAGGGCCTGGGTTTTCACCAGGGCAACGGTGCGTTCCGGCGGCCGTTTTTGGGCTTGGGGGGCCGTCTTTTTAATATAGCTGGCGCCGACAATGCCGATCGTTATGATCATGGCACAGACGATCAGTGTCCGCACCCAGGATTTACCGCTGGTATGGACAGCCCCGGTCTTATCAGGATGATGATCCATGTTTTCGTCCAATTTCATATTATCCTCGGTGCCCATTTTCCATGGATGCCTCGGGCGGATCGGTGTCTCGGATCCATCCGCCGCCAAGGGCGCGGTGCAAACCAATGCGAAATCGGACCAGCGTCTCCTGCTGCCGGATCAAATCTCTTTCGAGATCCTGGACGGCGATCAGCTGGGTGAGGACCGGCAGATAGTCGCTCAATCCCCGCCGATACCTTTGGATGGCCTCTTCAAGTCCTTTACGGGCCGCCGCCATTACCGATTCAAGACCGCTGATATGTTCCCGCTGCCGGGTCTCGCTTTCCAGGGCGTCCTCCACCTCTTTGACGCCAGTCAATACGGCCTGGCGGTAAAACCACAAGCGTTCATCCGCCTGCGCCCGCGTCCGGTCCACCTCTGCCGCCCGCCGGCCGGCATCAAAGATCGGTGCCGTCAGGTTGGCGGCCAGGCTCAACAGCCAGGTATCGAAGAGCAGATCCAAGTCGCTGCGACCATATTGCGCACCGGCGGTGAAGCGAAGTGCCGGCAGACGGTTGGCCCGGGCGGCAGCCACTTGCCATTCGGCGGCTTTCAAGCGCATACCGGCCGCCTTTACATCAGGCCGGTTGGCCAGAAGATCGGCAGGCAGGCCCAAGGACGGGAGCCTGCCGATAACCGGCATTTGGGTTTGCGTCAAACTGAGATCTGCCCGGGGCGGCCGTCCCAGCAGCACGGCCAGTTCATGCATCAACAACTGGGTTTCGGCTTCCACCAACGGGATTCTCGCCCGGACGCTCTCCACCACCTGCTTCTGCTGGTAGACATCCAGGGCGGAAACCATGGCTTTTCGAAAACGCAGCTCAATCAGGTCTAGAAAAATCAGATTGTTTGCCAGCTGCTTTTCCAGAAGCTGCTTTTGCAGCCGTTGGGAGATGATCCGCACCCAGCGGTCGGCAACTTCGGCCGCCACGGTGATTCTGGCCGTCTGAAGGTCTGCCTCGGTGGCATTCACGTTTATCAGCGCCGCTTCCTGCTGGCTCCGAATCTTTCCCCACAGATCCAGTTCGTAATTACTGACCAGACCCATCGCATAATTCCCGTCTCCTTCGGAACCGCCGGATTGGGTTTCTGATCTGCGCCGGGTATATTCGACAGCGCCGGTCGCTGAAAGATCCGGGTAACGTTCTGCGCCGGCCTGAACGGCCAGTGACCGGGCCTGCTGCAACCGGGCCCAGGCCTCTTTCAGTGAAAAGCTGTCGGATAACGCGGTATCGATCAACCGATTGAGTTCTACAGAGCCCACCGATTGCCACCATGGCGAGGACTGATCCGGTTCGCCGCCATACAGCGAATAGGCGTCGGGAATTTCACCCGCCGCATCCGGCCGCTCCACCGGCTTGAAGGGGCTGCAGGAAAACAGCACCCAAACCCCCAAAAGTAAAAAAAGCCGGTATCGGTAATGGTTCTTCATGGGCTGACGTTTTCTTAAAGATAATCGTGATCAAGCCTGTCACAAGGTCAATTAGTTGATTTATCACCCCGGATGGGTGGAAACAAGCCCAAACCACCCGGCGTGCAGGATCCAGCCACCGGTAGCGATCGACCGGTCGGCAGTTTTCCAGCATTTTCCTGGCCTGGGAACGGTTTTTGACGACGGTATTATTTTCTAAACCACTTATTTTATCAAAGTGGTATTTACGAATTTTTTTAGTATTGTGATTTCCTATAACTCATATATAATTTAACTGACTGCATAATATTCTTTGATTCAAGATGACAATTCGACTGGAACAGGTCTCCGCGTGGTAACGTAGATGGATCATTGTACCCTATTGAAAAGGCGCGAGAACTCAATTGAACACAACGGCGAGACTCACTGAAAGGAAAATACGATGAAAGAATTAGTCACCTATATCGCACAGTCACTGGTCGACAAACCCGAGCAGGTTTCCGTAGCGGAAGTGGAAGGAAATCAAACCACCGTTTTAGAGCTCACGGTGGCCAAAGAGGATCTGGGCAAGGTCATCGGCAAGCAAGGCCGAACAGCCCAGGCCATGCGAACCATTCTGGGTGCCGTCTCTTCAAAGGTCAAAAAGCGCACGGTTCTTGAAATCATCGAATAGGGGGTATGGCTGCTCCGGCGGCCGGTCGGATGGAGGTGTCCGTAAAATCAGTAGGTAAAGGCTTTGCTATTAGCGATTGCATCTAAAATTACAATATCTAATAGTCCGATCTGATCTTTTCCGAATGTAAAAACATCAGCCCTTTCCTCTTCAAGAGAAAAGGGCTGATGTTTTTGGTAACCGTTCACAGGTTCAGTGTTCACCGTTCTGGGTTCACTCTGGCTGAGGTTTTCGGCGCACCCTTAACCTCTGAACCCTGAACCCCTGAACCGCCGTTCAACACCGATCCTGGATCATTTGGCCTATCTGACCGGCGGAAAGTGGCAGCGGATTATTTTTGTTGGATCCATCGCGTACAAGAAAATTGACATGGTCAAGGGTCAGACCGAACTGCCCCGATCGGGGGATGTCAAACTGATCGAGCCATCGGTAGAGGCAATCCACGAGATGACGACAGCAATCCAGGCGGTTTTCATGCTTGGCGCCGAAAAGTTTGCCGATGCGGGCGAACTTTTCGATGGAGGCGTTGGATTGTTCCGTATGCACGGCAGTCAGATTCTCGACGGTGGCCCTCACCGCATAGGGCAGTAAATTGGCGCAGGCTACGCCGTGGGGGATGGATACAATGCCACCCAAGGGACCGGCCACGCCGTGCACCACACCCAATCCCGCATTAGCCAAGGTGACGCCGGAGAGAAACGCCCCGTAGGCCACAGCACTGCGACTGCCGGTGTCGGCAGCCCCTTTCCCACAGGCATGGGGAAGCGCCGGGATCAGGTGCCGCAGGCCATCCATGGCCAGCGCGTCGGTCAGCGGTGAGGCCTGGGTCGAGACATACGATTCGATCAGTTGGGTCAGGGCATCCATTCCGCAAGCCGCAGTCACCGAAGGTGGGGCCGATACACATAGGGTTGGATCCAGAATGGCCAGCCGGGGGATATAGTTGTCGTGCCGCAGGGATTTCTTGAATCCACCGCTTCCCACCTGGGAAATGACCGCGTTCTTGGTGGCCTCGCTGCCGGTCCCCGAGGTGGTGGGCACCGCCACCACAGGCACGGATTCACCCGAGGGGGACCGTTTGCCGAGCCCTTCCAGAAAATCGACGACCGATCCATTTTCCTTGAGCATGGCGGCAATGGCTTTGCCCGCATCCAGCACACTGCCGCCGCCGACGGCCAAAACCACATCCACCCCAATTCCCTTCCAATCAGTTACCACCTGGTCCACCATGGCGGGGGACGGTTCACCGGCAATGCGGCAGCGATGCACCTGCACACCACCTTTTCCCAGGTTTGTCAGTATTCGACCAATATGCCCGGCGCGCTCGAGCGCAGCCGAACCGCTAACCAGAAGCACCGTCTTGCCAAAGGGCGCGACGAGTTCTGCGAGCCTGTCCGTGGCTCCCAGACCGACGAGCAGTCTGGGCATGGGGCTGAAGGAGAAAGCATGTTGCATAATCGGCATTAAACGACAGGATACTGGGTTCAATTGATAGCAATTATTATAAAAACGATAACATCAGAAGCTATTGCCCGAACGGACGCTACGCCAATCCTAAAGAAAAGTCAAAATTTCCCGATAACTGATTGAAATAATCGGCACCATGGCGGTTGGTTTCTGAAGAAGACAATAAGGTAGGAACAGGCATGAAACAATATTGTAAATACCACCCCACCCGACCGGCCCACTGGCATTGCGAAAAATGCAACACGGCACGCTGCCCGGAATGTGTGGAGGCCCGGGATATGGGCGGCCACCATCAGGGTGAAAAGCTGCACATGTGCCCCAACTGCAATCTCCCCGTCCAGTGGCTGGGCGTTGAAAATATCATCGATCCGTTCTGGAAGCGGTTGCCGCGGTTCTTTCTCTATCCGTTTTCCGTTCGTCCGCTGTTGTTGATGATAGGACTGTCTGCAGTTGCCGCCTTGTTGGCACGACCTGGAATCATCGGTCTACTGGCTCTGGTTGCGATTTGGGGAGTTGCCTTCAAGTACGCCTACGCCATCTTGCAATCCACGGCCAGCGGCAATCTGACCACCCCGAAGCTTGATGGGCAGACCCTTTATGAAAATTTTGGGCCCGTGGTCAAGCAGGTGGGTATCTACGTTGCCATCATTTTAGCGGCGGGAATGATGTTCGCCAAGCTGGGTATGGCCGGTGGCGTCTTGTTTATCATCCTGGCAACGGTGTTCTTGCCGGCCATGATCATTCTCCTGGTGACCACCGAATCCCTGGTCCAGGCAGTTAATCCGGTGATGTTCGTCAGCTTGGCTGTCAGAATCGGATGGGGCTATTTGCTGATGTATTTCTTTTATTCCATTCTCGGCGGGGCGCCGGCGCTGCTCGGCCGCCATGCGATTCAACACCTTCCGCCGATGCTGCACGTTTTTTTGTTCACCCTGGTTAAAATCTACTATACCTTCATTTCTTACCACCTCATGGGCTACGTGATCCTGCAGTACCATCAGGATATTGGCTACCGCGTGGACTTCGATGACTTCATGGATGATGAAACGGAAGCCGATCAGGCCATGGCCGCAGCAGAAGACCCCCGCAACCGCCTGCTGAACCGCGTCAATCAGCTTATCAAGGACGGCAACCACGAAGGCGCCATAGCGGAAATTGAAAGCGAAACGGGTGGACAGAAAATCGCCGATCCGCTGATTTTACAACGCTACTTTACGTTGCTTAAGATGACCGGTGCGAAGGACAAGATTGGAAACCACGGTATCGACCATCTGGATATGCTGGTACGCGGGGACCAAAAGGCCCAAGCCGTTGATGTCTATCTGCAATGCCTGTCATCGGATCCCGAATTCTCACCGAATGCGGGTGCCCTGTTCAGGGTGGCCGGGTGGCTCGGCGAAACCGGGCGCAACAAGGAGGCCATGAGCGCATATAACAAGCTGACCAAAGCCTATCCCAAAGACCCCCTGGTGCCCAAATCCTATTTTCGGGCTGCACAGATATTCAACGACCGATTGATGAACCCTCAAAAGGCCAGAAAAATACTGACTGGCCTGATGAAGAAATACCCTGGACACGATATCATCCCCTTCGTTGAACGCTACCTGGGCCAGATGGGATGAACGCCACACAGGCGATGGGTAAAGGGTCGGATGACTGGTTCGCCTTCCATCTGGTATCAGTTGGAGGCATCCGATCTTAAGATGAACGACGCCTCCACAGAATCCGGAAACCGTTTGCAAACCAACTTCCGGTAGCGTTCCCACCGGTCTATCCGACCGCATTTGCGAAATGCCTGCGAAAGCTTGATCAGATTCGACGGCAGTTCCGGTGTTTCCGGCTTTCGTTTCAGGATGACCAGTATAATTTTTTCTGCATCCTCGGCCTTTCCTGCCGCTGCCATGGCTCCGGAAATTTTCAGATAGGCATGAATAGACAAGCGCGGACGACTGGCAAGTCGTGAATATGTCTCGTAAACGGCCAGCGCGGTATGATGCGCCGCGCTATTGTGGAGAAGCACGCCAAGCAGGTGCTTGGCGGTATCATGAAATGCTTTGGATTCGGGATTCAACTTGTGAATGTTGAACAAATGGCTCAGGGCATCCTGATGGTTTGGTGACAGTTCCAACACCTGCTCGAGTAAGGCTTGCGACTGTTGCATTTCCAAATTGCCTAAGTGGTCCAAGGCTTGGTGCATCAGCGGGCTCACCTTGTCTTCCGGGGCCGCCTCGAAACTGTCCCGATCTACTCCCACCAGTCGTTCTCCGGCATAAGCCAGCAGGGCGCCACTGGCTATCCCGCCGATATGGGCCACGTATGCCACGTGGCTGTCCCCGGAGAAAAAGAGCTGGTAGCATTCATTGGCCAGCCAGACCGGTAGCAGCACAATGGCCGGTATGGTGGCCGTATTGAAAAAAAAACCCAGGGAATAAAAAATGCTGACCTTTTTTGTGCCGTACAGCACCGTGTAGGCCCCCATGAGTCCGGCAATGGCTCCGGACGCACCGACCAAGGGGATCGTGCTCGACGGGTATACCGCATAAAAAAGCCCGGCAGCTGCCAACCCGCTGGTTAGATACATGACCGTAAAGAACAACCGGCCCGATCCGATCTCCAACATGCATCCAAGGATCCACAAGAACACCATGTTGCCCACCAGATGCCCCACGCCACCATGCAGGAACATGTAGGAAAAAAAGGTGGCCGCACGAGGATAAGCCGGGCGAAGGCCGTATGCAAAGGCGACACTTTTATCGCGTTTCTCCTCGTAGTCCCGGCGCAGCGCCAACCAATTTTCATATTCCGGATTCTGGGGAAGGATCACCTGGCCATCCATCAACCGCGAGATGAAATCGAAATCGGCCTCCATCTCGAAATGAGCCGCCATGAGTTCCTGCTCATCCATGCCTTCACTTTCGGCAGGACTGTCGGCGGTTTTTCCGGTTGACTTTAGATAATCGATGTAGCGGGGCACCTCGATGGCAGCCAGCCCGGAAGTCAGGTAAAACTGCTCGGCGGCCATCCGGGATTCGTCATCGCTAACCTGGAGTAGAAAAAAGACCAGGCAGTTGACGACCAGCAGCGCCAGTGTCACCACTGGCGGGTTTCTCAAACCGATTTTTCCGGAGACGGGAACAACGAGCATGATCGCTACTCTTGAAGGTCGCGAATAAAGTCGCCCAATGCGGCGACGCCCTGATCTTTTACCAGCCGCAACGCCTGTGTGCCGATGACAGCAATATCGGCCTTTCCCTCGAGGAACTTGATATCGGATTTGTCTTTAACCCCAAATCCCAGTGCGAGGGGCAGACGCGTGGCCGCCCGGCAACGCGCCAGGTACTCGCCGATCTGCCGGGAAAACTCGGTCTGGTCACCGGTGACGCCTTTGCGGGCCACACAGTATACAAAACCGTCAGCCACCCGGGCGATGGTGCTCATGCGTGAATCGGAGGTGGTCGGTGAGTAGATGAAGATGGGGGAAAGGTCGTGCCTGGCCATGGCCCCCAGATACTCGGTAGCCTCTTCCGGCGGCAGATCCGGCACGATGGCCCCCTGCAGGCCCCCCGCATGCATATCATCGGCAAACCGCTCCACGCCGTGCTTGAAGAGAATATTGTAGTAGGTCATGTACAAAAAGGGAATCGGAAACTGCCGGGCCACCGCACGGCCGAAGTCCAGGCACTGCTCCACGGTCACCCCGTTGGCCAGAGCCTGCTGGTTGGCTTTTAAAATCACCGGACCGTCGGCGATGGGCTCGGAAAAGGGAATCTGCAGTTCCATCAGGTCCACCCCGGCCTCGACCATGCTGCGCACGATCTCCAGGGAGGCCTCCAGAGAGGGATAGCCGATGACAATATGGGTCATCAGCAAAATCTTCTTCTCGGCCAGCCGCGAGCGAATGTAAGTTTCAAGCATGGTATTGTTTGGCCTTTTCAATGATGAATTGTTTCCATTTGGGATCGTCGAAGGCATCGGCAATGGTGAAGATGTCCTTGTCTCCCCGGCCGGACTGGTTGATCAGGATGATGTCGTCGGACGACATCTGCGGCGCCTCCTTGAAGGCCCGGGCAAAGGCATGGGCCGACTCCAGGGCAGGGATGACGCCCTCTTTTTTCATGGTCAGACGCAGCGCCTCGATCACCTCCCGGTCCGAAGCCCCCTCGAAACGCACGCGCCCTTTTTCCTTCAGGTCCGACAGGATCGGAGAAACACCGACGTAGTCCAGACCGGCGGCTATGGAGTGGGTCTCTCTCATCTGGCCGTCACCGTCCTGCAGAAAGTAGGTCTTGTATCCCTGGGCCACGCCTACGCTGGCGTCGCCCGAGCAGAGCCGCGAGGCGTGTTCGCCGGATTCCAGCCCCCGGCCGGCGGCCTCCACCCCCACCAGTTCGACCGCGTCATCGAAAAATCCGCTGAAGATGCCCATGGCGTTGGACCCGCCGCCCACGCAGGCAAACACCCGGGACGGCAACCGGCCTTCTGTTTCCAGAAACTGCCGGCGGGCCTCCTGGCCGACAATGGACTGAAACCAGGAAACCATTTCCGGAAAGGGGTGCGGCCCGCAGGCAGTGCCCAGCACGTAATGGGTGGAATCCATATTGGTCACCCAGTCCCGGAAGGCCTCGTTGATGGCGTCCTTCAGGATCCGCGTTCCGTCGGTCACCGGCACCACGGTGGCGCCCAGCTGCTCCATCCAGAAAACGTTGGGCCGCTGGCGCTCGACATCCACCTCACCCATGTAGATGGTGCAGTCGAAGCCGAAACGCGCGGCCATGGTGGCCGTGGCAACGCCGTGCTGGCCGGCCCCGGTTTCGGCGATCACCCGGGTCTTGCCCATGCGTTTGACCAGCAGGCCCTGCCCCATGACATTGTTGGCCTTGTGGGCTCCGGTGTGGTTCAGGTCTTCGCGCTTGATGAAGATTCTGGCCCCGCCGAAGTGACGCGTCAGGTTCGCCGCATAAGTGATGGGTGTCGGCCGGCAGGAGTAGCTGGCCATCAATTGCTCGTATTCGCGCCAAAAGGTGGGGTCGCGCCTGGCCTCGTTGTAAACCCCTTCCAGTTCATCGAAGGTGGCAACCAAAATCTCGGGCAGGAAGGCCCCGCCGAAGTCGCCGTAATAGCCCCGCTTAATCATGGTTCAGGCCTCCTATCTGCTGAGAGAAAACAAACGGTTCGGTGTTGCAGTACAGGATCGAGAATACGGCATTGTGCGCCTGCTTGAAATCAAGGAACCGATGGGCCACCAATACCGGCGTGTTGGCTTTCACATCCATAACCGCCGCTTTCTTGGCATCGAGATAACCGATGCGAAAGGTCTGCCGCCCCCCCACCGGTCGCATGTAAAAACTGGTTTCGACCACCTGTGACAAGGAGCGCCCGGCAAGATCCATGCGTTCGATGCCCTTGAACAGCACCGGATGCAGATAAATTTCTTCCAGCAGCACCGGCGCCCCATCGACCCGGTTCAAGCGGGACAGGTAAAAGGCCGCCCCCCCGGCAAAGGGATTCTCCGCGTCACCCTTGACGTTGACCCGCTTGGTTTTTTCGAGCAGTTGAACGTCAACGGCAATCCCCTTTTTGTGAAAGGCCGAACTGGTGCCGGCCAGGGAGAACAGGTCGATCTCCTGCTCCGGTGTGCGCACATAGGTCCCCGATCCCCGACGCCGCGACAGCAGGCGCTGGCGCACCAGTACGTCGATGGCCTGGCGCACCGTCGGTCGCCCGATGCCGTAATCCTTGGCCAGCTGAGGTTCCGACGGAATCCGGGCGCCCGGCGGATAGTCGCCGGATCGGATTCCCTCCATGAGGATGTCAGCCAGCTGGCGGTACAGGGGGATGGGGGATTGGGGGTTTAACATGGAACAACCGGGTTCTGGGTTCGGGGTTCGGGTTCTGGGTTCCGGGTTCCGGGTTCCGGGTTCCGGGTTCCGGGTTCCGGGTTCCGGGTTTGAGCATAACAGCTCACCAGCTTATGCGCTTATAGCTATGGTGTTCCGACTTCAGATAAAAATGGCACTTATTTGTTAAGTTGTCAATACAAATAAACGCAAGCTAAAAAATGGGGTTGCAACCGGTCGTGGCGGTTTGCTGTGAGATGTCAGCGGCCCTGATATCGATATTGACAGCAGCATCAAAAAGCGGAAGCGTTTTCAGTGACTATTCATCAACATACGCACTTGGCGGTAACACGGTTTGGTCGGGAAAAATCATATAACCATGATCACCATGGTCTGCTCTAGTGGCTCCGAGGCCCATTTCGGCAAGCATTCTAAGGCCTGGCAGAATATAGGCATCAGCTGCATGGTAGTTAACTTCATAGCCAATGTCTTCCAAAGAGGCAATTGTCATCCGACTTAGGGGGTTCATACCGATGTCGATGAATCCAGTCATCAGTTCGTTGCCGAAAACATCTTCGCGCCAGTGCGCATCTCGCGTACCCGCCCCACCGGTGTTGGCCACCGGAATCGATCGAGGTGCGCTATCGCCGGTTAAATTACCGTATTCCTGCATCGCTATCGGCCCGACAAAAGTTGGATTGACGGTGCCTTCGCCCTGCAGGTATCCGTGATATTTCCAAACGGTGCCGATGCCAAGCACATGCCCCATTTCATGGGTAATCACGTGCAGCAGGCTCCCATCGGCCTCCATGATAGCCAAATCCGCCGTATCGAAAGACATGATGCCCGTTGCCGGCAGATAAGTCCCCGGGCGAATGTCTATGGGTCCGGCCATGCCCAGCGTATTCCCCCGGCCATCGATGGATACCCCCCGGGCGTATATAAAGACATCATCGACAACCTCTCCGCCAACCGTTATGCTCGGTAGATCGCCGACAATCACTTCTGACCAGCGGGCTGCGGCGAATTCAAATATGCTTCGTTGAGATGCCGTCAAGCCGCCCATGAAGTGGATTTCAATGTTAAAATCGGTTTCGGTCGTTGGCTCAGGCGTCTTCACGGTCAAATCCATGGACCAGCTTCTCAACAATCCGCCGTCATGCTGGGCGCTGTCACTGATTTCCAAGGTCCACGTCCCGTCGGCAATCGTATCATAAAAATCGGACAGATTCCCTTCTGGCCGCAAAGCCCCAGTGAAAGGAGCGGATGCTTCGGTGATGGAAGTATTCGCTTCATTATCAAAGGTGGTGTTGTGGAAATCGTCTGCATCGCCGCCTTCTTGCTCAACCAACACAACGCGATGATTATCGGGGCCAATCAAGGTGATCGTGAGATCGTTAACCCAGGTGTGTTCGATGTCCACCGTCAAATTCAGATCGTCTACGACCATGCCGCCCATTCCCGATACGTGGATGCTTGAAGTAACCGTGCTCGGCGGACCCGGATCGATGATAACGGGAGTATCGTTTCGATAGGCGTTTTCACTGGTCTCTATGGCCAGCGACCATTGGTTCAAAGAACCGCCATCCTGATGAGCGCTGTCTTCAACGCGCAACCGCCAACGGCCATTGGGATCCGAATTATTGAAGGCAATTAAACTTTCCTCCGGCATGAACGTTCCGCTAAAAGGCGGCATTCCCGAGCTGATGGTCATCAGCCCGGCATCGTCGAATGTGGTTTGTCCAAAATCGTCGCCGTTGCCGCCCTCTCCCCCCACCAGCAAAACCGTCTGACCACCGGGTCCCTCTATCGAAATTGTCAGATCGGCGGTCCACGTATGGCTGATATCGATGGTGAGGTTGACATCCGTTACCGTTCCGGACGATCCGGTAACTTCGATATCTGAGCTGATCGCAGTGGGTTCACCGGAATCGATGACGATGGATTGGTTGTTTTCGAATTCGTATCGCATTTTTCTCTCCTTCCTTTATTAATCGATGTCGGTGGATCTTTATTGAGAGAAACAAACCTGACAGGCTTCTTGCAGAAAAATAAGCAGTCGCGTGAGGAACAGCAGATAAAACGGATTTCAGGAATGTATGGCGGTCAGTGGCAGCAGTGGTGATAAAAAAAGCATAATTGAGTTTGGTCGGACAGTCAAGCCTGGAATGAAGGCTGACAGAACAGGCAGGGCATATTGACGATTCTATCGGAATTACATATGATGACTGTGGCTTGTAAACGCATTGGGCGCCCCTTCTGTGGAGCGACAGCGTTCATGTCCCATGGTTTTTCCTGAGCATCGAAAGCAGACCGCCATGACCACCGCCGACGGCTGGCCCGTCCTGATCATCGACGATGAAAAAGATATCCGCGAGGTCACCGCCCTGACCCTCATGGATGCCGGGTACCGGGTCGACACCGCGGCCGACGGCGCCGAAGGGCTGGCCCGCTGCGAACAGTTCGCCCCCCGCATCGTCATCACCGACATTCGCATGCCCGGCATGGACGGCATCCAGGTGCTGGAAACCATCAAGCAGCGATTTCCAGACACCGAGGTCATCGTCGCCACGGCTTTCGGCGAGATGGAGACCGCCATCCGTGCTCTGCAGCTGGACGCCTCGGATTTCATCACCAAGCCCATTCACACCGAGGCCATGATGGTGGCCCTTGAGCGTGCCCGTCACCGCTATGCCACCCGCCAGCAGCTCAAGGACTACACCCGGCATCTGGAAAAGGGACTCACCCGCACCACCCGGCAGTTGGAGGAGACCGTCGCCTTTCAGGATCGGCTAATCGAAAGCTCCATGGACGGCATTTTAGGCTGCGACGGCACGGGCAAGGTAGTCACCTTCAACCGCAGCATGGAGCAGATGCTGGGGTTCGATCGCGCCAAAGTGCTGCACCGGGCCACCCTGGAACATTTTTTCAGCCAGGCGGAATACCGCCGCTTCCAGGAGGATCTGGCCGCATCCGGACACGGCGGCCCCAATCGGCTGATGCTCTACGAAACCTGCCTGCTGGATCACCGTCAACAATCGGTGCCGGTGCAGCTGTCGGCAACCGTGCTGATGGATGATCACGAATCCGCCGGCCGGGTCTGCTTTTTCCGCGATCTGCGGCGCATCCATCGCCTGGAACAGGAGATGTCCGATCAGGCCCGCCTGCTGCACCAGGACAAAATGATGTCCCTGGGCCGGCTGGCCGCCAGCGTGGCCCATGAGATCAACAACCCGCTTGCCGGTATTCTCAACTACATTCGACTGATGCTGCGTTCCGTGAAAAAAGGCCCCCTCCCCCCGGACAAACATGCCCAGTTCGCCCGCTACCTGGCGATGGTGGAAACCGAGACCGACCGCTGCTCTAAAATCGTATCCAGTCTGCTCACTTTTTCGCGCCGGTCGCCGGTATCGATCGGGCCGGTGTCAATCAATGAGATATTGGATCGCAGCATCGTGCTGGCCCGGCACCGCCTCGAACTGGGCAACGTCTCTCTGACCACCCGCATCGCGGACCATCTGCCCGACATCAGCGGTGACGCCAACCAGCTCCAGCAATGCCTGCTCAACCTTATTTTCAATGCCGTGGATGCCATGCCCGACGGCGGCACATTGACGCTCAGCGCCGCATCGGAACCCAACCCCAATACGGTGTCCATCCGGGTGACCGACAACGGCCACGGCATCCGCGAAGAAGATATGGGGCACCTCTTCGAGCCGTTTTACACGACCAAGCAGGAGGGCCACGGCATCGGCCTGGGGCTGTCCACCACCTACGGCATCATCGACCGGCACGGCGGCAGCCTGACGGCCGCCAGCCAGCCTGGCCGGGAAACCACCTTCGAAATCAGGCTGCCCGTCCAGGCGTCCATTTCAACTTCTCCCGGAGGTGCGGCATGACGACGGCCATGTCGCCGCCCCATCACCGCCTGGGCATCCGCTGCGACCACTGGCTGGACGTCATGGACGAGTTGAACATCGGCGCATTCGTGGCCGACGGCAGCCGCCGGATCACGGCCATCAACCTCAGCGCCCAGGCACTGCTGGGACTGCGCGAGCCGGAGGTGGTCGACCGGGACTGCCGTGAAGTGTTCACCGGCGTGCCCTGCACGGTGGAATGCGTGATGCACCATCCGGACACCGCAGGGGACCGGGACCCGGACATGGAGGTCACCGATGAGGAGAACCAGCGCCATCTGATCACGCGCATGGCCACCCCCATTTACAATCGCCAGGGCGAGATCGCCGGATGCATGACCATCCTGCAGGACCACTCCCCCATCACCCAGCTCATCGACAGGCTGCACTACGAGGAGAGAAGTCTTAAAATTATTCTGGACAATCTGGATGTGGGCATCTTCACCGTAAACCGGGGCGGGCTGATCAATTTTTTCAACCGGGCGGCGGAAACCATCTCCGGCTACGACCGGCACCAGGTCCTGGGCCAGTCCTGCGCCATGATCTTCTCCGGTGAGCGTTCCCCGGACGTCTGCCTCATCAAGGCGTCGATTGCATCGGGGGAGACCCGCAGCAGCCACCAGGGACGAATGACCGACAGGGACGGCATCACCATTCCCATCCGCGCCAACTACATGGCCCTGAGAAATGAGAAGAACGTCATCGTGGGCGGCCTGGCCACCTTTCACGACATGACCCTGGCTCATCAGTTGAACCGGGCCATCAGCAACCACTATACCTTCCACGACATGATCGGCAAAGACCCGTCCATGCGCAAGATTTTCGAGATGGTGGCGGTGGTGGCCCCCAGCCAGGCCACCGTACTGGTCGAAGGCGCCACGGGTACCGGCAAGGATCTGCTGGCCAAGGTGATCCATTCGGCCAGCCCGCGGGCAGCCAAGCCGATGGTGAAGGTCAACTGTGCCGCCATACCGGAAAACCTCATCGAGTCGGAAATCTTCGGCTACGTCAAAGGCGCATTTACCGGGGCGGACCGGGACAAGCCGGGACGGTTCTCCGAAGCCGAGGGCGGTACCATCTTCCTGGACGAAATTGGTGATCTGCCCCTTTCCCTACAGGCCAAGCTGCTGCGGGTGCTCGAGGACAGGGAGTTCTATCCGTTGGGCTCCCGCCGTACCCGCAAGGTGGACGTGCGCATCATCTCAGCCACCAACCGGCAGCTCAACGACCTGGTGAACCGGGGACTGTTTCGCGAGGACCTGTTCTACCGGCTCAACGTCATGCGCATCGAACTGCCCCCGTTGAGACAACGAAGAGGAGACCTGCCCCTGCTGATCCGCCACATCGCCCGCGGTCTGTGTGCCGCCCGGGCGGTGGCCCCGCCGGTCATATCCGAAACGGCCATGCAGATCCTGCTCAACTATGACTATCCGGGCAATGTCAGAGAACTGGAGAATATCCTGGAGCATGCCCTGATCATCTGCCGAGAAGCCATGATCCAGCCGGAGCACCTCCCGGATTATGTCAGGCAGGATCAACAATCCTGCACCACGACCGGCCCTGGCACCTCCCCGGCAGGGTCCAACAACCGGGAACACCAGCGAATACTGGCGGCCTTGAAGAAGACCAACGGCCATCGCGGTAACGCCGCCCGAATACTAAAAATGGAACGCACCACCCTGTGGCGCAAAATGAAAAAACACGGTATCGGCCAAAAATGACAGACTTCGTCAGAGGAAACCATGAAAAATTTACTCATTCTCCTATTGATCCTCGTTGCGGGCTTTCTCCCTACCGCATCCGCCGCGGACACGGCCCCTAAACCGGTTAAAATCGCCGTTAAGGAATTCCCCCCCCTCGTTTTCAAGGACTTCAAGGGCTTTTGCATCGATCTGGCCAACATCATCTGTGAAAAAAACAAGTTGCGCCCCGAGTTCGTGATGTTCACCAGCGTTCCGGACTTGCTGGATGCTGTGGAATCGGGGGTTTGCGATATGGGGTTTGCCGGCATCACCATCACACCTGAGCGCGAAAGAAGAGTGGACTTTTCCCAGCCGTTTTTTGAATCCGGCCTGATGATCGCGGTCAGAAATGAAACCTTGAGCCAGATTACATCCATCGGGAACGCCGTGTTCAGGGTTATTGGGTTCTCCATCGTATTGTTTTTTGTGGGTTTGACCGTCGTGGCCCACCTGGTCTGGTGGATCGAAAGGGATGACGACGACCCTTTAGGGTTTCCCACTGCCTACACCAGAGGGATTATGGACGCATACTGGTGGGCCGTGGTAACCATGTCTACCGTGGGATATGGAGACAAACGTCCCAAGAAAATCGGCGGGCGGGTCATCGCCGCCATCTGGATTTTTATCGGCATCATCTGGTTTGCCGGTCTGACTGCTACGCTCTCGTCGGCGTTGACGGTGGATCGCATCAAGCACGGCCATATTGCCGACCTGCCCGACCTGTACGGTAAGAAAGTAGCCGTCATCATGGATACCACCAGTGAAGATTTTTTGAGATATCACAATGTGAAAATCGTGTTGACCAGTTCGTTCGACGAACTGCTTGCCAACCTGAAAGAGGGCCGAGCGGATGCGATCGTTTACGATGCCCCCCCCTTGATGTACGCAGCCAAACTGGACCCGACTATAAAGGTCGTAGGAAACATGTTTGCCGATCAACGCTACGGAATTGTTTTCCCCAACACGGGAGGAGAAGCGTTGAAGGAGTTGTTTGATATCGGGATCATGACAAGCCGCATTAACGGCGAGTATCAAAAAATTTATGGCAAATGGTTTTGACATAAGCGACTGGCCTGATGTAGGCTCAACAAATAACTTGTTTGAAATATTTAGAAAATTTTGATAACCGTCAAAATACGTGCATGCTGCCGAGTTCAGCGTCTGGTTTATCAATAGGAACGCCTATGATTGGGATAGATTTATCGCTATGAAAGATCTGAGGGGTTGGAACTATAAACGATTCACACTTGTTTTATCAATTTTCATCACCTTTCTTTTTATTCTACCCACATCCTCAGCCGCTTATTCCCGAAGCGACCGCAAAACGTTTCAGCGCGCCATCGTCGATTCCCGCCGGCAGTTGAACCCCAGGTTCAAAAAAGTCAAACGCAAGAAAACAAAGTACATTGTTGTTCACACATCGGAACTCGGACTCAAAACGACCCTGAGAGTGGTTTCAAAAGGAAAACATTTCCGCAACGGTCGGCGCACCCATGGCGGTCATACCCATTATGTCATTGCCCGCAACGGTCGCACGTATCGCATCATGGACAAGAAATATGTGGCCGATCATGCTGGGCGCAGCATGTGGGATGGTGAGACGGACCTGAGCAAAATATCGATCGGAATTGAGTTGGTAGGTTACCATTACGCGCCCATCTCTGACAGACAATATCGATCGGTAGGCATGTTGATCGACATTCTGCAGGGCGCATACAACCTGGATGATCGAGCCGTTCTGACCCACAGTCAGGTGGCCTACGGGACACCCAACCGGTGGTTTAGAAAAGATCATCGTGGCCGCAAGCGCTGCGCGAAGAACTTCATCCGCGCCAAAGCTGAATTAGGACCGAACTGGCGCTATGATCCCGATGTGTATGCCGGGCGGCTCATGGCTGACCCACAGCTATCTGATGTGTTCTATAGCCAGCGTAGAACGCATTCTCAGCCTGATGAGGCGAATATCATTTCCAAGCTCAACACGGCGTGGGTGATCGCTGGAGAAGATTATGACAGCAGCACCACAGTGTACAAATTCCCCAACGGCAGTCTATACACCGGTGCGCAAGTCGCACAAAAAATCGGTTGGGACCGTATACCAGCAAAAACGGTCGTATTGCTGAACCAGGAAAGCAAGGTTGCCTTGTTAAAGGACAGCGGCCCGGTAAAGACCATATCGGACGGGATCACGGCATGGTCGCTGGCCGGGAGATCGTATAATCATGATACCACCATCTATTTTTTACCTTCCGGCCGCATTAAACCCGGTTCAATGATTTCTGACTGGGATGACCTGCCGATAAGAACGAAAATGATTATCGGATACAAAGGGCCTTTTCCGCTGCGTAAGGACAATTCCGCCTTTCGCATCGCCGGCAGAAGCTACAAGGATCAACAAACGATTTACTACCTGCCCTCCAAAAAACTATTGGGCGGCAATAAGATAAAAGACTTCAGCCAGCTTCGCAAAGCGGAACTCTCGTTTTTCTTCCTGCGGCACTCTGACACCGGGGCATGTCGTACACGTCTCATCGCACAAATAAGGTCGCGGCCAACCGCCAGATCCTGCGGCTGGCCGTGTTGATCGATTCCAACACGTCGACATCGAACTACAACTCGATGCGGGTGCCCAGCACCTTCAGGAACTCGGCCAGCCATTGGGGATGGGCCGGCCAGGCCGGGGCGGTAACCAGGTTGCCGTCCACGTGGGCCTGGTCCACGGCGATGTCCGCGAAGGTACCGCCGGCACACCCGACATCCGGCGCTACGGCCGGATAGGCCGAGCAGCTTTTCCCCTGGAGGACACCGGCTGCGGCCAGCACCTGGGCGCCGTGACAGACAGCGGCAATGGGCTTGCCCGCCTGGGAAAAGTGGCGGACGATGTCCAGCACCTTGGGGTTGAGCCGGATATACTCCGGGGCCCGGCCGCCGGGGATCACCAGGGCGTCGTAATCGTCGGCCTTGATCTCGGCGAAGGCGGCGTTG
Organism: uncultured delta proteobacterium; assembly: GCA_963697405.1. GTDB lineage: Bacteria > Desulfobacterota > Desulfobacteria > Desulfobacterales > Desulfosarcinaceae > Desulfosarcina. Next base: position 30,358 of record CAVONY010000018.1, on the reverse strand, counting down.
AGCCCGAAGTTATGTCCCGGCTTCTCCGTGTAGGTCTGGTCACCTTCAAAGTCGTGGATGGCGGTCCGTACCGTCTCCCCTGCCTTTTTATCCGGACAGACCGCGTGGACCGTGTGACCCACCATGCTCAGGGCCTGAAAAGGGACCATTGCCTCGTAGTCTTCGACGAAATCTCCCACCAGCATGAGAATTTTCTTGGCTGCCATGATTGCCTCCTTTGGATAAATGATTGATCGCACATTTGCCGGAAGTCTTCCGGCGATGTGTTACGTCCGGTTCACCTCCACAGTTACATGCACGAATTTTAAATCTGAAGGGATCAGCTGCTTGTAGTATTCCGGCGGTTTGGGAATTTCCGTAACCACCGACACGATGGCTGCATAGATGTCAGGCCCAACGGTCCACAAGTGAAGGTCAGCGACACGATTATCGCCGTTTTTTTGGATGCCGTCCACCACTTTTTGCTGGATATCGACCGATGCCTGCCAATCCAGCAGTACATGGCTGGTGCTGATCAGCAGCCCGATGGACCAGCGCGAGACCATGATGGCGCCGACGATTCCCATGAGCGGATCCATCCAGATCAGACCCACGTATTTAGCCGTCAGCAGTGCGAAAATGGCCAGAAACGAGGTGAGCGCATCGGCCAGGACATGCAGATAGGCGGACCGCAGGTTGTGGTCGTGGTGATGATGGTCATGATCGTGTCCGTGGTCGTTGCCGTGATGAGAACCGTCCTTGTGCCCCAGGATGAGCATGGACAGTCCGTTGACCACCAACCCGATGATGGCCACGAAGATGGCCTGGTTGAAGGCAATCGCCACAGGATTGACCAGCCTGACGACACTCTCCACCACCATCATCACCGCAAACACCGCCAGCAGGACCGCGCCGGAAAAACCGCCCAAGGCGTTCACCTTTCCGGTTCCGAAACTGAAGCGTTTGTCGTGAGCATGGCGGCGGGCGTAAATATAGGCAAAGGCATTGATGGAAAGGGCCGCCGCGTGGGAGGCCATGTGCAGGCCATCGGCCAGCAGGGCCATGGAACCAAAAAGCATCCCGGTGATGATCTCTACCACCATCATCACAGCGGTAACGACAATGACGATGATCGTGCGGCTTTCCCCCGGCCGTTTGTGGTCCTGGCCGAAGCTGTGGCTGTGGTTCAAATCAGTTTCATCCTTCAGTATCATCGGCAGTCGTCGTCTCCTCTGGATGGGTCGTCAGAAGCCGCGGATGACATGGAAACAACGCACGTCATCTGCCCGCAGGCCGGTTAAGGTTTCCAGAAACCATAATCATCCGGCAACCGTTTGGCCAGTTCAACGCCCGCTCCATGCAATGCATGACGGGAGGTGGAAAAGATTTTTACGTTATGACCGCATCTGTCACAACGACGTGGTATTCCGGATGACATGGAAACACTCATCCTGCATTTTGATTTCTCGAAGGATCCCCAGCCTGACGATCCCGACATGTCCCGATTCCGTTACGATCTGTCCCGCAGCCTGGAGACAACCCTGAAGGCATCCGGTTCCGGACGCTGGCGAGGCGGACGTTATTCCCGGGGGGTGGTAACCCTCTTCATCGAGGTACCCGATGCCAGGAGGGCACTGCGTCAGGTTCACGCCGTGCTGGTCTCCAGGGGATTGACCCGCCGAATGACCATCGGCAGGGGGAGCGGTATGCCACGGGCCGAATGAGCCCTATCCGTTGAAAGGGGTGCCCCTCGATATGCCCCGCCTCGGGCACTGCTTTTGCTTGACAGCATGCACGCGACACCCCCACATTCTTTGCGTTGAATCCTCCCCGCGGTAAGCGACGGGGAATGCACTTGCTGTCTCAATTCAAAGGCCGGATCCCGTAAAATGGGGTCCGGCCTTTCCTCCCCGGTACGTCAGGGCGAAGAAACACGTTCGGGGGTCGCTTTATTCCAGATGACTGATGATGGATTCGGTGAGTGAATCGTCATCCTTTTTGAAAAAGGGAATCAGCTCGGCTGCTACGTCTTTGAGCGATTTGATATTTTTCTCCTTCATCACGCCCTGAATGGTTTCCACACCCTCTTCGATCAGCCTGAGACCTTCAGCGATCCTGATGACATCCTGTTTTTCCATGTTTGACTCCTCCAGTTCTTTATGGCGGTTGGCCATACTGTATCCAGATGAGAATAGACTAAACACTTTGCACTGGGCAGGCAAGCTCTTTTTGGCACCCTGTCAATGTTGATGAACGCGTATAAAGTCGCATTTCCGACGGGTTCGTAAAAAATTCGAGATCAAGGCTTGCGGGCCGCGAAAGCGAGCTTAAGCGAGCGAATGGTTAATCGATTAAGACCCTTACGGCGAACCTTCATGTTCCATCCTGAGAATATCGCTATCGCATGTGCCGTGGGCAGCGTACTTAGCGTACGCCGCAGTGACGAGGGATGAAGCGTAACGCAGATATCGGATTTTTTACGAACCCGTCAGAGTTCGATGCGGTTACGGCCGGCAGCCTTGGCCATCAGGAGTTTCTCATCGGCCTGGTAGATGAGCGTCTTGATGTCGGCGTCCACCTCCCTTCCCACATATCCGTAGGCGATACCGATGCTGACGGTGACGGATGCGCGCGTGTCGGGCATCGTCTCAATAGCCCGCCGGATCTTTTCTCCCACTTCTCCCAGCGACACCGGTTGCACGCGGGGTAAAAAGACCAGAAATTCCTCGCCACCGTATCGCCCGAGAACGTCCGAGGCACGGATCCCTTCCCGGATGCATTCGGCCACCCGGCGCAGCATGTCGTCACCGAACTGGTGGCCGAAGTTGTCGTTGATGGCCTTGAAATAGTCGATATCGATCATCAATACACCAACGGTATTTTCATTGCGCTGGGCCAAGTGGGCCAGGTGGGTGATCGCATTGAACAGCCCCCGGCGGTTAAAAATACCGGTCAACTCATCGTAGTTGCTCAAAAAGGCCATCCGCCGGTTCTCTTTCCAAAGGCGGTGGATGACCTCACCCACCAGTTCCAACTCCAGTGTGTCCAATTCATTTTGCTGGAGGGCATCAAAGAGCCGGTTCACAAAACGCTCGTAGGGGAAATCCGATCCGGCATCGCCGTTGAAAGTGGCCACATATTGGGAAAGGGTCTCGAAAGCCGGGTGCAACAGGTAAAATTCCAACTTGAAGGCCATGGTGAAAGCCTTCTTCTTGCGGCGTATCTGCGCACAGCTGTCGGCCAGGTCGTATACTTTTTCCTCCAGCCCCGTTAACTCGTCGAGCGTCTTTTCCGGGCCATCGAACAGGTTGTTGAGCATCCCTTTTTCGGCCCAATTGAGCAGCCGGTCCCAGTAGAGCAGGTGCTGCTCGTTTTTAGTGGCAATATCCTGCCAAAACCCTTTCAGGTCATTCGTTCCGGCATTGCGGGCCAGGCTCAGGTATAGGCGGGAGGCGTGGTTGTCCAGTCTGAGGCATAATTCAACGATTCGGGTCATAGCGGTGGCGTTCATGTTCAGCTTCCTTTGCACGAAATCGAGTCAAGTTGAATAGTTACCATACGCCGGGTAATTACCGAAAACGGGCGGGATGTCGCCAAGCGACGAAAGTTACCGATTATGGTACGTCAGGCCGTTTGTAATTGGCAACATAATAATCTCCGATGAGTTGCCTCGTCTTCAGATCCTCGCCCACGGTCCTGGCCTCTGCCTTGGTCTTGAAATGGGAAATGCGCACCTGATACCAGGTTTTGTTGGACCCGGAGGCCCGGGTCCAGTAGGCATCCAACCCTTGGCCTTTCAGCTGATCCACATAGCGCCGGGCATCGGTTTCGTTCAGATAAGCCGCCACCTGAAGGGTAAAGGGGTCGGTGACCGGGGCAACTACCGTAACCGGCTCTTTTTCCACCGTTTTGAAAGTAACGGCAAAATGAGTGACGGTATTGATCACCAACCACCCCACACCGATCATGAACAGCCCCATGGCCGACCATTTCAGCACCAATTTGGCCCGCCTGGATGATAATCTCCCCCGGGTCTTTCGAAATTGGTCGGAAGCAACGCCGGCAAACTCGAAAGCCGTTCTCCTCAATCCGGTCAATGTGTTGCGGATCAATGGACCGATGGCCGGCCGCTTTATCCGGTGTTCTCTGGCCGATTGTCCCGGGCCGGAATCGGTCGTCTCGGGCAAAAAGGCAGCCGCCATTTTACTGCGCTGGGATGCGGCAATGCCCGCCATCACATCATCGGCCCTTTCCAGCAGGGGCAGGGTCAGCGGGCCAGGATGGATCATCCGACAACAGGCGGCAATGCCCGGAAGCAGGCGTTTGTCACGTCCACCGCGGGTATAGACGTCCAGATATACCTTAAGGGCCAGCCTGTCCGGACGCTGCTCTGCCAGGAACAGGTCCGCCATGTCACCGATCAAATTGTCCGGCAGGGGTTCCCCGGCATCGATTAACAGTCCGTAGGTCTGCAGGGCGGCAAAGTCACCGCGCCGTTCGGAGAGGTAAAACTGGGCCAGCATCCGCTGGATGGCCATGTCCTCGGGGTGAGTTGCCCCAATCCTGGCGGCGATGTCATGGGATTGATGGGTCAACGCCCTTCCGGCCAACACCCGGTCAAGCCATTTGACGGCGGCGTCCCGGTCACGGGGAAAAGTGCGCAGATAGGCGCCGACAATGGCATCGGATGAGGATTCAGGTGCTGTCTGAGCCATCTGAAACCGTGCCGTTTGAGCCAGCAGCCGCCCGGCCGGCGCTCGTCGGGATAGTGGCGAGAAAAAGAAGCTGTCAACCGTACCTGCAGCCCGGGCAAGGGCCTGGCGCACCTCCCGGGGCATACCGGCCCGCTCCCACACGGTGGCCTCGCCAAGCAGGCGCTCCAGTCGGCGACGCCCCATGGCAGCGAAAGCCACGCCCGTAAACCAGTATGCAGCGGCAAGCAGCCCCAGGCCGGGTACGATCATCCATCCGGGTCCCACGGCGCCGGCAAAAGGCGACAGCACCAACAGGGCGGTAATGCCGCCGATGACCAGGGCCACCCACAGCCGGACAGCCAGATGTTTAAACAGGTATCCCATATCCGTTAAGATTGTTTTTTTCTCATCGCCACAGTAACCGGGTCGCGCGTCCAGAACCCGGCTAACGAACCGGTTTCGGGATTCACTTTCTTGAAATAGATATCCGGCGGTGCCACGAAGGTCCTGGGCGGCTCGCCTTCCGTAGCCTGTTTCATGAACTGCGCCCAGATGGGCGCTGCTCCGCGCCCGCCGGTAATACCTGCGCCGTTTTTATCCCGCATGCCCTGCCCCCGGTCAAACCCCACCCAGACCGATGTGCTCAGGTTGGGCGTAAAACCGGTAAACCAGGCGTCGTTGTAATCGTTGGTGGTGCCGGTTTTACCGGCGGCCGGCAGGGCAAAGCCCATTCGCCGGACCCCATCGCCCGTGCCATCGTCGATGACGCCGGCCATCATATCCACCAGCTGAAAATTGATCGATTCATTCAGAACCCGTTCACCGGTGATGATATGCTCCTGCAGCACCCGGCCGCTCACATCCTCCACCCGACGGATCCAGTAGGGTGGATGCCGCACGCCTCCTGAGGCAAAGGTGGCATAGGCGGCGGCCATCTCCAGGGGACTGACCCCGAAGGTGCCCAACGCGACGGAATAGACCGGGGCCAGGTAGCTGGTGATGCCGCAGCGCCGGGCGGTGTTGATCACCGCATCGGGACCGACGGCGGAGACCAGTTGAGCTGCAACGGTGTTAACCGACTCCGTGAAGGCCTTTTTGATCACCATGGGACCCTCGTAGGTGCGTTTGAAATTGCGCGGCTTCCACGGCGCCTTGCCGGCCACAGGTATGGAAACCGGTTGATCCACCATCACATCGGCCGGCGTCTTGTCCAGGTTTTCCAACACCCCATAGTAAAGGAAGGGTTTGAAACCGGATCCCGGCTGCCGGTTGTCCTGCAGCGCGCGGTTATATGGGGTTTGAAAGAAATCCCGTCCGCCCACCAATGCCTTCACCGCCCCGGTATTGACATCCACAGCAACCAGCGCGCCCTGCAGCCCGTTGTCGTCTTCCACCACGGTCTCCTCGGACCGGTGGGTCATGTCCATCTGGGCTTCCAGCTTGGCAATCCCCTGTTGCAGCGCTGTTTCAGCCTGCTGCTGCATGCCGGCGTCCAGGGTCGTGTAGACTCGCAGGCCGCCATGGTAGACGACTTCGGGGCTATAGGTCTCTTCCAGCGATTTCATCACCGCGTCCAGGAAATAGCTGTCCACCCTCAGCGAACGGCCCTGGGCACGCAGGTCAACCGAAACGGCTTCGGCTTCTATGGCCTCTTCGCGACTGATCATACCGGTGGTTACCATTCGCTGCAGCACCACTTGCTGACGGGCCCGGGCACGTTCCGGATATCGAAACGGGTTGTACCGGGTGGGCGATTTAGGCAGACCGGCTAACAATGACGCTTCGGCCAGAGTCAGCCCACCGGCCGGTTTTCCAAAGAAGGTGCGCGCTGCCTCGCCGATGCCATAGGCACCGACACCGAAGGGAATCTGGTTGATATACGCCTCAAGGATTTCCTGTTTGGAAAACTGGGCTTCGATCTGAAGGGCCACCAGCAGTTCCCGAAACTTTCGCACCCAGGTGCGCTCGAAACTGAAAAACAGGTTTTTGGCCAGCTGCTGGGTAATGGTGGAGGCACCCTGAATTTTTCCCGATTCGAACAAGGTGACCCACAAAGCCTTTACGGTGCGTATCTTGTTGACGCCCCGATGTTCCCAGAACCGGTGGTCTTCTGTGGCCAGCATAGCCTGAATGAAAGGGTATGAGACGTCATCCAGGGCAACGGTTTCCCGTCCACCGATGGTCAGAATGCGCTGCCCGTCGACACTGAAGATTTCGGTGGCGGGTGTGTCGTTGATGCGGCCGATGGGTTCGGGGACCTGCGGCAAATCCTTGACGGCGACAAGGAACAGGCAGAACAGACCCATTCCCGCCAGGGCACCAACGGCCGCCATCAGATAAATAAAGGCGGTGACGGCCCGGAAAAAGCGCAGGCTAACAGTCATCGATCCTCCCGCCTGAGGGGCCAGCGCATCTTGCTGGAAGGGGGTTTGGAAAGCCGGGGCTCCAGCAGCATGCGAACCTGCCAGACGGCCCACTCCTGGCCCATGGCCGACACGATCTGCCGCCCCTGGGGGGTGTCCATCTCGATGCCGATTCGAATCATATCGGCGTTGACTTCATCACTGACCCCCACACGCACGGGGGTCCCTTGAGCGGCCAGCAGCGTGCCGGGATGGGAGAGCACACCCCGCTGGGTCTCCGGCGAAAGGGTGTCCAAAGCCATGAAAAACCGATCCGCCGGATAGATGCGGCCGGCAAACTCCGTCTGCCCGTCCAAGGTCCCTGCCTGGATGTGCGGTTCGGTGCCGGTGGATTTGAGCTGCTGCTCGTTCAGGGTCGTGTAACTGAGCACATTGTTGCCGCGATCCAGCAGGTAGATCCCCACCTGGCCATTTTCCCGCTCCATATACACCCGGTCCCAGCTCTTTTCGGCGCTGATGCGCAGCATGAGGACGGGTGAAAACAGGGTCCAGGCGACGGCCTCGGGGATCTGACTGTAAAGGGTTTTAAACTGCGCTGCGGAGATCATGGCCCCCTGGGACACAGAAAGACCGTCGATGAGTTGGGCCAGCGAACTGGCCTCGCGGGCTTCACGCTGGGCGGTGAGCTGCTGGGTCACCATCTGCTCCAAGGTCTGGGTGGCCACCTGTTTCAAGCGGCCCTGCTCCCATACGCTGCCCGATTCCGGCCGGTGGTTGTTGGTAACCGCCAGATAGCGACCCACCAGGACCTCCACCCAACTGAAGCGCACTTCGGAAATAAGAATGGCCAGTACGGAAAGCAACAGCACTGTCCCCCGGAGACTCAGCGCCCGCATCATCCATGTCTTCAGGTCCTGTGGTTCCGACCAGGCCGGCATAAGGCACCTTTTCGGTTATTCCTGATCGGCGCAATCCGGCGATCAGGGGTCTGGTTCATGATGCACAGCCTCTTACACCATTCTGCACAATTGATAAAGAGATGTTGCCTTTGGCAATCAAGCAGACTACAGCGGCCGTCCAAGCTGGATCACAATCTTGGCACCGCTGTCTTTGACATATCCCGGATAAACGAGGGGCCAGGCCACACCTATCCGGAGTGCGGAAAAACTGCCCCAGGCTATTTCTGCCGACATGACCAATTCAAAACCCGCCCCAACCAGCCAATCGTCGGAATTGAATCTTTCACCGGCAATACCGGCATCGATAAAGGTTCCCAGCCTCAGACGATATACGTGGTCCCGTGGAAATGCGTGTGAGGCATCACGGCGAGGTTTCGTTGATTGCTTTTAAAACGCCCTGGTCGTAAAGCGATCGGAATGTATCGATGACACCGGCATCGAACTGGGTACCGGAGCCGCCATACATGATCTCGAGGATCTTGGACTCTTCCATGCGCTTGCGGTAAGCACGATCGGATGCGATGGCATCGTATACGTCGGCCACAGAGAGGATCCGGGCCAGCATGGGGATGTTTTCACCGACCAGGCCATCGGGGTAGCCTTTGCCGTCATAACGCTCGTGGTGGCATCTGATGATGTTCTTTTCCCGGTCCCACAGGCCCAGGCACTCGACGATATTGGCACCGATTACCGGGTGCTGCTTGATGATGCTAAACTCCTCATCGGTCAGGCGGCCGGGCTTGAGCAGAATGTCATCCCGGATACCGATTTTCCCGATGTCGTGAAGCTGGCCGGCGACGTTTAGAATATCCTGCTCCTCCTGACTGCCGCCCATGCCCCGGCACAGGGCGATGGCAATCCGGGTCACTCGGCTGGAATGCTGCTCTGTGTATGGATCGCGAGCTTCAATGGTCCGCACAAAAGCGTAACAAAATTGCAGGAGGTTCTCATAAATATTTTCATAAAGGGCGACGTTTTCGATCGCATACGCCGCCTTGTTGGTCATGAACGACATGTAATACAGGTCCTTTTCCGAAAAGCGGACATCCCCGTTCAGCGACGATACGGCCAATACGCCGAACACTTTCTTGCGGATGTTCAGCGGTACGAGCATCAGGGATTGGATGGCTTCGGGCACCCCCCGCACGTTGCCGTTTTCATGGATCAGCAAGGGCTTGTCCTCATCGCAATTGTCCATGATCAACTGACTGATATCCTTGCTGCAGGCAAACTCTTCATCGACACATGACGCAGTTGAATGCTTCAGCTGTGGCGGCGGGCCCCCGTTTCCGCCGGCAACGGACCGTGCCACTTGCACCGGCCGTTGAATCGCTTCGTTGATGACGTAAAAACAGGCCTCGTCAGCGTGGGTCAGTTCAGTGGACAGGTCGACCACCCGCTTGAACAGGTCGAAGCTGGAGTCGATGGTGGCAAAGTCGGTCATGATGCGGTTGAGGGTGTTTAGTTCCTCGACTTTGTATGTCAGCTCTCGATTGAGACTCTCGATCCGGTGTTTGCCTTCCACCTCCTGGGTCAGGAAAATGTTTTTGATAAACAGCTGCCGCTCCCGCAGCACCCGTTTGACGCAGATTTCCAACTGATTCAGGTTGACCGGCTTGATCAGAAAGTCGACCACACCGTTTTTCAAGGTGCGGATGGTGTTGTCCAGGGACGGATAGCCAGTCATGATGATGACCGGAATGGTGTTGTCCACCGTTCGGATGTATTCGGCCAGTTCCAGCCCATCCATTTCGGGCATGTTGATGTCCGTGAAGCAGCAGTCTATTTTTTCTTTTTCAATGATGTCGACGGCAAGGCGGCCGTTCTCAGCAGTCAGAATGTGGTACCCTTTTGCCATAAAATATTCCGAAGCCACCTCCAGGATACTTTCCTCGTCATCCACAAACAAAAGGGTCTCTTTGGGTGCGTCTGTCATTAGCGTCATCGTTGATCGAATTTATGTGAATGAATCTGGTTTCGGAACCCTACCGCAAATTAGCGCTGTCCACTAAAGCCACTTGCCTGACATGTTCCAAATATCGGCAGGCCGATTGTAAACTAAAGGCGTTCAGTTAAAAAAAGGACCGGCGGGGCAATCCGATTTAAATCGATTCGTGCGGTGTTTGAAAGGCCGACAACCGGTGCATCCGGCCGGGGAAGGATTGGTGAAAAAACGTCTCCATTTCGCGCGAAACAGCACCCACCTGTCGGTAATTCACACCGGTATGAATCCCCAGGCTTTCCAGCAGGTGGGCGGTGTCTTCGGTGCCGATATTACCGGCCGCGCCAGGAACAAAGGGACATCCGCCCATGCCGGCCAGAGCAGTGTCGAAAATCGAAACGCCGTATTTCAATGCGGCCATCAGGTTAACCAGTCCCAGGCCGCGGGTGTCGTGAAGGTGCAGCGCCAGGGGCAAACGGCCGGCCAGAGGAAGTACCGCATCCAGAACCGCTTCTATCAGGGGCGGTGATCCCATACCGGTGGTGTCCGCCAGAGCCAGTACATGGACCCCGTGCTCAACAAACCGCCGGACAATGCCCGCAATGCGAGCGGTGGGAATCCGCCCTTCATCTACGCAACCAAAGGCGCACTGGAGACTGGCTCGGACGTGAAGGCCGGCGGATATCGCCTGGTCAATCATGCGCAGCCCGTGTTCCAGTGCCTCTCCATGGGCCATGCCTGCATTTTTACGGCTGTGGGAATCACTGGCGGAAAGGGAGATTTCCACGGCCGCGATGCCCGACGCCATGGCCCGGTCCAGCCCCCGCCGGTTGAGCACCAATGCCGTGTAGACCACACCGTCTTGGCGGGGAAGTTGTCTGATCAATGGGTCGGCATCGGCCATCTGGGGCACCTTTTCCGGATGGACAAAGGAGGCCACCTGAATCTGTTTCAGCCCGGCTGCAACCAACCGGGCAATCACAGACAGCTTTCGGCAGGTGGGAACCACCGTTTTTTCGAACTGGAAGCCATCACGCGGCCCCACTTCCACCAGCGTCACTGCATCGGGCATCGCATTGTCCACGGATCCTCCTTAGGCTGTGCTACCCCGGACACACCGGAAACTGCAAATTACAAGATTCAAGTCATAAATCTCAAATAAATTCCTAAGTACAATATCCTAATCTCAAAAAGGGCAAAAGCCAACCGTCGTTTGTCATATTGATTTCTCTAAAATTGATGATTGAAATAGCCTTTCTTCAAGACCATGAGGTTTGGAATTTTGAATTTGGCTATTGTGATTTATTTGTCATTTGGCTTTTGGTTATTGTAATTTTTGCCTGTTTTTCTTATTTTCTGCACCCCTTCATTACCTATCGACCCTAAATTAAAGCATGAAATCACTTGACGCGTTATGCAGCAGGGCGGTAAGTGGTTCTATTTTGCCACGTGGGAAGGACTACCTGTTTAACGCTTATGACTAGCAGCCTGGAACGTCCCCTTAACATCTGCCTGCTGAGCTACCGGAGCAATCCCCACTGCGGAGGCCAGGGTGTTTACCTGAAAAACCTGAGCCGGGCACTCAAAGATATCGGCCACCACGTCGAAGTGTTTTCCGGCCCACCGGATCCCGGTCTGGACCCGGACATCCCCACCCACCGGCCGGCCTGCCTGGACCTGTACAATCCGGAGAGTCTGTTTCGGGTTCCCACCCTCAGGGAGTTGTGCGACCCTGTCAATATCATGGAATGGGCGGGTGTCTCGACCATGGGGTTTCCCGAACCCTTTACCTTCGGCATTCGTGCCCAGCGCTTTTTGCGCACCCGGATGCAGCGCTACGACATCATTCACGACAATCAGAGCCTGTCTTACGGCATCTGGTCCATCGCCAAAAAGATTCCCACCGTGGCCACCATCCACCACCCCATCACGGTTGACCGGGACATCGCCGTGCGTTCGGTGAGGCCTTTTTGGAAAAAAATCAAGCACCTGCGCTGGTTCTCCTTCATCGGCATGCAAAAACGGGTATCTCGCACCCTTCGCCGGATCATCACCGTCTCCGAATGCGCCAGGGAAGACATCGCCCGGGATTTCAGGATTCCCCGGAAGCGCTTTGCAGTTGTTCCCAACGGCATCAACACCAAACTTTTCTACCCCATTCCCGAGATCCAGCGGGAACCGGGCCGCATCATCGTCACCAACAGTTCCGACGTCCCGCTCAAAGGACTCTACTACCTGCTGCATGCGGTGGCGGAAATAGCCAAAAAAAGAAGGGCCATCAGCCTGGTAGTGGTCGGAACACCCAAGAAAAACGGTGGCATCAGCCGGTTGATCCGGCGATTGGGCATCGGCGATTTGATCGTCTTTACCGGTAGCATCAGCGATGCGGAATTTGTCCGCCAATATGCCCGGGCGGCCATGGCGGTAGTCTCATCTGTTTACGAAGGATTCGGCCTGCCGGCGGGCGAGGCCATGGCCTGCGGGGTGCCGGTGATTAGCACCACGGGCGGCGCTCTTCCGGAAGTGGTGGGTGACGCGGGCATTCTGGTCCCTCCGAAAGATCACATGTCCCTGGCCCGGGCCATTACCGACATGCTGGACCACCCGGATCAGGCCGATGGGCTTGGCCGACGTGGATACCAGCGGGTGCAAAAGCACTTTACTTGGCATCGCGCAGCCGAAAAGACTGTTGACGCCTATCGGGAAACCATCCTTGAATACCGTTGAATTCTCCCGCCTGGCTGTCCGCCCCGGCGATCGCATCTTGGACATCGGCTGCGGATCCGGCCGCCACACCTGCGCGGCCTACCGGCTGAAGGGAGTAAGGGTGACCGGAGCAGACCTGAACCCGACAGATCTGAAGGAAGCGCGTGAACGGCTCAGCTTTCATGACCGGTTGGGCGAGCATGGGGGCGGCACCTGGTGCCTTTCCGCGGCCGACGTTACCTGCCTGCCCTTCCCCGACGCCTGCTTCGACCTGGTCGTCTGCAGTGAGGTGCTGGAACACATTCCGGATCATGAATCGGCCATGCGAGAGATCATCCGGGTACTCAAGCATGGCAAACCGCTGGTGGTCAGCGTTCCCCGCTACCTGCCCGAGCGCATCTGCTGGGCGCTCTCTGATGACTATTTCAACGCCAACCAGGGCCATGTTCGTATCTATCGCCAAAGCGAATTGATCGACCGGCTGGAGCGGGCGGGTACCCGCTTTCTGGGGCATCACTACGCCCACAGCATCCACGCCCCCTACTGGTGGCTCAAGTGTTTCGTCGGTCCGACACGAACAGACTCGGCAGCAGTCAACCTTTACCATCGCCTGCTCGTCTGGGATATCATGAAAAAGCCATGGGTAACCCGGTGGATCGACCGTATGCTCAATCCGTTACTGGGAAAGAGTGTGGTATTGTACCTGCAAAAAAATAGAAAAGAAGGTTTGTTTACGTAGTAATTCCAAAAACTCCGAAGAAAACGACAACAGCGGCGTATCCGCAGATCATGGAGAGCAGATGCCGCAATGGCTGCCGGGGCCATATCAGACGAATCTCGTCATATCCATCAGCACAGACAATTGTACGAGGGAAAGGAATAATTTCACAGGCAGGCGCGGGTGCCGTTGTCATTTCCAAGGCCGTGTCTTTGAGCCGCCGAAGAATCAATTCCGTAAGGCGGCGGTCCTCGACTTTCTGCGCGGCCCACAGCAACTCCAGGTAATGGTCCCGCATGCAGTGATAATCCCGGTTGTTATCGTCCATCACGACCTCCGCGGGTTAATTGTTGATCGCCTTGAGAGTGCCGCTGAAAACAAACACGCCGGACAGCTTGCCGGCAATATGTTCGATCAGTTCTTCATCGTTGATAAAAACCGCTCGGTTGAGCATCTCCAAATATGGGCCCAGCTGTTCGAAACGATCCAGAACAGCCTGGTCCACCAGCACTCCCTGCCACGACGGGACCTGGGCAGGGGGTTCGTCCGATTGACCCTGGCGCAACACGGATGGCGGAACATCCAGCACCTTTGACATTTGGGTCAGGTCTTCAGGCGTGGGCTTTTGCTTGCCCAGCTCAATATTCTTAATCTTGGTCCGTCCGGTCTCCTCGCTCGTGTTGAAGGCTTTGGCACCAAACTGGCCCTGGTTCAAGCCCAGCCGCTTGCGCAACAGTTGGATTTTTTCAGACAGTGTTAATTCCATGGTGGTCTCCTGTGGCGGCAATTTTAGATGAATCAGCAATTAAAAGGTGCTCTACATGACTATCTGTTTGTACTTTTGTATATTTTCTATGAACAGTTATACTTATCCTTAATCCTTTTATTTAGCCTCGTCAACACCATATTTAGAAGGCTTTCCAGACTCATAGAAAAAATGAAAAAATTGTCTGTAAGGACAATTATTTATAAATACTGTATCTTAATGTACCGAATTATTTGAAAAACCCCATCGAATTCCAGCTGTCTCGAACCTATCTCAAAAATAGGGTTTTGATTCAAGGTCAAGGCGGAGCCGCGTTTCAACCCGCGGGGGCCCTGAAAGAAGTGCCCTTGGGGTGCATACTGATGTAAGTCGAGGACTTGAAACAAGGAACCAAAGCAGAGACTGGGCCAAAAACATTTTTGGGATGGCTTCTCGATAAAGCGGCTGTCTCGCCTCAAACCCTGACCAGCCATTACCATGGTTGCACGCATTAAATTCGGTCAATGGCCGTCGCACAAGGCGGGTCAATACCGGTGGAAGGAAGGCATGAATCGCGGAGGATAAGAGGGGTGCATTAAAGATAACAAATAATTGTATTTCAACACGTTAGAATCTTTTTCAAAACAGCGGGACAGAACGGGCGAACCACTATTCCCGGGCCAAAAAAGCGCTTGACATTCAAATCATGGTCGACTATTTAAGACGCTTCTTTAGCCGTCACCACTGCAAAAGAAACCTTATAATCCCCAGTAGCTCAGTCGGCAGAGCAAGTGGCTGTTAACCACTGGGTCCGCGGTTCAAGTCCGTGCTGGGGAGCCAAACAAATCAAGGGCTTAGCGAAATAAAACGCTAAGCCCTTTTTCTTACACCCACCACTATACCCACCACGAAACCCCAAAAACATCAACTTCGGTTAAATTTTCAAGCTATGCCTGTAGCGCGAATTGTAAGACCACCGGACTCCAAATCCGTAGGTCGCAGGTTCGAATCCTGCCGGGGGCACCAATTAATTCAGTTAGTAATAAAACAGTTACGATTTCATGAAGTTTTACATTTCTAATTTTATCCCAAAATAGTCCCAAAATATGTCAAATTTGCGATTCTAATAGCCGGTCCCACTTTTCGGCATAGCACCTTTATATAATTAGGACACCGGACTCCAAATCCGGGTGTTGATAGTGTCTGCTCAAGCATTATCTTAAAAGTGCCGATACCAGATAAAGCGCCTTTCCATTGACAAGCGTTCAATTGCAAAGTTTTTAAAGGATAGGCTTTCGGCCTGCGAAAGACATCAATGATTCCATACCGAGATGAAAAAATAAAAAATGCGGCAATTTTCTTTGCCCAGGAACACCGAAAAAAGGTGAAGAAACCGCTATATCAAACCTACCTATATAAATACCTTGCTTTCCTTGACTTCTGCAGTATTCGGGAAACTGGCAGACCAACCTTAGACCTTACATACCGTGCAATGGAACGCGGACCAGTGCCACTGGAAGTCTACGAAGGCAAGGATGGTGTCACTGGATGCAAATTCATTCCGGATCAGTTTGGCGAGCAGGTGGTGGCCACCTCAAAACCGGATTTGGATTATTTCAGCGACTATGAAATTGAGTTGATGAAAAGGTTGTTGGATTTTTATGCCCAGCAATGGGTGACGTCAAGGATCATGAGCGATGCCACCCATCAGGATATTCTCGCCTGGAAACGAACTCCGACCAACAAACTGATAGATAAAGCTTTGGAATTCAAAGATGATATATCAAATAAACCCAAGGATGAACTGACCTTTCCCGAAGCGGTCTATTTAACCCAAAAAGCACTTTCGCATTGAGTGTCGAGCTAAAAGTTGGCTCAGTCTTCCGTTGGGACAATTTCCCTTACAATCGATACGGTGATAGCGATAAAGCACGATGGTTTATCTGTGTTGGTTTTACCGGTGCCTTTTCCCAAATTGCATTAGTCCATTCTTACACTACTACCACCCAACTACATCACTTTGAACCAGGCGGTCTCCGCAATGGACATTCGCATTTTGTTTTTAAATGTGCGGAGCATAAATGTTTTGAACAGGATTGCGCAATCGACTTTGACGAAAGTCCTTATCCAATATCAAAAGATTAAATTAACCAGTTTTGTCCCAACATCGAGGAAAAAGGAAGTCTCCGTGAAGAAACCATGCGGATGATCTATAAAAGAACTATAGACTCAAGGCACATATCTTTGGTGGTTAAAAAGGATATCTACGACAGTTACAATCATGCAGGAATTACTGGGCTAAAAAAACCAAAAAGACGATAGTCCAGCCAATTGCCCAGAATTTTGTCACTACAACCGAATGCAGGAAGTCGTAAAATCAAAAGAACCTCGCATGGCAGCGACGGGATTGATGTTTAAATGTTCGGTTCTGTTACCACGATATTTGATAATGGTTTTCCGCAATGTGGAATCTCAATACCAGAACCAAGGACCATGTTGGTGGTTCCGGTTCTGTTCGCAGCGGGGATGGAGACGGTGGTACAGGTTGAAGCGCCCTTTCCCCACTGATAATTTTTTGTTCAACCCCGCCGGGCGTTTCACCAGTTTCAGCAGCAATGATCCGCCAAGAATTAAAGTTTGAGGCATCCAAAAAGACCATTCAGTTTAATTATAGGGTCTTATCATTGAAAAAACATGAAGGATTAAAGAAAGCTGGAACCTTTACGCTCCCGACAGGGGAAAAATTCCCTGGTGAAATCAATATAAAGGGGGCTGCAACAACTCTTAAACTTTATTCAGACTCACAATTCCACCACCTCCAGGTTTAGGGAATTATTCACCGCCTGCGACTTTTGGCATAGATAACGAATAGGAGGCTTATAATGAAAAAGTTTTTGTTAGGGATATTTATTGTGGTCGCAGTTTTTAGTTTTTCATATGCCGAAGATCTCGGTAACCTGAGTTCAAATCCCTATAATTCTGACTCAACAA
Source organism: uncultured delta proteobacterium (assembly GCA_963697405.1). Classification (GTDB taxonomy): domain Bacteria; phylum Desulfobacterota; class Desulfobacteria; order Desulfobacterales; family Desulfosarcinaceae; genus Desulfosarcina. Next base: position 13,261 of record CAVONY010000018.1, on the reverse strand, counting down.
ATAATCCATACGGAGCCGGCAGCCCTTATGGTTCAAAAAGTGTTAACAATCCGTATGGACAATATGGGAGCCCTTTCAGTTCCAAATCGGCAACGAACCCATTCGCAACAAACGCCCCAAAATTATATGACAGCCAGGGCAATTATCGAGGCAAGTTGAGCAATAACCCACACGATCCCGAGTCCATTTCTAACCCCTATGGGAGATATGGCAATCCCTATTCCTCCGAAAGCATCAACAATCCATATGGAGCTGGAAATCCATATTCCTCAGATAGCCCGAACAACCCTTATGGATCAGGATGGAAAATTATCGGAGAAGAATAAGTAAGGAAAGAAGCTTGCCTGCGACACGAACACCTCTGGAAATCACACAAGCTGTTGTTGACTTCTGTTCTATTATTCAAAAGGGTAAGATGCCGGAGTTCTTGAAAGTTACCCCCGAGAAATGGACCGATGTTAACCATTGTTTTTATAACGTAAAAGAAAAGTGCAAAGCGAATGGTGGCAGCATTCAATATGGCTGGGCTATCTGGGAATGGCCAACTGTCATGTTAGAAGCTGAATTCCATGCCGTGTGGGAATCACCAGATCGTAGGCTAAAGGATATTTCTGCCAGAAACGATGGCGTTGAAAAGGTTTTGTTTTTAAAGGATCAAGATAGAAAATTTGTTTTTTCTATAGAAGGATATCGCGTTGACAACAAAAGAAAACCATTTTCCAATCATCCCATAATCATAGAATTTATCCAACTGGCCAAAACTAAATTTGCAATTGAAGAGGCAGCAACTGGTTCTATTAAGAGTATCCCCTCCGATCAGTATTTACCAATCATCAAACGGATGCAACTTTTGCAGGGTATGATATATCAAGGGCGTCACTTAGGAAAAATAGGCCGAAATTCACCTTGCCTTTGTGGAAGTGGGAAAAAATTCAAAAAATGCTGTGGCGGCTAACAGAAGACAATGATGGATGATGAGATGGTGAACGATCGAGAAGCCGGTCGATTTTCGACCATCATCTTTGGGGGCAAGCACCGACTCGGATTGCCACCGGTGGCAATCGTACCTGGCGGCCATGGCCCAGAAAAAGGTCCCAATAGCGGCCACCATATATGGGCACCATGTTTCCATAGTGAGCGATGGTGTAAAATTACACCATATGTAGTGCCCTATAGATTATTTTTTAGCCATGGCTGAAAATTCCTTGATTACTTTAAACCAATGCCGATATAACAATTGATAGTGGTTCCACATATGGAACCACTATCGGCCGGAGTTGAATCTTGAGCCGTAACGAAAAGCTACTGGAAAAAGCCAGAACTAACCCAAAAAACCTTAAGTTCACAGAGCTTTGCAGGCTTTGTGAAATGTTCGGCATGGAACCACGCCCGGGAAGCGGCAGCCATGTTCCGTATAAAAGATCAACTCCACCAATATTCACACTCTCGATTCAAAATAAAAATGGGATGGCCAAACCGTATCAGGTGAAACAACTGCTTCAATTTATCGATGATTATGGTTTGCTTAAGGAGGGGTAACCATGGCCCGAGACGACCTGTATTCCGTGATCTGCCAATGGAGCGATGAGGATGAAGGATATATTGCATTCGTTCCAGAGTTAAGAGGCCTCAGCGCATTCGGAGAAACTCGCGCCGAAGCATTGGAAGAGCTTGAGGTGGCCAAAGAAGCATATCTAAAAGTTTTTGAGGAGGATGGCTGTCAGTTACCCGACCCGAAAAAAATGCCGGAATTTAGTGGTCAACTGCGTGTGCGATTGCCCAAATGGCTCCATGCTGAATTATCAAGGGAGGCAGAAAGAGAAGGTGTTTCTTTAAATACGCTTATTGTAAGCCTTTTGTCTGATCGAAACCGAATCGCAAAGTTGGAAAAGGATATTAATGTAATAAAACATTGTTATTTTAGCACAGTGCTTTCTGGTGAAATGTCTAATAATATGGCTGTTACAGGAACATCACCGGCTGCAAGTGGAACCCACCAAATAGAAGGGTATATGGCCTGATCCATGAAATACGCCGACCAAATCATTACTATTGTGTGCGATGATATCCGTCGCGAAGTCGGAAACAAACGGTCGCTTATGGGTATTTATGATGACATAATCGTTGAATCCATTCCACAACTGATGCCCAAAATCTGCCTTGCTGTCTCATTCCGAAAAATTAAAAAGGCCTTTAATTCGATTAAATCAATTAAGGTTGTCTTAAGGAGCCCAAGCAATGAGAAGGCCGAGATCCCTGAATTGACCCCCCCAGGAAATCTAAAAATAGGCAGGCATTACAATATGGATCTCTTTGTAATCCCATTCAAGATTGATCAAGTTGGCAAGTTTGTTTGGGAAGTCCGGTTTAACGAAGAACAAAAACCGGCTGTTTCCCACGAATTCGTTGTCCGCACAATTAATAAGCCGAAAGAATTAACTTAAAAAAGCGTGTCCATCCGATAACTACCCCCAATAAAACGGCCGCCGCTCCGATTGGGCACTGACAGCCCGGTGCGGTTGATACTGCACAAAGCCACCGATCAGAAAACGAAGGGCATCAGCCACGAATCCCATATTTTTTGCCATCATACGCTCAAGCTGGCTCCTGAGTTCGGTTTGCTGGTACCGGACATCCGGTACATCCAAAGCCTTGTCTTGCAGCCATTCCCGAATCATAGCGAGGCCATATTCCAGGTCTTCGGGAAACGGCGCCGGCTGTATCCGAATTCCCTGGGCACTCCTAAAGAGTTCCCATAAAGCCGTGTGAAATCCTGTGCCATCGATCGCGTAAATCACTCGGACATTCAGACGCCGGGCATCGTCACCCAATCGTTTTAAAAGCTTCCCTTGATTGTCATCCATGCCTTCAGCCAATAACAAGAGCGGCCGCTTTCCATTGGGAAGAGCCTCAAGCTTTTGACCCAGGATCAGGTAATAGCCTGGTTCTGTTCCTGTTGGCGGAACGGCAGCGGCCCGGGCTTCGAGAATCGGCACACGATCTTTAACTCCGTTGTCGGTAATACCGATCGCGCGGAACCCTCCATCCTCAGCCGGTGATAAGTGGGAAATTGACTGCATGTTCTTTCTCCTCAAAGCAAATGGGCAAAAAGTAACTTTGATTGATAATAGGTCAGGCAAAGGGCGTCGGCTCTATGTCCTCTACGGTTTCATTTTTGTTTCCGATAACAGATCCCAGATCCGGTGCATGACATCCTTTCTCATTTCGTCATCTTTTCCGAGTTGACCTTTGCCCGGGCCTGTCCCTTCTTACTTCAATTCCTGCCAACGATTGCCATTCAATTGGTAGCTTTCACCTACCACCAAACAGTCAACCGGCTCACATTGCCCAAATCCCTTGATGCAGTAAATTGTGACAAGAAAAAACGGAAAACAACCAACAACAAACCACGCAACCAATGAGGTGATACTATGGCAGAGAATAATGTTCAGGATTACACTGACGACAAAAACGAAGGACACATTGATACCCGCGAGGCAAACTTCAAATGTGAAAACCCTGACAAGAACCTGGGATGTGATCTGGGTATCGATGTGATGGGTTAGTTGAAATGAAACGTCTAAAGAAAGCCATATTGATGCCATTGAGGAATTTTGCTTATCGCCGGAACCGACTGAAATTGTACTATTGGGCTGAGCAAGAGTTGTTCGGAATACGAAATGTCAATTTGATGCCGAAATTCTACTACCGCTGGTTATTCAAGATCTCCATGCGCATTGTTCACATTGATAGGTTCCGGCGATTTGCAGACAAAGCAATACATACTATACCCTACGATGTTCGATTCGATGTGGCTTAGCTTTATTAGGGCAGAGGTTTGAAAATATAAGCAATAAATTTAAAATCCGCTGAAATAGCGGTACACGGCAGAGCCTTTAACGGGGCTCTGCCTTTTTAGTTGGTACTAAAGAGAAATCAGGCCACCATAAAGGAAACCTGGAAAGAAGAGAGCAAGGGCTCCCGTGCGAAGCACCCACTTACCGATTGCACCCTACCATGTTTCTTGAATTACAGAATATTAAGGACGCGTCGAACATCAAATGAACATTTGCTTTAAATCGTTTATATGGTAGGCTGGTTAATAGAGGATAATAATGAGTGTTGAATGGAAAAAGCTCCCTTCTGTTTTGAATCGATTCTTGACTCATATAGTCGAGTGGACGAGTTAGATCATGGTAGGGGTAAGGGTGTCACGTATTGGATCTACCAGATGGCCATGTGATTTTCCAAAAGAAGATTTTCTTGACCTGATAGCCGCAAACGATGGTATCTTTAATTTGGTTAGGCTGGTAATTATCTCAATCAATCTGTTATCTGGCCAAAGTTAAGATATGGTATTGGTATCTGTACCGGCCCCTTAACCGATTTTGAATGGTCGAAATGTCGCTATCTGCAATCGGCACACTGGTGGAGATGTTTTTCTCGTTTGACCATTGAGCAATCGTGTCACGATAACCCTGGTATCTAATTACCACCTAACAAAGAAATTAATCGGGTATATTCGTATTGCGAAGCATAATCGTATGCTGTATTTCCGTGATTGTCTTTCAGGGTTTTGTCTGCATTGTATTCTAATAGAACTTTGGCAACATCATAGAAATTGTAATAGGTTGCATTTATTAAGGCTGTTGTTCCATTATCGGCCTGGGCATTTACATTCGCTCCTTTTTTGCACAGATATTCAACCGCTTCGGTTTGTCCACTATACGCTGCTATGATAAGCGGTGTGCTCCCAGCCTGATTCTTTGTTTCTATCGACACACCATGGCTCAATGATTTTTCAATACGATCAATGTCTCCAGTTCTAGCGTTATACAAAATATTTCCACATGCCCATAAAAGGGAGCAAAGACAGATCGAAATAAATAAGTAAAATCGTTTCATTACCACCCCCAATTAACTTCGGTTGATGTTATAAGATTAACGTTTCGGCGATGATTAACTTAGTTGCCTTTCTCTCTACATGACGGCAGCCGGGAAAATTTTCCCTAATAAAATGATATTAAAACAAACTGGTTATCCATAAAGCTAAAGTGACATTGCGTTATGCAATTGAAAATACAGACAATTTATCGGAAACAGCCTTTTTAGACTAAAAACAATAAAAATCCGGCTTGTTATGCCGTTATCACTTCAGCATTGTAGATAACCAGATAAAACAAAAAAGTGGGGAGTATTTAACAGAAACTTGTGCATATGCTTTAAATTCTAAAATGAACACAATTTTCAGTGTAAATCAAGGTAAATCAAGGTTGGTGAACAAGTTCATTAGCTACAGGGACTACGTTGCTTAGCGCCGGAAACCAGAATTACAGATATATTGAGTCGCAGTCTAGTCAACGGAAATTCTGGACTGTACAGATACGTACAAGATATCGAACGAAAAAGGGTCTCTTCGAAACCTGCACTTACTCCAACTCATCAACGGTGCAGAGTAATTCTGAGCGGGTGTGATACCATATTGTCCTGCCTCGATTTTCAGTTGTGTCAATTCAAGTATAAGCCAGGACAGGTAACCTGGTACGAGTTTCGTCTTCATGCGGCATCATTTTTCAAGACTCAACAAAATATCAATCCAATTTAAGATTCTCTAATCCTATTTTCAGGGTTACATCATATATATCTTCCAGCCTTTTATTAACGCCACGGCAGCCCATAACGACATTTGAGGTCCATTTCAAATATTCCAATTTTCTTTCAATAGACCATCCGGTGGGCGGTGCATTGGTAATATCTCTAATATTACAGATTTTATCCGCAATTTTTATTTGCTTAGCCGCTGGTGACAAGGTGGGTGCGTGTTGAATCTGGAGATCTTTTCGTTTCCCTTTTTCAAGTGATTTGTCGTCCGTAACCTCTCCGACAACTTGGCGTAATTCATCGCCAAACAATTCTTTCAACTCTTCGAAAGTTGTATCCGTGTCCTCAACGGTATCGTGGAGCAAGGCTGCTATAATAATTGTTTCATCTTTGATGACTGATAAAAGGCGAACCATCGTGGAACGTTTCATGGCGTATCTTATTGGGTTAAAGTGTAAATCATTTCATTCAGTCGACAGGATTGGTAGGCTGGGGTTGACCCCAACGTTGCAACGATGAGGTTGAGATAAGCCCACTTCAATACGTATTCAACTACCGCCGGAGCACCTATTCGACCGTTGGCTGTGGATTTTTTGGATCCAATCGCCAATAAGATCCATCCCGATGCCTGACCCGTTGAAGATTGGAACGTTGATCGGCCGGACGGCCGGTATTCAGTAATACTTGCAGATCCTCAACAACCGCTGGATGATAGAGGTGATAAATGTGCCCGGAGAATCGACGCTTGCCCGCAGGTGAGACATCGACGGTTTCGATTCCCGCCAGAACGGTCAGGTGTTGGCCAGCCTCGCCAAGTCGGGGGTATCCATGAGCTGCATGGGATACGCGCAAAGCTCTGTCATTTTCGGATACATAAAGTGTGGTGCGTCTGATCAACGGTTTTATTTCTGGCCAGGCGTCGAAAAAATAGTCTTTGTCGATATCCGGTGCAACCAAGATCAATTCGTTTACCAGTGGATTCCTCGCGTGTTTGCACGCAATCCTTGACAGCGCCATTACGACACCGCGGGCCCCCAGACTGTGAGCCACCACCTCCAGCCTTTCGGGTCCAACTCTCAGTGTGAGCTCCTGGAGAATAGATGCGATTTGCGGTACGCTCCACACCAAATCGGCTTCGTCACGGGTATAGGAAAGAACGTTGCCGTCGGCGGGCCAGCTAAACAACAGCAATCGAATGCGTGGATTCAGCGATCGTTGAAAAATTGCCGCTCGATGGCAGCTTTTTTCGAAGCCAACATTGTACCCATGGATATACAATACGATTTTACCCGACGGGTTGGCGGTGAAAGCATCGATCGTCTCCCATAAGCGATCTCGGACAAATTCATCGATCCGTTGCAGTTCTTTTCGCTCTTCCGGGATGAAAAACGGTGCTGAATTCGCGATATGCTCAAGGCCGGGAATCGGTGTGAAATCCAGTGCGCAGATGCCCATTCGCAATTCTCCCCGCAACCCTCCGTAGAATTCACCGTCGGACCGCTGTGCGACGCTGTTTCTTATGGTGGCGTACCACACGGCGATGCGTTCGGCTTGGCTTTCTGTTTTATCCTTGGTTGGCGCGTGGACATTATCAGCCATCACCGGACCGCCCCAACCAGCAATAAATGACAGCCAGACAACAGTGAGCCATCTATTGACCATCAAACGCATTTCACGCTTTGGCGACATGACAGATCTTCCTCCGGGGTGTCATCTTTTGCGACCGCTGGCAGCAAGTCCGTTTCAACCAAAGACAGGCACGAAGGAATCGCTAATCGGCCGGCAAGGTTTTACTCGGCTCACCTTCCTTTTGGCAGTTCTGAGGTTTTCCTATGTTGTCACAGCAAGGATTCCACCGGCAACAGACCGATAAACCATACGGCCAATTTTTTCCAGAAGCTGACATAAGGTTCTTTGTCGTAGATGATTTCGCCATCGTCTTTTTTCAGGTGCCAGTGAATAGCGGCGGCACCGTTACTGGCTTTTTCCAGCTCCAGCCGAAAGGCCACCTTCTCGATGCTATGGTCGAATGTCTCGGCGCTTTCAGCGGCGACCTCCGGGTTGAGAAACAGAATACCGATCTCGTTGTTGATGTGCAGGGAGCGCTGGTCCAGGTTCATGGATCCTACGAACATGGCTTTGCGGTCGATCACCATGGTCTTGGCGTGCAGGCTCGATTTGCTCAAGCCCGGCAACCATATGAATTTTTCCCCGACCGCTTTCTTGACCTGTTCGTCCAGTTCGTAGAGCATCACCCCGGCCTTGAGCAGCTGCTTGCGGTATTTGGCATACCCGGCATGCACCGCGGCGACGTCGTTGGAGGCCAGGGAGTTAGTCAAAATGCGCACCTTCACCCCTTTGGCACTGAGATCGCACAAGGCATCGGCACCCTTCTTTCCGGGCACGAAATAGGGCGACACGATAATCAGCTCGTCGGTCGCTCGCTGCATATAGGGCCACAATTGGGAAATGAGCAGTTCGGCCTGCCAGTTTTCACCGTGGGCTTTTTTCTCCGACGAGTCATGAATAACTTCAGCCTCGGCCCACTCGAATTGGGTATTACCGGCACGCAGGGCGTTGGCCAGATTCGAGTTTTCCAAGGCTTCGATATAGGTGGCTGCCATCTCACTTTGAGGAAATGTATTCAGACGTGTCCTGAGATTGTTCAACACCTCGGGGGTGGCGGATTGCGTCAAAGTGGAAGCCGGATAGGCCCAGTCGCTATTCCAGTATTGGTCGAATGCCTCGGACACCTCAGGCACCACCGGACCGATGGCCAACAGGTCGAGATCGGCAAAGGATAGCTCAGGGGTAGCATCGAAGTACTCATCACCGATGTTGCGACCGCCCACAATCGTGGCCTGGTTGTCTACCGTGAACGACTTGCTGTGCATGCGATAGTTGACCTCCCTGAAACGGGTAATCCACTGCATGCTTTTGAACGCATCGCGAACGAAGGGGTTGAACAGGCGCACCTCCATTTTCGGATGGGCGTCCAGGGCCGTCCAGACATCGTCTGCCTCGCTGCCGTACATGTCGTCGATGAGCATGCGTACGCAAACACCACGGTCAGCCGCCTTGATTAGCTGGTCTATGAGCAGTTTTCCGACAGTGTCCTGATGAAACATGTAGTACTGCACGTCGATACTGCGTTCAGCCAATCTGGCCAGCAAGGCGCGCCCCACGAAGGCGTCAAGGCCATTACCGAATAAAAGCACACCGGACTTGCCCTGGTGGTCGGCCAACTGGTGATCGAATGTCAGGCCAAGGGTGGTGTCATGACCATTTTGAACAGCACTTGAGAGCGGACGATTAATATTTTCCGGCAGATCTGAGCAGGCCATCGCGCCTATCAGATAAAAACCTATCAAACAGACAGTCGATAGATGTTTTTTCGTTCTCCCCATGTTCATTGTTTAGGCCTCTAATTAGATCCACTGATATCGGATGACCCTTGCTTAATGCTGAGCCATCCGTAAATGATGTCATCCATCTGCTCTATTATACTTTTCCATTTGGACCAGTAAATCCCTATAAAGATCAGGTACAGGGCATCGGTCGTCCATACGACATGGGCGAATTCCAATAATTGCCTTCCCCAAACGAATCGAATCGATAGCAGAAGCAGGGTGGTGATGATGCTATACGGGCTTGAGGCAACCGTAAAGGTTTGGTACTCACCGCTATGTTTCACCCGATCCGCGATGGAAAAGATCTTTCCAATGAACAAACCCAAAAAGTAATAGCAGACATAGTACAATGGGGTATTGTGAATGAATGAATCATACAGCACAACAATGACCATAAGCGCGACTAATGCACGGAATAAATAATTCCGGAAGAGCATTTTCTTGTCTACTTTTTGTTTCAGATAATCATGTTTCTTTCTCATCGAAAAATCAAATCACTGTTGTAGTGCCACCGGCATCACACCGGTGGCATTGTCATACAATTGTTCTCGGAATAATTTCACGAATCACCGGACAGTGCCGCTTTCAAAGTTTCCTCCTTGTCATGGGTTAACGAGGTCTTGAGAACGGTGCCGTTGAATTGTTTTAGCGCTTCCAGCACCTTGTCAGGTGTGGCTTTGCGAACCAGGACGCACAGCGCCGAGTTTCCCGGTTTAAATGTCTCTCCCAGATGCTTCATGAAGTTATCGTCGATACCGATATCGGAGAATTTTCCCGATAATGCCCCCGCGCCGGCACCGACGGCTGCGCCCACCAGGGGACTGAGAAAAATCAAACCTACCAGCATGCCCCAGAAGCTCCCTCCCACCGCACCGGCAGCAGTCAGGTTCATGGCCTGGTGGAGTTTGACTTTCTCCTTTTCATCCTTGGTCACGACCACCACATCTTCCATGTCGATGAGGTATTCTTTCTGAAGTTTCACAAGGGCCGCCCGCATTTCGAAGGCGGTGTGTTCATCATCAAATCCTATCACGACCAAATCACTCATAGTTATCTCCTTTTTTATGATACAACCTTAATGGGATTACCCAACAAAAGGGTTTCGTGCTTTCGGCGTCGCGTACAGTTATCCTGACCACGGACACGCTGATCAGGCAGCGTCATCGGCATCCTGCCGGGCAGCTGCTGCCTCTAGAATGGCCACTTGGGCTTCACTGGCGTAATACAACGCCAGGTCGACACACGAATCGGCATATTTCTCGGCACGCTCGGCACGCTTTTCCAGTTTTTTGCGGTCATGGTTGGCTTTCCACTCGGCAACGGCGGTCTCGGTATCCTCCGCCTTGTCCTTGACATACACTTCTATTTTTTCCATTGTCGATGCAGCCTCTTGCTTTTTGGCCGCCATTGTCGCTTTGGCGACATCCAATTTTTCCTTGAGGGTGTCCTCCGTTTCCTGCGCCAATGCCTCCAGATTGGTTTTTGCCGTCTTCAGACGATCGATACCGCTGTCGAGTTTGGCGTGAAGCTTCTTTCCCATTTCGTCAATGTCAATACCCATGTTTTCCTCTCCTTCTGTAGGTGGTTAGTGCAATGATAATTGTTTGGTACCATGGCTATCCCCTGTGGATAAAAACCGATAGCCTGTACGCATCACAACACCGGCCCGAGCATGGCGATGCTGTTGTTCCACAGTCGCCGCCGCCAGCTCCAGGTGGCAATGCTCTCGGCAGAAATAGTATTGGATTGTGCAATATAACTTTCCTGGCGCTGCAGCACATCTGCGGTCAACGCCTTGTCATAAAACAGGATATTATTCTCATAGTTCAACTCGAAACTGCGGCGGTCCATGTTGGCGGAACCTATCAGGGTGACCTCTCCGTCAAGGGTCAATGATTTGGTATGCAGCAGACCGCCCTCGTATTCATAGATGCGCACGCCGGCCGCAAGCAGGTCGTGGTAATAACTGCGGCTCGCCGCACCGACAATCCAGGAATCGTTGTTTGCCGGAAAAATTATTGTTGTATCCACACCACGTCGGGCACTGGCGCACAGGGCTGCCTGCATCGGTGCATTCGGCACATAGTAAGGCGTCGATATAACCAGCTTTTCCCGTGCACCGAAGATGAGGGTTTCGAAGATCTCAGGCATCGCCGAGTTGCGCACCGTCGGTCCTGTTCCGATCACCTGGGCAGGGAACCCGTTTTCATGGGCAACCATGGGTTCCACCAGCAGGTGACTGATGTCCTCACCGGTCCCCGCCTGCCAATCGCCGGCGAACAGATATTGGTTCTGGCGTACAATCGGTCCTTCAAAGCGTATCAACGCATCGACCCAGGGCGCGTACTTCGGCTTGACCCGGAACTCGGGGTCCGCACAGTTCTGGCTTCCGCAATAGGTGGTTTTGTTGTCGATAACGACGATCTTGCGGTGATTGCGCAGGTCAATGCGGCCTCTCAATGGCCGCAACAAAGGATTGCCAATCGGCAACGCGCTGGCCAGATGGACAACCGACGCTCTCATCTCCTTCCAGTGAACAGAAGCGATCATGCTGCGGGATCCCAATCCATCTGCCATCGCCCGGCAATTCACCCCGCGTGCAGCCGCCCGTTTGAGCGCGTCCACCACCTTCAACCCATTGTTGTCAGGCAACCAGATATAAAACAGCAGGTGGACATGATCGTTCGCGGCATCGATGTCAGCGACGATAGAATCGATTGCCGCGTTTGAATCTTCCATCAAATACGCCTGATTGCCTTCAACCGGATCGAAACCGTTGACCGTCTTTCCCGCCTGAAAAAGGTGGACATAGTTCAACGGCACATCGTCGTGCAGGTCAGCGGCATCGGCTCCGGCAAGATGATTCACATCGGGCAGCCCCGCTATCACCTCCCGCATCCGCGCGACCCGTTTGCGGCCGATATTGGTTTCACCCAGCAGGATGTAGGCAACAATACCCAGCACCGGAAGGGCCAGTATCACAACGATCCAGGCCACCCGTGAGGAAGGATCCCGGTTGGGTCTCAGCAGTACCCGGACCATCACCAGGATGTAGACGAGCAGGGACAGTATCGAGAGCGTTCCGGCGAGCAATAGGTGTGGATTCATCAAAGGCCTTTATTCCAAGTCGATATTATTTATCTGTGAGGGTGGCTTTTCGCTATCAACCAGACGTATTGGTGAAACATACCCGTTGCACGACAGCAACGACCACGGCCGTGGTCAATCCGAAGATGATGATGCCGTTAGCTGCTTCGAATACGGCCATCAGGCGCCAGCGCTCGTCAAGCAGCACATCTCCATATCCCAGTGTGGTGAAAGTGACCATTGAAAAATAGAGCGCGGCTTCCATTTTTTCGACAGCGCCAACCAGCAGATAGATACCCGCCCAGACCCATATCTCTAAAAAGCTGAAAAACAACATCAACAAGACCACTTCGCCGGTTTTTTGTGCCCGGACGAAGGGGTGCCGATACCGCCAATGATCGGCATGCGTTTTGAGAAGCATCGCGATCAGGCTGATGCCGGCGATATGGATAATGGTGGTGACCACCACCAACAGCGATGCAAGGGACAGGCTTGCCAGCATGATGATCTTCTCTGTGTCAGTTGGCCATTTTCTGTAAACAGTTGTCAAAGACGCCCTCTTCATCTACTTACGAAATGCAACGACACCTGTTTCTAAGGCCAAACAGCCGGTGTGGGCGTTCAGAACGAATACATTGCCGAAAACTGGATGCGTTGGGCGGTCCCGTCTGCACCATTCGCGTTCTCCCGCTGACCAATCATGTACTCGCCACCGATGAGGAACTCCGGGGCAAAGTGATAGATCAGGTTGGCGTGAGCCGCGCCACTGGCCTTGAGTGCGTTCGGGAAAAGGGTCTCATCCGGGTTGGTGCCACCGTAGGCGACACTCCAGTTGGTTGACCATTGTTGAGAGAACTCGTAGTGCAGCGCAAGCTGGGCGTTCCAGCTTCTCAGTAAATCGAGACTCCCATCCGGTTCGAGTAACGCATTTACGGCTCCGGCTTCGATCAAGTTGATCTGGTTGCCGGTCTGGCCATAGCCATAGGATCCCCCGAAACCAAGGTAATTGCGCTGTGCCGTATCCAGGAACCGGCGCCCTGCACCTGGGCAACGCGCGCTGGTTCCTGCTGGCCTGGCTCGCGGCCCGCGCCGCCTTCCGTGCTGTGCGCACAAAACGAACCAGCATCAGTTTCGCGTCAAGGTCGGACAGCGCTGGGCCATCG
>CAVONY010000017.1:0-100048 GCA_963697405.1 uncultured delta proteobacterium | reverse complement strand
TGCTTCGTGCAGCTGTGATTGGCGCCACTGGCTATGCCGGCGCCGAATTGGTCAGAATTCTTTCCGGCCATCCGGATGTGGCCCTGTCCGTCATCACCTCACGGCAGCATGCCGGAATTCCCTACGATGCCATCTATCCTGCATTGAAGGGGTTTGTGAATCTGGATTGTGCGGACAGCGACCCGGCAGCTGCTGCAGAAAATGTCGATGTTGTTTTTCTTGCATTGCCGCACAAGGCCTCCATGGCCATGGTCCCCGACCTTCTGGAAGCGGGCCGGCGGGTGGTGGACCTTTCCGCGGACTTCAGGTTCAGCAACCGAGATGCCTACGAGTCGCACTACCAGGCCCACACCTGTGCCCACCTGATGGACATGGCAATTTACGGGCTGTGCGAGATCTATGGCGATCAGGTGGCGTCTGCGGATTTGATCGGCAACCCGGGCTGTTATCCCACCAGTGTGCTGCTGCCACTGCTGCCGCTGGTCAAAGAACGGCTGGTGGATCCGGCCAGCGTCATCGCCGACTGCAAATCCGGGGTCAGCGGGGCCGGCCGTGGAGCCACAGCCACCACCCATTTCTGCCATGTCAACGAGTCATTCAAAGCGTACAAGGTGGGTGGACACCGTCATACGCCGGAAATCGAGGAGAATATTTCCCGCTGCGCGGGCAGGCCGGTGAGAATCACCTTCGTACCCCACCTGGTGCCCATGACCCGGGGGATGGAAAGTACGGTTTATGTAACGATGTCTCCAGGTGCCGATGAATCGCAAATCCGGGGTTGCCTGGAATCCCACTACCGCAGCAAGCCCTTCATCCGCCTGCTTCCCTCCGGCCGCTTCCCGGACACCTTGCATGTCAAGGGAACGAACTTTTGTGACATCGGTTGGGCCGTGGACCCCGGAAGCGGCCGGTTGATACTGATGTCGGCCATCGACAACCTGGTCAAGGGGGCCGCCGGGCAGGCCGTCCAGAACATGAATTTGATGTTCGGTCTCGATGAAACCGCCGGCCTGTACGGCGTTCCTTATCCGCTGTAGCTGCCGCGCACATTTCCAACAAGATCGCTTTGTTGACATCCACACCGTTTTGGACTAAACAAGGGGCGTTTTTATCATGGGAAACGCTCGCATTCTTACCATTTTGCTAATTACCGACAATCCTTTTTTGAAAACGCCGACGGCGTTTCATTAGCGCTATTTCGCACCGAAACCATCAATGTGAAAGGAGACTGGAGATGACAGCAACGCTTATTAAGGGGACCGAGATCCGGGAGCAGATCCTTGAAGAAATTACTGCCGAGGTAAAACAGATCAAGGAAAAACACGGTGTGGTTCCCGGTCTGGTCACCATCCTCGTGGGTCAGAGCCCGGCATCCATTTCCTACGTGACCCTGAAAATCAAAACCGCTCACCGCGTCGGATTCAAGGAAATTCAGGACGACCAGTCGGTGGACATCTCAGAAGCGGCGCTGTTGGCGCTGATCGACAAGTACAACAAGGATGAAAGCATCAACGGCATCCTGGTCCAGCTTCCTCTGCCCAAACACATTGATGAGAAAAAGGTTCTCAATGCGATCGATCCGGACAAGGATGTCGATGGCTTTCATCCGGTCAATGTGGGCCGGCTGATGATCGGTGGCGCTGAAGTCAAGTTTCCCCCGTGCACCCCTGCAGGGATCCAGGAGATGATCGTGCGTGCCGGCGTCGAGACGAGCGGTGCGGAGGTCGTCGTGGTCGGCCGTTCCAACATCGTGGGCAAACCGATTGCCAACATGATGGTCCAAAAAGGCCCCGGTGCCAACGCCACCGTCACCATCGTCCACACCCGGACCAAAGACCTGGCCGGCCACTGCAAGCGAGCCGACATTCTGATCGTTGCCGCCGGCGTACCGGACCTGGTAAAGCCGGAATGGATCAAACCCGGCGCCTGTGTCATCGATGTCGGTGTCAACCGTGTGGGTGAGAAAATCAGCGAAAAGACCGGCAAGAAGATAGCGATCCTCAAGGGTGACGTGGACTTCGATGCCGCAAAAGAGATTGCCGGCTCCATCACTCCGGTTCCCGGCGGCGTGGGCCCCATGACCATTACCATGCTCATGCTCAACACCCTGAAGTCGCTGAAGTTTAAACTGGGCATTGCCTAATCGGTTAAAGAAGCACTTCCCTCCCATCGGGCTCCATTTATTTGCCAATTAAAATGGGGGGTTAAAAGAAAGCAACGGCTACCGTGGTATTGACATGAGGTCTTTATCATGGTAGCCTTTTTTCGTTTGCAGCGAATTTGACTATAACCAATTGATATTTATCGGTAAAAACTGAATCCGCTTCTATTGTCGAAGGGTAATGGCTAAAAAAATATCGCTTATTATTCTGAGTAACTCGGGAACGACGGTCAAACAACTTGCCATCCCCGTCGTCCTGCTGACGGCGCTGGCACTGGTCTCCGCCTTGGGTGTCGCGTTTGTCGGTATTGCCTTCCACGACTACCAGAGCCTTCGACGTTCCCTTGGCTCCAGCAACCATATTGCCCAAACCATCCAAGAGCAGCGGGAAGAGATCGGGCAGCAGCGGTTGCAGATTCAAGCGTTCGCCCATGAAATCAATGCACTCAAAGAAAAGCTGGTCGGGTTGGACCAGTTTGAGGAAAAGATTCGTGTGATTGCCAATCTGGCGCCCGGCCAAACCGATGGCAACCTGTTCGGTGTGGGGGGGGCTGCTCCCGAAGATCTGGAGCCCCAACTGGAATTGACCCAGCGGCACGAGGGGCTGATGCGTGAAATGCACCAGCAGGTGGATGAACTGGCGTCGGCATCCCAACGACAGGAGAACAGCTTCGGTAGCCTGCTGGACAAACTGGAAGGCCAGCGCAACCTGTTGGCTTCAACACCGGCCATTCGACCCACCGGCGGTTGGATGACCTCACGTTTCGGCCGCCGGGTTTCTCCGTTTACCGGTAGAAAAGAATTACATAAAGGGGTGGACATCGCCAACCGAAAGGGCACCGCCATCCTGGCTACGGCAAACGGTATCGTTTCCTTTGCGGGTAAAAAAGGGCCGATGGGTAATGTGGTTGTCATTGATCATGGCCATGGCATGATCACCCGGTACGCCCATCTCAGCGAAGCCCTGAAGAAACAGGGGGATACGGTCAGACGCGGTGACATCATTGCCCAGATGGGCAACAGTGGACGCAGCACCGGCCCCCATCTGCATTATGAAGTTCACCTCAACGGCGTTCCCGTCAATCCCGTCACGTATATCTTGAATTGACAACAACAGGTGTTACATCGACCTTCCACAGTGGTCTATCCGACCCGTCATTCGGTTGGCTTCCGCCTTCAGCGACTTGACGAGAGGGCTTCAGAAAGAGTGGGTTCCCTTTGCGCTTGAGTGGCCCGTTAAAATGGTTTAGAATGCCGCCGCGTCGAAAACGGGAAGAATGAGGGAAACCTGGCCCCGTGAAATCCATTCCCCGAGACACGATCCAGTCGACGAAATTGGAGATTGAATAGATGATTGGTAAATTTCTAACCCAGATGTTCGGCAGCAAAAATGAACGCGAACTGAAAAAACTTCAACCCTTTGTGGAAGCCATCAATGCCCTCGAGCCTGACATGAAGGCCATGAGCGAGGCACGGCTCAAAGACCAGACGACGCGGCTCAAGACTCGCCTTGACAATGGGGAACCGTTGGATGACCTGTTGCCGGAAGCCTTTGCCACCGTCAGGGAAGCATCCATGCGCGCCCTGGGAATGCGCCCCTACGACGTTCAGTTAATCGGCGGCATGGTGCTTCATGGCGGAAAGATTGCCGAGATGAAAACCGGTGAAGGTAAAACCCTGGTGGCTACGCTGCCCGCCTACCTCAATGCACTCACCGGGCGCGGGGTGCACGTGATTACGGTCAACGATTACCTGGCACGGCGTGATACGGAGTGGATGGGCCAGATCTACACCTACCTGGGAATGTCGGTGGGAACCGTCCACCACGGACTCGACGACCGGCAGCGCAAGGAATCCTACGGCGCGGACATTACCTACGGGACCAACAATGAGTTCGGTTTCGATTATCTTCGTGACAACATGAAATTCGATGGGCAGTCGCTGGTCCAGCGAGAGCTTCATTTTGCCATCGTGGACGAAGTGGACAGTATCCTTGTCGATGAAGCCCGGACGCCCCTGATTATCTCCGGTCCTGCCGAGAAATCGACCCAGCTGTACTACCAGGTCAATGGGATCATCCCCAAATTCAAGACGGACGTGGATTACAAGATCGACGAGAAGGCGCGAAGCGCAGCGCTGACCGAGGAGGGGGTGGCACACGCCGAGCGGCTGCTGGGTGTTGAAAACCTATACGACCCTGGCAATATCGAGCTGCTTCACCACACCAACCAGGCCCTTAAAGCCCACACCCTGTTCAAGCGCGATGTGGACTATATCGTCAAAGAGGGTGAGGTAATCATCGTTGACGAATTCACCGGGCGGCTGATGCCCGGCCGCCGATACAGCGAAGGGCTGCACCAGGCGTTGGAAGCCAAGGAGAACGTCAAGATAGAAAACGAGAATCAGACCCTGGCCACCATCACCTTCCAGAATTACTTCCGTATGTACGACAAATTGTCAGGCATGACCGGTACGGCGGACACCGAGGCGGCGGAATTCAAGAAGATTTACAACCTGGACGTGTCGGTAATTCCCACCAATATGCCCATGGTCCGAATTGACTTTCCCGATGTGATCTACAAGACCCGCAGAGAAAAGTTCAATGCCGCTATCGAGGAGATCAAAGCCCTCAACCAGAAAGGCCAGCCGGTGCTGGTGGGTACGGTTTCCATCGATATCTCCGAGCAGCTGGCCAAAAAACTGAAAAAGCAGGGCATTCCCCACGAGGTACTCAACGCCAAGAATCACGAAAAGGAGGCGGAGATCATCTCCATGGCCGGCCAGAAAGGAGCGGTGACGATTTCCACCAACATGGCCGGACGCGGTACCGACATCGTTCTGGGTGAAGGCGTGACCGAACTGGGCGGCCTTCATATCCTGGGCACCGAACGCCACGAGAGCCGGCGCATCGACAACCAGCTGCGCGGCCGCTCCGGCCGCCAGGGGGACCCGGGTTCTTCCCGTTTCTATCTGGCGCTGGAGGATGACCTGCTGCGTATTTTCGGCGGCGAGCGCATTACCGGCATTATGGAGCGTCTGGGTATGGAAGAGGGCGAGCCCATCGAGCACAACCTGATCAGTCGTGCCATCGAGAATGCCCAATCCAAGGTGGAGGCACACAACTTTGACATCCGCAAGCACCTGATTGAGTACGACGACGTCATGAACCAGCAGCGCGAGGTGATCTACAAGCAGCGCCGCGACCTGCTGACCGGCGTCGACCTGAAGTCCACCATCGACGATATCATGATGGAAAGCGCCGAAACGATTGCCGGAAAATTTGCCGATGAGCGAGCGCTGCCTGAGGATTGGCAGTGGGAGGCCGTTTCGGACGCCGTATTCCAGCAGTTCAACTTCAGGCTGGCAAAACTGGATGAAAGCACCATGGACGGCCTCAACGACGAAGGCCTGGCCCAGGTCATTTACGAGCAGGCCGCTACCGTCTATGAAAAAAAAGCCGCCATGCTCGGAAGTGAGGATGATTTCCGTCAACTGGAGCGGATGGTGATGCTGCAGACCGTGGATAATCTATGGAAGGATCATCTACTCTCCATGGATCACCTCAAGGAAGGCATCGGGCTTCGCGGGTACGCCCAGCAGAACCCGCTGCTGGTATACAAAAAAGAAGGCTTCGAGATGTTCCAGGAAACCATCGACCGCATCAAGGCGGAAACCCTGGGCATTCTTTTCCGGATACAGCTGGCCCAGCCGGACCACATCGATGCCCTGCAAAAGCCCAAAGAGCAAAACCTGACCTTTTCCGGCGGCGGGGATGCCCCGGCAGCCAAAAAACCGGTCAAAAGAGAATCCGAAAAAATCGGCCGCAACGACCCCTGTCCCTGCGGAAGCGGGAAGAAGTATAAGAAGTGCTGTGGAAGATAGGGGATAGCTCAAAGCTGAAAGCTGAGAGCTCAAAGCCCAGAGCTGATAGCCCATAAGGTTTTGATTATTTTATCTAATGACCTTTGCATTTGAAGAACTGAAAGTTTACCAGCGGGCGATTGCATTTAGCACAATGGATCGCACCGGATGAATATAAAAAGCTATATGCCGAGGCTGAAGAAATAACGAAAATGCTTTCCGGCCTTATCAATTCCCTCGGGACTAATCATCATGGATCATGAGTGGATTACTTTTTTCCTTAACCTATCAGCTATGAACTATCAGCCATGAGCTATAAAGTTGGTATCCTTTCCGACACCCACGGCTTGCTCCGCCCGGAGGTTGAAAAGGCCCTGAAGGGATGCCGTCACATCCTTCACGCCGGTGACGTGGGTAATGGACGGGTGTTGACTCGGCTGGGACGAATCGCTCCGATAATGGCTGTGCGTGGAAACATGGACCACGGTTCATGGTCCAATTCATTGCCGGTCAAGGAGATGGTGGAGATTGAAGGAATATTTTTTTACATTCTGCATGACCTGTACCAGCTTGACCTGGACCCGTCTGCCGCCGGAATCCAAGTGGTTGTCAGTGGACACACCCACCAGCCCAAAATTTATCAAGAAAATGGCGTCACCTACCTCAATCCGGGAAGTGCCGGTCACCGGCGGTTCAATTATCCGGTATCCATCGCCACGGTTCGTATTGAAAACGGTGCCGTGATTTCCCGTATCATTGAAATCGACCTTTAATCTGAACCGTGATAACGCGCGCATTCCCCCCCCGCTTGCGGCAGGGTTAGCGAGCGAACTGGAAATCGATTTTCATCGCTACGGTGAAGATTACCTGAAACCCAGCCTCTTCCAACCCTTCCGCAGCCAAGAAATGCACTTTACAATCCACATCGGCGATGATTATAATCATATGTGGTCAATACCGTCAGTTCATCGCATATCGTTGAATGAAACAAGTAATTTCATTTAGTTATGGCCTGGCGGCTGATACAAATTATCCTTGTGGGATTAAATCGCGTGCCATCTGCCGTTCACGTTGAACGGTCAGTGACTCCTAAACCCTATAACTGAAACCCTATGGCCCGTGACCGTTACCAGACAGAAGAGCAGCTTGGTTCAGAAACCCGGGATGAAACCCGGGAGCCACCCCGATACCGGGTGCTGCTGCACAATGATGATTACACCACCATGGAGTTTGTCGTCGAGATATTGATGTACGTGTTTAACAAGTCACCTGAATCGGCGGCAACGATCATGCTGAATGTCCATCAAAAAGGTGTCGGGGTGTGTGGGAGCTACTCCCATGAAATTGCCGAAACCAAGGTCGATACAGTTCACAATCTTGCCCGTGAAAGCGGCTATCCGCTGCGCTGCAGCATGGAACAGGAATAGAATATGATCAGTAAAGAACTCAGCGCCACATTGGGCTTTGCCGTTCGCGAGGCCAAAAAACGGCGGCATGAATACGTCAGTGTCGAACACGTGCTTTTTGCCATTTTGCACGACAGTTCCGGACTTGAAATCGTTGAAAAATGCGGCGGAAATGTGGAAAATATAAAAGCCAATCTGGAAATTTTCTTCAATGATAACATTGAGATGCTTCCTGAAGAGAGTGAGTACGTGCTCCAGCAGACCATCGGCTTTCAGCGGGTGATTCAACGGGCTGTCAACCATGTTCGCTCGGCCGAGAAGAAAGAGGTGGCCGTCAGCGACATTCTGGCCTCCATTTTCATGGAAAAGGAGTCCCACGCGGTCTATTTCCTGAACGAAGAGGGAATTTCCCGGCTGGATGTGTTGCGGAACATCTCCCATGAGCTTCCAACGGGCATATCCGATGACGTGTCTGAAACCGACGCACCGTCCGAGCAGAAAACCATTAAGAAAAAATCCAGTCCCCTGGAAGCTTACACGGTGAACCTGATCGACCAGGCTGCCAAAGGCAGGCTGGACCCACTGATCGGCCGCGGACTGGAAATGGAGCGGACCATGCAGGTGCTCTGCCGGCGCAGGAAAAACAACCCCATTTTCGTTGGTGATCCGGGGGTGGGAAAGACGGCCATGGCGGAAGGGCTGGCCCAGAAAATCTGGGGCGGCGAGGTGCCGGACCTGCTCAAAGAGGTGCGCATCTATTCGTTGGATCTGGGCGGTATGCTGGCCGGCTCAAAGTTCCGGGGCGATTTCGAACAGCGCCTCAAGGGTGTGGTGGCCGAACTGAAAAAACGCAAAAACGCAATCCTGTTTATCGACGAGATTCACACCATCGTTGGTGCCGGTGCCACCAGCAGCGGATCCATGGATGCCAGCAATATCCTGAAGCCGTTCCTGTCCACCGGTGAACTGAGATGCATCGGCTCCACCACTTATGAGGAATACAAGAACCATTTCGAAAAGGACCGTGCCCTGTCCAGGCGATTCGAAAAAATTGATATCATGGAACCGCCGGTCAAGGAATCCATCAAGATCCTCAAAGGGCTGCGCTCCCGTTACGAGGAACACCACGAGATTGAATACACGGATGCGGCGCTCAAAGCGGCCTGTGAACTATCGGCCAAATACATCAACGACCGATTCCTGCCTGACAAGGCCATCGACGTCATCGACGAAGCCGGTGCCGCCATCCGGCTTTCCGGTGCAACCAATCGCAAGTGGGTTCATCCGTCGGATATCGAAAAGATCGTATCCAAAATTGCTCGAATTCCAGCGGTCAGCGTTTCTACGCCGGACAAGGCCAAACTGGAAAATCTGGGCGGCCAGCTGCGCCGGGTCGTGTTTGGCCAGGACGACGCCATCGATGCTCTGGTGACCGCCATCAAGCGCTCTCGGGCCGGACTGGGACAGCCGGAAAAGCCCGTGGGTTCATTCCTATTTACCGGCCCCACGGGCGTGGGCAAAACTGAAGTGGCCCGGCAGGTGGCCCGGCAACTGGATGTGGAGTTCATGCGCTATGACATGAGCGAGTACATGGAAAAACATGCCGTGGCCCGGCTTATCGGTGCGCCCCCCGGTTACATCGGCTTCGACCAGGGTGGTCTGCTCACCGACGGCGTGCGCAAGCACCCCTACTGTGTCCTGCTGCTGGACGAAATCGAAAAGGCCCACGAAGACCTGTTCAATATCCTTTTGCAGGTGCTCGACCATGCCACCCTGACGGATAATAACGGCAAAAAGGCGGATTTTCGCAATGTTATCGTCATGATGACTTCCAACGCCGGTTCGCGTGAGATGAGCAGCGCCACTATCGGTTTCGGGGACACCAAAGGCGATTCCACCGGCAAAGGCAAAAAGGCCATCGAGAAAATCTTCAGCCCGGAATTTCGAAACCGCCTGGACGGCATCATCACCTTTAACGCCCTTGACCGTGAGATCATGGCCATGATCGTCGACAAATTTATGAAAGAGTTTGCCGACCAGCTGGCGGTCAAAAAAGTATCCATTGAGTACTCAAATAAGGTGAGAAAATGGTTGGCCAAGAAAGGCCATGACCCCCAATATGGTGCCCGGCCCTTGGCCCGCGTCATCCAGACCGAGATCAAGGACATGCTGGCGGATGAAATTCTCTTCGGGCGGCTGGAGAAGGGGGGCCGGGTGGCGCTGGATATGAAGGGTGAAGAGCTGGTGTTTGTGTATAAAAAGTGATTGTTGATAGGGTTTGTTGAGTTTTTTGGGTTTATTGAGTTGGGGCGATCAAGACTGAGTTTATTCATATTAGATGTTCCCGGCACAGGAATTGGTCAATTTATATTTTTTCTATGCAAGAAGACGAAAATGTGGTTTGCAGACCCTAACCCAACGAACCCAACGAACCCAACGAACCCAACGAACCCAACGAACCCAACGAACCCAACGAACCCAACGAACCCAACGAACCCAACGAACCCAACGAACCCAACGAACCCGTCCCCCATGCCCGTCTTCACGCTCTCCCAAAAACTCTCCTTTCCACCACCGCATCTCGCTATTAAAGAAGGCCTGCTGGCCGTAGGCGGCGACCTGGGCGCTGAACGGCTCCTGCTGGCATATAAAAGCGGCATTTTCCCCTGGTACAGCCCGGGCGAACCCATCCTCTGGTGGTCGCCCGACCCACGGTTGGTTTTGTATCCGGATGAACTGAGAATCTCTAAATCACTTCGCAAGATCATCAATAGAAAAAGTTTTAGTGTGACTGTCGACAAGGCTTTTGAAGCCGTGATTCAGGCATGCGCCGACGCGAAGCGATCTTATGGCGAGGGGACATGGATCACCGATGAGATGAAAGACGCCTATTGTGAACTATTTCGGAGAGGATATGCGCACTCGGTGGAAGCGTGGCAGGGCGAAAAACTTGCCGGCGGTCTTTACGGTATTTCCATCGGCCGTGTTTTTTTCGGAGAATCCATGTTCAGCCGGGTCAGCAATGCCTCAAAAGTTGCCTTCGTTACGCTCGTTGAGAATCTTAAACAGCATAAATTCAAGCTCATCGACTGCCAGGTGAGAACTGACCATCTCATCCGGTTTGGTGCCCGGGAAGTCCCGAGAAAATTGTTTTTGGATCAACTTGAAAAGTCGGTCGTCAGCTCAAGGCGTTGCGTTGACACCTCATAGGAATTCGGTTCATTTGGTTCCCACCTCAAACCGCCAACCCATACCTTAATGCACAGCGGATCCTTGCTGCCCGCAAAAAACAGCATTGGCACCCTGACCCGGTAGAGGTCGGCATCGCGCAGCTGGTCCATTTTTTCCCGGGGCGTGCAGGGGATAACCCAGAAAAATGAGGCCGGCCACATCCATCAGGCCTTCGGCCACCATCTGCGATGCCACCCGACCGCCCATGGATTTGCCAACGGCGATAATTCGTTTGACCGGAAATTTTTGATAGTGCTGCATAACCGCGTAAGCACACTGCCAGGTATGGATCAGCTTTTGTTGGGAGTCGGGCGACTTTTTGCCCTTTTCCTTGTAGGGGAAATTAAACCGCAAGGTGACGCAACCGGCAATGGCCAGCCCTTCGGCAAGGGCAACAATCAAGGGGTTGTTCATATCGTTGCCGGCGCCATGGGCAAAAATTAATCCCGCCCCATTCGTTTGGGATGGATGACCCGGGCCTGCCAGAACGGCCGAGACATGGACGTGGTCGTCAAGATCGATGCGTACATTTTCTGAAAACATTGCAATATTCTCCTGTTCTGCGCATGAGAAAATCAGGCAGGCGAGCAAGATCGGATGCGTTCAGTTCTGGCAGTATAACATATCAGAAGTATGCAGAATCCAGCAGCAATTCGAGGTATGTTGTTGGAATGCAGCGATTTTTTTTCTTCTGTCTCTTCTCTTGAACTTTCACGAAGATCCCCCTCACCCTGTCCCTCTCCCCAGAGGGGCGAGGGGACGCCTGAGACACCTTCGATCATCGATGGGACAAATGCTTCATGACAGGCCGCCCTCTCCCCTTTAAAGGAGATGGCCGTCTCAGCGGTCAATGGTTCTTGTCCCGATGAAAGCGTTTCTGCCTCCTGGCAGCCACACATCCGGTTGTCTGCATCTGTCAGGCGGTTCCAATCGTTTTTTGAAAGCGATCGAATGACGTGGGTCTGTTTGTTAAGAGCGATGAAAGGCAGGGGCGCATTATCCTTGCACGGTCCGCGTGGCTATCTGCCGATGCTGTATTCCTCGTGCTGCGGAACTTGTTCAAAATGAATGTGAAATCCAATTCGAACACCGGAAGGACGCTGCCATGAATAGCGGAATCCAACGATCCGGACGTCTATTCCAGCAGTTCCAGGATGATGCGCTTCTTGCTTTTTCCCGAAGCGGCGTTCAGGATGGTTCGGATGGCTTGTACATTCTGGCCTTTTTTGCCGATGATTTTCCCCAGATCCTGTTTGGCCACGGCCAGCTCGATGACGATGCTCTGCTGGCTTTCAATCGCGTTGACCGATACCTGTTCCGGCGCGTCAACGAGTGCCCTTGCAATCTCCTCGACCAGCTTCTTCATGGTGCCTCTCCCTGGATATGATTATAGAAGTTCGCGCTGCTCCCCACTCAGTTTCAGGTTGACAGGTCAAAACAAACTGGCGTTTGTTCCATTCAATTAATCATCGGCCGAAAACGATGACAAGTCAATCACTCTTGCAAAAAACGGCACCGGATCGCTCACCCCCGGTCCAACGATGCCGCTTACAAAAGGTATTTAACCAGCCCGTCGATCCCACCTTTCCATGAACAACCGGTGCTGTGAACGACAGAAAAATCGGTACCGGACAGGTCAGCGGCCGAGATTTCCGTTGGGAAGGGGACATGATCCCAATCCACATGAAAATAGACATTCTGGCCGTTGTTATCTTTTACGAAAAAGCGGTGGGTTCCACACTGCGGGCACAACAGATAGCGTTTTTTCATTTCGGGCTCCCGCTGTTTAGCAGCCCGGGTCAGGGCGAACTGGTAAACCGTAGTGATAGGGTGCACCTTTCCCCAAAAATAACCCGATCAAATAAAAGCTGAACCACTTTTATCGAGATGCCGAATCGGTTGGAAGCATAATAACTATTTGTAGCCTATCTAACCAGTGAACGCAATACGGACAACTCGTCATGATTTCCTTATCCTTATTTGTCCTATGGACGAATCATCAATCCTCCTTCCAAAGGGCGGTGACCGCCGTATACCATCCGAACCGCGGTTAGTGACTTAATATAAAAAACAAAAAAGGCGTCATTCGATTTGCAGTCAACCCAGGATGCCTTATTTTGAATAATACCTGTCTCACTGAATAGGTTCGATGTATCAACGGTGGGATTTTGATTGGTAGACATCAACAATCAGAAAGGATGAGATCTAATGAGAAAAGTTTCTGTGACCGTCCTGATATCGATAGCCATCCTTGCCGGTGGTTGTGGCCACAACAAATTTCACCAGGGCTCAATGCCCGATCCCGGACCCTACATGATCCATTTTGATGAACTGGATGCCGACGGCGATGAGGCGGTGACCTGGGCGGAGTTCAAACAGCGGTTCCCGGATACCACCGCGGATGTGTTCAAGGCCGTTGATCTGGATGGTGACGATGTCATCGATCATGATGAGTGGCACGGCTTTAAGGAAGCCCACCCAAATGGGTGACAGACGTCGTTTCGAATAGCCGTTTGTATCTATTAAGGCGCTGAAAAAGAAAAAAGCGGACCGGGCGAGTCATCGTCCGGTCCGCTTCTACAATGCCCCATGGCAGTGGGGTTTTTGTCAGCCGATTTTCAGAATCAGCGAGGCGCCGCAGTCGCCGGCCGCACAGCCTGTCCACAGCAGGTACCCGCCGCCTTGCATGACCGCCTCTTCGATACCTTCCATGATCAGTCGGGTGGCTGTAGATCCCTGGGGGTGGCCGTAAACCACCGACGAACCGTAGTTGTTGAAACCGTCGACGTCGATCTCCATCTTTCGCGCAAAATTGATGTCGTTGACCACAAACGGGTTGTGGGTCTTGATGACCTTGATGTCGCCGATGGACAGGCCCGCTTTGTTAAGGGCCATTCGGGCAGCCGGCACCGGTGCGGCGGCCATGTAACCTTTCTTTTCCCTGGAGAAGCCGTAGGCGATCACCTGGATGGGGATGGATGCGTCGGCACTCAAGCGTTCGGCATTCTCTTTGGTGGTGACCACCATGGAGGCGTTGCCGTCGGCCGGGTGGGTCTGGGCGCCGAAGCTTAACACACCGCCGGGCACCAGGGGTTTGAGTTTGGCCAGTCCCTCGGCGGTGGTGGGCATAATGCCTTCGTCTTGTTCCACGAGGATGCTTTTTTTGCGCGAGAGCTGGATTTCGGCGGCGAACATATACCGTTTTTGAAAGGCGCGGTCGTCGGCCAGGGACATCTGGTACTGCTCGTAGCGACGCAAGGCCAGGCGGTCGCATTCTTCTTTGGTGATGCCTTCTTCTTTGGCCACGTTTTCGGCCGTTTCCACCATGCGCAGGCCCACATTGGGATCGGCATTGAAGTTGTCCATCAGCCAGTTTTCGCTGATCACCTCGCCGCCGGGACCGTTGGGGTTGGGCCAGATGGTGTGGGGCCCGTTGGAGGTTCGGTCAGTGGTGAGGACAAAGGCGTTTTCATACGTGCCCGTCTCGATCCCTGTGGCTGCCTGGAAGATGCAGGTGGTGCCGGTGGTGCAGGCCTGGCTGACGGCGATGCCGGGAATGCCGCCACAGCCCATCAGGGCGGCGGCGAAAGGTGCGCTGTAGAACTGGTGCAGTTGGCTGATGGTGTTGCCGAAGACCAGATAGTCGAAGATGCCCGGCTCCCATTTCTGGTCAGCAATCCAGCGGGCGGCAGTTTTTGCACCCAGCACGATGGAATTCTCGTTGGCCATGGCTCCCTGCCAGCGGCAGAAGGGGGTGGAGTAGTAACCTTTGTAGGGAATGAACGCTTTGCTTAACATGTAAACATCCTCCTTAAATAGATTGATACATTTAAATCTGTCCTGCCGGACTCGATCCGGCATCCATCTTTTTGCAGTAATAGAACCCGTTTATTAACATTGAACATCGAGCGCTGAACGCTGAACATCGAATGATGAATACGCTTCGCTCGACCTTATTAGTAAAGACAGCATGCCTTATTCAACGTTCGACGTTGGATGTTCAATGTTCGACGTTCAATCAAAATTCATTTCATTCCCCCGGGGCCGGGCAGCTGTCGGTTTCCGGGAACACCGGTTCACCTTCGGCGTATTCTTCCCGCAGAATCCGGTGAAGGATCTTTCCCGTGGCGGTGCGTGGCATCTGGTCCGGTTTGATGAAAATCACCTGCTTGGGCCGCTTGTAACCGGCCATTCGGTCGCGGCACCACTCGAAAATGGTTGCTTCGTTAAGGTCCGACCCTTGCACGGGGACCACTACCACTGCGACCTTCTCACCCCATTTGTCGTCCGGCAGGCTGATGGCCGCCACATCGAACACGTCCGGGTGGCTGCCGATGGTCTCTTCCACCTCGCTGGGATAGACGTGCTCGCCGCCGGTGATGATCATATTGTCCTTGCGGTCCACGATCTGGTAAAAGCCGTCCTCGTCCATCTGGGCCATGTCGCCTGCTGAAAACCAGCCATCCTTGAAGGCGGCGGCGGTCTTTTCGGGCAGCTTGTAGTAGGCGTCGAACAGCATGGGCCCCTTGGAATAGAGCTCACCCACTTCGCACGGGGCCACTTCCTTGCCCTCCGCATCCAGAATCTTGATCCGCTCGGTGCCCAGGCTTTCCAAACCGATTGAGCCGAGTTTGCGCATCTGGTCCTCGGGACGCAGCACGGTGACGATGCCCGCCTCGGTAGAACCATACCCCTCGTAAAGTTCAACCCCGGGGAAGAATTCCATGATGGCGGTCTTCATTGTTTTTCTCACCGGGGCACTGCTGCAGAGCAGCTTTTTTATGGAATGGATGTCCCGCTGCCTGGCCTCGTCGGAGACATTGAGGATCAGGTTGTAGTGGGTGGGAATCAGGGAAATAAAGGTGATTTTCTCCCGCTCCACGATCTCCAGAATCTCCTCGGGCCTGAATGATCGGGCCGGGTGGATGTAGACCGTTGCGCCGATATAGGTGAAGGTGAAGGTGAAGAAGGTTGAGTTGATGTGGCAAAGGGGCATGACGTTCATGCACACATCCCGCTGGTCGAACCCGAAGTCCACGGCGTTGATCAGGAAGAAGGCGATGTGGGATTCATGGGAGCGCAGCACCCCTTTGGGTTTACCGGTGGTGCCGGAGGTATAGATGAGTATCCATGTGTCCGAAGGGGCGACCGCTGCGTCCGGTTCATTGTCGGGTGCCTCGTCCAGCAGCGATTCGTATTCCTGGTAGCCCGCTTTGGCCTGGTCCACCACAATGTAATTCTCCGGTGGAATCTGCTTCAGTTGAGGCTTGATGGCATCCACGCACGGCGTGAATTCGTGGTGCACCGCCATGGCCTTGGCGTCGGCATTGTCGACGATGTAGGCCACTTCACGGCCCACCAGACGGAAATTCACCGGTACGATGACGATCCCGGTTTTGGCGGTGGCCAGGTAGAGCTCAATGATTTCGATGCTGTTTTCCATGAGTACGGCCAGTTTGTCACCTTTTTTCAGGCCCATCTGCATCAGGCGGTGGGCCAGGCGGTTGACCCGTCGGTTTACTTCGGGGTAGGTGAACCGTCGCCGGGCGTCACACAGGGCAACGGTCTGAGGATATTTTCTGGCGTTCATCTTGAGCTGCTGTCCCAGATTCATCCAATGGGCCATGGGGTGTTCCTTAGGTTGAAGGGTTCGGGGTTCGGGGTTCGGGGTTCAAGGGTCCGGGGTTCAGGGTTCAAGGGTTCGAAAAGAAGAGACAACACGCTATGATATTAACGAATCCAACCAACCCAACAAACGCTTCACAGAGCAATCCGCGCATCCACCGCCACGGCTCCTTTTTCGAAGGCCATGACCGGATTCAGGTCCAGCTCTTTGATCTGGGGAAAGTCCGTCACCAGCTTGGACAGCCGTTGAATCAGGTCGACCAGGGCGGTTTTGTCCACCGGTTTTTGGCCGCGCACCCCGTCGAGCAGTGCGGATGCCTGGATGCCGTCGACCATTTCCCGGGCTTCTGCGTCGGTAACCGGGGTGAGGTTGAATATAACGTCCTTGAGCACATCGACGAAGATGCCGCCGAGGCCAAACATGATCAGATGCCCCACACCAGGCTCGGCCTTGGCGCCGAGGATCACTTCCCGGCCACCGGGTACAAACTTCTGGACGAAAAAGCGCAGGTCCCGGGCGTCGATTCGATCGGTCATCATCTTGGCGGCTTTCTTCACCGCATCGGCGTCGGCCAGGTTGACGGCCACACCGCCCATGTCGCTCTTGTGGACCACGGATGCGGCATCGGCCTTGAGGACCACCGGATAGCCGATGGCATCGGCAGCGGCCACGGCGCCATCCGTATCTCCGGCCATGCGCCACTCGGGGACATCGATGCCATAGGCCTCGAGGATTTCGTAAACCTGATCGGCAGCCAGCATCGACTGGCCATTGGCCCGGTCGACAATCACACGGGCGCTATCGGTGTCCACGTCTCCATATGACCGAACCCGTCCGGGTTCCCGGTCAAGGATGTGGCGATAGCGCACCAGGGCGACCAGCGTACGGGCGGCATCGCTGGGCAGTGAGAAGCAGGGCACACCGCCGGCTTTGAGGATGGCTTCGGTTTTGGCCCACTGGCGCCGGTCGGTCATCAGGTTGCACACCATGGGCTTGATCTGCCGCTGGTTGACCTGGGCGATGGCCTTGGCAATACTTTCCGTGTCCATGAAAAAGGGCGTGACGAAGTTGACGAGCACGCAGTCGAAGCTGTCGTCGGCCATCATGGCATCCAGACACCTGCCAAAGTGTTCGGCGGTGCCGGTGGCGAGCACATCCACCGGATTGCTCACTGTGGCCTCCGGATAGAGTGTTTCCTTGAGCAGCGCCTTGGTTTTTTCCGACAGGGGGGGAAGGGTCAGTCCGGCATCGACGAGAATGTCGGTGGCGATGACCGCCGGCCCGCCGGTGTTGGTGATGATGCCCACCCGGTTGCCCTTGGGAATGGGTTGCGATCCGAAAGCGATGGCTGCGTTGATCAGCTGACCTTCATCCCTGAAATCCACGATGCCGGCTTTCTTGAAGATCAGGTCTGTGGCCATGTCCTCCCTGGCCAGTCCGCCGGTGTGCGAGGCGGCCGCCTGGGCGCCTTCCATGGTGCGGCCGGCCTTCATGGCCAGCACGGGTTTTTTTGCCGCCGCTTCTTTGACGGCCCCGAAGAAATCCATGGGGTCCCTGAGGCCCTCCACATAGGTGACAATGACCCGGGTGCCGTCATCGTCGGTAAGATAGCGGATGATTTCAGGGATGGAGATATCGCAGGCGTTGCCGTTGGATGCATAAATGCGTGTACCCACATCCATGGCGGAAAATCCCTGATGGATCACCTCGGCCACCCCGCCTGACAATGCCACGATGGAGATATGCCCCGGCTCGGGAAAGGTGAATGTAAAATTGCAATAGGCCCGCACGGCCGGGTCTGAATTGATGATGCCCTGACAGTTGGGGCCGAAGATGCGGATGCCGTATGCCTTCGCCTTTTCCAGAAAGGCCTTTTCGATTTCGGCACCTTCGGGACCGGTTTCGGAAAAACCGCCGGAGTTGATGATGATGTGTTTGACGCCCTTTTTGCCGCAGTCTTCCACGGCCATGGGCACGAACTTGGCCGGGATCACCATGTGGGCTACATCCACCTGCCCGGGAACATCGAGTATGGATTTATAGGCCTTGACCCCGCGGATTTCGTCGGCCTTGGGGTTGATGGGGTAGATCCCCCCCTGGTAACCGAAGTCCAGCAGGTTTTTGATCACCCGGTTGCCGATATGAAGCTCTTTTCCGGACGCACCGATGACCGCTACGCCGGCGGGATTGAAAAGGCTGTCAAGCATAATTGCTACTCCTTCTTGTTTGCTTGCTTATGAAGATTCGCGTGACGAATTATGGGATTTAGGGATTAAGGAATTTAGGAATCAAAGGGATCCAATTCCTCAATTCCCCAATCCCTTAATTTGCAATCGTTATTATTTGTTTTCCGCCAACTGCTCGATGAAGGCTTCCACATTGGTTTTGGTCTGTTCGTCGGAAATCAGCCGCAGATCGTTCAGGTCGCCGTTGATGGTCAAGCTGGGGATGCCGGACTGCCGTTCGATTCGCTGGGGCATGCCATAGCGGCAGTTGGAGTTGTTGGGGCAGGTTTTGGCGTCATGGTAGATAATGCCGTCCACCTTGAAGAATTCCAGCATGTTGCGGATATATGCTTCCTTGGGTGCGTCGGCACGCACGATAAACAGCTCCGTGTAGGCCCGGGCCATGGAGTTGAATGGATCATCCGGATCCAGGGCGGAGAAAATCCACGAGTTGCAGTAGGTCGAAGCCAGCACGTTGGTCTTCAGGGAGGCGAACATCTTGGCATGGGCGGACAGCCGACCCCATACAGGCATGCCGTCCCAATAGATCCGGAATTGTTCGTCTTCAATGGCGCCTTCCTTGTCGGCGATACGCTGGTTCAGCTCCGCCAGCAGGGTGCGGTAGCAGTCGTTGGCCCGCTGGGTTCCCCGGCCCACCACGGCGGCGCCCATGAGCGTGGTCCCGTCGAAAAAAGTGAGGGGGGAGGGGACGGCGGCGGCCGTATCGAGCACCTGCTTCCAAAGATCCGAACACTCCCTGGACAGGGCCACGATCTCCTTGAACCGATCCATGTCGAATGTATTGCCGATGACGTGCGCCAGCGACGGAATCAGATCTTCCATCTGCCGGGCGATGGATTTCACGTGGGCATCTTCCACCTCCTGGACGCCCACATAGGAGTGGACCCCCACCACCGGTACGTCGTACTCTTCACCGTAGAAATTGAACCAGTCCTGCACGTCGCGGCACTGGTTGGTGTTGAACACCAGCACATCCGGCTTGGGCGGACCCTGGATGCCTTCGAATATTTTGGCCAGGGGGGAGACTTTTTCCAGGTAGGCGCCGATGTCCGCGGTGAGGTAGGAGCAGATGTCCGGTGAATAGCCCACGGCGTTGGCCTTGGGAATCAGTTCCGTGGCCATGCGCGACGATCCCAGCATGGCCGAGTGGGTTTCGGGAAAATAGACCAGGAACCCCATGGCCCGCAGAATCTCGGCCGGTCCCACACTGGTGCACCAGGCGATTTTTCGCTCGCCGGTTTTGGCGGCATTGTCCAGCTCGTAGTAATAATCGGCCATGAACTTGCCCAGCACCTTGGACGATTCCAGCCGTTTCAGTTTAATCTTTTTTTCTTCAGACACAGGGCACCTCCGGTTGCAAGCATCAAATCATAAATAACAAATCTCAATTAAATTCAAAATTACAATGTCCAAATTTCAAAATAGGGCAGAAACCAACTATTGATTGGCATTTTGATTTCTCCAACTATTTGATGATTGGCGCACCCTTTCTTCAAAACCATGAGGCTTGGAATTTTTAATTTGGCTATTGAGATTTATTTGTCATTTGGCTTTTGGTTATTGTGATTTATTTGCTATCTCGTTTTGGTTTTCTGGTAACAAGAATACGAAATTCAGGATTAAGATACTAATTCATATGTTTCTTTCGCATACAATGCCGCGCCCAGGGCACCGGTGAATTGGGGCAACTTCGGCACCAGGATGGGACGGTTGATCAGTTCCTGGGTCATCTCAACCAGGTAGGGGTTATGGGCCACCACGCCACCGGTCATGACCACTTTTTCGGTGAAGGCGTCCATCTCGGTGATTCTGGAAATAACTGAAAAAAAAAGCCCTTTGACGATATCTTCGACCCGCTTGCCGCGACGGATATTCTCCAGCACCTCGGTGGCGGAAAAGACCGTGCAGAAGCTGCCCAGCTTGACCATGTCCGTGGATGCCGCGGCAAGGCCGTTCATTTCGGACAGGGGGATGTCCAGGCGGGGAGACATTTCCTCCAGGAACGCACCGGTACCGGCGGCGCACTTGCGATTCATTTTAAAGGCCGTCCGTCGGCCATTTTCATCTATTTTGATGATTTTATTGTCCTGCCCGCCGATATCGATAATGGTGATCGCAAAAGGAAAATAGTGGTAGCATCCTTTTCCGTGGCAGCTTATTTCGGTGCGGTGGTCCTGGGCATAGGAGACATTCTTGCGGCCGTATCCGGTAGAGATCGTGCGACCAATCCGATCCTTGCCTATATCGGCCATGGCCAATGCCTCGGTCAGGCATCGATCGGCGGTGGCCGTAAAATCCGTTCCTGATCGGTGCACACGGTAACCGACCATATGACCGTCCGAATCGATCACCGCTACTTTGGTTCTGGATGCCCCTACATCGGCGCCGGCGAAGTAGTTCATTTATAGTTTGGACTCCAACCCCTTGACCAGGCTCTGCAGGGAAATGTTGTAGGGGGTTTCGATGCCTGCCCGTTGGCCGTATTCCACGAATTTGCCATTGATGTAGTCGATCTCCGTACGACGGCCGTTCTCGATGTCCATGAGCATGGAAGGCTTGTGGTTCCCGGCGTTGCGCATGTATTCGATGGCGTTGGGGTAGTACTCCCAGCCGAGCATGATCTCATTGGCCCGGGCTACCTTGACGCACTCTTTGACCAGGGAGTCCACGAGGTTGAATATGATCGGGTCGTTCATGGCCTGGGACATCGTCAGGCCGGTGACGGCACACACTGGGTTCATGCAGGCGTTGAGCACCCCTTTGCGCCAGACCATGGCAACGATGTTTTCCGTATGGCGGGTGTGCAGGCCGCAGGTGGTCAGCGCCTCTGCAATGGCATCGGCGGCGAATTTGGCCTCCGGGTCCAGTTCCTGGATAAAGTGCGGCGGATGGTGAAAGGGGATCGTCACGTGGGCCGGCCCCAGCAGGCCGCAGCCGTAGTTGACCACCGCCCGCATCACCGGTTCTTTGCCCAGGCTGTTGGCCAGCACTAGCTCGGTGTCGATGCCGTTCTGCCAGCTGACCACATAAATTCCTTTCTTGTGGAAACCCTCGATAGCCGACGCGATCAGCGGCAGGACATTGGCCTTGACGGTGACAAAAATGACGTCGGGCTTATAGTTGGGCAGGTCATCGATGCTGGTGCAGGTGTGGCTGACCGTCTGGGTCAGGTTCTCGGCGCCCTCGATGATGATTCCCCGCTTCAGTGCCGGTTCGAGAAGCTCGGGAATGACGTCACACAAGATTATTTTATGGCCCCCTTTGGCCAAAAATGCGGACACGATACAGCCCACGGGACCCGCACCGATAACAGCGAAGGTTTTTGGGACAAAGGGTTGTTGGTCTGTCATGGTTGCACCTCTCATCGGTCTGGTGGTTGTTCGGCCTGGCCGTCGTCGTCCCTCAAGCTTAACGGAACTGCTTGGGTCGTTCGTCAACCACGCGAAGGGCCTTGCCTTCGCTTCGGGCGATGAACTTGGGCTCCACGAGGTTCACTTCCACGCTGATCCCCATGTTGCCTCTGATATGGGCCATGATTTTGGCTTCGACTTCAAATTTCTTGCGGTCACCGGCCGCATACACCTCCTGTTTGGCCTCTACCTGAACCACCAGTTGATCCAGGTAGCCTTTTTTGCGGACCAGCATCCGGTACTGGGGCTCCACCTCTTCTATATCCAGCAGCAGGGATTCGATCTGGGAGGGAAAGACATTCACGCCGCTGATGATCAGCATGTCATCCGTCCGGCCAAAAATTTTGTCCATTTTAACGAATGTCCGGCCGCAGGTACATTTTTCGCGGTATAGGCGGGTGATGTCTTTGGTGCGGTAGCGGATCATGGGCATGGCCCGGCGCCGCAGCGACGTGAAAATCAGCTCGCCCTTTTCACCCAGCGGAACAGGGTCCAGGGTGATGGGGTCGACCACTTCGGCCAGGTAGTAGTCTTCGTTGATGTGGATACCGCTCTGGGCTTCGCAGTCGAAACCCACACCGGGGCCGCCCAGTTCGGTGAGCCCATAGGCCTCCATGGCCTTGATGCCCATACGCGCCTCGATCTCCGCACGCATCCCGGCGGTCCAGGGTTCGGCGCCGAAAATACCGATGGAAAGGGGTAGGTTTTTCAGATCAACCTTGAGCTCCTCGGCCCGTTCGGCAATGGTCAAGGCATAGGATGGGGTGCAGCACAGGACGTTGGTCCCGAAATCTTGTAGGAGTGTGATCTGGCGTTCGGTGAGCCCGGAACTGGTGGGCACGACGGTACAGCCCATGGTCGTGGCACCCTGGTGAAAACCCAGACCACCGGTGAACAGGCCATAGCCGTAGGCGTTTTGAACCACGTGTCCGGGCCGCGCTCCTGCAGCATGAAAGTTGCGCGCCATGCACTCGCCCCACTGGGCCAGGTCGTCGGCGGTATAGGGGCCGGTGATGGGTTTGCCCGTAGTGCCGGACGAGGCGTGAACGCGCACCACATCCTTTAAGGGAACCGCGCACAGGCCGAAAGGATAGTTGTCCCGCAGATCATTTTTTACCGTGAAAGGAAGTTTGGCCACGTCTTCGATGCCCTTGATGTCGGCGGCCTTGATACCTGCCTCCTTGAAGTTTTTCTTGTAAAACGGAACGCGTTTGGTCACCCACTCCACCGTCTCCTTGAGCTTTTCAACCTGAAGCGCTTGCATTTGGGCTACCGGCATGCATTCACTCTTTTCATTCCAGGGCATCGTTTCCTCCTTATCAGTGGTCGGTTTCCTTGGGGCAGACCCGTTCGTCTGCCGGGGGCAATTCAGTATATACACAGCCGGTCTATGATGGCTATTGACAGCGCGTCATGCATTTGCGGCGGCGCTGTAGCCCAAATCGAATGCTTTCAGGTTGGCGTCCACAAACGCCTTTTTGGTCTTGGTGCGAATGGTTTCCTCCACATTCGTTTTGGAGACCGGTAGAATGCCGGTCTGGATCAGCGCACCGAGCAGTACGATATTCACCGACATGACGCTGCCGGCGGTCTTGGCCAGGTCGACGGCATCGAAGGCAATCAGCCGTTTGGTTTTGGCTTTGATCAGGTCCTGGGCCTGGCCAAGGTCCGGATAGGTGCCGCGGCCGATGGCCACGGTAAAGGGCGGCAGGGGCGCCATATTGGTAATCACAGTGGTGTCTGCGCTGCACTTGTTCAGGGCCCGCAGGGTCTCGGAGGGCTCGAACCCCACCAGCACGTTGGCTTCGCCGTCGGAGATGATCGTGCTTTTGGCATCGCCGAAAACGATGGCCGATTCAACCACACCGCCGCGCTGGGCCATGCCGTGAATTTCGCTCATGCGCACCGGCACACCTGAAAGCAGGGCCGCTTCTCCCAGCACTTTGGATGCCAGCAAGTTGCCCTGACCGCCTACCGCCACGATAATCAGTCTTGTTGTCTCCATGGTCGTTTCCTGTATGATGAGGGCTGCCGGTTTAAAGGGCCGGTTGATCGAATCTCCCGACAAACCATTGACAGCAGCCGAAGGTTGTTGTCTTGCCGTTCAGGCGATCAACCGGCTTGTTTGGCCTTGACCGGCGTAATGGCATTTTCCGGGCAGATCTGGGCACAGACCGCGCAGCCCACGCAGGTATTGGGATTGATCTGTACCCGTTCGCCATCCAGGTAAAAAGCCGGGCAGGCGATCTGGTTGATGCAGTCCCGGTGGTTCTTGCATTTGTCCGTGACCGTGAAGGCCCGCACCTTGAGTTGGTTCAGGCCGCGGGCGTACAGGGTGCACATCTCCTGGGAGATAATAACCGATACACCCTTGTGGTCCAGGGCCGCTTTCACCGCTTCGATGCTCTTTTTCACCTTGTAGGGCTTGATGACAGTGACGTGTTCGACGCCGATGGCGCGAACCACCGCCTCGATGGAGACGTGGCCGTAGCCGGATAGGTTGAAGTTGCTCATGTCAACCCCGGGATTGGGTTGGTGGCCGGTCATGGCAGTCGTGCCGTTGTCCAGGATGACCAGGGTGAAGTTGTGGTTGTTGTAAACTGCGTTGACCAGGCCGGTCAGACCCGAGTGAAAAAATGTCGAGTCGCCGATAAAAGAGATCACTTTTTTGTCCGTGGCCTTGGAAAAGCCGCAGGCCGTGCTCACCGACGAGCCCATGCAGATGAGAAAATCACCCATGGCCAACGGGGGCAGAAAACCCAGGGTGTAGCAGCCGATGTCCGTGGGATAGATGGTCTCCTCGTCCTCGGCGGCTTTTTTAACCGCGTAGAAGGTGGCTCGGTGGGAGCAGCCGGCGCACAGGTTGGGCGGGCGCTGAGGGATTTCGGGTACATCTGACAGGTCGGGCGGTTGGCTTTCCGTGTGCGGCACGCCGAAGAAACCGGCCATCACCCGGCGTACCATGGCCGGATCGTACTCGTAGAGCCGGGAAAACAGACCCTCGCCCTTGCCGGCGATGGGCAGGGTCAATCCGGCCTCCTGGGCAAAGGCCTTGACGGCCTCTTCCATGACGGGTTCACCCTCCTCGACCACCAGCACCTTGTCACAGCCTTTTAGAAAAGTTTTGATCAGTTTCGGAGGCAAAGGGTAAGAAAAACCCAGTCGAAGGACGCGGACGTTTTTCGCGATGCCCAGCTCTTTCACCGCGTCGGAAACATAGCCGTAGCTGACCCCGTTGCAGATGATGCCCCAGGCACCGGCGCCGTCGGTAAAGTTGTAGCCGGAGGATTCGGCCAGAGCCTGGGCCTTGTCCCAGTTCTCCAGCAGTTTTACGTGGAGGCGGCGGGAGACGGCCGGTACGGTAACCAGGTTGAAGGGGTCTTTTTTAAAATCCCCCTTGGTTTTGCGCGGCGTAAGCTTCCCCAGTTCCACGAAGGCGCTGGAGTGGTTGATGCGGGTGGTGGTGCGCAGGATCACCGGTTCGCCCAGCCGTTCGGACAGGTCGAAGGCCTCGGCCGTCATTTGGCGGGCTTCCTCCACCGATGAGGGTTCTAAAATGGGCAGGCCGGAGAGCTTGCCGTAGTAGCGGTTGTCCTGTTCGTTCTGGCTGGAGAACATGGATGGGTCGTCGGCGGTGAGGATGACCATCCCGGCCTTTACCCCGACGTAGGCCAGTGTCATCAGCGGATCGGCCGCCACGTTCAGTCCCACGTGCTTCATCATGCAGAAGGTGCGGACACCACTGTTGGCGGCGGCGGCGGCGACTTCCAGAGCTACCTTTTCATTGGTGCTGTATTCGAAGTAGAGATCGCTCTCATGGGAGACCTGGAACAGATTCAATGAGATTTCCGACGAAGGCGTGCCCGGGTAGGTGGTGGCAAAGGCTACGCCGGCCTCGATGGCGCCGCGGGCGATGGCTTCGTTGCCCAGGAGCAGCATCTTTTCTCCGGGGCTGTCTGTAAGTAATTTGTGCATCGTCGTTTCCTGTTGAGTTTCGCCGCAATATTCCGGCTGTTTGGGTTGGGTGAAAACGTTTCGCGCCGCTGCAGCGGCGGTGGTTGCCAACGATGGCGTCATGGCACCATGATCGCCCGTTCGACGATCTTTTTATGGTGCACCATGTCGAAGACCGCGTTGATTTCAGACAGGGGAAAGGTTTTGACAAACGGGGACATTTTCACCTTGCCCGACAGGACCAGGTCCCGCACCGGCGCATAATAGCGGGTCAGGCAGCCCCAGTTGCCCCGTGCGGTGGCGTTGAAGGCCATGAGGTTGGACAGGCGAATGTCTACCGTGTCCATGGTAAAGCCCACCACGGAAAGATTGGCCCCGAAGGTCATCAGGCCGAAAGCGGTTTTCTGGCCGGCGGCAGTGCCGGAGGTCTCGAAAATCTTCCACTCCGTCCGGCGTTTGCCTCGCTCCTTGACGAAGGCGGAAACCGCCTTGCGCAGATCCTTGAAAGCCATCTCGGCAGCATTGAAGGTTTTGTCCACATAGGGGGCCAGTGCATCAAGCTTGGCCGGATCCACATCGATGGCCACCACCAAAGCGCCGAAGGCCTTGGCGATCTGGGCGCCGAAGCCGCCCACGCCGCCCACGCCCACGAAAATGGCCGTGTCGTCGGCGGACAGT
Organism: uncultured delta proteobacterium; assembly: GCA_963697405.1. Lineage (GTDB taxonomy): Bacteria > Desulfobacterota > Desulfobacteria > Desulfobacterales > Desulfosarcinaceae > Desulfosarcina. Next base: position 73,475 of record CAVONY010000017.1, on the reverse strand, counting down.
CCGGCATCGACAACGGCCTGGTAAGGCGTGGTCAGCGCGTCTGCGATTACGGACATCTGGGCCAGGGAGACGTCTGCGTCGCCAACGGGCCGGTACTGGTCATCCACCGGAACCTGGCACAGTTGCTTGGCCGGGACGACGATGTGGCTGGCAAATCCCCCCTGGATATCGTTGCCGGGCATCTTCTGGGTGGCGCAGATGTTGCCCAGGTCCCGGTTGCAGACATCGCAGTCGCCGCAGGGCATGACCGCAGGGATGATCACCGCCTTGCCCTCCAACTGTCGGACATCGGGCGCGGCGGCGGTGACGATGCCGCTGATTTCATGACCCAGGGTCAGAGGCAGCGCGGATTTGGTTCGCACACCGTCGTAGTAAAAGCCCAGATCCGTGTGACATACACCGCATCCGGCCACCTTGACCAGCACCTCGCCGGGACCGGGTTCGGGAATGGGTGCTTCCACCTTCGCCAGGGGCTTTCCGAGTTCCGTCATCTGCCAGGATATCATGGACGCCATTGCTGGTTCTCCTTTTCTTTTTTACGCCTACCTGTTTTTCCACACCGGCCGGCGCTTTTCCTCGAAGCTCTTGATGCCTTCCAGGGTGTCTTCGGTTTTCATCAGGGTGTTTAAAAAAAGGTCGCTGACGCCGGACAGGGCCTGTTTGAAATTCAATCCCAGGTGGGCGTTGACGGCCCGCTTATTGAGCCGGATGATCAGCGGGCTGCATGCCTTGATTTCACCGACGATGCCGTCCACCGTCTCCTGAAAGTTGTCTTCTCCGGACAGGTGGGCCACCAGACCCATGCGCTGCGCCGCCTCGGCCTTGTAACGGCGACCTGTGGTACAGATCTCCACGGCCCGGGCCGGTCCCACCAACTGGGGAAGCCGGATGGCCGCGTAGGGCGGAAAGAACCCCAGCTTAATCTCCGGCTGGCCGAACACGGCCTTTGGCGACGCCACGATGATATCGCAGGCCATGGCCACTTCCATGCCGCCCCCCAGGCAGGCGCCGTGGACCGCCGCAATGGTGGGCACCGGCATGCGGTGAACCAGTTCGAAGATGCGGTTGAAGGTGGCGATCATCTCGTCCACCATCTCCGGCCGGTGGTCGGCCACCTCAACGCCGGCGCACCAGCTGGGGCCGTCGCCCGCCAGGACCACACACTTGAGCGACCCGTCGTTGGCCAGCGTCTCCAGTTGGCCGTTGAGTTCGTTCATCATCTCGATGTCCAGCACGTTGTGTTTGGGTCGGTTGAAGGTCAGGGTGGCGACACCGTCGACGATTTCATGATTGATGAATCTTAGATGCGACATGGTTTTTTCCTTACCTATAGGCTTTAAGATATTTAATTTGGACTGCGTTATCGGTCGTCGCAGTTTACTGTGATACGGCTTCCTCCCTCTTGCCTTGCCAAATTAACTATCTTAAAGCCTAAGTAATGGCCTCGCCCTTTCGGCGGGGAGAGGGGAGGGTGAGTGGAAAAATGGTCAGTCTTTGTGAAAGACGTAGTTGACCCGTCCGTCGGCAAGCGGGTTGGCTCTGACCGCCAAGTCCATGCCGATGGACAGCTCGGAATCGTTGATACCGCCGGCAATCCGACCGAATACCTTGAAGTCTCCATAATCCACCAGGGCGATGGTATAGGGCAGGTCCCCTTCGAATCCTTTTGGGCCGAAGGCCAGGGTGCTGTAGGTGAGCAGTTTTCCCGTCCCCTGGACATCGAACCATTTCATTTTCGATGAGCGGCAGGTGCAGCAGTCCGCCCGGGGCGGGAAGAACGCTTTTCCGCAGGATTCACAGCGAGTGCCGCTGACCTTGCCCTGCTCCAGGTGGTCGATGAAATCGTTGACCCGGGTGGTGCCGGTGAAACTGACTGTACCGAATTTTCTGAACCGTTCGTCCTTTTCCTTTTTACCCATGGCTGTTTTTCCTTATCTCACATGCCCGTCCACCGAGGTGGGCCGGATCGAATTATCTGGCCAGAATGGTTACATTCCCATAAAGCCCCACGCCGCCGATATTGTGCACCAGGCCAACGGCGGCATCGGGTACCTGGATCTCACCGGCTTCGCCGCGCAGTTGCAACACGATGGTGCGGATCTGGCTGCCGCCGGTGGCGCCGATGGGGTGGCCCTTGGAGAGCAGCCCGCCGTCCACATTCACCGGTATACTTCCTGTCAAATAGGTCTCCTTGCCCTGGATCAGGTCACGGCCTTCGCCGGGGTTGGCGAACCCTAAATCTTCGTAGGCCATCATTTCGGCAATGGTAAAACAGTCGTGGACTTCGGCCACGTCGATCTCTTTGGGACCCACGCCTGCCATCTTGTAGGCCTGGGCGCCTGCCTGGCGTGCCACGGACAGCCCGTTGAACAGGTCCCGGCCGGCCAGGTTGACCGGCGCAGAGGCCGAACCAATGCCGCGGATCCACACGGGCTTGTCGCACAGCGCTTTGGCTTTTTCGGCGCTGGCCACGATGATGCAGGAACTGCCGTCGGCATTGGCACAGCAGTCTCCCACCCGCAAGGGAGAGGCCACGGATGCGCTCATCATGTTTTCCGTGTCCGTGAACATGTCGGCAGTGACGGCCTTGCGGTAGACGGCCCGCTCGTTGAGCTGGCCGTAGGTGGAGGCCTTGACGCGAATGGCGGCCAGGTCTTCAGGTTTGGTGCCGTAGGCCTGCATGTGGGCCCTGGCATACATGGCGTAGTAGGCGGGCATCATGGTGCCGAAGGGGCTCTCCCACTGGATGTCCGCACCCCGGCCCATGCGCTCCTGGGTTTCGGCGGAGGAGATCTCCGACATTTTTTGAAACCCGACCACGGCCACCACGTCGTGCAGCCCGGATTTGACGAGGCTGTAGGCCAGCTTCAGGCCCGTGCTGCCCGAGGAGCACAAGGTCTCAACATAAAAGGTGGGACCCGGGTTGAGTCCCAAGTATTCGGCAAACACCCCGGCCGGCGAGCGCTGCAGGTCGTATTCCGGTGCCGAGCAGACCACCGACGCGTCGATGTCCGTGGCGGTAATGCCGGCATGGCCCAGGGCATCGGAAAAGCCTTCGAAGGCCAGTTCCCGGACCGATCCCGGATAAAATCGCACGAAGGTGCTTTGTCCCGCACCGATAATGGCAACGTCATTCATAGTGGTAGTCCTTTCAATCTATATATACTGCCCGCCGTCAACCTTGATCACATCGCCGGTGATGTGGCGGGCCTTGTCGGAAGCCAGGAAAGCGATGACCGATGCCAGATCCTCGGGCTGGCCGATGCGCTTCAAGGCCATTTCGCCCATGGCCAGGTCGATGATTTTGTCCCGGGCCTCGGAATCTTTGAGCATGGCGGTTTCGATCAGGCCCGGGGCCACGGCATTGACATTGACGCCGAAGGCGCCCAACTCTTTGGCCACGGCCTTGGTGTAGCCGATGATGCCTGCTTTGGAGGCCGAGTAGTTGGTCTGGCCGAACTTGCCCCGCATGCCGTTGATGGAGGTGACATTGATGATTTTACCGTACTTCTGTTCCTTCAGCAGGGGCGCCACCTGACGGGTGAAGTTGAAATACCCCTTCAGGTTGACGGCGATCACCCGGTCCCACTGCTCTTCGGACATCTTCCAGCAGACGCCGTCCCAGTTCATGCCGGCGTTGTTTACCAGGATATCGATGCGGCCGAATGCGTCCACGGCCGCCTTGACTGTGGCCTCGGCCTCGGCGAAGACGGCAATGTCGCAGGCGACGCAGATGGCCTTGCACCCCATCTTTTCAATCTGGTCCGCAACGGCCCTGGCCTCGTCCGCATGGCGGCGGTAGGTGAGGCAGACGTTGGCGCCTTCTTTGGCCAGTTCCAGGCTGGCGGCGGTGCCGATCCCCTGGGACCCGCCGGTGACAATGGCATTTTTACCTTCCAGCAGCATTTGCAATTCTCCTTTATGTCGTTGGGCGGCCAAGTACGGCGGCCATGAATTCTACGTCGAAGGCATCGCCATTGGCCTGGCGCCGCCGGTACTCGATGAAGTCGATGGTATCCCGGCCGGTAATCTTTTTGGTGTTAAATGCGTTGAATCCCAGGAAGGCCTCACCGTTCATGTTGGCGGCCAGCCAGTGGCGGTTGATCACCTTGGCCTGGTCCCAGAAGTACTTCTTTTTCAGACGAATGCCCTCCACACTCTTGATCAGACACCCCGGAAACAGGTTGGTATAGGTCCAGAGAATGCGGTTGACTTCGTTGTCCAGCAGTTCGAAATCGGTTTTGGCCGACTTGACATAGGCCCTGGCCTGCTTGGCCGCATCACCGGTCTTGTACTCACCGTATACGATTTCGCCGTCGGCGATATAGCGATCCGTTTCGATGGCGGGGTTGCGGACCCAGCCATCGGCATCCTTGATGACGGGGACACATTTGGAGATCAGACCCAGGTGTTTCATCTTGTAGGCGCTCCACATTTCACAGGAGACGCAGTTCCACATGGCCAGTTCCATGGGCAGCATCCAGGGCAGAAAATCGCTGCTGCCGCCGTCCGGTGCACTGCCATGCCTGGGACCGGCCTGGCCGAAGATGGCCAGGTCACTGGACAAGGTGGTGTCGCAGGCCATGCCGATCTCCTGGCCGCCGGCCACCCGCATGCCGTTGACCCGGCAGATGGTGGGTTTCTTGCAGCCGAGGATGCCATCCACCATGGCGTTGAAAAGATCCATGTAAAGCCCGTATTCGTTGGGCCGTTTTGCATAATATTCGGCGTACTCCTTCGTATTGCCACCTGTGCAAAATGACTTGTCGCCCATGGCAGTGAAAACCGCGGCCACCACTGAACTGTCCGCTGAAGCACGATGGAACCCGGCGATGACTCCCTTGACCATTTCGGTGGTATAGGAATTGTATTGCATCGGGTTGTTCAGGATGATCCAGGCCGAAAACAGGCCGTCAACCGGATTTCCCGACGGATCCAGGATGGGGCGCTTTTCGAACATAACCCCGGGCGCGTCGCTGGAAAAGTGTTCCTCACCCCACAGGTGATGGTTCTTGATACCGGATTCTCTCGGCAGCCAACTCAGGTCACTCATCTTTACCTCCCTCTTGGCGGCTCGCGATGAAGCCGCAGGTTAAGGAATGTCTTTGTCCCGGGTTTACCGGGACGTATTATTCGGGGGACAGGCTGGGCGACATCTGTTAAGAAACAAATATCAAATAATGGATAAAATTCATTTGATAATTGGTTACATATTAGCTATATATTAGCTACGAATAGGGTTAGTCAAGAAAAAAAACCAGCCTGTTCAATATCCTTTTCAAGACAGGCGGTTCCCATGATCGCCCGGCCTGCGGACATCTTCTGCCCCTCGGTTTTTATGATTGGCTGATTGCCGTCCGGATTGCCGTGGGATGCGCATGGCAACTGACAGCGCTGCTCCGGAACGGTTCGTTCTTATCTTTCCGGGGCCGACTGCCACCACCGGCGAAGGAGGTCAAGACCGTGAGATACCCGAAAGAGTGTGTCCTGAAGGAGTGCGTGGAGGCAGTGATTCGCCCGTTGGAACCCGGAGACCGGCCGCTTCTGGAGGCCTTCTACAATCGGATTCCCGATTCAGATCGCTGGTTCATGAATTACGATGTCATGGACCCGGTTGTCATGGACACCTGGTTCGATGCCGTGGAAAAGGGCAGCGTCTGTTCGATCCTGGCCTTTTGCAATGAGACTGTCGTTGGTCAGGGAAACCTTTATCTGCGTGGTTTCGGTGCCACCCGCCACGTGGGTCGGTTCCGTATCGTGGTGCTGCCTGAATACCGGCAGATGCGGCTGGGGACCTGGTTGCTGCTGGACCTGATTCAATTGGCCATGGATCAGGGCCTGGAGATGCTCCGGGCGGACCTGGTGGCCGGCGTCGAAGACGGCGCCATCGAAGCCGTGAAGAAATTCGATTTTTTCAAGTTTGCCGAGCTGAAGGAATATATGAAGGATATCCAGGGCAACCGTCAGGATCTGGTGATCATGGTCAAACGACTGCATAAAGAGTGGAGTGACTTCTAACCGCATGCGGGCCTATGTCCGCGGTCATTGATATCGAGACAGTTACGGCATCCACTCACCTCGGAGAAGACAGACGCTCTTGAACGATCGCATGCAAAAGGAGATGGTCCGGTCCACCCCGGCCGGCCCCATACAGATTCGGTCTTTCTGTACACCCGATGAAATCCAATCCTACCGTTTCGACGACCAGTTCGGCACCCACGCCCAGTATAAATCCATTTATACCAAGAGAGAAACCCTTGAAAAGCATGCCGCCAAAACGGATGCCAATGTGGTGCTTGCCCTGACCGAAAACCAGCATATCGTTGGGTTTGGGGTTTTCAGCCACCCGGAAACCGATGAGCGTTGGACGGAATTGGGGCCGGGCATGATGATGGAAGTAAAGGCCGTGGAAGTCAGCAGAATCCTTCGGTCCTGCAGAATCGCAGGGGACATGGTCCGTCTGATGCTGACCCACCCGAAGATTGAACGGATGATTGCATACATGGTCGGATACTCATGGACCTGGGATCTGGACGGTTCGGGCATGAACGCCCAACAATACCGCAACATGCTCATCCGGCTGTTCAACCCCCACGGGTTCATCGAACTGCAGACCAACGAACCGAATATCTGCCTGAAGCCCGAAAATCTCTTCATGGGTCGCATCGGCAGTGGGATTTCAGATCAGGTCCGCCAGGATTTCAAGTGGCTCCGGTTCGGGATTTCCCCCTGACTGGGCCTTGCACCCGCATTTATCAGGAGCAGTCAATGATGGCTTTTTTCTCAGGTCCCCCACTGCTCGTGCATATTCTGATCATTGCCATGGTCAACGCGTTCTTCTTTCCGATCATTGCCCATTGGTCCGGATCCATTCTCTATGCCTTTCTGATCAGCGTTGGCATCCTTTGCATCTATGGTTTGATGGTATTCTGGCTGTTTGGCAGGAGGAAACAATAAATCACTATGGCCAAGAAAAAATACTACGCCGTTGCCGTCGGCAGGCAGCCGGGCATCTACACCCAGTGGTTCGGCGACGCCGGTGCCCAGAACCAGGTGATCGGTTTTCAAGGCGCCCGGTACAAGGGCTTTTCGACACGTGAGGAAGCACTGGGATTTATCCGGGATCCGCGTTCAGGCGAACAAATGCGCCTCAAGCCGTCACGAAAAAAAAGTCCCCGGTTCACCGAGACGCCAGTCGAGAAACCGGATGCCGGCCTTGCAGACCGGATAATTATCTACACGGACGGTTCCAGTCTGGGCAACCCCGGGCCCGGCGGTTACGGGGTGGTCATGTCAGCGTCCGGGGGGAACCGGGAACTTTCCGGCGGCTTTCGTCGAACCACCAACAACCGCATGGAATTGTTGGCCTGCATTGTCGGCCTCGAACAACTCGAAACCCCCTCGGCCGTTGCCCTTTACAGTGACTCACGCTACGTGGTGGACGGCATCACCAAGGGCTGGGCAAAAAAATGGCAGCGCAACGACTGGCGTAAAAGCAACGGCGGAAAAGCCCTGAACATCGATTTGTGGGAACGCCTGCTGTCACTGTGTGACCGGCACGACGTGCACTGGGTGTGGGTTAAAGGACATGCGGGTAATCCCGGAAACGAGAGATGCGACCAGCTTGCCAGCCAGGCGGCCAGCCTGCCGAACCTGCCATCGGATGTCGATTATGAAACCCCATCATCTCCAACCTCCTGAAACCCAAACTGAGCGATTCATCTTTCTCGAAGAAGGTTGATGGGTAACGATCACGGTTGGGTAGCATCGATGGTTGGTTTCAAAAGGTCAAACCCATGGGGTTTGCCGATCTCACCCCATCTTCGGCGTTAGCTATCGCCGCGCATAGTCCACTATAGCGCGACGATAGCTGCCTTGAATCTGCGGTAAGCTCGACAATCGCTCCGTTTGGGTGAAAGTAAATCTTAATCCACGTACCCCACACATTTCTGCTTTAGTTTATCCTTTGCGTGGCGATATAAAAAATAAGATGTCTTATAGACAGGATGGATAAGGAGCGCTTCATGGTTCCGGAAGCAAAGTCAAAACATATGCCCCATGCCACGGCAGGCTTGTCTTCTGAAGGGAAAGAACACCGGATCTTCGTCAATGATCGGGGAGAAGGCACGTTTATCTGTCCGGCCTGCAATAAAGGGGTCATCAGAGACTTGAGCCAGTTCTCCGAGATCCAGAAGGCGGTTCGGCTCAAATGCAAATGCAGTTGTGGGAACGACTATCGCGTACTGCTGGAACGCCGACGACATTTTAGAAAGTCAGTCAGCCTGGTGGGCATGTTTTTCTTTCAGGGCAGCAAAGGTAACCCAATCAAAGGGTTGATCAAGATACGGAATATTTCCCAGTCGGGCATTCAGTTTTCGGTCAGCAGCATGCCTGAATTTGAGGTGGGGGACAAACTGACCATCGAGTTCACCCTGGATGACGAGGACCGCTCCCAGGTCCGTGAAGCGGGCATCGTCCAGCGGGTCCAGTCCAACATCGTCGGTTTGGATTTTGAAACCACCGACCACTACGGCAGACTGGGACGTTACCTCTTTCAATAAAGAATTCGGATTACCTCACGACCATCTTGCCATCGGCATCCATCCAGGCCGGAAAGTCATCGCAATCGCCTTCCACGGTGGCGGCGGAAAAAATGCCGCTAACGATTGCCTCCTTGTGGCTCATATTCAATCCGTGCAATTTTCAGATCCTGCATAATATCTCCGCGGCCTGTTCCAGGGTTTGATCTCTTTTGGCAAAGCAGAACCGCAGCACGCGGTTGTCCTGTCCATCATGGTAAAATGCCGACGGCGGGATGGCCGCCACTTTATGCACCGTGGTCATCCGGCGTGCAAAGGCCACGTCGTCCAGGTCGGAGATGGCTGAATAATCCATCATCTGAAAATAAGTGCCATGGCAGGGCAGGGGTTTGAACCGGGAATTTTCTAACAGGGATAGAAACCGGTCCCTTTTTTTTTGGTAGAATGCCGACAGCTCGAGATACAGGGATGCATCCGCCATGATATCGGCATAGGCCCATTGGATGGGCGTATTGGCGGCAAAGGTGAGAAACTGATGGACCCGCCGAAACGCTTGCGTGATGGCCGGCGGCGCCAGGCAGTAACCGATTTTCCAGCCGGTGGTGTGGTAGGTCTTGCCGAAGGAGCTTACCACGAAGCTTTTGGCATACAGCAGCGGGTCTCTCAGCACGCTTTCATGGGCCAGGCCGTCAAAGATGATGTGTTCGTAGACTTCGTCGGAGACGATAAAGATGTCCCGGTCCGCCACGATCTGCTTCAGTGCCGCGACGTCCGCTGGAGAAAGCACGGTGCCCGTGGGGTTGTGCGGCGAGTTGATGATGATCAGCCGGGTGTTTGGCCCGACGGCGTCGCTGACCTCATCCCAGTCGATGCGATAGTCGGGTGTTTTCATGGAGAGATAGACCGGTATACCGCCGTTTAGACGGATGACTGGAACATATGAATCGAAGGCCGGTTCGAAAACCACGACCTCATCACCTGGGCGGACCACCGCGGTGATGGCTGCAAAAAGCGCCTCGGTGGCCCCCGATGTGACGGTGATTTCCGTATCCGGATCGACCGGGTTACCGTAAAGATCGGCGGTTTTTTCGGCGATACGCTCCCTGAGCAATGCCACGCCCTGCATGGGTGCATACTGGTTGCGGCCGGCCCGCATGTGCGCAAGCACGCGATCGACCAGCACCGGGGGTGTATCGAAATCGGGAAACCCCTGGGACAGGTTGATGGCGCCGTGTTCGGCGGCCAGGGCGGACATGACCGTAAATATGGAGGTGCCCACATCCGGTAGCTTCGAAGTGATCGTCATTGGATCGATCTTTCTTGAAAATGGGTATGGTTAGACGTCTTTGTGGTGCTCATCTGCAGGCGCATCCTGGTAGTGGGATGCCATGGCTGCTGCCTGGCGACCGATGGTTTGGCGAAGCGCGGCCGGTTCCAGCACCTGCGCCCCGGCGCCCCAGCGCAGGACCCAATGGCTGATTTCTTCGATGCCGGCCACGGTAGCTGTGAAAATCAGCGTGCCGTCGGCCTGATCCGACAGGTGTTGACTCGGGTGCCAGATGCGCTCACGAATGTAACCGGCCACCGATTCGAAAAAGCGGACCTTCACCCTCACCGGCGATCCTTGGTAAATGCCGAAGCTGTCCCGCAAAAAGGCCGGCACGTCAAACCCCTCGGGAATCTGAAAACCGTCATCGGTCAGCGATACCGTTTTGATACGATCGACGGCAAACGTCCGAACCCCTTTTCTCAGGTCGCAATAGCCGATCAGATAGAGGGTGTCCTCAACATGGCGCAGTCGGTAGGGATGAACCGTCCGTTGGTTTTCCTGCTGCCGGCCCATGGAAAAGTAGACCATTCGGATTTTTTTTTCGTCAACGATCGCCCGGTTCAGTTCGGTGATGATGGGGCCGAAGCGGGTATAGTCCTTCCTCGTGGCCGGGCCGGCATCCATCCGATCCCGGATCCGGTCCAGGTAGTCGATGTAGGCGGGCGGCAGCGTGGCTTCGATCTTGGACAACAGGGAATCAATGGCGTCGTAAAAGACGGTTCCCCGATAGGTTTTGAGCATGTCCTTGCCGAAGTACAGGGCCATCAACTCAGGGATGCTGAAGGCCAGGGGAACCTGCTGTCGGCCGGCATTCAGGATGTGCCAATAACTGCGATTGTCCCGGGTTTCGGTGGTGATGGGAAAGCCGCCGGCCTGAAGCGCCTCCAGATCCCGGTAAACGGTCCGCGGAGTGCAGCCCAGTCGATCGGCAAGGGCGGAAACGGTTTTGCCATGGGTGGATGCAATCAGGGTCTGGATGATCTTCCACTGCCGGCTCAGCTGGTCGCCTCTGGCCATGTGAGGTCAGCTTTCCAATTGGCGATCGGCGCGGCGCTGCAACCGAAAGAGGACCATGTGCTTCTCCGTCTGGTCGGATCGAAGGGTCTGTCGCCGGGCCTTGACATCGTAGCGGTCGCGCATGCGATCCCAGAAGTCAACGCCGGTGCGGCGCACCCCTTCGGCCAGAATAATGGTTCCACCGGGATTCAGGTAGCGGTCGAACATGGCCTCAAGACCATCGATGTCTTCAGTTTTGTAGACGGTTTCGGATCCCACAATCGTGTCGAACCGGCCATCCAGGTGCGGGGCGTTCCAGTCCAGCCGTTCGATGGCGATTTGTGGGCAGTCGTTGGCCAGGGCGTTGGCCCGGGCAAAATTGAGAGCGTCGGGGTTGAGTTCGGTCATGGTGATGCGGTGACCCGCCCTGGCAGCGGCAATGCCCACCATCCCCAGGCCGCATCCAATTTCAAGCATGGTTTTCATCGGGTTCGGCGGCAGGCCGGTCAGGTAGCTGGCCAGGACACCGGAGGCTTCCCAAATTTTGGCCCACAGTGGAAAATTATCCATCATGTCGTCCGGATTGATGAACCGGTCAATGGATGCAGGTGTGAACAGCATCAGCGTTTGCCCGTTTATCGTCACCGGTGTGGTAACCGCGTCGTAGGTTCGGTGAAATTGTTGCAGTGAGAACATGTGCTATGAGATTCCTTCTTCCATCTTCCAAGCATAGCCGGGTTGCGCCTTGTTGTCAAAGGATCGAGGGACCTCAGCGGAGCATGTTTTCCGGCATTCGGACTGCCACCACTTCGCCCGTGGCGCATAGCTTCCCTTCGGCTGAAACGGTTGCCGATACGACTACCTTTTTCTCTTTCAATTCCTTGATCACGCCGCGGATTTCCAGTTCGGCGTCGATTGGGGTCGGACGCAGGTAGTTCACATGCAGCGATGCGGTGACAAATCGGAACGGGGCCTCGTCAGGCCTGGCCCGCCCGGCGGCGGCCGATGCAGAACCGGTGCCGTGACAGTCGATCAAAGAGGCGAGCAGGCCACCGTAGACATAGCCGGGTATAGCCATATGGACAGACCGCGGCCGAAATCGGGCGACCGTCTCCTGACCGTCCCAATAGCTTTTTAACTGCAGGCCATCCGGATTGAGTCGTCCGCATCCATAGCAGTGGCTCAGTTCATCGGGATAGTTGTCCTGGAAGGCGATTTCACTCATGGTGCTCCTTTCTCGTATAAACACAGCTGTTCCGGGTCAATCGAAATGACACCGCATGGGCCGCATTGACGGCGGTGACCCGTAATGACCCAATCCTTTATCAGGGAGGACGGGCGCATTTTTCGGATCAGCCCTCCCAGCGAGATGAAGGGCGCATGGGCTGTCTTGAATCTTTCGGTGCCGGAGAATTCAGGGGCGGTGGGGCTATGGTTGCGTCAGGTAGATGAAAACAAATTGTTCGTCATTGATATCGACGGTCATGTCACAATTGCGGGATTGGGCATAATTGAGCCAACCTGGCTTTCCGGCAGCGCCGCATTCGACCTTGGGATGCGATTCGCCGGTCGTGGCGTTATACCATGAAATCAGCATGGGGTCCGGACACAGTGATTTCACTTTTTCATCGGCCATGGACTGGGCGGCTGGAAAATCCAGATCGGACTCCTCGGTCCTGATCTTAACCGGGTTGATCAGCTGGTACTTCAATGGCGGTTTTGCCATTCCCACCTCCTTTTGATGAAACGGGGGATCATATGAACCTTGGATGTAATACGGGCTGACAAAAAAATCAATAGCCGTGAAAAACAGCCGGGTGGGTCGGTTTGAAGTGCCCTTTGCCATGTGGTAGACTGGTTTTACCTATACCGACACCAAGGAGGATGCGGTGCAGAAGACTCCAGTTCTTCCCGACAGCTGGTTCTCGATGGAACCGGTTCAGGCCCGAATGATCGACCCTTCCGGCGAATTGGCTGACCGCACCATCCAGCTTCGCATTAACCCCATTTCGGGCCGCACCAGTCGAATCGCCTTCAGTCGCGTGAATGAAAAAGAGGCGGGTGTTGAGCGCCTGCCTTCCCCGCCGCCGGATTCGCGGCAGACCGCGCGCTGTCCTTTTTGCCGCCCCCAGGTGCTGACGCAGACACCGCAGCTGATCCCCCAAATCCATCCGGCCGGCAGGATGACCCGGGGGGACTCGCTGCTGTTTCCCAACCTGTTCCCTTATGGCCCCTATTCTGCGGTGAGTCTGTTTGACAACTCCCACTTTGTGGAGATCGGCACAGCCGTCGAAAGCAGCTACACGGACTGCCTGGTCAATTGCGCTGAGTATTTAAGGCGGGTAAGCCAGCACGATCCATCAGCGATACATATGGCGATCACCCAGAACCACCTGCCATCGGCAGGAGGTTCCATGGTCCACCCCCACCTACAGGTTCATGCCGACCGGATCGGCGCTAATCACCAGCGGTTCCTTTACGACCGTGCGCTGACCCATAAGCAAGCCCTGCAGCGAGGGCTTTTTGGTGATTATGCCGCCCATGAAGTCCGCGCGCGAGAACGGTACATCGGCAGCACCGGTCCGTGGATATGGATGGCGGCTTTTGCGCCGGAAGGGTTTTTCGAGATCTGGGCCATCTATCCCGGAAAAACCTCCCTGATGCTGGACGAAAACGCCTGGCGCCATCTGGCCGCTGGCATGATCCGGGTTCAACGGCTCTACCGCAGTCTGAACCGCAACGGGTACAATTTTGGCCTGCTTTCGGTGGAAACACCACAAAGCGTGCTGGAGTTGCGAGCCGTTATGGTGGTGCGTTCCAATTACGCCCCCTGGACCCGAAGCGACCACACCGGCTTCGAAGTCATGCTGGGGGATATGGCCACCTTTACCGCTCCGGAAGAGACCGCGCGGCTGGCCCGCGCCTTCTGGCAATGATGGGCCACTGACATCGGTTGTCCGACGCCAGTCCTTCGCCTTTAGACCGACAGCGTCTGCGATGCCTTCACCGGGTGCGCCTTCAGATACTCAAGCCGGTTCAACCCGTTGATGTAAGCCTTGGCGCTGGCTGTGATGATGTCCGGATCGGAACCGCGGCCCAAGGCCATCAGACCGTTTTCGCGCAGGCGCACCGTCACCTCGCCCTGGGCGTCGGTGCCCCCGGTCAGGGCGCTGACGGTAAAACGGAGCAGTTCGGCCTTGGCGTTGGTCAACTCGGCGATGGTGTTGTATGCCGAATCGATGGGACCGTTGCCGTAGTTGGCGCCCTGAACCGAGCGGCCGTTGATGGAGAGCCGCACACTGGCCATGGGCAGGACCGTTGTCCCACAGGTGACATGCAGATATTCCAGAGAGAAGACTTCGGCGGACCTGAGCACGCCCTCGGTGACCAGGGCTTCCAGGTCTTCGTCCATGACGTGCTTTTTCTTGTCGGCCAGGGTCTTGAACTGTTTGAAGACCGTTTTCAGTTCATCTTCGGACAGGTCATAGCCCAGGTTTTTCAGGTGTGTGTACAGGGCGTGGCGGCCCGAATGCTTGCCTAACACCAGCTGGTTATGGCTCAATCCGATGGTTTCCGGCTTCATGATCTCATAGGTCATGGGGTTTTTCAGCATGCCATCCTGGTGAATGCCCGCTTCGTGGGCAAAGGCGTTGGCCCCCACGACGGCTTTGTTGGGCTGGACCATGATGCCGGTAATCATGCTCACCAGGCGGCTGGTGGAATAGATGTGCTGGGTCTGGATGCCGGTGTCGAAGGGCATGAGGTTCCCGCGAGTGTGCAGGGCCATGATCACCTCTTCCAGGGAGGTATTACCCGCGCGCTCGCCGATGCCGTTGATGGTCACTTCGGCCTGGCGGGCGCCGGCACTGATGGCGGCGATGGTGTTGGCTGTGGCCAGGCCTAAATCGTTGTGGCAGTGGACGCTCAACGTGGCCTTGTGCATGTTCGCGGTGTTGGCCATCACATACTTGACCATCTCCTCGAACTCCTGGGGGATGGCGTAGCCCACCGTGTCGGGGAGGTTGATCGTGGTGGCGCCTGCTTCGATGGCCGCGCCAAACACCTTGCACAGGTAGTCCCGGTCGCTGCGGGAGCCGTCTTCGGCCGAAAATTCCACGTTGTCGGTGAAGGTCTTGGCGTACTTGACCGCTTCAATCGCTGCGTTGAGCACCTCTTCCCGGGACATTTTCAGCTTGTAGTCCAGATGGATGTCCGAGGTGGCGATAAAGGTGTGGATGCGGGGCTTGACGGCGTGCTGGACTGCGCCCCAGGCCTGGTCGATGTCGCTCTTGTTGGCCCGTGCCAGGCCGGCAACCTCAGTGGTCTTCAGGCGTTTGGCGATTTCCGAAACCGCCTCGAAGTCGCCTTCGGAGGCGGCGGGAAAGCCCGCTTCGAGAATGTCTACGCCCAGCTTTTCCAACTGGACGGCCAGCCGCATTTTCTCGTTGGTATTCATGCTGGCGCCGGGACTCTGCTCGCCGTCCCGCAAGGTGGTGTCGAATATTTTAATGCGCTCGGTCATTTGTGTTCTCCTTTTTTCTGCTTCAGGCGTTAAACGACATGGGCCATCCCTCGTTTAAGATCGTCCGCCTCCCTGCTTGGGGACGAGTTGCTGCGCCGTTGGGCTTCCTTGGCCAGCTTGAACTGAAAGCTATCGGCCAGGGCCTGCCAACTGGCCTCGATGATGTCCTCGGAGACCCCGATGGTGCTCCAGATCTGGTCCTGGTCGCGGGATTCAACCAAAACCCGGACTCTGGCCTCCGTGCCCTCTCGTCCGTCCACCACGCGCACCTTGAAGTCCACCAGTTTCATGGTGTCCAGGTCCGGGTAGAAATTGCCCAATGCCTTTCTCAAGGCATTGTCCAGGGCGCTCACCGGGCCAAGACCTTCGGCGGCGGTGATCTCGTGACTGTCACCCACCGAAATTTTAATGGTGGCGTGTGCCGAACAGGGTAGGTCCTTGTCTTTTTCGATGGTCACCCGGAAGGACTCCAGATCGAACAAGGGCCTGAACTGCTCGGTGAATTTTTCCAGCATGATCTGAAAGGAGCCGTCAGCCACGTCGAACTGATAACCCTCGTCCTCCATCTGTTTGATGGCGGCAACGATGGCCTTGCTGTCACTCCCGTTGGCGCCCAGGTCCACGCCCATTTCCCTGGCCTTGTACTCCACGTTGCTCTTGCCGGCCAGGTCGGACATGAGCACCCGGCGCTGGTTGCCCACGGTTTCCGGGTCAATGTGTTCGTAGGCCCGTGATTCTTTCATGATAGCGCTGACGTGAATACCGCCTTTGTGGGCGAAGGCACTGCGCCCCACGAAGGGGCGGGAGTTCAGCGGAACAATGTTGGCCGTCTCGCTCACATATCGGGAAATGCTTTTCAGTCCGGCCAATTTTTCCTGCGGGATGCAGGGCCGGTTCATTTTGCTGCTCAGAACGGGAATGATGGTGGTCAGGTCGGCGTTGCCGCAGCGCTCTCCGTAGCCGTTGATGGTGCCGTGAACCATGATTGCACCGCAGTTGATCGCGGAGATGGCATTGGCAGCAGCCATGCCGCAATCGTTGTGGGTATGGATGCCCAGCTTGAAATTCCCTGTATCGCCGAATCGTTGCTTCAGACCCTTGCTGACCGATTGGACGGTCGATTCAATTTCCTGGGGAAGGGTGCCACCGTTGGTGTCGCAAAGGACCAAAAAATCGGCACCGGCGCCAAAGGCTGCTGCCAGCGTTTCCAATGCGTAGTCCGGGGAATCCTTGAATCCGTCGAAAAAGTGCTCGGCATCATATATTACTTCCCGATCGTTGGCTTTGAGAAAGGCAACACTGTCGGCGATCATGGCCAGATTCTCCTCCAGGGTGTTGTCCATGATGGACTGCACGTGAAAGGTCCAGCTTTTGCCGAATATGGCCGCCGCCGGCGTGTCACTTTTCAGAATCGCATTCAGGTTGGCATCGTCGACAGCATCGATGCCGGGCCTGCGCGTGGATCCAAACGCCGTGATGCGGGCAGTCTCGAATCGTTCCCGTTTGGCCAGGTCGAAAAAGCGGATATCCCGGGGATTGGATCCGGGCCAACCGCCCTCGATGTAGTGGACTCCCAAATCGTCCAGCCGTATGGCGATCTTGAGCTTCTCGTCGGCCGTGAAGGTGATGTTTTCTCCTTGGGTACCGTCTCTCAAGGTGGTGTCGTAGATTAGGATCGGTTCCATTATTTTTCTCCTGACACTGCAATGACTCCGGGAACAGGCTGGCTGATGGCGCCGGCCGGAACCCCATGCCATTTATTTTCGCCGGTTTTCCGGTCGCAGGGCGCGCACCGCGGCACCGGTCCGCCACATCTCGGAATCGTGAATAACTTTCAGCTCCGCATCCAACCGTTCCCGGTAATCCGGGGCGCTGTTGCTTTCAAGGGTCCGTCGGGTCTCCTCACCGGAAACAACACTTGTGTATAACTGTTCGAACACCGGTGCCACGGCATCCCGGAAGCGGGGGGCCCAGTCCAGGGCGCCGCGCTGGGCGGTGGTGCTGCAGTTGGCGTACATCCAGTCCATGCCGTTCTGGGCCACCAGGCGTATCAGGCTCTGGGTTAACTCTTCAACCGTCTCGTTGAAGGCCTCACTGGGGCTGTGGCCGTTCTTGCGAAGTATGGCGTACTGGGCCTCCATGACACCAGCCAGGCACCCCATGAGCACACCGCGCTCGCCGGTAAGGTCACTGTGGACCTCTTTTTCAAAGGTGGTGGGAAATAGGTAGCCAGAGCCGATGGCGATGCCTAAAGCGATGGCTCGTGCCCTGGCCTGTCCGGTATAATCCTGATGAACGGCAAAACTGGAATTGATGCCACTGCCGTCCAGAAAGTTGGAGCGCACCGTGGTTCCCGAGCCTTTTGGCGCCGCCAGGATCACATCCACGTTTTTCGGTGGGACGATCCCGGTTTGATCCCGGTAAACGATGCCAAAGCCATGGGAAAAGTAAAGGGCATCCCCGTCATTGAGGCAGGCTTCGATTGTGGGCCACATGGCCACCTGGCCGGCATCGGACAGCAGGTACTGGATCACGGTGGCCTTCCGGGCGGCCTCCGCGATGGGGAACAGGGTTTTCCCGGGAATAAAGCCGTCGGCCAAGGCCTTGTCCCAGGAGGCTGACCCTTCCCGCTGACCCACAATGACCGCAATGCCGTTATCGCGCATGTTCAGTGCCTGCCCCGGCCCCTGGACCCCGTAACCGAGCACGGCAACCGTTTCTTTTTCAAGCAGTTCGCGTGCTTGCTGGAGGGTAAATTCTTCTGAGGTGATCACTTCTTCAGTCGTTCCGCCAAAATCGATATGAGCCATCTGTCACTCCTTGATTAATATTCTAATTCCGGTAGTTTATATTACGTTTTATTCCAAAACGGTTTAACAGCCTGTTAATACGCCGCCGCCACAAACCCCAGCGGCATGCAATCGACAGTTTAGTGGGGTTCCCTGAACAAGGCGATGGTGCCTGTCCGGGCAATCTTCTTGATGCCCATGGGCTTGAGCAGGTTGATCAGGGCCTTCATCTTGTCTTCGGTCCCGGTTGCCTCAATAATATAGTACTCGGAACCCACATCTACCACCTTGCATCTGAAAATATCGACAATACGCAGTATCTCGTCGCGATTTTCCGGTTTGGCCCGAACACAGACCAGCGCCATTTCCCGTTGGACCGATCCAGACCCGGTAAGGTCTCTGAGCTTGATCACATTGATGAGCTTTCGAAGCTGCTTTTCGATCTGTTCAACAAGTGGTTCATTGGCTTTGGTGACGATGGTGATCCGGGATACTTGTGGATCGATGGTTTCCGCCACGCAGAGGCTTTCAATGTTAAATCCACGGCCGCTGAACAACCCGACGATCCGGGAAAGCACCCCGGGTTCATTGTCCACCAGCATGGTCAGTATGTGTTTCTCTTCTGTCATTGAATTATACCAGCAGCATTTCTGTTATGGGTGCCCCGGCCGGTACCATCGGATAGACGCACTCTTCCTTGGCAACCCTGAAATCCATGATCACCGGGCCGGGCGTTTCGAGACCCTGGCGCAGGACGGTTTCCACCTCGTCCGGCCGGGTGGCCCGCAATCCCACGGCACCAAAGGCCTCGGCCAGTTTAACGAAATCAGGCGCGTGATCCATGCATGTGCAGGCGTAGCGCTTATCGTAAAACAATTCCTGCCACTGGCGGACCATGCCCAGGTAGCAATTGTTCAGGATGACCACCTTGACCGGCAGTTGGTACTGTACGGCGGTAGCCATTTCCTGGATGTTCATCTGGATGCTGCCGTCTCCGGCCACATCCACCACCAGGGCATCGGGGAAGGCCACCTGGGCGCCGATGGCTGCCGGCAGACCGAAGCCCATGGTGCCCAGTCCGCCGGAGGTGACAAAACGACCCGGAGTGTCGAAATGATAAAACTGGGCCGCCCACATCTGGTTCTGACCCACTTCCGTGGTGATGATGGCATCGCCCCGGGTCAGTTCATAGAGTTTTTCCACCACGTACTGGGGTTTGATCTCTTCCTCCTGGACGTAGGAAAGCTTAAAACTCTGCTTCCATGCGTCGATCTGATCCAGCCAGGTGCCCCGGCTGGCCGTCAGCTTGTCCAGGTCCTCTTCCGCCAGGTAGCTATTGATCACTTCCAATGTGGTTCTGCAGTCTCCCACCACCGGGATGCTCACCGGCACGTTTTTACGAATGGAGGTGGGATCAATGTCGATGTGAACGATTTCGGCCTGGGCGGCAAAGCAGTCGGTCTTGCCGGTCACCCGGTCGTCGAAGCGCACGCCGATGCCGATGAGCAGATCGCATTCGCCGGTGCTCATGTTGGCCCGGTAAGTACCGTGCATGCCGATCATCCCCAATGAGAGGGGATCGGAGCCGGGAAAAGCGCCCAGCCCCATGAGGGAGGTGGTTACCGGGATGCGGGCAGTGCGGGCTAGCCTGGTCAGCGCCTCGGCCCCTTTGGAAAGGATGACGCCGCCACCGGCAAATATCACCGGACGCTTGGCCGACATGATCAGACCCACCACCTTGCGCAGCTGTTTCGAATTGGGTTTGTAGGTGGGGTTGTAGGATTTGAGTTTGACTTTTTGCTTGGGTTTGAAATTGGTCGTTGCCTGCTGCACATTCTTGGGAATGTCCACCAGCACGGGCCCCGGTCGGCCGGATCGGGCGATATGAAAGGCTTCCTTGAGAATCCGTGGAAGTTCCTCAACCGAGGGCACCAGGTAGTTGTGCTTGGTGCAGGGTCGGGTGATGCCGACGATATCCACTTCCTGGAATGCATCATTGCCAATGAGGTGGGTGGGTACCTGGCCGCTGATGATCACCACGGGAATGGAGTCCATATAGGCGGTGGCCACGCCGGTGACGGCGTTGGTGGCGCCCGGTCCGGAGGTGACCAGACAGACGCCGACTTTTCCGGTGACGCGGGCGTAACCGTCGGCCGCATGTACCGCACCCTGCTCATGACGCACCAGGTAGTGGCGGATATCGGTTGTTTCCAGACGGTCATGAATATCGATAGTGGCACCGCCGGGAAACCCGAAAATGGAATCCACGCCCTCTTCTTTTAGGACTTCCATCAAAATCTGCGCTCCGGTGAGTTTCATTTGTTTTTGCTCCTCTTCTCTGAAGTCCGAGGTCGGAGATCGGATATCCGACCTCTGTCTTCCAGCTTCTGTCATTTGTCCGCCGTCATCTGACCACCGCACCCTGGCTGGCCGACGACACCTGTCGGGCGTAGCGGGCCATGTATCCATGCCGGATTTTCGGTTCGGGTTTCTGCCAGCCGGCCATACGCCGGCTGATCTCGCTATCGGATACCTTCAGAGAGACGGTTTTTGCGGGAATATCGACGGCGATGCGATCGCCTTCTTTTACGATGGCAATGGGGCCGCCCTGGGCCGCTTCCGGTGAAATGTGACCGATGGCAGCTCCCCGTGATCCGCCCGAAAAACGGCCGTCGGTAATCAGGGCCACGTGCGCATCAAGCCCCATGCCGGCGATGGCCGATGTGGGGGTGAGCATTTCGCGCATGCCCGGACCGCCCATGGGGCCTTCGTAACGCACGATGATGACATCTCCCTTGTTGATGTGGCCCGCCATGATGGCTTCAGTTGCCGTCTCCTCAGTATCAAAGACCCTGGCCGGCCCTTCATGGTGCAGCATCTCATCGAGAACAGCCGATTGTTTGACCACGCAACCGTGCGGTGCCAGGTTGCCGTAAAGCACGGCCAGGCCTCCCTGCGGGTGGTAGGGATGGTCCAGCGGCCGTATCACCTCGGGGTCACGGGTGAAGACACCGGCGATATTCTCGGCGATGGTTTTGCCGGTGACGGTCAGGCACTTGGCATCGATCAAACCGGCGGCAGACAGTTCACCCAGGACGGCGCTGATGCCGCCGGCCCGGTTCAAGTCCTGGATGTGGTGCGTGCCGCCGGGGCTCAGGGAGCAGATGTGAGGCGTTTTTTCACTGATTGCGTTGATCATGCTCAGATCCAGAGCAACGCCGGCCTCTGCGGCAATTGCCGGCAGATGCAATACGGTGTTGGTGGAGCATCCCAAAGCCATGTCGACGGTCAGGGCATTGTGGAACGCCTCGGGGGTCATGATTTTTCTGGCGCTGAGCTTTTTTTCCCACAGGTCCATGATTTGAATGCCCGCCTGCTTGGCCAGGCGCACGCGGGCGGAGAAGACGGCGGGGATGGTGCCGTTTCCCGGCAGGCCCATGCCGATCACTTCGGTCAGGCAGTTCATGGAGTTGGCGGTGAACATGCCGGCGCAGGAGCCGCAGGTGGGGCAGGCGGCGTCTTCGATGGCAGCCAGTCGATCTGCTTTCATTTTTCCGGCTTTTACGGCGCCGACAGCCTCAAAAACGGTAATCAGGTCGATTTTCAAGCCGGGAGTTTCCGGGTCCTCACCAGCCAGCATGGGGCCGCCGCTGATAAAAATGGTGGGCAGATCCAACCGTGCGGCTGCCATGAGCATTCCCGGTACGATCTTGTCGCAGTTGGGGATCATGACCATGGCGTCCAGGGCATGGCCAACGGCCATTACCTCGATGGAATCGGCGATGAGTTCGCGGCTGGCCAGTGAGTACTTCATGCCGGTGTGATTCATGGCGATGCCGTCGCAGACGCCGATGGTGCCAAATTCCACCGGCGTGCCGCCGGCCATGTAGATTCCAGCTTTTACCGCCCGGGCGAGGGTGTCCAAGTGAACATGGCCGGGGATAGCGGTATTGACGGCGTTGGCGATGCCGATCAACGGCCGTTTGATCTCCTCATCCGTGTATCCGATAGCTTTGAAAAGAGCACGGTGGGGTGCCCGTTCGATACCTTTTTTGGCAGCGTCGCTCTTCATCCCCGTGTTGTCCTTTCTGAAAAAATACAAAAAAAAATCCGTTATCGCCTCGGGGGGTGATAACGGATTACGTGATTTCCGGTGTTGGCTGGTTTATACCATTATCGCCCCTGTTTCCTCGTTGTGGATGAGGACACCCACTACGAGGATAAGAATAAGACTAATAATGTTGATAAGGGCGAAGTGGCTATTCATATTTTATGATACCTTTGATATTGAACCTCCCCTAACAGCCCGGTTATGGCAAGTCAAGCTTTTTCTTGCCTTTGGGTCGGCACCCCGTTAAGATCAGCGAAGCATTCACACATCCTAATGAGGTTTACACCATGGACCAGACTTGGCAATCCTTGAAAGGGCAGTTTTTGATGGCCATGCCCGGGCTGGCCGACCCCAACTTCTACCAGTCTGTCACCTGTCTGTCAGAGCACAATCCAAAAGGAGCCATGGGGATTGTTCTCACACGGGTCCACCCGACTGTCAACGGTAAGATGATCTTTGATGAATTGCAGATCCCAGCCGCTGCCGGCACTGAAAAAATTCCCATTCACATCGGAGGACCGGTCCATATGAATGAAATATTTGTGCTTCACGGCGCTCCCCTCACCTGGGAAGGCAGCATGATGATAACCGGAGAACTGGCCTTGAGCAATTCGCGCGATATCCTTGAAGCCATCGCCGGGGGAAGCGGGCCCCGGGCGTTCATCATCGCCCTGGGATGTGCCGGTTGGGGGCCCGGGCAACTGGAAAGTGAAATCCGCAGCAACTCCTGGATTAACGGGCCCTATTCGGAAGCCATCGCCTTTCAAATGGAAGTGGAGAGACGCTGGGAAGCGGCCCTGAAAGGTATCGGCATCGACCCGGCCTTGCTATCCGATACGGCGGGTCATGCCTGACGGATTTATAAAAAAGTGAGTCTGAAAAGAGTGACACGGTAGGTAACAAGGGATTTGCACGAAAGGCTGGATGCGGAGTTGGTAAGGGGCGCTGATTGGCCCCTTATTTTATTCGGTGTCGTCCTTTTTGGGTTTTTGTTTGGGTTTTTTCTTTTTCAGACAATCCTTGTCCTTCCTGACGAATGCACAGAGCTTCGGATTGTAGTACTCCTTGCAGTTCAGCGGATTGTATAATGGGCATTCCGGATGTTTTTCTGACATGTTTCAGGTGTCCCTTATGCTGGATTTATCGCCTTTGAACCGCCCATCTCGTCTATTTCCGGTCAGCTGTATATCATTAAACCATAAGATTTACAAGCCATTGTGTTCATTTGTAAGATGCCTGCACCACTTGACCACCTGATGGGAAACCTTTGACAATTCATCCTTTTAAATGTAAAAAACTTTAGCCGGTGCCCGGATAATTCCCACGGGCAGATTCCGGCCTTTCAGCATCTGCATCCGTTGGTTTCGCAACCATCACCAAACCTGAGACCAGATCTGAGACCAGACCCGAGAAAAGATAGACATGCCTGCATACGAGACACTCAAGCTCCAGCTTACCCGAATCAGCGAGGATACCGCGCATCTCATTGAAGACGCTGAGAAGATTATCGAACGCGTTGATGATGGGTTTTCCCAGTGGAAGACTACCTGCCAAATCATATCCGAACAGATATCCGAAGAGACGATGCGCGTGGCTGTAGTGGGTGCCATTAAATCGGGGAAAAGTACCTTCGTGAATACCCTTTTTGGCGGCGATTACCTTAAACGGGGGGCCGGGGTGGTCACTTCCATTGTCACCCGGGTGAGAACCGGCAGCCGTTTGCGGGCCATCCTTTATCTCAAGAACTGGGATGAGGTGAACCGGGACATCGATCAGGCATCGGTGCTGCTGCCAGCCCACAAGCGTTCCGGTGAGGCGCATCAGTTAGACATCCGCCGGGAAACGGATCGGCAGATCCTTGAGCGAGCGCTGGCCGACCTGGCGGCCGACCAGTTGATTTCCAACGACACCCGCAGCGCCGGCAGCGTGCTGCTGGCCTCCTATCTCAACGGCTATGATCGTGTACAGCCGGTCGTACAGGCGGATTATGCCACGGTGGTGTTTGGGAACGACCGGTTCCCCTTGCACCGTGATTTCGTTGGTGACGATGCCATGGCCGTATACCTGAAGGACGTGTTGCTGGAAATTGACACCCCGGGACTCGGCGAAGGGGTCGAAATAGCCGACTGCCAGGGCAGCGACTCTCCCAACCCGTTGCACCTGGCCATGATCCAGGACTATCTGATGCTGGCCCACCTGACAATTTATGTGGTCAGCAGCCGCACAGGGCTTCGTCAGGCGGACATCCGGTTTTTATCCATGATTCGAAAAATGGGAATTCTGGATACGGTAGTTTTCGTCGTGAACTGCGACCTCAGCGAGCACGAATCCCTTGAAGATCTTGCCGAGGGGCTTCGGAAGATTGAAGCGGACCTGAGCCTGATCTGCCGCGAGCCCCGGATGTTTACCTTCTCCGCCCTGTTTCTGCTCATGTCGCAGATGGAATCCGACCTGTCCGAAAGAGACAGTGACCGGTTCGACCATTGGCGCCGGGAGACGGAGATGGTCGATTTTGCGTCGGCAGAGCAACGCCGTTTTCAGCAGTACCTGGAACAAAAGATCCGCCGGGAGCGAACCTCCCTGCTGCTGAAAAACCATCTGGAGCGGCTGGAAATAGTCGCCGGCGGCATTGGCAGCTGGATTGGTTTCAACCGGGATCTGCTGGCCCGGGACGCTGGTGGGGCGCGGGAGCTGGCCGACCGTGTCGACAGTCAGCGGGGCCGATTGGAGCGTATGAAGCTGACGGTGAAAAATACCCTGGACGGCGCCGTCAATCAAGTCAAACGCGATTTGAAAACAGCCATAGACCGGTTTTTCGACGAGCATGCCGACGGTGTGGTGTCCGGGGTTGTCCGTTTTGTTCGCAGCTATCAGGTGGAGATGCACCGCTATGATGAAAGCCTGATGAGTGTGGGATTTGCCAAAACGCTGTATGTGGTTTTCCAGGAGTTCAAACAGGCCTTGGATGCACACATGGCCGAAACGGTTAATCCCCAGGTGATCCGGTTCGTCAAGGCGCAGGAAAAAAATCTCATGGTCTATCTGGATGAGATTGCCGGCCCATATGGTGCCATGATCGATGAAGCCCTGGCGCAATATACCGATGCCATGGATGAGGGTAAGATGCCCCAGCGGCGGGAATCGCAGCCGATTCGCCTGGGGCCGGAGCTGGAATCGATCCGCAAGGTGGCCGGGTTGTCTCTGCCGCCGGCTGCGGCAACCATGCGTTATTCCGCCCAGATCAAAACCGAGGCGGTGATGCGCTTCGGTTTCTACAAGATCGTCAACCTGGTCAAGAAAGCCATCAAAAAATCGGCGGACAAGGTCCATCAGGAACAGTTCCTGGCGCTCGCCTCGGGGGTCAAACGCATGAAGCGCGAAACCGAGCGATCCGTTTTGTTTCACTTGAAAGACTACAAGGAAAATATCAAGTTTCAGTATATGCTGAAACTGGCCGATGCGGCCGCTTCGGCCCTCAACGGCCGGATGCTGGAGCGGTTCCAACACCATGGGGCCGATCTCTCCAGGCTGGTTGACCTCATCAGTGAACAGCGGCTGGACAAAGAAAACGTGTCGGCTTCACTCGACCGGATGAGAGACGCTTCCCGGTCACTGCAGGAGAAGATCGGCCATCTGAAGGCAGATCTTGGGCAATTGAACGGCTAATGCAACAACGCTAACGGAAGGGGAGGCAAGATGGCTAAAAAGAAAACCAGGGCAATTGCGGTGGCAAACGAGAAAGGGGGGGTGGGCAAGACAGTAACGGTGATCAACCTGGCAGCAGCATTGACGATGGCCCACCAATCCGTGCTGGTGGTGGACATGGATCCACAGGCCAATGCCACCCGAGGGCTGGGTATTCTGCCTGATGACGAGCTGCCCTCGGTCTACGACCTGATTATGAACAACGGCCGTAAAGCGGTTGAAGAGACGGTCCTTTCCACGCAATGGGACGGGCTTCACCTGATACCCTCCCATGTGGATCTATCCGGTGCCGAAGTGGAATTAGTGGCCTCCGAAGGGCGGGAAAACCGGCTCAAGGATGCACTGGCCCCGGTGGCCGGGAATTATGATTTTATTTTGATGGACACCCCGCCCAGCCTCTCTCTGCTCACCGTCAATGTCTTCTCGTTTGCCTCGGAAGTGCTGGTGCCCTGCCAGACGCACCCTTATGCGTTCGGGGCCCTTGCCGAACTGTTTGACACCGTCGAGGCGGTGCGTGAAGAGATCAATCCCGGGTTGTACATTACCGGCATTGTCCCCACCATGGTGGACCTGCGCACCCGGGTGGCCAATGTCGTTATGGATCAACTCAAGACCGATATCCGCTATCGAAAGCTGGTATTCGATACGGCCATTCGCAGCAACACCACCATCGCCGAAAGCGCCGACGTGGGCAAGCCAGTGGTGTTTTATCGCCGAAGCAGTTACGGAGCAATCGATTACAATCGTCTGGCGGATGAACTGTTGGCACGGTGAACCATCAACCATCAGCCAGTTTCGCCCGATAGAGCCTCAGGCTGTTGGAAACCACCGTGATGCTGGAGAAGGCCATGGCCAGGGCGGCCAAGATGGGGTGCAGCTGCCGCAGCATCATGGGCAGGCCGTCAAAGGGGAAAAGGGCGCCGGCGGCCACCGGAATCAATACGGCATTGTAAAAAAAAGCCCAGAAGAGGTTCTGGCGGATGGTCCTCATGGTGGCCCGGCTCAGCGCGATGGCTCTGGGAACACCGCTGAGCGATCCGGCGGCCAGGATCACGTCGGCCGTTTCGATGGCCACGTCGGTGCCCGTACCGATGGCAAAGCCCACGTCGGCCTGGGCCAGGGCCGGGGCATCGTTGATGCCGTCGCCCACCATGGCCACGTTCTTGCCTGCCGTCTGCATCGTTTTGACCCGCAGGGCTTTGTCTTCCGGCCGCACCTCGGCCGCCACATGATCCACGCCGGCCTGCCGGCCGATCGTTTCGGCGGCCTGGCGGTTGTCTCCGGTGAGCATCACCGTTTCCAGACCCATTCGTTTCAACCGGGCAATGGCCGACGGCGAGTCCGCCTTGATGCGATCCGATACGCAGATCAGACCCAGCAGGCGGTCTGCTTCAACGGCCACCATGACGGTTTTCCCCTGGGCCTGAAAAATCGATATTTGTTCGGCCATTGTTGCGGAAATCACCCCTGGCCACGCGTCAAACCAGTGCGGCTTGCCCACCTTGATCAGTCGGCCGGTCACCCGGGCTTCCACCCCGTCGCCGCCGTGGGCTTTAAAAGCCTCCGGCGCTGCCAGTGTCAGACCCGATGCTTCGGCTTTTTTGACGATTGCGCGGCCCAATGGATGCTCAGACCCTTTCTCCACCGATGCGGCGAGCAGTATCAGTTCGTTTTCCGTCACCCCGTTGCCCGTATCGACAACCAGGTCGGTAACCACCGGCTTGCCTTCGGTGATGGTGCCGGTTTTGTCCAAAACTACCGTGGACAGGCGAGTGGCACCCTCCAACGCCCGGCTGTTTTTGAAAAGCATGCCCCGTTCGGCTCCCTTGCCGGTGCCGGCCATAATCGCGGTGGGTGTGGCCAGACCCAGGGCACAGGGGCAGGCGATGACCAGTACGGCCACCATGCGGATCATGGCGGTCACGAAATCGCCGGCGACGACCCACCAGACCGTGAAAACCAGCAGGGCAACCACGATGATTGCCGGAACGAACACCGCGGCGACGCGATCGGCCAGGGCCTGGATGGGGGCTTTGCTGCCCTGGGCCTCCTGCACCAGGCGGATGATCTGGGCCAGGGCGGTTTCCCGGCCCACCCGGGTGGCGGTGAAGACGATGTTTCCCTGGCCGTTGATGGTGCCGGCGGCCATCGTGTCGCCGGGTTGTTTGTCCACCGGAATGGGTTCTCCGGTGAGCATGGATTCGTCTACGGCCGAGGCGCCATCGATGACTTGACCGTCGACGGGAATGCGTTCGCCCGGTCTGATCAGAACCACATCACCCACGCGCACCCCTTCGATGGGGGTTTCATGTTCGATTCCTTCCCGGAGCACCGTGGCGGTTTTGGGGCGAAGTCCCATGAGCTTGCGGATAGCGTTGCCCGTCTTTCCCTTGGTTCGGGCTTCGAGCAGTTTGCCCATTTTGATCAGGGTGATGATGACTGCCGACGTCTCGAAATAGACATGCCCGCCCAACGTGGGTAGAAGCAACACGGCCAGGGAATAGGCGTAGGCCGTGGACGATCCCATGGCCACCAACACGTCCATGTTGGCGCTCTTGTTGCGAAGGCTTTTCAGACCACTGACATAATAGTCCCAGCCGGTGTAAAACTGCACCGGCGTTGCCAACACGAAAAACAGCCAGTTGACCCAGGCCTGGTGGCTCCACGGTCCGGTGAGCCCAAAATCCCTGGCCATGCTGGTCACAAAAAGAGGCAGGGCAAAGACGACGCCGACCATAAACTTGCGGGTCTGGTCGGCGATCTCCAACTGCCGTGCTTTGGCTTCCGCGTCTTCCGGTTCACCTTCCTGCTGGATCAGGGCACCGAATCCGGCCTTTTCCACCGCTGACACCAAATCGTCAGGGGCGACCATGGACGGCAGATAATCAACCGCTGCCCGTTCGGCGGCAAAATTCACCGCAGCATTGATCACTCCCGGAACCTTCTTCCCAAGTGCCCGCTCCACGTTCATGGCGCAGTTGGCGCAGGTCATGCCCGTGACCGGAAAGTCAATGCGGGCGGTGGTGACGCTGAATCCGAGTTTTTCGACCTGCTGGATCAGATCTATCGGTGACGCGTGGTGGGGATCAAAGGTCACCGAGGCCCGCTCGGCCGCAAAGTTGACGTTGGCCTCGCTGACACCGGGCAGCTTTTTAAGCCCACGGGCGATGTTCATGGCGCAGTTGGCACAGGTCATGCCGGTGATGGGCAAAATGAGGGTCTGGGAGGTCATCACTGGGCCGGATAATTGATTTCTGTGAGGGTGTCCCGGATGCGTTCAATGGATGCCGGGGCGTCCCATTGGACGGTGACGGTTTTGGATTCGGCGTCGGCCTTCACCGAGGATACCCCTTCCATCTCGGCCAATTCAGCCTCGATGGCCGACACGCAGTGACCACAGGAAATGTTTGGAATGGTCAGTGTCTCTTTCGACATAAAAGACTCCTTTGTCTTCAGTTTGGTTGTTAGCGCGCTTAAGTTAAGTGGCCCGAGGGGCGCTGGCAAGGCGTGCACAGGAAAAGACCACAGTTGCTGAATGACCGCTGGCGTCCAGAAACCGTCCTTCAGATGACGGCGGACAGAGGTCGGACTATGGTCTTCTGTCCTCAGTTTTACCGGTGAGACGTTCCAGGTTGTCCCGGGCAAAATCGATGGACGGGTCCAGTTCCAAAGCCAGCCGGTAGTAGCGCTCTGCATCGGCATCTTTGCCCATGTCCCGATAGTTGGATGCGATGTTGGCATAGTCGATGGCCGAACTGGGATCCAACGCGATGACTTTTTCAAAGCTTTGGATTGCCGCTTCGTGCTCTTTGCGCATGAAGTGACAAAAGCCTTTGAGATTGTGTATATCGGTGCGTTCCGGATCCAGAGCTTCACCTTGAGCCAGCACGGCAAGGGCCTTTTCATAATCGCCCATTTCCTTGTAGCAGACCCCCATGTAAGAATAGATGCTGGGGATGTCCTGGTTCGCCGGCGACAGTTCACGGGCCCGGGCAAAATGTGACAGGGCCATTTTCGGTTCGTTTCGCTCCAGGTGGCAGTTGCCCAGATAGAACTGGATGAAATACTTGCCGGGCATCAGTCGCTCCATGTCCATCAGTCGTTTGATGGCCTCATCCGCACCGTAACTTTCCATGGTGATCTTGGCGGCAAACATGGCCACGCTGGTGCCGGCGGCGCGTTCTCTGAAATGGGTGCCGGGGACGATGGTGTAAAAGGCCGGGATGGCCAGTTGCGGATGCATGGTATCCACTACCAGCACCTCAAAATCGCGTTGCGCCATGGCATGGATGCTGGATTCCACCTCGTTGCGGATGTTCGGGTGTGAAATGTCGGGCAGACTGTCCAGGGGGATTGGACCGGGGGCGTTGATTACGTAACCGGCATCTTCCAGGCGGGTGAACTTGGGCAGGCCCGAGGCCACGTAATTAGATCCGGAATTAAAGTCGCCTGCCAGTTGGGCCACTTCGGTCAGGGCACGGCTCAGGGCCTTTTCCGGACTGGGGGTGGTGCCGGCGGTCCAGACGATTTCACTCTTGCCCGGAAAAGTGACCGGATCGTAGGCCAGGACGCCCACGGAGGGAATGCCCATGTCCTGGGTAAAGTCGGTGATGAATACCATGATGCCCGCTTTGTCGTATTTGCCCAGCATTTCCCGGACCAAAAGGTCGGTTGCCGACGCCGGGTCGATCAGCGGTGTGGAAATCTGCCGGCGGCTGATCACCGACGAGACGTGACGTTCGACAATTTCGCAAATGCCCTGGCACAGGGCCTCTTCCACACAATTGCCGGCCGACGGTCCGTTGAAGGCGTTGATTGCGTAAAACCAATCCAGCGGGATCAGCACCTCCTTCTCCCGGGTCAGGCTCCAGGCACCGGTCCATCTCAGGGGCAGGGAATCAAAAATCTGTTTGGATACGGCAAGATCTCCGGATTCGTCGTGGACCGACTTGGCAATTTGATCGAAGGCAATGGCCTCGTCGGCAAACTGGCCGTAGGTGCCCAAGCGGGTGTGGTCGCGGTTGGCGTAGAAGCTGAAAAAACTGAACCGTTCGGCCAGTTCCATCACAGCGCTGGCCTCGGCCTGGGCCGTTGTCGCACCTTTTCCCATCTGTTTTTTGGTGCCGATGACAGCCTGGGCATCGTGGCCGCAGGTGCTGAAAAATACGGGGATGTCCAATCGACCATTGTCGATTCGCATGGTCCGGTCAAGGATTTTCAATTCCATGGCCTGCATCCGTTGCTTGACCATGGCCACGGTTTCTTCCGGCTGTAAAATTTTATCCTGATCGTCGGTTGCCCGCTTGATGGCGTCTGTCATTTTAATGGGACCGGTTCGCTTCATTGAATCTCCTTGTCTGGGGACGATTGTTGTCACTAATACGACACAGCTATGGACGATGTCGCGCTTTATTTCAATGTGCACCCGAAGCCGAATATAAACACGGCTTTTGCATCGTGCCAATTAGTAGTGGCTGATTGTGGATCGGATCCAGTCCGAAGATCGGTGGAACCCGCTAAAAAAAGCGCTGAGTGATACACCGGCGCAGTTGGACTGCATCGAGGCATTCCATAGCATCAGCATCCAGAACGGGACAGCGCGGTACCATTTCAAAATGGGCACGCCATCGTCAAGCCCGATCCGAGCAACCCCATGCTGCTGGCGGCGCATACCCTGTTGTCGATCCGATAACCCTCGTTCGAAGCGCTTGCTTTCATTCAAACTTAAAGATAATATGCAATCATAAAATGATCCTCATTGACAACACCGCCGATAACACCGAAGACGCCTGACCAAGACGCCGGATTGATCGGTTGCAACGTCCGAGCAGGTGGTGTACAAGGTCGCTGCGGAGCCATTAGTCCTCAACCCTCAACGATCACGCACGATTGCCTCGGACGTGGGCCGCAACTATACTTCATCGCGCATGTGGTAAGGAGAACTGCCATGACCCGGACGTGCCGGCTCGAACGAAAAACAACGGAAACCCAAGTCCAGGTCGAACTGAACCTGGATGGAGAGGGACAGGCCGATATCAACACCGGTATCGCCTTTCTCGATCACATGTTGACCCTGTTCTGCGTTCACGGCCGATTTGATCTGGATGTGCAGGCCAAGGGTGACCTGGAGGTGGATTATCATCATACCGTCGAGGACGTCGCACTGGTTCTGGGCGAAGCCGTATCTACGGCCCTGGACAACCGTTTCGGCATTCGCCGCTACGGTTTTGCCGTGACGCCCATGGACGACGCGCTGGCCGAAGTGGCCATCGATCTGTCCAACCGCCCTTTTCTCGTTTTTCACCTGCCGCCGGTGCTGGAGTCCGTGGGGCGCTTTGATCGGGGCCTGGCCAAAGAGTTTTTCAGGGCCTTTGCGGTGAAGGGCGGCATGAATCTGCACATCAACGTGAACTACGGGGAAAACGAGCACCATGTGCTTGAATCGGTTTACAAGTCCACTGGTCGGGCACTCAAGCAGGCGGTATCGATCGACACCGCCCGCAGGGGAGTTCGCTCTTCAAAAGGTGTCCTGTAATCCGGCGCTCATCGGGTTGGCAAGATAATCCGGCATGGTCGCATCCTGAACCGGTAACCGGTCGCTGCAGGTAAAGACCCACCGTCTGTCAGGATTCCATCGTTTCAAGGGCTGTCCTGATCTTCAATATCCAGTGTTTTTACATAAAGCCGCTACTATGCATTGACAAAATATCTCTGGGGATTTATCGTATCCAATTTAACAAAGGTTGACCCTATGCACAAGGTAGCTATCGGCGCAGTTGGGGCGTTCAGGCGCTTTTTTTACCGCCAATCTGGCCCGTGACCGTCTTTTCAGTGAAGATGGCCCAGGTCCTACCGGAGCACGATTGAACCCGAATCCATTTGAAATGGAGGCGGCTTTTCTTGGCGGCGTATATTCCTGACGAAAAAATTACAGCGATCAAAAATGCTTCCGATATTGTTGACATCGTATCGGAGACGGTATCCCTGCGGCGAGCGGGACGTAACCTTTTGGGGCTGTGCCCCTTTCATGCCGAAAAGACCCCGTCATTCACCGTTAGCCCGGACAAACAGATATTTTATTGTTTTGGCTGTGGTGCCGGTGGTAACGTATTCAGTTTCCTGATGAAACACAGCGGACTCACCTTTCCGGAGGTTGCCAGATCACTGGCCGGACGTTACGGCATCGACCTCCCCACACGAAATCTGTCCCCCCACGAGAAAAAAAAGTTGACGGAACGGGAAACGATACTAACGCTTAATGGCGATGCCGTGTCCTTTTACCAAGGTTGTCTGCTCTCGGAGGAGCGCGGTAAACAGGCCAAGGGCTATCTGTTAAAAAGGGGGATGACGCGCAAAACGATTGATGAATTCAAGATAGGATTTGCACCGGAGGGTTGGGACTCCCTGGTTCGTCACTTCCGTTCAAGGAGAAAACCTGTCGAAATGGCTTTACAGGCCGGGTTAATCGCTTCCCGTAAAAAAGGGGAGGGGCATTACGATCGGTTTCGGAACCGGATCATCTTTCCCATTTTCAACGCACAGAACCAGACGGTGGGATTTGGCGGCCGGGTGATGGACGATGCGCTGCCCAAATACTTAAATAGCCCGGACACACCGGTATACAACAAGAGCCGATCCATGTATGGGCTAAACCGGGCCCGCCAAAAATGCCGGGAAACGCAGGCAGTATATGTCGTTGAAGGCTATTTCGATCTGCTATCCATGCACCAGTTCGGCATTGAGAACACGGTGGCCACCTTGGGAACCTCCTTGACGGCCGACCACGTTCAAATCCTCAAGGGGTTCGTGGGTGAGGGGGGCAAGGCCGTCTTGGTTTACGATTCGGACCTGGCGGGTATCAAAGCGGCACAGCGCAGCGTGGCGGTTTTCCAAAAAGGACTGCTGGAGGCACGGATCATGGTGTTACCCAAAGGCCATGATCCGGATTCATTTCTCATGGCTCACGGTCCCGATGATTTTTTAAAGGCAGCTGGACAATCCATGGGTATGATTCCATTCATGTTGGAATCGGCTGTCGAGAAGCACGGATTGAGTATCGACGGCAAGGTCCGCATCGTCAACGACCTGAAATCGGCCATCCTGGCTATCGGCGATCCGGTTGCCCGGTCGCTCCGGGTCAAGCACCTGGCAGAGCGGATTGGCGTGGATGAAACGGTCCTCCTGCAGAAGATCAAGCGAACGGCGCAGTCCCCTGCCAAGGCGTCCTGGCTGAAAGGTCGGCCGGGCATGGTTAACGTACCGGAGCCGTCGCCGATTCGCGGGAAAACCTACCGACTTGAACGGCAGATGGTGGCCATGATGCTTCAGTTCCCGGAGATGATCGCCGATTTCAAGCGGCGACGGCTCATGGATCATTTCACGGATCCTGTGCTGGCAGAGATCGGGCGTGGCATAATCGACCATTTCACCACTATCGACAGCGACATCGCCGGCCTGGTATCCCGCTGGGACGACCCGGAGAAAAAGGCGGTGATCGCCCGTCTTTCACTAACCGATGAGCACTGGGACCGAGACGGCTGCGTAAACCTGATGTCCCAATTCGAGAGCAGTATACGCCGTCGGGACAAGGTGTTGTTAAATCGAATCGAGGCCGCGGAAAAAAGCGGCGATGTCACCCTTCTGGCCACGCTTTTGCGGGAAAAACAGCAGCAGGCCCGAAAGACAATGGAAAAACAAAGCGGTTTGAACCATTGACCGCTGACCATGGCATGTGGCGGCTTAGGACAGCCGTTGACGGGCATGGGAATAAAAAACGAGTTTCAAAAAATACCGCGACCCATTGATGGACTGCAATATGTCCGGCTGTGGTTCAGGAGGCAAACGGCATGACCAAAAAATCCGATGACAAGCGCAAGGGGACATCCACTCAGACCGGAAAAAAATCGGCCCGGAAGAAAGCCGAGACGGTTGGCAAATCGGTTGTCGGCGCTGCTGAACGTGACGAAAAATCGGAAAAGAAAAAGAAAGCAACGAAGAAAAACGATCAAAAACTGCTCAAGGCCCTCATAGAAAAAGGCAAGGAACAGGGCTCACTGACCTATGACGAGATCAACGAGGTCCTCCCCAATGAGATGATGTCTTCGGAAATGATCGACGATACCCTGATGATGTTCGACGATATGGATATCGAGATCATCGAAAGCGATATCGACCTTTCAGACAAGGAAAGCTCCCCCGAAAAGAAAGCGGCGCTGAACAAGGCCGTAACGGTATCGGACATTGGTTCGGTTACGGATCCGGTGAAAATGTATCTTCGCGAGATGGGCATGGTCACCCTCCTCAGCCGTGAAGGAGAGGTGGTGATTGCCAAGAAGATC
This sequence comes from uncultured delta proteobacterium, assembly GCA_963697405.1. Taxonomy (GTDB): domain Bacteria; phylum Desulfobacterota; class Desulfobacteria; order Desulfobacterales; family Desulfosarcinaceae; genus Desulfosarcina. Next base: position 38,144 of record CAVONY010000017.1, on the reverse strand, counting down.
GAAGAGGGTGAACAGGACGTTCTCAAGGCGCTTTTGGAAACCTCTTTAGGCGTCAAATACATCCTTGAATTCGGGGACCTGATCGAAGTGGGTGCCCTGCGGCCGAAGCATGTCTTGCGTGATGTGGATGAAGGGGACGCCTATGTGGATGAGATGGTTCAGATTGAAAACTTTCTTGAAACCATTGCTGGAATCCGCGCGGTGAATGACGAAATCAAAACGTACCGTGAACGCATGTTTTCCGAGCAGTTGGAACCCGATGAGGCCCGCCGGGTCAGGCGGTGCATCATGCGGCGCAACAATAAAATTTTCGAGCTGCTCAAGGGATGGCGGCTGGAAGGCGGTGTGATCGATCGCGTCGAAGCGCATATTCGCCGGCTCATCGACTGGTTTGATGCACAGAACAAGTTGGTGGCCATCACCGCAGAGGCATTCGGTGCAACGATCGGAGAGCTTCGCGAGCACTTGACCACCAAAGCCAAATTCATGAAATGGGCCAAAAAACAGTCCAGCATTGATGAAGAGGCGCTGGGGCGAGTTTATACCCACCTGAATTCGATGGCCGAGCAGCTGGTGGAAAAGGAAAATGACTTCAAGGCCAACAACCGCAACCTTAAGCGGGTGATGGCCAGTGTGGATGAAGGCCGCATGCGGGCAAAATTTGCCAAAAGCGAGCTGATTCGAGCCAACCTGAGACTGGTGGTCAGCATCGCCAAAAAATACACCAACCGGGGACTCCAGTTTCTTGATCTCATCCAGGAGGGCAACATCGGACTGATGAAGGCGGTGGACAAGTTCGAGTACCGCCGGGGCTACAAGTTCAGCACCTACGCCACTTGGTGGATCCGGCAGGCCATCACCCGGGCCATCGCCGACCAGGCGCGGACGATACGCATTCCGGTGCATATGATCGAAACCATCAACAAGCTGATCCGCACCTCCCGCTACCTGGTTCAGGAGTTCGGCAGAGAACCCCGTCCGGAGGAGATTGCCGAGAAGATGGAAATACCCATCGACAAGGTCCGCAAGGTGCTAAAAATTGCCAGGGAGCCGATTTCTCTGGAAACCCCGATCGGTGAGGAGGAAGACAGCCATCTGGGCGATTTTATCGAAGACAAGAAATTCATGCTGCCATCAGAAGCGGCGGTCAGCATGAACCTGGCCGAGCAGACCCGCAAAGTACTGGCTACCCTGACCCCTCGTGAGGAAAAAGTGCTTCGCATGCGCTTCGGCATTGGTGAGAAGGCGGACCACACGTTAGAAGAGGTTGGGCAGGACTTTACCGTTACCCGCGAGCGAATCCGGCAGATCGAGGCAAAAGCGCTGAGAAAGCTGCGCCACCCCACCCGCAGCCGGAAGCTGAAGAGCTTTATCGACCATTGATAGGTGATACGGGACGGGCTTGCATTTGCTTGACAATTTGCCATGACGGAGGTAGACAAACAATCGCTTTTGATCTGATACGGGCCCATAGCTCAGCTGGCAGAGCCACCGGCTCATAACCGGTCGGTCCCTGGTTCGATCCCAGGTGGGCCCACTTAAAAAAACTCCGGCGCCGTTCGTCAACCCATAACGCCCGGAGGCCCCGGCATCTGGTTCTGTCGGGGAGAAAAAGGCGATTCGGCGTGGATAGACTCCGGCTACCGCGCCTTTTTTATGTCCGTTGCCGGCAGTTGATTATTTGAGGAAACCAGCATGACAGCAACCGTCGCTCAATTTGTCCGGATTCTCGACCACCTGGCACCGCCACGCCTGGCGGAGCCGTGGGACAATGTCGGTCTTCAGATCGGAAACCGTAGCTGGCCTGTAAAAAAAGTATGGACGGCCTTGGACCCGCTGCCCGAGGTGGTGGCCAGGGCCTGTGAAAACGGTGTGGATTTATTGGTCACCCACCATCCGCTGTTTTTCAAAGCGGTCAAGCACATTGACTGCAATTCACCGCTTGGCGAGATTGCCGAAATGGCCTTGTCCCGACGGCTGGCCATTTTCAGTGCCCACACCAACCTGGATAGTGTGCCGGGCGGTGTCAATGATGTCCTGGTTGGTCAGATGGGGTTGCGCACGGTTCGGGTTCTGGCCGGGCCTGCCGATGCCGACATGTGCAAACTGGTGGTATTCGTTCCTTCGAACCGAGTGAAGGTTATCCTCGATACCCTGTTTGCAATGGATGCCGGCCGGATGGGTAATTATTCATGCAGCAGTTTTCGATGCGAGGGTATTGGCACCTTTTTACCGGGCGAGGGTGCATCCCCGGCCGTCGGCAAAATCGGGATTCTTGCGGAAGTTCAGGAAAGCCGCATTGAAATCCTCTTGGCCAACGCCGACCTCAGCGCGGTGGTGGTTGCGCTGAAAAAGGTTCACCCGTATGAATCCATGGCCTATGATGTTTATCCGCTGACTGTCCACGACCCCCAGGCCGGTTTGGGACGGGTGGGGGAGCTTGAGTCACCCTTGCCACTGAAGGCCTTCGCAGCGAAGCTGAAAGCCGCGCTGAATCTCTCAGCGGTGAAGATTGTCGGCAAGGCGGATATGCCAGTAAAAACGGTGGCGGTGTGCTCCGGAAGTGGTGCCAGTTTGATGAGCGCGGCAATTGCTGCTGGTGCACAGGCATATGTGAGCGGGGATCTGGGCTATCACACGGCCAGAGATGCCCAGCAGGCTGGCATCGGACTGATCGATATCGGACATTTTGGCTCGGAGCACCTGGTCGTCGAGGTCCTGGCTGCGCTTCTCCGTGAGTCCGTCAAGGCCGCAGGCATATCGGCCACCGTGGAAGCCGTGGATACGGAAAAAGACCCATTTCATTACCTGTGAACCGCGATAGCGAGCGCCTTCTCCGTCGCTTGTCGGCGCGAAGCAGAGATGCCGAGCAGCGGTGCGGCGGGGTTAGCGAGCGAACTGGAAATCGATTTTTTATATCCTCAGGGCGAACCCTCCCCGCGACTTGCCGGGGGGAGGGTTCAAAAGCGGGATACGAGAAAGGCAGGCATGAGCAATTTTCAAGAACAGATTAACATCCTCGTTGAGGTGCAGGGGGTTGAGTTGGAGATCCATCAAGCCGACCGGCTGGTCAATGCGTTGAGCGACGAAGCCGCTGCCCTTGATCAGGCGGCGGCCGAACGTGAGGCCATGGTCTCCTCCGAAAAAGCGGCCCTTGACGGTCTGAGAAAAGCCTATCGCGATCTTGAATCCGAAGCGAAGGTCAATGCAGAGATGATCGTCAAAAGCAACGAAAAACTCCGCGCGGTTAAAACCAACAAGGAGTACCAGTCGATTTTGAAAGAGATCGATGAAATCCGCAAAAAAAATTCGGACATCGAAGACCGAATGCTGGAGCAATTGGAGACCATTGAATCCACTGAGGCGTCGGTTAAGTCAAAGGAGGCGGAGCTGGCGGGTTTCGTTCAATCCTACCGGGAAAAAAAAGAAACGTTCGCCGCCAAGGAGAAGCGGGAACGGCAGAGTGTTGAAGCGCTGAACGAAAAGAAGGCCCGGATCAGTGCCAATGCCGATCCACAAATAATTACCGTTCTGGACGATGTGAAAAAAAAGGTTCGTGGGCTGGCTGTGGTGCCCGTTCAGCAGGCCATCTGTATGGGATGCCACATGAACATTCCCGCACAGTTGTTCAATGAACTGCAGCGGTTTGATGAACTTCGGTTTTGCCCCCACTGCCATCGGATTATTTATTGGAAAGAACAAGGATAGCGAATAGCGGCCGGAGTAGACCTGGCGATCGCTGGCTCCTTTTCGGGAGCTGGAGGAAAGTCCGAACACCACAGGGCAGGGTGCTCCATAACATGGAGTCACGGTGACGTGAAGGCAAGTGCAACAGAGAGCAGACCGCCCTGCCGTTGTCGGCAGGGTAAGGGTGAAACGGTGCGGTAAGAGCGCACCAGTTCTCCGGGCGACCGGAGAAGCTAGGTAAACCCCATCCGGTGCAAGACCAAATAGGGGAGCGTCAGAGGGCTGCCCGTCCAAGCTCCCGGGTAGGTCGCAAGAGGTGCCGGGCAATCGGCATCCCAGATGAATGATTGCCGCCCCCGATCCGGGTAACCGGCCGGGGGAACAGAATTCGGCTTACGGGCTGCTCCGGCCGCTATCTCGCTCTTTGTAGCCGTTCAGAGGCTCAGGGTTGCGCGCTCAACGTTAACATTCCGGCCCTCAGGGGCCAGCGTGCATTTATGACATCGTGTACTCAATCAATCGGAGGGAGGCACTTTATTTTGCCGGCCTATCTGTCAGGCCTCCAGCTCGACAGACAACATTTGTTACGGTTTTCCGTTAACCCTGAACATTAGAACCCTGAACCCTGAACCCGGTGAACGGAGCGCAACGTGAACGATCCCTGCAGTGAAATCTCTTTTTCCGAAAAGGTCAGAATCTTCTCTATAGACTACCTGAAATGCTGCATCTATATCTCCAACCGGCAGACGCCCAATCACGTTTTTACCAAAAAGCTATATTCCAAACTGATCAGCACCTCTCAGGTGCTCGAAGACTTCCTCGATTTCCACGGGGCTAAGAACAGCGAGGCCTGGTACCTGTACCGGGAGTTGTGTGCCACCGTCAGGCACCTTAGTCTTGGGGCATACTGCCAGAAGCATATTTTAAACCGGATGGTATTCTATGACATTCCGGACACCGAGGCGTTTCGTGAACAGGGGGAAAAAACCCTTAAGTTCTTGAATGATGCCCTGCGGAACCTGGCTCCCGTGATTATTGATGAGGCGTCGCGGTTGAACATTGCCATACCGGTGGACGCTTTCGGGTCAGAGGACTTTCCCGGCATAACCACCAGCGAAATGCTCAAATACGACATTGACGATGACGCCAAGGATGTTCAAAAGCGCAACATCGTGAAAATCGCCAGTGAGTTTCTTTCCATCGCTGTCAGCTTCGACCCGATGGGGTTTTACGAGCCTTACGGTAATGACGAGATCGCTGCTCTGGTTCCTGAAACGGTGAACGAGGTGCAGATCCGCCGTTTCGAGATGTTGGTGCATAACCTTCAGTCTTCCTTTGATACCTATGTGATTCACGGCGGTTTCCGGTTCGGTGACCGCAAGCTGAAGTCGTTAAGAAGTTATTTCTCTATTGTCTTCCATTTGCTGCAGATGATGGGGCGTCTGCTTCATTTTTACGAACGGCACCTTCACGAAGCCGGCTATAAAAACACATACAAACGGGTTCAGGATAAACTGGCATCCCTGGTGGACCCGGTGGTCTTGCTGGACCGGACCATCAATTTCGGTCTATACTATGCCTGCCACTACCTCAACACCGGTAAGAAACTGGCGCGTGAAATTCTCAATGAAAACATCGAGCGTTCCGCCATTACCGTTGGGATTCCGGTCAAACTGGGGTTTCACAGCCGGCCCAGTCTCCTGGTGGCCAAGATCGTTCAACATTTCGGGGGGCAGGTGGAACTGGTAGTCGGTCAAGACCGGTTCGATGCCAGCAGTGTGCTGGACATTCAATGGGCCGGCGGAAAAATACAAAAAGAGAAGATCACTGAGGTGATTTTCGAGGGAGACACCCGTGCCTTGGCTGCCATTCAGATTCTTGCCGCCGTCAATTACGGGGAAGATACCATGGGCAAGGGCGTGCCGCTGCCCAGCGAATTGAGCTACCTGAAATGATTTGTGCCGTCATCGTCGCCGGTGGAAGCGGTTCCCGCATGAAGACAGCCGTAAGAAAACAATACCTCAACCTGGGCGGCGTGCCCATTGTCGCCCATACGCTGATGGCATTTGACCGGCACCCCGATCTGGACAGAATTGTTCTCGTGGTTCCAGAAAATGACCTGGAATGGTGCCGGGCTGACATGGTGGCGCCGCTTTCCCTGGAGCATGGTGTTCAGTTGGTGGCCGGTGGGCGCCGGCGGCAGGACTCCGTATTCAACGGGCTTGCCGCCGTTGGCGCTTCCGACGGCACCGTCATGATCCATGACGCGGTGCGTCCATTCGTGCGTTTGTCTCTCATGAATGCCTGCCTTGCCGGCGTCAAGAATACCGGCGGATGCATCCCGGCGATGCCGGTCACCGACACCTTAAAGCAGGTGGATGCCAGCGGGGTGATCGTCGGCACGCTGAGTCGTCACCAGATCCGTCTCGCCCAGACGCCGCAAACCTTTTCCCTCGACTTGATCCGGTCTGCCCACCAATTGGCCGGCCGGCGAGGGTTCACCGCTACCGACGATGCTTCCATCGCCGAATTTGCCGGAGAGACGGTGACCGTGGTGCCCGGCGACCCGGACAACATCAAAATCACCACGCCGGCAGATCTATCGATCGCCAGGGACCTATTCGCCAGATGGCGCGCAAAAGCGCCCGGATAGTCACATACCCAATCAGGCTTGGAATGAGTCGTCGGATATGATTCCGGCAATCAACCCGGCAAGCTTTTCGGGGTCGTGGCGGATGACGTCTCCCGACGTTTCAAGGAGGTCTTCCAGGATCAGTTGACATCCGGCATCCGGGAAACCGACGTTCACAAATTCGGCTTTCTGCTTACGGTAGAGGGTCAGCAGGCGGTCATCGGGCCGTCGCGTGTTGACGATGGCGCCGCTGATTTTCCGGCCGGTGAACCCCTCGATCGTGGAAATGAAATCACTAGCCTGAAAGTGGTTTGTTTCGCCAAATTTGGTCATGATGTTGACCACATAATAAATGGGCGCAGGCACGGCGCTTAGCTTTTCCCGCAGGCCGGGAACGATGAGGTTGGGAATGATGCTGGTGAACAGGTCGCCCGGCCCCAAGATGAGGATGTCGGCATCGTCGATCGCTTTCAAGACCGGCGGATAAACGGCAATCGCGTCACTGTGGTGGGGGACCAGGTAGACATCCCGGATGGTTTCGCGTTGATGGCCCCGGGGGGTGTCGATCGCGCTCTCACCGTATATCCGGCTGCCGTCGGTCAGTTCCGCCACCAGGGTGGCCCGGTCGATGGTGACCGGCAGGATTTCACCCCTGGCATCCAGGATCTCGGCCAGGGCCTGAACGCCGGCGGGAAAGCTGCCGGTGTAGCGGGAGAGCATGGTCAGGAGCATGTTGCCGGCATTGTGCCCCTTGAGGCGCCTGTCCTTGTTGAACCGCTTTTGAAAGATGGTCCGGGCGGTGTCCTGGTGGGGGGACAGGGCCAGGATGCACTTGAGGATGTCACCGGGCGGCAGGGTGCCCAACTCGTCACGCAGCCGGCCTGTGCTGCCGCCACTGTCCATCATGGAAACGATGGCGCTGATGCGAATGCCTTTCAACTTTCTCAGGCCGGACAGCAGGGCATACTGGCCGCTGCCGCCGCCGATGGTGACCACATGAACCTTTTTCTTCGCTTTAGATCGCTTGTCCTTCACGGGTTCTCCCTGTATCAGCGTCTTGGTTCCGCGGACCTGTTTTCTTAGTCGGGGTCATGTGTGTAATCCAAAAACGTTTCCTTGAAACCGTCGTGGCGGGTGATGCCTTTGGCGATGATCAACTGGCGGCCGCTTTCCGTTCCGTCTGCCAAAACCCGGGCGTCGTGCCCTGGCCCCCTTCTTGAAAAGGAACGGACATGGGGATAGCGATGGGCCAGGTACCGGGTAAGGGCATGGTCCTCGATTCGTGCGGGCAGATGCGTGCCGGCGCCCCGGGAACCCGTTGCTGATGCCTGCTGCAAGGTGGACTTGAATCCTTCGATGATGCCCACGGCAAAATCGGTTTTGCGATATCGATTCAGACCTTTATTCCGTCGGTAATCTGCCCAGGCATCGTCGATGTACCGGCATATGGCAGCGTGGATATAATCGGCGATCCGGACGTTTTTCCGGGCGCCGCTGATCTCCAATACGCGTCCCATCCTTCCCTTCTCGAGTACCCAGGCCTGAATCCACATGCCCTGGACGAAGTAAAAATCCTGAAGCAGATGGGCCACATGATAGGCCTCACGAAAATGCCTGAGTCGGGGTGCCCCTAAAAAAATGCTGTGGTAATCCTGATCCAGGCCTTTTGCGATCAGGTCCACGTTATGGCGCGAAATCAGCTGGTGGGCCTTTAGCATGGCGGCCTGGGCTTCGTTGGGGTTGTTGCTTTCGGCCAGGGCCATGAGCTTGTGGATCCTGACCACGATGCGGTCCCGGTCGTTCAATTCATCCCCCTGGTGCAGGCGCACGTGAAGGGGACGGTAGGTGCCGGAGGCTGCCGGGTTGGCACGCAACAGGCGACAGGCCTGTCGGAAACCGTCGCCATGGTCGGGTTCCGATGTGGCCAGTAACCCCTCATGGGCCACCTGGTGGGCCATTTCGTGGAGCAGCACCTCCTTGACTTCATCCCACCGGTGATTGCTGATGATTTCACGGCTCAGGGTGATTTCTCGCTTGTTCCGGCTCCAGCTGCCCAGCCTGTTAGGCATGTCCCGGATGGCAAAAAGGGGCCGTTTGATGGATCGTCGAAGGGATTCGGGCAACAGCCACAGAGCGTTTTCCCATTCGGCCAAAAGACCGCGCAGGATCTGGCGATCGAAGGATGACTGGAGGGAGGAGACCCGGTCGGCGGTTATCGACGGTTTTCTGGAGTTGGCGGTCATGGCAAGGCGTCAATCGATCAGCTGGGCCAGGGCTTCCAGGGCGAAAAGATACCCCGAAGCCCCTAACCCGGAGATTTGCGCAGTGGCAATGTCGGCGATGAACGACCGCTGCCGGAACGATTCCCGTTTGTGGATGTTTGACAGATGGACCTCGATCGTCGGTACGTCCAGGATCAGGATCGCGTCTCGGATGGCCACGCTGGTGTGGGTGAAGGCGGCCGGGTTGATGATCAGGCCCTGTACCCGCCCAACAGCCTTTTGGATGGACTCGACAATTTCTCCCTCGTGGTTGGACTGGAACGTCGACATCTGAATGTCCAGCTCTGCAGCCCTGGCATGCAGGGAGGCGTTGATGTCGTCCAGGGTCCGACTGCCGTAATGTTCGGGTTCACGTTTTCCCAGCATGTTGAGGTTGGGACCGTGGACCACGAGAATCAATGGGTTCTGCCGACTGTCAGCCACCGATACCCCCTTTTACCATTTTTCCTTGAGTTCGGAGATGGTCCGTTTATAATCGTCGCTGCCGAAAATGGCGCTGCCGGCCACGAATACATCCGTGCCGGCTGCCGAGATGCGGCTGATGGTACCAGCGTTCACGCCGCCGTCGATCTGGATCAGGGTGGACAAGCCCCGCTCGCGGATGATGGTCTTGAGCTGGGCCACCTTTTCCAGGGCCGACGGGATGAACTGCTGGCCACCGAATCCGGGGTTGACACTCATAATCAGGACGAAGTCCAGGTCATCCAATATCCACTGGAGGGATTCTACCGGCGTGGCGGGATTCAGGGCCACACCGGGCTTGGCCCCGTTTTCGCGGATCAATTGAATGGTTCGATGCAGATGGGTGCAGGCCTCCTGGTGGACGGCGATAAAGTCGGCACCGGCATCGGAAAAATCTTTTATATAGCGTTCCGGTCGTTCGATCATCAGGTGGACATCGATGGTCAGCGCGGTGGACCGGCGGACCGCTTCGACCACCAGCGGGCCCATGGTGATGTTCGGGACGAAACAGCCGTCCATGACATCCACATGGATCCAGTCTGCGCCGGCCGTTTCCACCGCACGAACCTCCTCTCCCAGTCGAGAAAAATCAGCCGATAAAATCGACGGTGCAATACCTTTCATCTTCACGTCTCCTCACCCGTTCAACGATTCGCCGGCCCGGTCAGTTTCCATACATGATCCGGGTTTCAACCAGTTGGCCATCCACATACACCAGTATCGTGGGGTTACCACTTTTTGGAATCAAAAGCCAGATCTCTTGGCCCGGTGCCAAGAAATCATCAAACAGGCTGAGCGAAATCTGCGGTTGGTTCATTCTGACCTGGACCCGTTTCTTCAAAAAACCGTTTTCCAGAGAGAACCTGAACAATTCGACCTGATCGGTGTTTACGATCTCGCCCGCATACCGGCCGGCATGGGATCGGTTTACCGTGAGGTCCACGCGGTTGCCCGGCGCAACCCGGTGCCCGGCCGGCGGCATCTGATCCACGATGGTATCCAGCGGTGAACCGGACCGGCGAACGATCCGGATGCTTCCCACGGTCAACTGCATCTGTTCCAACCGGCGGATGGCCGACTCCGGGGTAAACCCAGACAGATCCACCATGGAAAATGCCTGGGATGACGGCCCCCGGCTGATCAGCAGGTCGGCACAGGTGTTCCGGGAAACGATTTCACCGGGCGGTGGATATTGGGCCATGATCTGCCCGGGGTCGAACCGGGGACTGGTCATGCCCGACAACACGCCCTGGCATAAACCGTTTTCCGTCAACAGGATCCGGCTCTGCTGGAGGGAAAGACCGGCCAGGTTGGGCATTAAAATGGTTTCCGGCCCGCGGGAGACACGAATCTTTACGTCCCGGCCACGCTTGATGGCGGCGCCGGCATCCGGATCCTGGTCGATGACGTGGTTTTTAGGCACCTGGTCATGATATGCCGTGCCTTTAACGCGGGTATTGAGTCCCAGATCCGAAAGGATTTCGAGGCCGTACAGGACGTCCTTGCCCACCAGGTCGGGGACGACGACGGTATCTTCCCCCTTGATGATCAGGGTCAGGGACACGTAGGCCCCAATCCCGGCCATGGCCATGAAAAGAGCGACCAGCAGAACGATCCGCAGCGTTTTTTTCGCCAGACGCGTTACCGATGAAGCGGGGGGAGGGGATGGCATAGGATTAAAAGCTTATGGTCAGGCACAGGGCGGCTCCCTTGGGTGACGGGGCCAGGGATAAGGAGATCTGCCTGCGCTGGTTAAGACGTTCACGGTACTCGGTAATCCGGTCACGGTTGTACTTGTGGGCACTGGAGACGGCACCATAAATGTTGCCGGCATAAAACCCGAACCCCACGACACTGATCACGCTGCCGAGGGCGTAGAGCTCGTTGTCAAATGACTCCCATGCCGCCCAGATCAGACCGCCGTTGATCAAAAAAGCGGTGGCCGCATCCTGGTACCTTTTGGTGTAAAGCTGGCCGCCGCCGGGAACGATCGAGAGCAATCCGGCCGTGGTCGGGTTCTTGAACGGGATGGCATCACTGTGGGCAAGGGCCTGCTTCATGTCGGCCACCTGGAAGCGGTCTTGATTGTCGGGTGAAATATGGCCGAAGGCTTGTTCGGCGTCGGTCCAGCGGCCCTGATCCACATGGAGCCAGCCCAATTCGTAGCGGGCCCGATCGATGACCTCCGGTTCCGAAGACAGTGCTACGAGGTTGTGCAGGTCCAATATGGCCCGTTCGACCATGCCTTGGCGTGCATGGCTGCGGCTGAGCATGAAAAAGGCCTGGTTGTCCAGGGGCGAACCGGTAAAATCGACCGTTTGCTGGTTGAAAATGGCCGCTGCCGCCTGATACCGGCCGGCGCTGAAGTGGGCCATGCCTGTCTGGAAACGGGCGCGGGGAACTCTGGGGTCTGCGGGAAAGAAATGGATAAAGCGGTTAAATTCGGCAATCGCCTCGTCGACGGCCCCTGAATCGAGGCGGGATTGGGCATACCGGTATTGGCTGTCCGCATCGATGGTCAACTGCGCGAAGCCATTGGCGGGTGCTGCAATCAGCACGAGGTACAGGCCGACGGTGACGATCAGAAAACGGGGCACGGGTTTAATCACCTCTGGGCATTCCCTTCGTCAGTGCCGCCAGACGTCGTTGTTGCCAAGCGGATCCTGGCAGCGGATGCCGTTGCGGGTCATTACGGACGGGCTTCGCTTCAGTTCGTCGCGGCCGCAGCGCATCAGGCGATCGCTGGCCATGATCCATCCTTTGATGCTTCCATGGCGCTGCACGGCCTGCAGGGCATAGCTGGAACACGACGGGGTCATGGGGCAGCGGTGTCCGTCTGCGCCGGACAGGTAGTTCTGGAAAAAGCGGATGGGCGCCGCCATCACCGGCATGGAGTCTTCTTGGGGGGGCAGAGATGATGCCTGCGGCCCGGCCCATGCGGTGCCGACAAGCAGGAAAAAAATGAAAGCTGTGTAAAGTGTTCTCATAAGGTGAATTTCTTAAATAAAAAAACAATCTTAAAATACCAAATTCCAAATAAATTCAAATATCTAAATTTCAAATGAAGGGCAACATCCGGCAGTCGTCTGCCCTTACCAATTTAGCGAATTGGGATGTTCTTTTTTCAAGATCATGAGGTTTGGAATTTTGAATTTTAGTCATTGTGATTTATTTGTTATTTGGCAATTGTTATTTGTTTTTTCCGAAGCCCTTATTGCTGGGTTACCCGCAGGACTTCTTCGATAGTGGTCGTGCCGGCCAACACTTTTTCGATGCCGCTCGTGCGCAGGGTTTTCATTTTGTACTGCAACGCGAATTGTCTGATCTGCGTGGCATCGAAGGTTTTCAGAATCAGATTTTTTAATCCCTCGCGCATGTGCATGATCTCGAATATGGCAATGCGGCCGCGGTAACCGGTGTTAAAGCACTTCTCGCAGCCATTCGCCTGATAGAGGGTGTGGTTTCTCAATTGCGTCCGCGAAATGCCGATGCTCTCCAGGATCACTCCCGGGGTATAGGCCTCTTTGCAGTGGTCACAGAGCACCCGCACCAGCCGCTGGGCGATCACCGCTACCACTGCGGAGGAGATGAGGAACGGCTCGACACCGATGTCCACCAGGCGTGTAATCGCGCCGGCCGAATCGTTGGTGTGCAGTGTGGAGAACACCAGGTGACCGGTCAGGGCCGACTGGACGGCGATGGTGGCGGTTTCTTTGTCACGGATCTCGCCGATGAGGATCACATCCGGGTCCTGGCGGACGATGGCACGCAAGCCGCGGGCAAAGGTGAGATCGATTTTCGGGTTCACCTGGATCTGGCTGATGCCTTTGAGTTGGTACTCCACCGGATCTTCGATGGTGATGATGTTGATGTCCGGCTTGATGATGGATGAGAGCACGGAATAGAGGGTGGTGGTCTTGCCGCTTCCGGTGGGACCGGTCACCAGGATGATGCCGTTGGGTTGGGTCACCAGCCGGTTGAACAGTTCGTGATCCTCGGGCGACAGTCCCAGTTCCTTGAGGTTCAGGACCTCTTCCGATTTGTTCAACAGCCGCATGACCACCCGCTCGCCGAAGGTGGTTGGCAAGGTGGAAACACGCACATCTACATTCTGGCTGCCGATTTTGACTTCCAGGCGACCGTCCTGGGGCAGCCGTTTTTCGGCGATATTGAGTTTGGCCATGACCTTGATTCGTGAGATCAATGACGCTTGAATCCATTTTGGCGGCGTGAGCAGATCGTAGAGGATTCCGTCCACCCGGTAGCGCACCTTGAAGCTGTCCTGATAAGGCTCGATGTGAATGTCGCTGGCGCGGGCCTTGATGGACTGGGAGATGATATGATTGACCAGTTTGATGATGGGGGCATCACTCGTGTCGTCGAGCAGATCGGCAGTGTCCTCGATTTCGCTGATGATGGTACTGCCATCCTCTTCCATGTGCTGAACGAGTTGTTCGGCGGTGCCCCGGCTCATGTCAAAGATCAGGTTGATGGCGGCAAAAATGGCGCTTTTGGTGGAGAGCACAAGGTTGTAGGACGAAAAGCCGATTATGCGAGCCAGATCGTCCAGGGGCTCAAATGCAGCGGGATCGTTGACAGCTATGATATTGACCATTTCCTCCGGCAGAACCGTAACCCCTGCAGCCGGGATATTTTTCAGCACCAGCGGCACCATGGCATGGCGCTTGAGAAAACCGATGGGTGCACTGCGGGTACGATCCTCCCCGAAGCTCTCCAGGGGCAGTTCGGGCCAGAAGGGGATGTCATACTGCTCGCTCAAGGCATCCAGCAATTGGGTCTCGGTAATGACCTTACGGCGTATCAGTATCTCCGACAGACTGCCCCCTTTTTCTTTGCGGAGTCTAATCGCGTCTGCAAGGTCCTCTTCAGAGACGCCGTACCTGCTCTTTATGATATCTTCCAGGGATTGATTCATTGGCCATTTTTAATGATGAGCGTGTCCGTAAAGCCCTGTCCGGTGAGGGTATTCCGGGCCATCTGTGCCGCAACGCGGTCCGGGAAACCGCCGATTTGTACCCGATACCAAATCTTGCCGTCCACATCCGTCTCGGCAATATGGGCCTGATGACCCATCTGTTTCAGTCGCTCAATCGACCCAATGGCCGACATTTGGTCGCTGACGGACGCCACTTGGAGGTAATAGCTGTCTGCCGCAGGGTTAGTCACCGATTCAGCCGCGGATGGCGAGATCTGCATGATGGGGTCACCGTATCCGGTTTCGTCCTTGTCGTTGATCAGGACCTCCGGGGCGGCATCGTCTGGCGGACCTGTTTCAATCGGCGGCTCGACCGTTGTTTCTCCACCGCCATGGTACAGTTTGATCTGCATCTCGCGCATCTGATCGATTCTGTTTTTTTTGGACTCAAGAATAGATGATGCTTCCTCGGGGTTCTGGATCACCCTGGGGGTGATGAAGATGAACAGATTGGATTTTTCGTTGCCTTTGGACCGGGTTTTAAAGAGCCAGCCCAGTCCGGGAATATCACCCAGGCAGGGGACCTTGTATTCGGTCTGGGAGAAGTTGTCGTCGATAAGCCCGCCGATGACGACGGTGCTGCTGTCCTTGACCATCACCGTCGTTTCCACGGTTCGCTTCAGTGTCGTCGGGCGAAAGTCCGTGGTGCTCTCCAGGGCGGAGACTTCCAGCGACAGGTTCAGCCGGACCATGCGGTCCTTGTTGATCTGAGGCGTGATCTTGAGGGTTTTGCCCACATCCCGGTATTCGAAGGAGTTGAAAGTGTCGTTGTTGGTTGTCGATGTGGTGGTCTGGAAAGGAATATTCTTGCCCACCGTAATGGTGGCCTCCTGATTATCGGTGGTGAGCAGCTGGGGCGTGGACAGGATGTTCACATCCCTGTCTTTTTTATAGGCCTGCACGATGGCCGCGATGCTGGGAAAGGAGATCCCTGCAATTTCAACGGCTTCACCGAAAAGGCCCAATGAAAACCCTGAGGCGAGTGCTGGAACCAGGCCACCAGCTGAGCTAAATTGTAGATTCGATTCGTCCGTGGTAAAGCCTCCGCCGACGATTCCCTGGCGGCCATTGTTCAAGTCGACATCATCGCCCACGACCCATTCGGTACCCAGATCGAAGCTTTTATCTGCATTGACCTCCATAATCAGGGCCTCGATATAGACCATGGAGCGGGGAATATCGATCTGACGGATGATTTCCACCAGTGTGGCATAGTCATCCCGGTCGGCGGTGATAATCAGGCTGTTGGTGGCTTTATCGGCCGTAATCGTCACCTTGTCTGATACCACCGGCGCTTCCTTGGCACCACCCGCTTTGGTTTTGTCCTCCGAGGGGAGATCCTTGAGCACCGCGACGATCTCTTCCGCCACCGCATATTCCAGGTAGTAGACATGGATCTTTTCCTTGCCTTTGGGGGTCTCCAGGTCCAGGGTGTCGATCAGGCTTCGGATTCGGTTGGTGTCAACCTCGCTGGCCACCATGATGATGCTGTTGGTGCGTTCATCGGCCACAAAGGCGGCGCTGCGGTCCGAGGGTGCCGCCCCTTTTTTGACCGGGCCCTGGGAGGTTTTGAATACGGTTTCCAGCAGGGTCACCAGTTTAGCCGCATCGGCGTTTTGGATGGGAAATATGGTTATCTCGCGTCCCACGCCGGGGATGTCGATGGTTTTCAATATCTTCATCAATCGGGCGATATTGGAATAATTGTCAGTGATGATCAGGGTGTTGGTGGGCGCGTATGAGAGGATGACGCTGCTTTTGGAGACCATGGGGGTGAACAGTCGCTTGACTTGGTCAGGGTCTGCATAGCGCAGGGGCATCAGTTGGGTCACCACCTGGTCATTGTCCGAATCGCCTTTGGCCCGGGTTCGGGTTTCGATGCTTTTGGTGCGTGCATCCGGAGATGGTATGATCTTGATCAACCTACCGGTCTCCACGGTGGCGAAACCGTGTACATCGAGCACCGATTCGAACACCTTGAAGGCTTCATCGACGGATATCTTTGACGGGGAGATGATGGTCACCTTGCCCTTGACGCGCTGGTCGATGACGAAGTTTTTACCGGTGAGCTCACTGATGAATTTGATGAACACGCTGATATCCACATTGTTGAAATCAATGGAGACAAAGCGCTGTGAGCCATTTGCTGCCGCGCTGCCGCTGGTCGCCTGACCCGGATTCTGACCCTGATCCTGATTTTGGGCGGCGGTGCTGGCGGCAAGGAGAAAAAACGTCAGCACGGCGATCAGTGCGCCGACTATGCATTTTCTGGTTGCATCCATTGTGCTTTCAATAGCCATATCTTCTTTTTCCTGTTTCCACCGGCAACGGAATCGGGGCGTCTGGCCGGCTATCTGATGCTATATTCGATATTCTTTTCCTGTCCCCTGCGTTTTAACTGCACGGAGAGGGTGGAGGCGGATTTAAGGCTGTCTACCAACTTCAACGCATCATCTACCGATGTGATGTCAGTGCCGTCCACGCCGGCAATGATGTCTCCGTTCCTCAGGCCCATTCTCCGGAAAATGGAATTGGGCTTGATGCTGGACAGGGCCAGGCCCGCCGGTACCCCGTTTTCCATGTGTGGCTGGATCTGCACCTGGGTCATCAGCGACGCCACGTCCGTCATGGACTGCTCGATGTATGACCGCCTCAGGGAAATTCGCTGGGCACGCACGGCACCGGAAGATGGCGCCGCCGCGCGAACGGGAATCCCGCCGGGCCGGTAGGCGGCTTTTCCGGACTCCAATTCCTGCATCTGGAGCACTTCATCCTTTCCGTTTACGGTGAGGACGACCTTTTCCCTGTATATTTCCTTGACCGTGGCCGTCTGGATGGAGTCCCCGGCACGGTACAGGTTCTGCTCGCGTGCCTTGACATCTTCGATGACCGCATAGTCACCGTCGTCGCTTCCTGAAACCGTTCCCCATAGCTTCAGGTTCAGTTTGGTCTCTTCAAGTGACTCGACATCCACTTTACCCGGCTGGGGTTCGCTGTTTGAACGGGTATTGAACAGGTTCCGCTCCAATATCGCCTTGTATGCGGCCAAGGGGCGGCTGGTCGTCTCTGTTTCACCCACACGGTACACATTCTGTTGGGTTGATGAAGGGGACTGGGCCAGCCCAGCGGAGAGGGTTTCGTAAAAACCGCCCACGACCACATATGTTGAAACAGTGATGCAGAGCAGATTGACGAATGTGAAAATGGCTGTTGGTATCATCGCCTATCTCATGGACATATCAGGGTTGTCAATGGAGCCGCGAACCCGGAAGGTCAGTCCCCGGTTTCCCAGTGTCCGTGTGTTGACGATCCCCTGGGGGATGGTCTCTTGAAGCCGGGCGACCAACTCCGGCCGGGGTTTGGCATTTCCGGTGAGGTTCAGGCGGCTCTGCTCGAAGGGATGTCTCAGTTCAATGGTTCCGGTAATTTTACCTTCTAGCATGGGACCATCGAAAGTGAGGGATTTGAGCCGCAGGCTACCTCTGCTTACGGTAAACTCCGCCTCCGTCTGATCCATCACCAGTTCGGTGATGCCGAAAAAGGGTGCTTTCAGGGTGATGTGCAGATCCGGTACAGTCAACAACCCGCTGGTCATGCCCATCGGGGCACGCGCCCCGTCGTGGGTCATTCGGCCTTTTAAGGTGCCGGAAAGGGTGAAAGGCACCTTGGTTTTGATTGCATCGAGCTTTTCTATGCGGATCTCAGAAATGTCCGCTTCCACACGCAAGGGGCCGGATGGGCCGGCGCCTTGCATGGCTGCACGGCCATTTATCGTCCCATCGGCGATACGTGCCTGAAACCGAACCTGTTTCTTGTCCGTCAGCAGGGTCGCCAGATCGGGTGAGACGCGGGCATCTTCAAAGTGAGCCAGCCGAACGCCGTCGCGGTTCAGGTCTACATCGATCATTTTAAGTCCCGGCGGAAGGGCCGGTCGAATCGTCTTGGCCACCATGCTCAGCGACGGGTCGATGGCAGCCAGCCGACCGTCCACGTAGGCTTTAATTGCCTGGTCGGGAAACCGCAGGATCAAAAAGAGCGTTGCCGCCAGCAGAGCGAACAACAGATATGCGAAAATGGCCTTAACGGAAATCATTAGAAGCGCTACATCTCCAGTGTTTCGACTTGAAATACCGTATTGATCAGATCGGCCTTCTGCTCGCCTTTGGAAATAGAGAGCCGTTTGATGGAAATCATATCCGTGGATGTTTCAATGCCGTGCAAATAGGCCAAAAGCTGCGTCATGGTAATTTCCTGTAGCTTCATTTCCACCATGGAAAGCCGGTACGGGCTGTCCTTCTGGTTCGTCGTGGTCGGCCTCATATAGGCAATATGGCTCTTGATGCCCGTCTGTCCCGCCAGGGTGTCCAGAAATGAAAATAGGGTGAAGCCCTGTTTACGTCTTTTCAGGTGACGTTGCGCCTGCTTGGCTTTGTCGGCCGTTTTAAGGTATTCGGCCCGCAGCAGTTGAATCTGCTCCTGCTCTTGTTGCCGGGTGGTGAGCGTTCGCGATAATTGGGCGTTTTTATCGAACAGGGGGAACACCAGAACCTGCAATACCAGAAAGATGACGATGGCTGCCGCTGCCGCGGCCACGCCGATTTTTTCCCGTTTGTCGAGTTTGATGGCCATGGTTCGCTAAAAATCCAGCTTTAGTTTGAATCTCACCCGGTTTCCCGATTTCTCGAGGTCGGCCGAGCTGATGGTCACGCTTTTAAACAGGTCCGCTTCTTCCAATCGTCCTTTGATGTCGTCCACCGTGTTGAAGGTGTCCGTATCGCCGGACAGCACGACGTTGTCGGCTCCGGCAACCATGCGGTTGACCTTAACGTCTGCAGACGATGGGATCTGCTGGCTCAGGGCGTTGAGGATGTCGATGACCCGGACTCGGGCGCCCGTCAGATTGAAGCCGATACTGCCGTCACCGGCCTCCTTGATCTTAATTTGCATCTGCTGAAGGGGGTTCACCACACGGGTAACCTCGGGAAAGGTATTCTTGAAAACCATTTCAATCTGTCGGTCCAGTTCGGCCAGGCGTTGTTGTTTGGCATTCACCGCGAGGAGCTGCCCCCCCAGTGCGGTCACCAGGGCAAGGACGATCAGCCCCGCGGTCAGGATGATATGTTTGCGATATTCGCCCCAGTAGTGCTGGATCGTTGACCGCTCTGTGGAAAAATTGACGCCGGCGATGGTCTCGGTTTCCATCAGGGCCAGGGCCAGGGCGATGTCCAGATGTCCGGATTGCCAATCCTGTGTATCCAACGAACCCTTCAACCGGGGAAACGTCCGTAAGCCGTCAATGGACTTAACCGGCACCTCCAATAATGTGGAAGACCCGTTCCCGGTGGTGAGCAGCGGGGCCTGGGGGCCCGCGGAAAAAACAGCCGACGGGTTGAAATCAATCCCCAGGTTTTCCTGAAGGGCGGTGAATGTCCGTTTCAGGGTTGTTTCCAGGTTGCGGGTGACCGGATTGCCGTCACTGGCCACCGGGAGGGTGCGAACCATGCGAACGTGTCCTGAACAGACGGCGTAGATCGTGTGGTTGCCTTCGCCGGTGTCGATGAAGAGAAAATCACCACTGTCGTTGGTCATCGTGGAGATGAACCGGGCGGCGGCATACCCGCCGGGCATGATGACAGCCGGCCTTAAATGAACTGCTTCGAGAAGATCCAGATACCGCTGGATCTCCGTTTTTTCAACGGAAAAGGTCAACAGGTCTTGCTGCTTGTCATGTTTCACGGCCTCGAAATCGAAAATCAGATCCTCCACCGGGATCGGCAGGGCAGGCTCCAATTCAAAGGGAAGGATCTGTCGGATTTTCTTGATGTCATGAAAAGGAACAGAAAGATTTCTGACGGAGACAATGGTTGCGGGAATGCCCAGTACACAGGTGGCGCCGACGGGTTTGAACGTTTCCACAATGGTTTGAAGGGCTTCTTTTACGCCTTCATTGCCTTCCTTATCCGCCGGGATGGGAAAATATCCCTGCATCTCCAGCAGGCTGCCCTTGAAACTGCTGTCCAGCAGTACGGCTGCGATCGACTCCTCTCGGATTTCCAGGCTGAGGATCTTTCTGCTCATGGTTGTTTGCCTGTTTAGGGTTTCGTGGCTATCGATCCACAACGCTGCGATCAGCTTTTTGGTGCTGAGTTATTAGTGATGGTATTGAGATTCCGACTTCCTAAAACCTGGCTACATCCGACTCGTTTCACCGAATAGATCGAGGTACGCCTGCGCAAAATATTTCAAATAAATCCATAATTGTTCATGCACGGATGAATTTTTGGCGCTTTATTAAAACAAAAACTATCTTCATCGTTTTCTGAAAACCGTTAACGATCGAAAATGATATGGATTTATATCATTACGCAGAACGCACCACGCACCTAATATCAAAAATATAAGCAAATTTTATACCGTAACAATTAATATTATCGTATTTTGTCGTAAACGTAAACCAATATGACCCGGACAAAAGTTATAAACAAACATTCCTTATATCTTATTCTACCTGCCACATCAAGGTTTTACAGATCCATCTGCCGGTGTCTTCTTCTTTCACCCGCTGGACAACGACATTGACGGTGGCGGTCCTTTCATTGCGCGTGGCGGTTGAGACGATCCGGAACAGGTCGCTGGAAACGGTGACCAAATCGGGACTGATGGCAATACCCCCGGCCCCCGGCACATTTTTATACCAACCGGCATTGGCGATGGTGTGGGTATAGGTTTCATCTGCTTTGGCCACACGATAGTCAGCCAGGGCTTCTGCAAGGTCCGAATTTTCGGCGGGCAGCAGCGCGGCGAGCACGGCAACGTCGGCCGTTGAGATGTTGATCTTGCCGTCATAAGTGAAGCGGCCGTCTCCAACCGCCGACACACCGTGGACCGTCAACAGGGACGAGAGCCCAACAGCACCGCCTGCACCGGCAAACAGCTCCGGGGTAATCCCCTGAACGAGCGCGACTTCTCCCAGGTGGTCGAATGGTCCGTTTTTACACTGGTATGGCAGTTCCAGGCCTTCGTAGTAGTCGGACTCGGCGCCGCTCAAGCCGGTAATAGCCTCGTCATCGCCGCTATCCATCCAGTCTTTTAGCGAATTGATGATCATATTGGGGTCGCTGTCCGGCACCGCCTCAAACAGCGAGAACACCTGATCGAGCAGCCGCTCCCAGAGGAATCGCTGACTGGCGGAAAACTGTTGGCCTTCGGGAAACTTGACCAGGGCATTCACCTGGATTTTGCCGCGTTCATCGGTGATGCGGACATCGACACGGCCTTCATCATAGGGGATCAACCCCATCACCTCGGCCACTTTTTCCGGGTTGGCCCAGTCCTCCTGAAGCGTGTCCGTGTCGTTCTCCTTGCGGTCATTGATCAGCATCACCATGGCGGCATGGACCCCGGAGACGGCCATCTCGGAAAGCACCACCCGCTCCCTGGCAAGGAAGGCGCCGGTGACCGAACTGCGGATACGGCGATTCAAGGCCAATCCGGCGGTGAGCAGCACAGCCACTACGCCGATGGCGACCAGGATCGCCACCCCCCTGTGGTTGTCCAGAACTGTTTTCCCCGTGGGGTTATTCAGCTGCTTCACGATACACATGCAGGGAAATCCGTGTGGTGAATGGTTTTGGCCGGGTCGGCGTTCCCACCGTCAACCGGATCTCAACCGCCCGCGGTGTGGCGTAATCGGTGTCGGCTGATTCCGAATCCCAACGGTCGCTCATTTCATCTTCGGCACCCAGGTATCCGAACTCGAGGGCCAATATATTGTCGCATAAGATGGGATCATCCTCGCTCTCCTCAAAATCGGGAAAGGGGTAGAGGTGGTCGGCACGACGCAGGACCAGTGACTCGTCGGGCCGCTGATGAACATAGTAGACGATGCGGCACACCCCCTGCCGTGGGTCCTGGTTAATGGCCAGGTGGGCCAGTGATGCGAATTGTAGGCGTCCGAAGCTGCTGCCGGCCACGTCGGTCGTATCTCCCACCAGACGATAGGGATCCTTCGGGTCATTAAAGGTTGGTTTGGCATATCGCGGATAGTCGGAGACGACCAGGCCTCCCAGATCGGTGGCCATGCGGCCCAGACCGGTGCGGGCCGACTCGAAGATGGTCACGTCCCCGCCGACAGCGTCGGCGCTGGAAAAAACAGCCCGGAACGAGCCAAAAACAGTGGTGATCACCACGGCGAAGATAAAGATCGCCACCATGATCTCCAACAGGGTGAAGCCGCTGCCGTAGACGGCTGCCGTGGATGGCTGTCGGTGCACGCTATTCATAGAAAATCCTGTAAGTATCCAGTTTCAATACGGATGCTTCCCCGTTGAGGCTGATGGTGATGGTAATCCGCTTGAGCGTCGGCCCGTCTTCCTTGAGCAGATCGGACGAGACCTCTTCCGTTTGGATTTGCCACGCGTAACCGGGGTGGGCATCGCTGAAATCTCCACTGTCGCCGGAAAGATCCTTCAATTCGGTGGTGTCGATATCGGCCAGCTTCTGACTCATCAGCAGGGTCGCCACTGTGTCGAACCGCCCCCTGGCATCCATGAACAGGGTCTGGGTATGCATGCGATAAATGGCCATCAGCGCGATGGCCACCACGGACAGGGCCACCATCACTTCCATGAGGGTGAAACCGTTTTCAAGGTGGCCATTTCGGGTGAGCCTGGTTCGGCGGCGGTGAGGTTTACCAGACGCCATGGTTACCATCCTTCCGGACCCCGGACCAGATTGACCCCGTCCAGAAAAGGTTCGATGAAAAAGGCCAGGCGATCGCCGTCATTGGTTCGCACACGGATGACGGCTTTGTCGGAATAGCCCTTGGGGTAAAAGGCGATGGGGATGGTCCCGCTGGAGACACGCTCGGTCTGTGAAAAGGCCACATGGTCGATGTTTACCCCGCGTGGCAGGGAATAGCCTGCCTCGCGGGCGGCCTCTGCTTCGGTATCCGCCATGCCGGCTTCGGTGATCCAGAGCCGCTGGACGTCGGGCGATACGTGGAGCAGATAGGTTTTGTTCTCTACAACCGCCTTTTCCTTTAGACCGCGGACATTGGCGATAATCCAGCGTGCGGTTTCGTCGCTGCCATCGGAAAAGAGTCCGCCTTCCAGGCGCGGGATGGCTATCACCAGCATGATGCTGATCAGAGCGGTCACCACGATCATTTCAATCAGTGTGAATCCACGGCTGCCCAAAAGGATGTTTCCTGTCTGGTTTTCCGGAGGTGTCTGTGTGCCCAGGGCGTGTTGAAGGGCGGACTGGCTTGATGTCATGGCATGAGAGACGAGCGCAAGCGCCTCAGGTGAACACCGGCGCCGCGTTATTCGGACTCCCAGCTGTTGATGTCTGCATCTTTATCCTCACCGCCTGCCGCCCCGTCGGCGCCGTAGGCGATGATGTCAAAATCATCATGGATGCCGGGGCTCAGGTAGATGAACTCATTTCCCCAGGGGTCTTTGGGAACCTTGCCCTTTTCCAGATAGCCGCCCTTGCGCCAGTTTTTGGGTATGCTGCCGGAGGCGGGTGGCTCCACCAGGGCCTGTATTCCCTGCTCGGTAGATGGATACATGCCATTGTCCAAATTGTAGAGCTTGAGGGCCGTGCCAATGCTTTCGATCTGCATTCTGGCTTTGAGTTGCTTGGCCTGTTCCGGACGGCCCATAATGCGGGGGACGATCAGGCCGGCCAGAATGCCGAGGATCACGATGACCACCATCAGCTCGATCAGGGTGAAACCGCGGCAGTTGCTCACTTTTTGCGGGTAAGACAGATTCATAATTCCTCCATGGTTCCTTACCCGGCGCTTAACCGGCGCCGTTGAACCCCTAATATTTCTCTAAAGCGGATACTAACCCAATGCGACCCAACAATCAAGCGCGCAGGGCTATCAATTAAAGACCAAAGCTCAAAGCTCAATGCCATCAGCCAATTAAACCAACCACAAACCAGAGACCACGAACCGGGGTACTACCCCACCAGTTGGTTCATTTCGAAAATGGGCAGACAGATGGAAAGAACAATAAACAGCACGACCACGGCCATGACCAGGATCATCACCGGTTCCAGCATGGCCATCATGCTCATGATCGATGACTGGACTTCGTTTTCATACACCTCCGCGATTTTGTAGAGCATGGATTCCAATTCACCGCTTTGCTCACCCACCTGAACCATCTGCACGGCCAGATCGGGGAAGACGTCGTCGGCCGCCAGCGACAATCCCAGTCCCTGGCCTTTTTCGACTTCATTGGATGCTTTTTCGATGAGGCTGGAGATTACGACATTGCCGGTGACATTTCTGACGATCTCCAGGGCCGGCAGCATGGTCACGCCGTTTTCAAGCAGTGATGCGAGGGTTCGGGCAAAACGGGCCACAGCGATTTTTTTCAGCAACAGGCCCATGATGGGCAGGGAAAGCATTGCCCGATCCGTGGCAACAAGCCCGCGTTCCGTCTTTCTAAAGGCTTTTAACGCCACCAGGGCGGCGACGAACATGATCACCAGCAGCCACCAGAAGCTTTTGAATAAATCGCTGGCCGCGATGAGAAACCGGGTCGGGGTAGGCAGCGCCTGATTCATGTCCACGAAGATGGTGGTGATGTTGGGGATGACGAAGGTCATCAGAAAAAAAAGCACCAGGGTGCCGATGGCGGTCATGAGGATGGGATAGGCCATGGCGGTTTGGATCCGGGACTTGAGCTCCTGCTGCTTTTCCATAATGTCCGCCAGGCGCTGGAGAACGATTTCCAGTGTTCCCGAGGTCTCTCCGGCGCGCACCATGTTGATGTAAATTTGAGAGAAAACCGACGGGTAGAGCGTCAGGGACGATGCAAAGCTGTTGCCCTCGACAATCGAGTCCTTGATCCGGGCGACGATCTTGGTAAACCCATGGGCTTTGGTCTGGGAAACCAGGGTGGTCAGGGCGGTAACCAGCGGAAATCCGGCACCAGTCAAGGTCGCCAGCTGGCGGGTCCACAGGCTGACGTGGGCCGGCGAGATGCGACTGAACAGGCCTCGGAAGCTGAAGCTATGTGTCTCTTTGCTGGTTTCGCCTTCCGTGACCTCTTTAACGGTGACGGGAAAACTGCCCATGGCGCGGATTTTCTGCCGTGCCGCCTGGGCGCCGTCGGCATCGATGATTCCGGTAATGGTTTTCCCCTTGGTGTCAAGGGCCTCGTAATCGTAAACGGGCATGGCAAGTTATCCTGTCAGCGTGTGCGTTGAAGCCGTGCTGCGAAAAAGCCGTCCAAGTGATCGATGTGGGGAGCGGTCCTGAAAAAGCCGTCTTCGCCCAAAAAAGGAAGCACGGTCTTCTCTTCCACGGAATGCGCACCGGTTATAGCAAAGTTTACATGGTTTTTCAAAAAAGTCTTGATTACGCCTTCATTTTCTTCCGGTTCCATGCTGCAGACGGCAAATACCAGGACCCCGTTTTTTTTGACCAACGGGGCTAGGTGGTCGAGAAAGTGCGCCTGCTGATTGGCCAACCGGGCAATATCAGCTTGTCGGGAAGACCATTTGGTGTCGGGATTGCGCCGCAGCACCCCCAGCCCGGAACAGGGCGCATCAAGAAGGATCCGGTCGAACCGGGGTTGTGTTTTCAAGGGGAGCGACCGATTCAGGTCTGCACGTCGGGTGCGAATAATCGACACACCCAGACGCTGTGCCTCGTTCTCCAGACGGGCCAGTTTGGAATCCACGTTGTCCATGGCCACGATGGTGCCCTGGTTGCCCATGAGCTGGGCCAAATGAGTCGCCTTTCCACCCAGACCGGCGCAGGCGTCCAGAACGGTTTCTCCCGGCCGGGGTCCCAGCAGCAGGGAAACCAGCTGGGCCGCTCCGTCCTGAACGGCAAAGCGGCCGTCGACGAAGGCCGCCATCTCCGGGATGGGGACACGGGGACGGATCAGGTTGACCCCTCCGGGAACGGTGTCCACGATCTCTATGGTTTCCGCCTGGTTCGATAAGGCTTTCATCAGTTCCGCCAGGTTGTTTTTCAGCCTGTTGCAGCGCAAGGTGATGGGCGGGGTGGTGTTGATTGCCGCACACAGCCGGTTGGTTTCGGCAATGCCCATCCGGTCGATCCAGCGCGAGGCCAGCCAATGGGGAAAGGCGTGGGCCACGGCAATGTGATCCACCGGCGACTCCAGGGCGTCAGGAATGCAAAACCGGTGGGGGGCCCGCAGGGCATTTCGCAGCAGGGCATTGACAAATCCGGCCGCTTTTGAGGCCCTGCGGGTCCGCACCAGATTGACCGCCGTGTTCACTGCTGCCGAGGCCGGGATCCGGTCCATGAACAGGATTTGGAACAAGCCGATTCTCAGGATGTTCAGGATGGGCAGGGATATTTTTTCGATGGACCGATCGGCGTAGGCCGCGACAACGGCATCCAAGCGCAGTCGCCGGCGAATCACACCGTATACCAGCTGGTTGAACAGGGCCCGGTCCCGACGGGAGAGCGCGGTCAGCTTGGGCGCGGCATCATCGAGGACCGCGTCCAGGGTCGCCTTGCTCCTCTCTACGCGATCCAGCACGATCAGGGCAGCGGCCCTGGGGTCGGTGATGGGCCGGTTCGGCCGAGTTGGTTTGCGGGTGGGGCGTCTTGTGGCCACGGTTACCCTAATGTTGCATCGACAACACATTAGTGACGAGGGGTGAAGCGTAACGCAGATATCGGGCCTTATACGGGACCGTCAATACAAGGGTTAGCCCAGACACGTCCCATCCGGCAGGCGGCAGCCGCATAGAAAATCGTCGATGGGAAGGCGCTTGCCCGAGTCCCCTTGAATCTCCTGAATGGCGATGGCCCATTTGCCGGTGGCCACGCGAAGTTCTCCGGCAAAGCACTCGAGGATGGTCCCCGGCGGAACGCTGATCTCCCGTTCCAGAACGCTGGCTTTGAAGATCTTCAGGCGCATGTCGTCGCTGAAGGTATAGGCCCCCGGCCACGGGGTGACGCCGCGGATCAGGCATTTGATCCGTTCGGCCGGCATGGACCAGTCGATTTTCCCATCCTTTTTTTTAAGCATGGGGGCATAGGTCGCTTGCTCGTGGTCCTGGGGCGCTCGCTCCAGGCTTCCGTTCTGCAGCCTTTCCAGCGTCCGGATCAGCGTGCGGGCGCCCATCTCGCTGAGGCGGTCGTGAAGATCGGCGGCGGTTTCATCGGGTCCGATGTGGGTTTTTTCCATCAGCAGAATGTCGCCGGTGTCCATGCCCTTGTCCATCATCATGGTTGTAACACCGGTTTCGCGATCCCCGTTGATGATGGCCCACTGGATCGGCGCGGCACCGCGGTACCGCGGCAGCAGCGATGCGTGCACGTTAATGGACCCGGTGCCTGGAATGTCAAGCAGGCGCTGGGGCAGAATCTGGCCGAAGGCCACCACGACGAACAGATCCGGCGCCAGTCGGGTCATCTGCTCGTTAAAGGCGTGGTTTCTCACCTTCTCGGGCTGCAGAATCGGGTAACCATATTGCATGGCGGTGTTTTTGACCGGCGGCGGGGTCAGTTTGCGGCCCCGGCCTTTGGGCCGGTCAGGCTGGGTGACCACGGCCAGCACCTCATGGCCGCTGTCATGCAGGGCCCGAAGCGACGGCACGGCATAATCCGGCGTGCCCATAAAAACTATTTTCAATGGGCGATTCACTGCTGCTTCATCTCCTTTTTGACCCGGCGCTTGTACATTTGCCGCTTTAAGGTGCTGATGTGATCGATAAAAAGGGTGCCGTTCAGATGATCCAGTTCGTGCTGAATGACGATGGCCAGAAGCCCGTCTGCCTCGAAGCGCAGGGGATTGCCGTCCCGGTCGGCCCCTTCCACGAGAATGCGTTCGGCCCGTTTGACGTCCGCCCTGAAATCGGGCACGCTCAGGCAGCCTTCGTTTTCCGAAAGGATTTCGCCCTCGCGGGTGATGATCTTCGGATTGACCAGTACATGCAGGTCATGACCATCTTCTCTCGAAGTGATGTCGTAGACGATAAAACTCTGTCCGATGCCCACCTGGGGGGCGGCCAGGCCCACACCGGGGGCCACGTACATGGTCGCGGCCATGCTGTCGAAAACGGTCTGCATCTCACCGTCGATATTCTCGACGGGCGCCGTCCGTTTTTTCAGGAAACTGTCCGGATAGGTAAGTATGTCTAACACGGTCACTGGGTGCACCTTTTTTTATCGTTGTCTTTACTCAACCAGTTAATCTAACGCATCTTTTGGGATTTTCAAACTATAAGTTACCTAAAGAACGTAGATTGGTTCTAAAAATGGTAGTGTTTCCAGATTCTAATTCGCAGGTTTTCTGTTGTCGGAAGAGGGTTCGAAACCCTGATTTAAGCGCATCAGAAGGACCAAAGTGACAACCAAAGGTCGTTTGATTTTATTGGAGCGTTGGATGTTTCAAATTGGAATTTAATCTTCAAAATGGGGGGCCAGGATCTGTCTGGCTTTGGCGATATCCCGGTCGATCTGATCCACCAGTTCGGCGATGCCGGAAAACTTCTTTTCGTCTCTTAAGCGCTCGACAAAGTTGACCATTATTTTTTGGCCGTAAATATCCTTCTTAAAGTCGAGAATGTGGGCTTCCACGGTAAATATGTGGTCGTCGAAGGTGGGGCTGTAGCCGATGTTGGCCACCCCCGGATAGCGCTGCCCGTCAAAATGGACGATTACGGCATAAACACCGACCTTGGGGCACAGTTCGTCCTGCAGGTTAATATTGGCGGTGGGGATGCCCAGCAGTTTCCCGCCCCGGTCCCTGCCGTGGGCCACGGTGCCGCGGATCTGGTAGTTGCGGCCCAACATCTTGGCGGCTTTTTCGATCTGGCCGTTCATGACCAGTTCCCGAATGGCCGTGCTGCTGATGCGGTCGTTGTCGACGGTGGATGACTGGATCCAGTCCGCCACGACCACCTTGAAGCCCATCTCTTCGGCGTATCGCCGCAACAGATCCACATTGCCTTCGCGATTGTTGCCGAAGGTATAATCCTGGCCGACGACGATGGCCTTCATCCCGATTCGTTTCACCAGGATGTCCTCGACGAAGGTTCGTGCCGACAACGCGGCAAAGTCCATGGTGAAGGGGATACAGATCAGCGCGTCGATGCCGGCTTTTTCGATCAGTTCCTGTTTCTGCTCATATAAGGTGATCAGGGGCGGGTGCCCGTTTCTGGTAATCACCCGGATGGGATGGGGATCGAAGGTCATGGCGACGGCCGTGCCATCCATGGCTTCGGCCATTTCGATCACCTCGTGAAAAAGGGCCTGGTGGCCGATGTGAACGCCGTCGAAATTGCCGATGGTAATCACGGCGGATTTGAAGGGTTCTTTTATGGTTTCGATGTCTTGAATAATTATCATGATCTTTTAATTAACCGTAGAATGGGCTTGAGCATAACGATGCAACAGCCATAGGTCCTCCATGACCTAACTTAATCACGATTTTCGATATTTTTATCCAACGTTAGGCTTGACACGAAAAACAAAAAAATATAGTTAGTGCATCTTCAGTTTGAAATCAACCTTTTTGAAATCAGGCTGGAACGTGCCGAAGTGGCGGAATTGGTAGACGCGCTAGGTTCAGGGTCGAGTAGGGGTTCCCCTGTGGGAGTTCGAGTCTCCCCTTCGGCACCACTTTTTAATTATCCGAAAGGGTTTCAGTGGCTTACTGAGACCCTTTTCTTTTGATATGCGAATATATGCGGCTTCTCGCCACGATCTGGAACAACCGCACCCTCTCCGAATGCCGCCTCCAGCCCCTGCCTGCCTTGCGTTGGAATCCAGTGGCAATATATGTCCATTGTGATCGAAATGCTACTGTGGCCAAGCTGTTTTTGGACATATCCGGGACTCATGTGAGACATCAGTACCAGGGTCGCATACGTGTGCCGCAGGTCGTGCGGGTTTCGGATGCGCAGGCCTTGGTTTCAGCCGACCACTTTTTTTCGCTTTTGGTAATGTGGTCACTGATCGAGTCAATAAAAATTGCGGTTTCGACATCGGGAACCGTATTGTTCAATTGTTGAGCGGCCTTTTCCTGCCGTTTTTCCTTGATCCGCTCACCAGCTTCAATAGCCTTAATAAGATGTTTCTTTTTGTGTCCGAAAGATTTGCTTTTTCTACGATTACCCTTTTTCACAAAAAGGGTATACTTGTTCGTGTGGTCCTTTCCAACGACAATGCCATCTCCAATGACATATCGTGGTCCGTGCTTTCCAGCACGTTGGGAATACGTTTCAAGGTTCATAAAGTCTCCAAAAATAGTTAATTAATGGTTGGTATATATAAAACTGATATCAATTAAATAACATCCTTAAAACCGAAGAAGCTGCCGTTTTTTAAGGCGGGCAAGGAATTGAAGGAGCGGGTGGATCGGTGATGCTACGGAAATAATTAATCGAAAGGAAGGCCTTCGATTGACGTTATCTGTTAATGTACCGGGCCTGGGATTATCTCAATCTGTAATTCCGTTTATTCTGTCTTTAAAGTGTGCTATCGAATTCAATAATTGAATGCGGTTGGCTGTCTTTTTTCCTAACTTTTTGTATTTAAGAAGAAATCCATCCAACCTTTCCGTATGGGACAAAAACGAGGCGTCTAATGAAGGAAGAAGCTTTCATCTATCGGATTGACAACAGCGACACCATAGTAAGCGTAAGTGACAACTGGGATTCCTTCGCATATGGAAACGCGTGGGACAGCGGATGCCGTCCTGAAGATGTGGTGGGACATAAGTTGTGGGATTTCATTGAGGACATCGAGACTCAACATTTGTACGCGGAGATGTTTCAGAGAGTCCGGAGTGGCATGCGTTGCGGACCAATTCCATTCCGCTGTGATTCTCCTCAGGAGCGGAGATTTCTCGAACTCGTCTTGGTTCTGATGACAGATAAGCAGATTGAGGTTACGAGTAGGATCTTGCGAACAGAATCCCGTGAGCCCGTCGGATTGCTTGATAGAGAAACAGCCAGGACAAGTAGACTCATCAAACTCTGCAGTATGTGCAAGAAGATGGAGACTCCTAATAAAGAGTGGGCCGAAATAGAAGCTGGCTTAGCAGAACTCAGGCTTTTCGAAGCGACTGAAATGCCCCAAATAACCCACGGCCTGTGTCCGCACTGCTACAATGCGACAATGGCGGAATTGGATGATTAAAGACCAAGCAATGGACGGTGAAGAGGAATAGTGCGCTGCCTCGTTCTGTGTATTTTTTTTATCATTGCTGACGTTTCTGCCAGATGACTCCAACCTGATCTGCTAAATTTACCCGATCGGAAAAGCTATGATATCTTAAATCCGATCAGACCGATGATGATCTCAATAAATCTGAAATTTCTTGGTCATTTGTTGACCACCATATACGACGATTGTCTCGTCCTAAAATTTACTTAAATTAAACGAACCTAATCAGTAAGGAATCGGAACATGACTGAAACCGAAAAAATTGTACGTATCTTTCATGAGTCCTGGGATATGCGAGACCCTGATCGGGGTGCGACTGTAATTGCCGAAGATTGCCAGTTTGAAGATGTTGCACGAGGCGAACAACAAATTGGGCCTGAGGCATACAAGCACGATTATTATCGATGGCGAGAAGCTTTTCCTGACGGTGAGTGCAAAGTGGTAAATGTTATTGTTCAAGGCAACTGGGCTGTTGTTGAGTTTGTCAATCGGGGCACCCATTTGGGGACCCTTCGGTCCAGCCTCGGAACCTTCGAGCCGACTGGTAAAAGTGTTGAAGTACGTTATTGCAGCGTAATGCGTGTCGAAGACGGCAAAGTTGTAGAGGGCAGAGATTATTATGATTCTGCGACAGTTGCCCGACAACTTGGTGTTTTAAACGTATAACGAATCAATGATTCGGAAAAACAACCACAACTGGGCAAATCTTGCGACGATAACCTTTACCGTGGTACGTTCAAGATCATCAAAGCATATCGGAAATAAATGCAATAATTCCTATTGGTAAGATGATCTCAATGTATCACAACCTTGACATCAATCTATCGCGTACTGTAAGCTCAATTTTCACTGCCCTTATAACGCTTTTAGTGCCAATTACAATCAAATCTGATCTGATAACAGTATGTTGATTTAATTCAACTTCCTCTCTGGAATCCTATGCGCCTCCTGTGCTGAAGCGGATGAAGGTTTTCGTTAAATACGTAAGGAGACCTGTCAAGTAGGGCAAAATAATAATTATCTACAAACAGATAGGAGGGGAAAGATGAAAAGATTGAGCATGTCATTATTGGTGATAGTACTGGGATTGGTCTTTGGGTTGCTCGTCACACATGTTGAAGCAGAGACCATGAATTTCAAGCTTGTTAGTGTGGTAGAGAAGGCAGAAAGAGTTAAAGTACCTGAAGTGGAAGGTGTTATGATTGGCGTATTGGACAGAAAAGGATTGAGTATTTTTGATAACGGCGAGATTGCCACCACAGATTGCAGAGGAATTTTCGACACGAAAAAAGGGTTTCAGGGATACTCTTCATTGTTCTTTGAGGATGGTTCCACACTCGTCTTGTCCTGGAAAGGACCGACAGATAGCTCTCGCTCAGAAAAGTACTGGGAATATGGATTTCCCTTTGAATTTGTCGAAGGGACTGGTCGGTTCAAAGGGATCAAAGGAAGCGGTTCTTACAAAGCCAAACAGCCTCTATGGGATGACGATTATCAAGCGCAGGGCTACACCTACTATGAGATTAGTGGGACCTATACCCTGGCTTCCCAATAACCTCTCAGAGATTTAAATCCTGAATCTTTTTCTAATTTAGCCAGATAGACGGCAGGGTCATTGTACCCTGCCTTTTTTGTTGATTTCTCCAACGACCATGCAGATATCAGGCCCGGCAATTTTCAACGATGTACGAAAACAATCACAGCAGGCCAAATCTTGGCAAAACAGGGACTCAGGTGGTACCGTGGGGATCATCATAGCATATCAGGGAAATTTCCATGATTTCTGAATGGTAAGGTGATCTCAATATACCACAACCTAACCATCCCTATGACGCACCACAACATCTTGAATTTTCCTACCAAATTGATATGCTAAAAAAAACATGCCTTATTGGCTGTTGTTGATTTAAACTTGTAAGAACTGCATAGCTCAATTTTTATATGAAGTTATGACCAAAATGGTAGGATACCATTCCTATCGTTGAATGGTGTAGCTTTCACGAATAATGCAATAACGTGTAAATCGACCAGACCGTGATAGCACTGGGAAGCAAAATGTCTAACAAACCGACATATGAAGCGCTTGAGCAACGAGTACGGATATTGGAGAAATATAATTTCGAACTCAAGCAGGCGGATGGGGCACTTCGGGAGAGCGAGGCACTTTTCAGGAACCTGTTCGAACACCACGCCGCGGTCCAGCTTATCATCGATCCCGGTAACGGCAACATTATAGACGCCAATGATGCGGCAGTAGAATTCTACGGATGGACGAAGCAACAGCTCCAACAAATGAAGATTCAGGACATCAACATCCATCCACCCGAAGAAATAAAGCAGAAGATTGAAAAGGCCCTGACTAAAAAACAAAACTATTTTGAATTCCATCACAGGCTGAAGGATGGATCCATTCGGGATGTGGAGGTATTCAGCAGCAACATCCAGGCAAAAGGAAAAGATCGCCTTCACTCCCTTGTCCATGACATCACCACGCGCAAGAAGGCCGAGCAGGCGTTACGCGAGAGCGAAGGCTTACTCAGCAGCATCTATCGCGCCGCCCCTACCGGAATCGGCGTGGTGAGCAACCGGACCTTATTGACCGTCAACGACCGGATTTGCGAGATGACCGGTTACAGCCGGGAAAGTCTGATCGGCAAAAGCGCCCGCATCCTCTACCCCGACGATGCTGATTTCGATTTTGTGGGCAGGGAAAAATACCGCCAAATAAGTGAAAGCGGAACAGGGACGGTGGAAACACACTGGCAGCGCAGGGATGGGCAGGTGATTGACGTGCTGATGAGTTCCACGCCCATCAATCCCCAGGATTTGGCCGCAGGGGTGACCTTCACCGCCCTTGACATTACCGAACGCAAGCAGGCAGAAACGGAGCTGCGCAAATCCCACCAGATGTTTCTCACGGTGCTGGAGGGGATTGACGCCACAGTATATGTGGCGGATATGCACAGCCATGAAATCCTGTTTATGAACAAACACATGATCGATGCCTTCGGGGGTGATTATACCAGTCCAGATCCTGGATCCGCCGGCCGTGGACGCGCGGTCCGATATCTACGCGCTGGGAGCGGTCGGGTACTACCTGCTGACCGGACGCTTCGTATTCGACGGGACGAATCCCATCGAGATATGCGCCCAGCACTTGAGCGCGATCCCCGATCCCCCTTCCTTCGTCGTCAGCGTGACATAGATTCAGGCCTAGAGCGCATCATCATGCAGTGCCTGGAGAAGAAGCGCGACGACCGTCCGGCCTCGGCCGCGAGAGATCGCGGAGCAACTTCGCAGCCTGCCCATCGAACGCTGGTCGCAGCCGCATGCGTCTCGATGGTGGGATTCGACGGGGATGGCATCATCATGGGCCGTGAGCGGGACTCCGACCTCGGCAGCCTCGCGACCATTCAAGCCGAGCCGGCCCTCACGGGAAGCCGATGACCGAAGGACGCCCGAATGACCCTGCAGAGCGTCGCCGCGATGGCGGCTGGCGATTCCGGCTCACCGTTCAGCAATCTCTATGCTCTCTACGCCAGCATCGTCCTAGCGCTGCTCATGAAGATGCTTGGCTCTCGCTCCGAGGCCGAGGAAATCTTGCAGGAGGTTTTCGTCGAGCTTTGGCGGCGTGCGCCGCAGTACGATAGCTCCAGAGGTAGCGTCGTCGCCTGGGTGGTCACCGTCGCGCGAAGTCGAGCCCTCGACGCGCTGCGCGCGCGCTGCGCGGTTCAGGGGATAGGCAGATGCAGTTCAGCGATCGGCATGCGCTTGGGACCGACTCCGGGCGGCCCGACGTACTGGTGTCGTCCACACGTTGGCATCAGGCTTTGAGGCAGGCGTTCAAGCAGCTCAGCGAGGACCAGCGGGCGGTGCTGAAGCTCTCGTATTTTCTCGGGATGTCCCACGATCAGATCGCCCAGACGCTCAACCTTCCGGTTGGAACCGTGAAGTCGCGAATGTTAGCGGGCATGCGTGCTTTGCGCACGATGCTCCCCATCATTCACCGGAGCATGGTTGCATGAGTGACGACAAGGAACGCGCCAGCGTCTGGCCGCCCTCCACGCGGCCGGGGCAGGATCGGAAGAAGACGAAAAGGAGCTGGAGACACTCCTTGCAGCGGACCCAGCTCTAGCGGCGGTCGTCAAGGACTTCCAAGATTCGATCATGGCGCTCGCTTCGAGCTTCGAGCCGCTCGAGACCTCGCCCAAGACCCTCGGGCAGATCCAAAAGAAGATCGCGCGAGAAAAGGGCGGCCTTCTGGGCAGGCTGCGCACTTGGTTGTCGAAGCTCTGATGGTGAGCACGAAAAAGGCCGGCCCTCCGAAGAGGACCGGCCTGCGAGATGATGAACCGAACGTGGTCTCGAAGCGGCTCGTCAGCGTCTAGAATGGGGACACGACGAGAGTGCTACTCGATCAAGGTCTGCTCCTGAGGAACCCCTTGGACGTGGATCCGGGCCAACTGGACCTGGTGATTCCGCACGGTGACTTGAAAAGGGCCCTCATTGCAGTCGATCGGGCCGCCGGTGATGCGCGTCGTATCGTTGCCGTCGACGTTGAGCAGCTCGACGCGTGCGAACACGGATTCGTCCCCGAAGACATCGCAGTCGATTTCGATCTCGATCCTCTGGTTGGGGTTGCTGTTGTTCGGGAACGAACTGCACGAAGTCTTCGTCGTCCCCGTCTTCCGCGGAGATTTGGTCCGTATAGACGATCTCGCGGGTGTTCGTGATGCTCAGGAACTCGTCGACCGCGGGGTTGGCCGCGCTGTCGTTGTCGAACGGAGCGATCAACTCTTCGACAATCTCCTCGTCGAGATTTTCGTCATCGACAATCTCGTCATCGACGAACTCCTCCACGATCGGATCCTCGAATCGAGCTGGTCGTCTTCCTGAAATGCACCTGGGTCGCCGCAGGCGACGAGCGTCAAGGAAAGGAGGCTAAGGCAAGCTGCGTTCAGTAGGTACTTGGTCATGGTCAGGTCTCCTCATTGGGTCGCGTTTGGGGTTTGTGGCGGCTCAATTTCCGCCTTCAAATGGCCCTACGCCAAGGACTCGCGTTTGATCAGGGGGTCACGGCTTTTTTTCTCGCAGCGGTTGTTCGGGGCTCGGCACGCCAGCGAACCGAGCCGCTGGTTAATCCATTTCTTCTTCCCCGCCGTAGGCCCAGCAGAACGGGCACTCAGGCAATGGAAAGAAGAATGGAACTCACGCTCAACAACAGATTTCGCTACGCTTCGTGGGTCGTCGTCGCTTCGCTGTTCGCGCTCGCCACCGGCTGTGGCGACGGGTTCTTCAACGAGGCTGGGAGCCAGTTCAACAACTCCCTTTCGAGGCGGATCGTGGACAGCATGGGCAGCATGGACGGTGCCGCGGTGGACCTCGTCGAGGCTGCACCGCCTGTGAAGTCGTTGCAAGCGACGACCCCGAAGCCCGTTGCGAAGGCATATCGGATACCGAGATCGAGGTCTTCATCGAAGGCGAGAGCATCATCTTCGACTTCTCGAACGTCACCAAGCGCGGCAAGATTTCTCAGTCGGAGTTCGAAGGGTACATCGTATCGGTGACCGAGGACTCGCGCATGCCGCGGATCCTCGAAGCGATCCTGGACGCGACCCAATCGACCATCGACTCTCGAGACCTCGACGTTCAGTACGACGATACGACCGTCGCGGTGAACTTCCAGGGCTTCGACCACGACGACGCCACCTTCATCAAGATCGACCTGGTGTTCGACGACGCTCCCTAGGCGGCGCGTTTGATGCCTCCGTGGTTTGTTGCAGCGGGCTACTCTGGTTCGGTCACGCCACCGATGGTCAGGGTCATCGAGAGCGCGTTGCAACCTGCGCTGCTGTCACCGAGAGGTTGTCGTTGATTTCGAAAACCTGGGCGACGACCGCGCTTCCGCCGTCGATCAGCGCATCGGCGATCGCCCCTGCGGTGGCCTGATCCACCGTCGCCCCCAGGGTGCCGTTGGAAAAGCCGTCATCGCCGATCGTCGCCGGAAGCACCGCGTTGTGCATCACGCCGGGGACGCCCGCGATGTCGATCGGGATGGCTCCGAGTATGCCGCTTGCGCAGACCGCTCCGTCCGTCGGGTCGCTCACGTTCAAGAGAACCGTCCTTGTCGCTGTGCCGTCGACGAGCAGCTCCACGATTGCGCAGTTCTCCTCCAAGTTCAGGTCGACCCGGAACCCAAGGTCCCGTCGATCCGTCACAGATGGAGTCGTAGAGGGCCTGGTCGAGGCCGCCGAGGTTTCCGCCGACGCCCACGAGGACGGGCGCGAGACCGGCGAGCGCATTGTCCACGCCGTCGATGCCTTCACCGGGTGCGAGGCCACCCGCGATACAGCTGTTGCCGTCGCAGCCGTCGAGGTTGTAGCCCACGTTGCAATCGCCGAGGACCTGCATCTGGGTGAGCCAATGAGTGACCGTGGATCCGGTGGCGGTGCAGCTCACGGGGTTCTCCGTGCTCTCGCCGCCAGTGCACACGTCCGCGTCGGGAGGCGTCGGTAGTGCGGGAGAGCAGGTCTTCTGGATCGGGTTGATGGAGGCGTTCGAGCACATGGTGCTAGGCTCCGTGCAGACCGATCCGTCGAATCCGCCAGTGCCCCCTGTGCCGCCGGTCCCGCCGGTTCCGCCGGTTCCACCATTCGAGTCTCCACAGATGACCGGTACCGTCCAAGTGTCGATGCAGGCCGTGAAGTTGTCATCGGACACTTGGATTTGGACGAAGTGTTGCCCTGGAGAGGCGCAGAAGTACTCCGTGTTCGGGCTTGCAGGGTTGCCGACAGGACCTCCCGAGGCGTTCCACAAGTACGACGGGGTGGCTTCGGCGTCGAAGCCTTGTGCGGAGAGGTCGATCGTCGATCCGACGGAGGTTTGCAGCGGCGAGACAACCGCTTTCAT